>WASQ01000126.1:101913-170613 GCA_009712185.1 Telmatospirillum sp. | reverse complement strand
GCCCCGCCCGCCGTTCGGCGAAAGCCGGAATGCCAGCATTTCCGCCGCTTTCGCGTCGGAGGCGGGCAGGATGCCTGGCCCCATCCGCAAGGGATCCAAATGTTGGATTCCGACCACCAGGATCTCTGTGCCGGCGGGCCGTCCCCTCGCGATGGGGGCGGTCCGCCGGTGCCGTTTCCGGGCGGGCGGATCGCAGGCGATCGGGGCCGGAGGCTGCTATACTTCCGGCCGTTCCGTCGCAAACCGCCGAAAGGGAATGAGGATGCTGACCGTTCTTGGGAAACTGCCGTCCATCAATGTGCGCAAGGTTCTGTGGACCGCGGGCGAGATCGGGCTTGCCTATGAGCGTGAGGATTGGGGACTGGGATTCGCCTCCACCCGGTCTGCCGACTTTCTGGCCCTGAACCCCAACGGCCAGGTTCCGGTGGTGCGGACGGAGGACGGGGTCTTATGGGAATCCAACAGCATCTGCCGTTATCTCGCCCACCGGCAGGGGCGCCACGACCTGCTGCCGGCCGACGCCTGGGGCCGCGCCCGGGTGGAGCGCTGGATGGACTGGCAGGCGACCGATCTCAACGGGGCCTGGCGTTATGCCTTCCTGGGGCTGGCGCGGCGCAACCCCGCCTTTCAGGACCGGGCGGCGATCGGGGACAGCCTGCGCGCCTGGACCGGGAAAATGGAGATTCTGGACCGGCAACTGGCGGCGACCGGCGCTTTCGTCGCCGGGAACGCCTTCACCCTGGCCGATGTTGTGATCGGCCTTTCGGTGAACCGCTGGCTGAAAACGCCGGTCGAGCGCCCCGCTCTTCCGGCGGTGGCCGCCTATTTCGCCCGCCTCTCCCTGCGTCCCGCCTTCCGGGAACACGCCCATCCGGAGGAGGTGTAGGCGTCCCGCGCCGGCCCGGGGCGGCCGTTCCCGGTCGGGCGGCGCCCCCCGGGGGGCGTGGTACGGCGGCGTCCGTCCGAAGGAGCGGGCAGGGGGCGTCACCGCGCGAGAACGAACATGCTCCTGGCGGCCTGGACTTCCTGGACAATGAAGGCCTCCACCTCGCGGACACGGCGGAGGTCGTGGATGTCCGCATGGCATACCAGCCAATAGGCGCGGGTAAAGGCGATGGTGGGCAGGACCCGCACCAGCCCGGGATGACGGGGCATCATGAAATCATGAAGGATGCCGACGCCGCTTCCCGCCGCGATGGCCTCGAACTGGCCGATGACGCTGGCGCATTCCAGGCGATAGGTGTCGATGCCCTTGACGACTTCGGAGTAATCGAGGGCCGGGCTGTACAGCAGATCGGGGACATAGGTGATCAGGGTATGGTTCTTCAGGTCCTCGACCGTTTCGAGCGGTGGCGCCTGGTCCAGATAGTCGCGGCTGGCGTAAAAACCGAGGCTGTAGTCGGTCAGCTTGCGCGCGACAAGACGTCCCTCGGACGGCAGTTGCAGGGTGATCGCGATATCCACTTCGCGTTTTGGCAGCGAAAAGTTGAGCGGGACCGGCACCAGTTGGATCGTCAGGGCCGGATGCAGCCGTTTCAGCCGGGCGAGGCGGGGCGCCAGGAAGTAGGACCCGAACCCGTCCGGCGCCCCGATACGGACGGTGCCGCTGAGGGCGAGATCGGCGTTGCCGACGGTGGACTGTGCCTGGAGCGCCGCCGTTTCGATCCGTTCGGTGATTTCCAGCAGCCGTTCCCCGGCGGGCGTCAGCTCGCATCCGCTGGTTTTGCGGTCAACCAGTTTCGCGTGCAGATCCTTTTCCAGCCGGCTGAGACGGCGGGCCACGGTCGCGTGATTGATGCCGAGTTTGCGGGCGACCGCGAGCAACTGACGGGCCCGGGCCACCTCAAGAAAAATACGAAAATTGTCCCAGTCCATCTTCTGCTGAAATTTGCACATCGATTACTGAATTTTAGGTATAGAGGTGCAAAAATCAACAAACGTATAACCCTGGTTCGTGGATCACCATAACCAGGGCTTGAAACCAATGCAGATCATCACCCATTTCATCGCCGGCAAAAGGGACGAAGGCACCGGAACGCGCCAGGGACCGGTTTACGATCCCTCGACCGGCGCCCGATGCGCGACGGTCGCCTTCGCCCCCGCCACCGATGTCGACCGGGCGGTCACATGCGCCGCCGACGCCGTTCCCGCCTGGTCGGATATGACCCCGCTCGCGCGGGCGCGGGTGCTGTTCCGCTTCAAGGCCCTGCTGGAACGCGACATGGATGTGCTGGCGGGAACGATCACCCGGGAACATGGCAAGACGCTCGACGACGCCAGGGGCGAGATCACCCGCGGCATCGAGGTCGTCGAATTCGCCTGCGGGAGTCCCCATCTGCTGCGCGGCGACTTCACGGCCCAGGTCGGGCACGGGGTCGATGCCTATTCCGTCCGTCATCCCCTGGGCGTCTGCGCCATCATCACGCCGTTCAATTTTCCCGCCATGGTCCCGATGTGGATGTTTCCCATCGCGCTGGCCTGCGGCAACACCGTGGTGCTGAAGCCGTCGGAGAAAGACCCGGGAGCGTCCTTGTTGCTGGCCGATCTGTTGCGTGAGGCGGGGCTTCCCGACGGCGTTTTCAACGTCGTCCAGGGCGACAAGGTGGCGGTCGACGCCCTTCTGACCCATCCCCTGGTGGCGGCCGTGAGTTTCGTCGGCTCGACCGCCATCGGCGATTACGTTTATCGGACGGCGACGGCGCATGGCAAGCGGGCGCAGGCGTTGTGCGGCGCCAAGAACCATATGGTGGTGATGCCGGATGCGGATCTCGATGCCTGCGTGTCCGCCCTCATGGGCGCCGCCTATGGCGCCGCCGGGGAGCGCTGCATGGCGGTGTCGGTGGCCGTCGCGGTGGGCGGCGTGGGAGAGGCCCTGGTCAGCCGGCTGGTCTCCGCGATCTCGGCCCTCAGGATCGGGTCGGGCCTTGATCCGCAGAGCGACATGGGGCCGCTGGTGACGCAGGAGCATCGCGCCAGGGTCGTCGGTTTTATCGACGAGGGGGTGCGCGAGGGGGCGACCCTGGTGGTCGATGGCCGGTCCTTCAAACCCGGGGGGCTGGAGAGCGGATTCTTCCTGGGGGCCAGCCTGTTCGACCATGTCCGGCCGGAAATGACGATCTACAAGGAGGAGATCTTCGGTCCGGTTCTCTGCGTCATGCGCGTCGATACGCTGGATGAGGCGATCCGTCTGGTCAGCGATCACGACTATGGCAACGGGGCGGCCATTTTCACCCGCAACGGGGATGCCGCCCGGATCTTCTCCGCGCGCGCCGAGGCCGGAATGATCGGTGTCAATGTGCCGATCCCGGTGCCGGTGGCGTTCCATTCCTTCGGCGGGTGGAAACGGTCGATTTTCGGCGACCACGACGTCTATGGAATGGACGGCGTGGCCTTCTATACCCGCATCAAGACCACGACGGTGCGCTGGCCCGCCGGACTGGCCCAGGGAACCGGGTTCGCGATGCCGGTGTCCTGAGGGGCGGGGCGCGACGGGACGCAGCAGGGGGCTGATCGGCGCCCTTTGACGCCGGTCCATGTCCGGAATGTCGGGATTTTGCTCTTGCGCCTGCGAAACGCCTGTGTTGGGATAACGACCGGTAAGTTCCCAATCAGATGGTTCCGATGTCCGCTCGTGTCGTCACTCCTGGTCCGGTCTCCTCCGCCGCTTTGGCGGGGGTGCTCGTACTTAGCCTCGTGACCGTCGCGCCGTAGCGGGGAACGGGATCGTTTGCTTTTCACCCCCGCCGGCGCCGCCGGCGGGGGTTTTCGTTTCCGGAACCCTCCCGCCAGCGACCGCCGGCCTCTTTGACGGAGGAGAGTCGGAATGGATTTGTCCGGAGCGCAACTGCTGGTCCGGTTGCTGGAAAACCAGGGTATCGAGACGGTTGCGGGAATTCCCGGCGGTACCGCGCTGCCGCTTTATGACGCATTGGCGGAAAGCAACCGTATCCGCCATGTCCTGGCCCGGCATGAGCAGGGGGCGGGTTTCATCGCCCAGGGCATGGCCCGTGTCACCGGACAGGTCCAGGTCTGCATCGGAACCAGCGGCCCGGGCGCGACCAATCTTTTGACCGCGATCGCCGACGCCCGTCTGGATTCGGTGCCGCTGGTCTGCATCACCGGACAGGTGGCGAGCGGGGCGATCGGCACCGACGCCTTCCAGGAGGTCGACACCTACGGTCTCTCGCTGCCGATCACCAAGCACAACTATCTGGTTCGAGATGCGGCGGATCTGCCCGGGGTGGTCACCGACGCCTTCCGGATCGCCGCCTCCGGGCGGCCGGGGCCGGTGTGGATCGACATCCCCAAGGATGTCCAGACCGCGCGCGTGCCGGTCTGCTGTCTGCCGGAGCCGGCGGTGGCCGACCGCGTTCCTCCCCTCGATTCCGACCTGCTGGAGGCGGCGGCCCGCCTGATCGAGCTGTCCGACCGGCCGGTGCTCTATCTCGGGGGCGGTGTGATTTCCTCAGGCGCGGCCGCCGCCGTCACGGCCTTCGCCGCACGCATCGGCATCCCCGCGGCGATGACCCTGATGGGCCTCGGCGCCATGCCGGCCGATCATCCGCTGGCGCTCGGCATGCTGGGCATGCATGGCGCGCGTTTCACCAACAACATCCTGCGGGAGGCCGACCTGCTGATCGCCGTGGGGGCCCGTTTCGACGACCGGGCGATCGGGCATGCCGCCCGGTTCTGTCCCGAGGCCTCGGTGATCCATATCGATATCGATCCTTCGGAACTGGACAAGATCCGCACCGCCACGGTCGGCATCGTGGGCGCCGTCAAGACGGTGATCGAGGCCCTGGGACCCCGCGTGCCGGCGCGGCGGCGGGGGAAATGGCTGCTTCGGGTGGCCGCGCTGCGGGAAACCATGCCGCTGCTGGAACCCGACGGTGACGATCCGGCCAGCCCCTATGGCCTGATCCGGACGGTGGCCGATTGTGTCGGCGACGATGCCGTCATTGTCACCGACGTCGGTCAGCATCAGATGCGCGTGGCCCAGGCCTATCCGTTCCGCCGGCCCCGGCAATGGCTGACCTCCGGAGGACTTGGCACGATGGGATTCGGCCTGCCCGCCGCCATCGGCGCGGCTTTGGCCGAGCCCGGGCGCAAGGTGGTCTGTTTTTCGGGCGACGGGTCCCTGCTGATGAACATTCAGGAAATGGCGACGGCGGCCGAGGAGGGGGTCGATGTCAAAGTCGTGCTGATGAACAACCAGTCCCTCGGGCTGGTCCAGCAACAGCAGGAACTGTTCTATCACAGGCGGGTCTTCGCCGCCGATTTCCGCAAATCTCCGGATTTTCTGACGATAGCGCGGGGGTTCGGGTGGCATGCGGTCGATCTCGACCGGGAAGCGCGGCCGCGCGCCGCGATCGGGGAGGCGCTCCGCCGCCGGGGGCCGGTGCTGATCCATTGCAGCGTGGACGCGGCCGAGCATGTGCTGCCCATGGTGCCGCCCGGCGCCGCCCTGACTGAAATGATTGGAGGTTAGTATGACTTCGTGTGAAACTGTTACTAAAGATATAGATATTCCGAAGGCAACGCTGGAACTGTCCGTGCGCAACCATCCCGGGGTGATGAGCCACGTCTGTGGTCTTTTCGCAAGGCGCGCGTTCAATGTCGACGCAATCGCCTGCGTGCCGGAAGGCGACGGGCGGCAAAGCCGGATCTGGCTGATGGTATCCGACGACGACCGGTTGCCGCAGATGTTGAGGCAGGTGGAAAAACTGGAGGACGTCCTGGCGGTGGTGTACCACGGCGGCGAACATCCGCTTTTCACGGGGCTGGCCGAATACGTGCGGTAAGAACTGTCCGTTCCGGTCGCCCCTCTCCACAAATGGGGATATCGGAGGGGGCGGTCTTGCGGGAGAGTGCTGGGCATGGGTCGGCGATGGCGCTGCCGGAAGGATTGCGCCGCCGCCGCCGGGCCCGGGTCTCCAGGAACGGATGTCCCGACAGCCCTGATGGAAACGCCGCCACGGCGGCCGGACGGACAGGAGGGACGCGATGATTGATCAATTCGGGATCCGGGTATCCCACGACAGCGCGCGCGGAAAGACCTTGCTGGTGGACGCCACGCGCAACCTCGCCCTCGAACTGGACCATTGCGGCCTCTCGGCCGACCCCGGGAAGGTGGAACGGACGATGTTCCGGGCCTATTGCCTGGGGGGAACCCGTGGCTTGCTGGGCTGCTTCGGCGCCGAGCGGATCAGGCATTGCTGATCCCTTTCCGGCCACCTGAGACCGGCGCCAGCGGAGGGAGGAAACCGATGTTCCGGATGACAATGCGCGTCGTCGCGATCCTGCTGTGCATTCCGGCCATTCTGACCTGTGGTGCGACCGGCCGGGTCATTGCGGCGACGGCGCCCCAGACGCTGATCCTGGGTCATAACTCGCCGCCCGGCGGTCCCCACAGCATCGGGGCGCGGGTGTTCGCCGAGGAGTTGGGCCGTCTGCTGCCGGGCCGGTTCCAGATCGACGAGAAGGGCGGGGTCACGCTGGGGCCGGAACCGGATCTCTGGGATGCGGTCCGTCTCGGCACCATCGATATGGCGCTGATCACCACTATTTCCCTGACGCCGCAGATTCCGGAAATGGACATCATCAATGTCCCGTTCCTTTTCCGCGATTCCGGTCATGCCGCCCGGGTGCTGGCCGGACCTCTGGGGAAAAGTCTGGCGGCGCGGCTGGACACGTCCGGGGTGGTCCTGCTGGCCTGGGGGGAACTGGGGTTTCGCAATATCACCACCTCGTCGCGTCCGGTGACCGGGCCGGCGGATCTTGAGGGGTTGCGCATGCGCATCGTGCCCAATCCGATTTACCGCGAAACCTTTCAGATCCTGGGCGCGCATCCGGTCGAGATGTTCCTGCCGGAGCTCTACAACGCCTTGCGCGAACAGGTCGTCGATGGCGAGGAAAATCCGTTGCTGGTCTTTCAGGCCAACCATCTCGACGATGTGCAGCACTATGTCTCGCTGACCCGGCACGTCTACAACCCCTTGATCTTCATGATGAACAAGGAGGTGTTCGACGCGATGACGGAACCGGAGCGCAAGGCGGTGCTGACCGCCGCCGCCGCCGGGGCCCGGGCAACCCGCGAGGTTGTCGCCCAATCGGAAAAGAAAGCCATCGACGCCTTCCGCCGCAAGGGGCTGGTGGTCATCGAGACGGTCGATCGCCAGGCGTTCGAACGGGCCCTGGGTCCCTTCCTGACGCGGTGCGAGCAGAAATTCGGCGCCGAGCGGTTGCGCGAAATCCGGGAAACCCGGTAGGGAAGGACAGGCCGGATCATGGGCAGGCTCGATTCCCTGTTGTCGCGGATCGGGGTCCAGGCGCGGACCGTGAGCGGTTTTGCCATCCTGCTGCTGATGATGGCGGGGCTGGCCATGTTTTCCCTGTCCCAACTGTCCGAGATTGGTGACGGGGTGAGGGCCCTGGTGGCGCTCGACAAGGCCGATGCGGCGATTGCCGACGTGGACAGCCATCTGGCGCGCCTCAATTCCCTGGTGCATTCCTTCATGCGCACCCGGCGCGCCAATGACATTGCCGCGACCCAGACCGAAAGCCAGGCATTGACCCGCAAGGTGGAGAGCGTGCTGGCCGCGTTCGCCGACGATCCCTTGTTGCGTCCACGCCAGGACAGAATCCGGGCCGGACTGGCCCGGCATGCGCATGCGCTGAATGCCGCGGCGGCGGCCAGCCGGCGCCATCAAAGCGCGGTCGACCGGTTCCTGGCGTCCTCGATCCCGATCGCCACCACTGTCTATGCCATGGGCATGAACACCTCGGGCGTCGACCCCGGCGGGATCGCGCAGTCGAAGATGCAGCTTCAGGCCCGCTTTTTCTCCAGCCGCGCGGCGGTCACCCGCTACATCGTGACCCTGCAACCCGCGGACGGGGAGAGCGCTCTGGAGGAGATGGGGAAGTTCGCCGCCGCCGTGGAGGCGCAAAAGCCGACCGGCCAGCGCCGCTTCGACAAATTCGTCGCCTATATCCGCGAAAAACTTCCCGCCTATGAGGGGGAGGCCAATGCGGTGGTGCTGGCCGTCGGCGCGGAAGCCGAGGCCGAGGCCGAAATCAATCTGGCCACCGGCG
The DNA here is from genome assembly GCA_009712185.1 of Telmatospirillum sp. Classification (GTDB taxonomy): domain Bacteria; phylum Pseudomonadota; class Alphaproteobacteria; order Rhodospirillales; family Magnetospirillaceae; genus Telmatospirillum. The sequence goes on along the minus strand of WASQ01000126.1, from coordinate 162,522 downwards.
ACCTCGACCGGATCGCCGACGAACTGAAGGAGAGTTTCGCCCGGCTGCGCGCGGACCACACCTCGTCGCAACTGGCCGATCTCACCACCCTTTATCGCCTGCTGTTGACCGTGACCGCCCTCACCATCCTGATCGGGGTGGCGCTGGCCTGGATGATCGGCATTTCGATCGCCCGGCCGATCGTCAGAATGACCGGCGCGATGAATCAGCTCGCGGCGGGAAATCTGGATGTCGAGGTGCCGGCCCAGGACCATCAGGACGAGATCGGGCGCATGGCGGCGGCCACCGAGGTGTTCAAGCGCAATGCGCTGGCGCTCCGGGCCAGCGAAACCCGGTACCGGGAGCTTCTGGAAAATCTGATGGAAGGGGTCTACCAGACCAGTCCGGACGGCCATCTGCTGTCGGCCAATCAGGCCACCGCGGACATGCTGGGGTGGCCGACCCCGGAGGAGCTGCTGGCGGACGTGTCGGATGTCGCGAAGGATCTCTATGCCGATCCCAGCCAGCGGGCACCGTTGCTGGAGGAGATTCGCGACCAGGGGTTCGTCCGGGGCTACGAAATCACGCTGCGACACCGGGACGGGCGCGAGATCGTCGCCCTGATCTCGACGCGGGGAATTGTGGAGAATGGAACGCTTGTCCGTCTTGAAGGGGCGGTCATCGATATCACGGCGCTGAAAGAGGCGGACCGGGAGATCCGGAAGCTGGCCTTCTATGACCCGCTGCCCCGGCTTCCGAACCGGCGGCTGCTGCTCGACCGGCTCGGGCAGGCGCTGGCGGCGCACGCGCGGACCGGTCGCGAGGGGGCCCTGCTGTTCATCGACCTCGACAATTTTAAAACCCTGAATGACACCTTCGGCCACGCCAAGGGCGATATCCTGTTGCAGCAGGTGACGGAACGGCTTGTCGCCTGCGTGCGGGCGGGGGATACGGTGGCGCGCCTGGGCGGCGACGAATTCGTGGTGATGCTGGAGGATCTGAGCGGCAATGCCCGGGAAGCCGCCCATCAGGTCGAGGCCGTCGGCGACAAGATCCTGACGGCACTCAACCATCCCTATATGCTGGGAGGACAGGCGCATCACGGAAGCGCCAGCATCGGCGCGACCCTGTTCGGCGACCCCCGCAACAGCATCGACGATCTCCTGAAACAGGCCGATATCGCCATGTACCAGGCGAAGGCGGCTGGTCGCAACACGCTTCGGTTCTTCGACGCCGACCTTCAGGCGTCGGTGACCGCGCGCGCGTCTTTGGAAGCCGATTTGCGGCTGGGGATGAGCGACGGCCAGTTCTCCCTGTTCTACCAGCCCCAGGTGGACGGCGCCGGACGCCTGATCGGCGCCGAGGCGCTTCTGCGCTGGCGCCATCCGGTGCGGGGAATGGTGTCGCCGGCCGAGTTCATTCCGTTGGCGGAGGAGACGGGGTTGATCCTGCCGCTGGGGTCCTGGGTTCTGGAGACCGCCTGCCGGCAGATCGCCGAATGGGCCGGATCACCGGACACCGCGGGGCTGTCCCTTGCCGTCAATGTCAGCGCCCGGCAGTTCGATCAGCCCGATTTCGTGGGGAGGGTTCTGGCCGTGGTGGACAGAACCGGGATCGATCCCCGCCGGCTGAAACTGGAGCTGACGGAAAGCATGGTGCCGGACAACATACAGGACATCATCGATAAGATGTCATCCCTGATCGATCGTGGCGTCAGCTTCTCGCTCGACGATTTCGGCACAGGCTATTCGTCGCTGTCCTATCTCAAGCGCCTGCCCTTGAGCCAGCTCAAGATCGACCAGTCCTTCGTCCGCCATGTCCTGACCGACCGCAATGACGCGGCCATCGCGCGGACCATCGTGGCGCTGAGCCAGTGTCTGGGGCTGACCGTGATCGCCGAGGGCGTGGAAACCGAAGAACAAAGGGCGTTTTTCGCCGGCCTCGGCTGCCATGGCTATCAGGGATATCTGTTCAGCCGTCCCCTCCCGATGGAGGATTTCCGCCGCCTGTTCGATCACCGGACGGCGGTGGGACGGTCCCATCTTCCCGTCCTGGGGGAACCGGGAACCGTTCTCAGCGAATGGTGACACTCTGACGGATGGCGCCCGGTTGGTCTCATACCAGGTCTCGATGAGGGCGCGCGAGCGGGTGGCGGGCGAAGCCAAGGGTCCCGGAGAAAGCCGCTTGGGCCGCCTGAGGGCTGTGCTGATCGGTTCCGATCAGCACAGCCCTCAGGTCTCGGCCAGGAGAGCGTCAAGGCAGGCCAGGACTTCGACGGATGCGGTTCCGGCATTTTGGATCTCGCGCAGCGCTCCGGCCTTGTCGCCCTGCCGGAAAAGCCGTGCGGCTTCGATCCCGTGGGCGTGAACGGCGCGATGCGGCGTGTCGAGGCGGATGAAATCGGGCTGGTGGCCGATACCGGTCCCGGCGACGGCGCCATACCATTTGCCCAGCCGGCAGGACCGGTGATCGGCCAGTTCGGCGGGATCCAGCCGCAGGTCTCCGATCAGCATCTCAGCAAGCTTGCGCCGCCAGATCATATGGTCCGACTTGGCGAGCAGAACCGTGAGATTATCGATGTCCCGGGTGGTCAGATCGGCCACCGCCTCCTGAACGATCGGGTCGAAGCCGTCCAGTCCACGTTTGATCTGATGGATATCGTCCAGGTTGCTCCGGGTCCGGCCGGCGACCGCCGTCACGGCCTCGCCGACCTCCTGGAAGGCCGTGGCATGCCGGGTGAAGGTTCCGGAAATCTGTTCGACGGTTGTTGCCGTGTCCTCGATCCGGCCGGCGACGTCGCGCATGCAGGCGCCGGCGGTGGCGATCACGTCCTGGCCATGCCGGACGGCGGCCGCCCCCTCCTGCATCGACGCCACGATGGTCGCCATTTCCGATCGCAGATGGTCGATCCTGGCGCCGATGTCGACCGTGGCCTTGGCGGTCTGGTTGGCGAGATGTTTCACCTCGCCGGCAACCACCGCGAATCCCTTTCCGGCATCGCCGGCCCTGGCCGCCTCGATCGTCGCGTTCAGCGCCAGGAGGTTTGTCCGGCTTGCGATATCGTTGATCTGGCTGACGATTTCACCGATTTGCGATGACGCCTGGGCAAGGTTTTCGACACGGGATGCCGCATCCGTCACCGCTTTGGCGATCAGTTCCATGCCGGCTTCGGCCTGATCGGCGGCCTGCTGGCCGTCGGCGGCGAGTTTCCGGGTTCCGGCGGCTTCCCGTGCCGCGGTCATCGCCTCCCCGGCGGCCTCTTCCATATCGCTGCCCAGCCGTTGCGCGGCCTTGGCGGCGTCGTCCGCCTTGTCTTTGGCGTCCGCGAAATCGTTCATCATCTCCGCAGCCGTGATCACGGCCTGGCTCGCGTTCATCGACATGCTGACGACCCTCTCCGCGTCCTTGCGGGACCGCGCATGCAGATGGTCGGCAAGTTGCCGTATCTTGCGGGACAGACGGCAACTCCCTTCGGGAACCGAGCGATAGCGTCCGGCAATCAGCAGGTCGATGGCCGCCAGGATGGCGTCCTGGTCGAGCAGGGCCGGGGTGATGGCGGCGACATCCCCGCCGTTCCGCCGGACCCCGGAGGCCGATGGTTTGGAAAACAGAGCCATGGCCGGAGCGTCCCCTTTTCCGTCCCGCGGAAGGTCCGGGCCTGCCGGACCGGATCGATGTCCCGGCAGACTGCGGCCGTCCCGAATGATTGCGCACCAGGAATCCTGATCGTGACGGTATCACAACCCAAAGAGGAAAAATAATTTAATTAAAAAACTATCTGGTTTGTGCGCCGGCTCCCGCCTGGTCGGTGAGCGCCCGGCTGGCGGACAGGGGAATGATCTCCCGCCCGAGTTCCACGGCAATCATGGAACCGGGGCGATCCGCCGCCTGGCACGATGCGGACCGGAACCGGATGGCGAGGTCCGGGGTCAGGGGCCGGTCCCAGAACCAGACCAGACATTGGCGGCCCTGCGGATCGGTCATGGCCCCGCCCTCGGTCGCGCTGAAGTTGCCGAACTGGCTGCCGACTCCGTGATCGACGGCGGTGGGCGGAGGCTGCGGGGCCGCCGGAACCGGCGTCGCGGTTCCGCCGCCGCAGCCGGTCAGGGCGGACGCGACGGCCAAAAGGATGCCAAGCGCCGGAAGGACGCTACGGGTCAGGTGGACGCCAGGGAATTGTCCTTGAAGTTTATTCGACGGTCTGTCACGCCGCATGAACGCACCCGTTTATCATCCTTTTAATATACTACGCCCGATCACGGATGTGCGGTTATCAAAACTTCAGTCACGTCAGGCCGGCGCCGGCCGCGCGCCATCGCCGGGTCCAGCGGAACGCGGGTCTGCCGTGTCGCCAGACCCCTTGAATCCTGCGTCGGAACAAGCGTACTTTGCACGCCGTCGTATTTCCCTTTCACTGTGACGCGAGACGAAAGACCGTGTCTTTTCATCGCCATCGCGCCGGACTTCTGGTCCTGGCCTTTATCCTTGCCGTGACCGGCGCCGCGCATGCGGCGGATCCGGTCAAGAAAAAGCCCAGGGACTGGACTCCGGGTTATGACGATCCGTCGATCGGCTCGCTGGGCGCGCCGCAGAAGGCGCCGGGTGCCAAGCCCGGCAACCGCAATGCCCTTCCGCCCGCGCCGGTCGCGGCGCCGGCCTTGCCAAAGGTCGATGCCGGGGCGGCTTCGGTCTCCGGCCTGAATGGCGCGGTTATCAATCCGTCGGGCGCGCCATCCCCGTCGCCATCCCCGTCCGGTGTCGTCAATCCCGATCAGGCGGCCCCCCGCCCGGAAGTGCAAGGGGGCGGTCTCAGCAACGGATCCGGAACGCCGGTCCTGCGCGGAGACATGCCCCAGTCCTCCGTTCTGTCCCCGGGGGCGGCGGCGCAGCCGCAACAGGTCAACACCTTTCTCGCCACCCATCTGGTCATCAGCGGCCTGATCGCGGGCCTGATCGGCACTGATCTCGGATCCCTCCTCTATGGCGGACCGATGATGGGCGACGAGACCGCGGCCATGGTCGGTTTCATCATCCGGATCGCATTGGTGATTCTCGTCGCGGTCCTGGCCGTGCGCCTCATCTGGGGGCTGATCGGCGGGTCGAAGGAGGACGCGGATCCCTATGCCGTGCCGGCCGGCCGCCGCGAGCCCTCCTTCGAACGGTCGGAGGGTGAGTTCGAGGGGCGTCGCGAACCGACGCTGGGCGGATATCGCCCGGGACGCGACGACGCCCCGCTGCGCCCGCGCCGCTGATCCGGGTCCCGGTCCCGGTGCCGGGTGAAGCCATTCCGTCGTTGTCTGGTCGGGGCCCCATCTTTCCCATCGAGGATCCGCTTCCCATCTGACAGGTCACCGGTCGGACGCATCGTCCCTCCGGATGAAAGGAAGGGGATGCGAAGCGATGACGTCCGATCCGACGCCTGATTTGACCCTCCGCCATCTTTATCGCCACTGGTGGCGTGACGTCCTGCGGTATGGCGACACCGATCGCCAGGGCCATGTGAACAATGCCGTTTTCGCGACCTTCTGCGAAAGCGGGCGGACCGCGCTTCTGTGCGATCCGGACCGGCCGATGTTCGCGCCAGGGCAGAATTATGTGATCGCCCGCCTGATCCTGGATTTCCGGGGTGAAATCCTGTGGCCCGGCACCGTGGACATCGGGACCGGCGTCCTGTCCATCGGGCGCAGCTCGGTCCGGCTGGGCCAGGGACTTTACGTCGGGGACCGTTGTGTCGCCACCTCGGAAGCCGTTATCGTCCTCACCGGGGAGGCGACGCGCCGGGCGACGCCCTTTCCCGACGACATCAGGCGGAGGCTGGAGGAGTGCGCCATTGATGGCTCCGCCGGAGCCTGACCCGCTCCGGTCCCGATTCCCCCTGCCGGCAGACGTCCGTCATTCTTAAAAAAGGATCAATAATGAGTTCGACGCCATTTCCCGTCTCCGCCGATCAGCGATATTTCGAAAGTTACGAGGTCGGCGGCGTGGTCCGGTTCGGATCGGTCGAGGTCACGCAAGAGGAGATCATCGCTTTCGGGACGCGATTCGATCCCCAGTCCTTTCACGTCGATCCCGAAGCCGCGCGCCAGAGCCCCTTCGGCGGGCTGATCGCCAGCGGCTGGCATACGGCGGGCCTGATGATGCGCCTGCTGACCGATCATTATCTGTCATCCGTCGCGGCCATGGGATCTCCCGGGATCGACGAGTTGCGCTGGCTGGCGCCGGTCCGTCCGGGCGATCGCCTGTCCCTGCGGGTGACCGTGCGCGAGGCGGTGCCGTCGCGGTCGAAGCCCGATCGCGGTCTGATCCGCAGTTTCATCGAGGTTCTGAACCAGAACGAGGTCGTGGTGATGACCCTGGTGGCGATGCTGCTGGTCGGCCGCCGGCCGGCGTAATTCCCGGGTTCTGCCCCTGGTCCGGCGATCGGATGCGATCGCCGGACCAGGGGCGCCTTTGGGGTCTGGTGCGACATCGTCGCCCCAAGTCACGGATCAACAGCCCTTTGCTCATCCGGGGCGCCCGTCGGCGCGCGGCTTGAGGCAGATGGGGGCATAGACCAGAAGATAGCAGGCGAAGCCCAGTGACCAGAGCGTGCCGGCGACCGGCAATGTCCAGTCCAGGCCGGTGATCGGACCGGCACAGCGGAGAACCGCGGAGGCTGTGACCAATCCGTAGGCGAGGACGGTCATCGGGGCTGCCGTCAGGGGGCGGCCGGAATGGCCCAGCGCTGCGCGGCTCATCACTGCCAGAACCATCATCCCGATGCAACCGGCGGTCAGACCATGCAGCGCGGCGGAGGCCGGCAACGCCGGGCTGACGCAGGACAGTCCCAGCATCAGCAGTCCGGCGACCAGCCACGCGAACCCCAGATGCAGGCTCCAGAGCAGCGGGACGCCCAGCGTCTTCCACCCTTTCCAGCCCGACAGGCGGATCGCGTTCAGGATGCCGGCCGCCAGGGCCAGTCCACCGGCCGGCGCGCTGTCCGGCGCGATGCTCCAGGCCAGACCGGCCCCCATCACCAGGGCGATGGCGGATTTTTCCAGGACCGGATGGCTGGCGGTCGTGACCGGCCGTCCGGCCGATTTCAGGCCGTTTTCGGTGAAAAGCGGAATGATCCGTCCGCCGATGATGGCAATCATCGTCAGCAGAAGGAAGGTCGCGCCATAGAGGCCGTTCCGCCCCAGTTGTCCCCAACCCGCCATTTCGGCGAGGACGAGCCCCTGCGCCAGGGTCATAAGGGCCAGCAGAGGCAGGAAGATCAGATTGCGGGCCTTGCCGGCGGACAAGAGCGGGACGGCGAGGAACAGGCCCAGGACCGGCAGAAAAAGGATCGCCACGGCGGCCGTCGCCAGGGGTGGAAGCAGGCCGCCCAGGCCGAACGCGACACGGGCCGCCAGCCAGAGCAGGGTCAGCGCCAGCAACCGGGCACCGGAGACGGGAGGCGTGCCCGTCCAGTTCGGGACCGCGGTCAGAAGAAACCCGGCGACCGCCGCCGAGCCGAAACCGAACAGCATCTCATGTCCGTGCCAGAGGGTCGGCGCGTAGCCGAGGCCGAGATCGATGCCGCCCAGCCAGATCACCAGCCAGACGGGGACCATGAGCGCGGCCTGGACACCCGCGGCCAGGAAGAAGGGCCGGAAACCGGCCTGCAAGACAGGGATGCCGGGGGCGCGCGGCCGGAAAAGAGGAGAGGTGCCGCCGGCGGGCGCCAGGGCGGGATGATGAAGACTGCCGTCAGGGATCATGGCAAGGCTCCGGAAGAATGGGGACGGGGCGTTCCGACGCGGTGTGTTCCGGCGTGGAGCGGAGGCGGACGGCAGGGGGGGCGCCGGCCGATCCGGGAGCATCGCTGTCGAGTGCCGTCCATATAAGAGCGCGCCACTCGGTTATCGGGCCTTGAGGTTGATCAAGCGAGATCGGGCCATTCGAAATAGTCGTTCCTGACGGTCGCCATTGCCGGTATCGTGCCCGTCTGACGGGAAGGGGCCGGAGAAAAGGGGATGCCGATTTCATGGAGCAGACGGTTTCGCGCGCCGATCGCCGCTGCCGGCCTGATGGCGTTGTTGTCCCTGCCGGGTGGGGACGGGGCCATGGCCGCGGATGAGCCGCTTTGGCCGGACAGCTTTCTGACACGGGTCGAGGCGCTGGCTTTGATCCAGGGGCTTAACGCGGACCTTCTCGCCAGCCGCAGTGCCACGCTGACGCTGGAGGCGTGGTGCCGGACCCACCGGCTGGCCGATCCGCCGACTGTGGTCGCGCATCTTGACAGGACGGTCGACAAACCCGCGACGGCGGAACAGCGCCGTCGTCTGGAGGTTGCCGACGACGAGCCGGTGCGCTTTCGCCGCGTCCGTCTTTACTGCGGCGACAAGTTGCTGTCGGAAGCCGACAACTGGTATGTCCCGGGCCGGCTGACGGTCGGAATGAACCAGATTCTGGACAGTACGGACACCCCGTTCGGCAAAGCCGTGCTGGAGCTTGGTCCGACGCGCCAGACCTTCGCGGCGAAGATGCTGTGGTCGCCGCTGCCCGACGGATGGGAACGGGCTCCGGTTCCGGCATCGTCGCCGGTGCCCGGCGACGATGCCGGGCCGATCATGGTCCCCGACGCCCTGTTCGAGCATCGCGCCTTGCTGTTCACGGCCGGACGGGTACCGTTTTCCGAGGTTGCGGAGGTCTATCAGCGGCAGCTTCTGGCTTTTCCCCCGCCACCGCGCTGACCGGCTTTCCCGGCCGGCCGCGCCGACTGCCGCCGGTCGTTTCTATTCCCCGAAGCTGACGGAGCGGGTTCCGTCCTGGACGAACCCTCCCTGCATTTTGATGAAGGCCTCGGCGGTCAGAACCGCGTCGAGCAGGGCTCCATGATGTTCGAAGCGGTCCGACCGGTCGATCCACAGGCGGTCGCACAGGACGTCGAGCGATCCCGGGACGCCCGGAAAAAACCTCCGGGACAGTTCCTGCGTGCAGATGAAATCGCTTTCGCCGAAAATGACTTCGTCGAAGCCGCAACGGCCGACCCGGGCATATTCGAAATTCAGGAATCCGATCTCGTTGGTGGCGCTGTGCGCCAGCAGGATGTCCTGCCCGATGAACTCCTCGAAGGAGTCAAGGATGCCGGCGAATGTCGGGGCCGTCTTCAGATCGGCCGGCGTAATGCCGTGGACCGCGATTGACGCCCGCGCGATCGGGCCGTTGGGCTGCACGCGGCTTTGCCATTCCCGTCCGGTTTTCCAGCCGTCGTCCCCGCGCAACAACTCGACACAGCCGATCTCGATCACGATGCCCGGAATCTTGAATCCCTTGGGCATTTTCCTGATCTCCGCGGGGGACGGCGTCCTCTGGCCGGTCGTCTCGGCATCGATGGCGACGATCCGCTCGACGCCGTCCAGGTCCTCCAACGTCAACACCGTTTGTTCTCCCTTGATGATCGCACCCCGGTTTACCCGAAATAGGACACGAGGTTGCGCCGGATCCGGTCCTTGACCGGTTCGTCGGCGTCCGGCGCCTCGAAGGTCTTTCCGGTCACGGTCTCGAACAGCGAGATATATTTCTGGCTGAAGGCCACCAGCGTGTCGTCGGGGATGGCCGGAATGGGGTCGTGATAGGGATCGCACCGTTCGGCGATCCAAAGGCGCAGGAATTCCTTGTCGAGACTCTCCGGTTCCTCGCCTTTTTCATGGCGCGCGGCATAGCTGGCGCCCAGCCAGTAGCGGCTGCTGTCGGGGGTCAGGATCTCGTCGGCGAGCGTGATGGTTCCGTTTTCATCGACGCCGAATTCGAATTTCGTATCCACCAGGATCAGCCCGGACGCCCGGGCAATGTCGCGTCCCCGTGCGAACAGGGCCAGCGACAGCTCCGCCACCTTGTCCCACTGCGGTTGTGTCAGAAGACCGGACGCGACGATTTCGGCCGGCGTGATCGGGGCGTCATGCCCGCCGATCGCGGCCTTGGTGGTCGGGGTGAGGATCGTTCCCGGCAGCTTGTCGTTTTTCCGGAGCCCGTCCGGCAGAGTTTCGCCATAGAGGGTTCTGGCGCCATCCCGGTACATCGGCCATATCGAGGTGTCGGTCGAACCCGTCAGATAATCGCGCACCACCATTTCGACGGGCATCATCGACAGCCGGCGTCCGACCACCACATTGGGATCGGGATAGTCGAGAACGTGATTGGGGCAGATGTCGGCCGTGGCTTCGAACCAGTGCCGCGCCGTCTGGGTCAGAACCTGCCCCTTGAAGGGAACGGCGGCCAGGACCTGATCGAACGCGCTCTGCCGGTCGGTCGAGATCAGGATCCTCCGGCCGTCCGCCAGATCGTAATTTTCCCGGACCTTGCCCCGGTAATAGTTGGGAAGTTCCGGGAAATGGGCCTCGGTCAGAACGTTGGGAATGGCGGCGTGAAGACGGTCTCGGGACAACATGGCGGGATTTCCGGAAAATTCTGGACGGGTTGTTATCGCACCGCCCTAACGGGCCCGGCAAGAGACCTGATCACCGGGCCGGGTTGCAAACCCGAATTGGGACATCGATCCGTGTCATGGCCTGAACCCGCCTTCCCGGTCAGGCGGACATCCCCGAGCGCCGGGCTTCGCCGGATGACGGAGCGCAGATGCGGTGACGAATACCGCCGGCACCGCCGTTCGGGCGCCAGAGAGTCCGCAAATGGGGGTATCTACGACAATTGTACTTGGACATCATATACTCTCTGGTTGTTTGTTCATGGTGGTGGGAGACGACGATGGGGATCTTCCAGTCCGTTCGGGGGAAATTCCTGGGATTGGTCAGCGTCGCCGGTATCGCGTTGGCGGCGGTGGTGGCGGCGGCGGTTTTCCTCAGTCATCAGAAAATGGTCGAGGACAGGGTCCTCTCTCTGCATCAGGTGGTCGACACGGCTCTGTCCCTGGCGGCCCGGTACGAGGCCCTGGAAAGATCCGGCCAGATGACGGGAGAGCAGGCCCGGCAGGCCTTCCTTGCCGATGTCGGAAGCATCGCCTATGGCGAGGACGATTATCTGTTCGTCCTCCGAAACGACGGCATAACACTGGCCCATCGCAAAAAGCCCGATCTGGTGGGCAAGGATCTGACGACCTTCAAGGATCCGTCCGGGCGGTCCTTTATCGGCGAGGCGGTGCGCCTAGTTGCCGCCGACGGCAGCGCGACGGTTCCCTACCAGTGGGAGAAGGAGCCGGGCCATCTGGTTCCCAAGATCTCCTATTTCAAGGCATTCAAGCCCTGGTCGCTGATTGTCGGGACCGGCGTCTATATGGATGACGTCGACAATCATTTCAGACGCATGTTGTGGAAGCTGTTGCTGGTGGCCGGCGTCCTCGGCGTTCCCGCCATCGTGCTGCTGTCCGCCGTCGGGATCAGACTGAGTTCGGTCATCCGGGACCTCAACGCAAGAATGCGCCAGCTTGCCGATGGCGATCTTTCGGTCGACCTTCCCCAGGCGCAGCGGGCCGACGAACTTGGGGCGATGGGGCGCGCGGTCCTGATCTTCAAGGAAAATGCGCTGGCGCGCCGGACCCTTGAGGAGGAGCGGGAAGTGACGAAACAACGGGTCGACGCGGAACGCAAGGAGGCCTCCGTGCGACTTGCCGACGAGTTCGAAAGCACCGTGGGACGGCTGATCGACACGGTCGCCGACAAGGCCCAGGATGTCGAGGCGAAGGTCGACGGGATGTGCGCCGCCAATACCCGGATGGGGGAACTGGCCGGCGTGATGTCCGCGGCGACCGAGCAGTCATCGGGAAATGTGCAGACGGTCGCGGCGGCCGCGGAGGAACTGGCGGCTTCGGTCGATGAGATCGGCCGGCAGGTGACCACATCGTCCGAAGTGGCGGGGCAGGCCGTGGCGCTGGCCGACAAGGCCAACCGGCATGTTGCCAGCATGGTGGCGGCGGCGGACCGCATCGGCACGGTGATCGATCTGATCAATTCGATCGCCGGGCAGACCAATCTTCTGGCGTTGAATGCGACCATCGAAGCGGCGCGCGCCGGCGAGGCGGGCAAGGGATTCTCCGTCGTGGCGGCGGAGGTCAAGGCGCTGGCGAACCAGACCGGACGGGCTACCAGTGAAATCGCCGAGCAGGTGGGGGCGATCCAGTCCGTGACGCGTGAGGCGGTTGCCGAGATAAAGGAGATCGGGACGGTGATCGGCCGGATCGATGCGATCGCAACGGCCATTCTGACGGCGGTCGAACAGCAGGGATCGGCGACCCGCGAGATCAGCCGGAATGTCCAGCAGGCGGCGATGGCGGCGGACGGCGTGTCCGGCAATATCGAGGAGGTGAGAAACGCCACCATTTCCAATGATCACCTGGCCGGCGAAGTTCTGTCCACATCGCGGCAACTGACCGAACAGGTCGCGGCACTGGACGCTAAGGTAGATGTATTCTTAAAATCAGTGCGAAATGGTTGATTCTCCTTCCTGATTCCGGACGAATCGGCTGCGAGTGAGCCGATTCTCTGGCCGATTTCCCAATACCCCTCGAAAGATCGCTTCAATTTTGAGGGGTCTTGCGGTATTTCTATTTCGCAAGACTGACCGGCCAAATCTGCGCCGCTGTCAGGGAACGAGCTCCGCTACAGTTTGTCTTGCGTTACGGACGTGGGCTGAAGAGGCCGGTCGACCCCTGTCGACCGGGTTCGGGCCAGGAGAGGATTTGTGATGGTATCGGATAAAGACAGTCAGAACATCGCCAAGCTGGTTATCGGAGATCAGGCGATCGATCTCCGGGTCATGATCGATTCCTTCGGGCGACCGGCGGTGGACATCCGAAACCTGTTTGCCCGACATGGCGTGATGACCTTCGATCCCGGCTATACCTCGACGGCAAGCTGCCAGTCGGCCATCACCTACATTGACGGCAGCAAGGGGATGCTGCTCTACCGCGGTTATCCGATCGAACAACTGGCGGAACAGGGCAGCTATCTCGAAGCCGCCTATCTGCTGCTGCACGGCGAACTGCCCAACAGCCGGCAGTTCGCCGAATTCGAACGGGAAACCCTGCGCCGGATGCCGGTGCATGAGCAGATGATCGAGATCCTGCGGCGCAATAAGCGCGATACCCATCCGATGGTGCTGATCGAGAACATGGTGATGGCGCTGGGCGCGTTCGACACCGATTTCGATGTCTCGACAAAGGAGGGGCGCAATCAGGTGGCCCTCAATCTGATCGCCAAGATCCCGACCATCACGGCACTGGCTCTGCGCTACATTCAGGGAAAGCCCTTCATCTATCCGCGCGATGATCTCGGCTATACCGAGAACTTCATCCGCATGTGTTTCGCATCGTCCGACGGGGCGCCTTACACGGTCAATCCGACGGTTGCCGGGGCGCTGGACCGGATTTTCATCCTGCATGCCGACCATGAGCAGAACGCGTCGACCTCCACCGTCCGGCTGGCCGGATCCACCGGGGTTGAGCCTTATGCGGCCATTTCGGCGGGAATCGTCGCTCTCTGGGGGGCCGCTCATGGCGGCGCCAATGAGGCGGTTCTCGGCATGCTGGAACGCATCGGCAGCCGCGACAGCATCCCGGCCTTCCTGGAACAGGTCAAAAGCAAGGAAAGCAGCGATCGCCTGATGGGATTCGGACATCGGGTCTATAAGAACTACGATCCCCGCGCGCTTATCATCCGCAAGGAAAGCGAGAAGGTTCTGGCCGGTCTCGACGCCCGGACCGAACTGCTGGACATCGCCCGGGAACTGGAACGGATCGCCCTCAGCGATTCCTATTTCATCGACCGTCAGCTTTATCCCAATGTCGATTTCTATTCGGGGATCACGCTGTCGGCCATGGGCTTCCCGACCCAGATGTTCACGCCGCTGTTCGCGCTTGCGCGGACGTCGGGCTGGATCGCCCAATGGAAGGAGATGGTCGACGGAGGTCCGCTGACCATCGGCCGGCCGCGCCAGCATTATATGGGGCCGCCGCAGCGCGACTATGTCGCGCTCGACCAGCGCGAGCCGTGCGCCGGGATTCTCCTGATGCGGCGATCGGCCCGGATCGCCGCATCAGGAGCGGTTTTCACCGGGGGCGCCGCATCAGGAGCGGTTTTCACCGGGGGCGCCGGACAAGATGGGACGGGCGTCCGGGCCTGTGTTCCGGCGAAGCCGACGTTCAGAAATTCCGCCCCTTTCGCGGGCGGACTCCGGCAGGGACGCCGGAGCCACTGGTGGATTTCTTCCACACGCTCTCCCGCCCGCCCCTGTCCATTCGCAAGGACTAATACCAGCCTGCGCTGATCGGAACCGATCAGCGCAGGCCTCAGCCGGGCGGATTTCTCCGAAACCCTTGGCTTCGCTCGCTATCCGCTCGCGGGCCCGGGGTGGGCCCGCCAACCGGCGATGAGCAATCCTCATCTCCGGTTGATATCATCTGTTCAATTTTTGCATCTCGGCGGGAAAAACGCGGCCGGTTTTCCGGAGGGCAGGGGCGCCTCCCTCCCGGGCCGTGTCCATCTCCGCCGGTTCCTTTTCCTTCTTCAGGCGGTTCAGCAGACGCTCCGGCAGGTCGGAACATCCGATCCCGTCCGGTGCGGTCTCGATGCCTTCGATGGCGATGAGAAGCTGCGTCCGGTTCTGGTCCAGGCGTTTTTGCATCGCCTCGATTTCGACGACTTTCCGCTTCAAAGCGTCCAGAAGCTGGTCGCGCCGCCAATGATCGGACTGCGTCGGCAGGAGGGGGCGGATTTCCTCCAGGGAAAATCCCGCCCGCTGGGCGATGGTGATGATTTCCAGGATCCAGACCGTTTCTCCGGGATAGTCGCGATAGCCGTTAGCCCGCCGCGCGGCCGGCCGGACCAGGCCGACCGCCTCGTAGAAGCGGATGCGCGATGCCGTCAAACCACTCCGACGCGCCAGCTCCCCAATCCTCATTGCGGGACCTCCTGTCACCTATTGACATTAACGTTAACTTTAATCTTAGGGTTGCACCAGATTGAAACGAGGTTTTCCCCATGTCCCTGTTCGATACGCTGGTGCTTCCCAATGGTTCATCGATTCCGAACCGCATCGCCAAAGCCGCCATGGAAGAGACCATGGCGGATGCGGACCACGCCCCGTCCGGGACGGTCCTGCGCCTCTATGAGGCCTGGGCGGAGGGCGGCGCCGGTCTGATCATCTCCGGCAATGTCATGGTCGATGGCCGCGCCCTGACGGGAGCCGGCGCGATGGTGCTGGAAAACGACCGGCATCTGGACCGGTTCCGCCGCTGGGCGTCGATCGGCCGGTCCAGGGGGGCGCAGATCTGGTTGCAGATCAACCATCCCGGCCGCCAGATGCCCGGCAATCTCGGTCAGCCGACCTGGGCGCCATCGGCAGTTCCCCTTGAGTTGGGCAAAATGTCCCGATATTTCAACACGCCCCGGGAGATGACCGCGGATGCCATCGGGGAGGTGATCCGCCGTTTCGCGCAAACCGCCCGGCTGGCAGAGCGGGCGGGCTTCACCGGCGTGGAGATCCACGCGGCGCACGGCTATCTGGTGAGCCAGTTCCTGTCGCCGCTGACCAACCGCAGAGAGGACGCCTGGGGCGGCTGCCTGGAGAACCGGGCGCGGCTGCTTCTGGACATCGTCAAGGCCGTTCGCGTCCTGGTGTCGCCCGGGTTCGCGGTGGCCGTGAAGCTCAACTCCGCCGATTTCCAGCGCGGAGGGTTCGATCCCGACGAGGCCCGCCGCGTGGTGGCGTGGCTGGGTGAACAGGCCGTCGATCTGGTGGAAATTTCGGGCGGAAGCTATGAGGCGCCGGCCATGCAGGGCGAGGCGCGGGATGGCCGGACCCTTGCCCGTGAGGCCTATTTCGCCGATTTCGCCCGCGATATCCAGGCTGTGGCGGCGATGCCCGTCATGGTCACGGGCGGGATCCGCCGTCGTCCGGTCGCGGAACAGGTGATCGGAAGCGGGGTTGCCATGGTGGGCATCGGGACCGCTTTGGCCATCGATCCGCATTTGCCCGATGACTGGCGCCTTGGCCGGGACAGCGCTCCGGAACTGGCGCCGATCCGGTGGCGGAACAAACCTTTGGCGTCGCTGGCCGCCATGGCGGTGGTCAGATTTCAGTTGCGAAGGCTGGGGCGAGGCCGGGATACCGATCCCCGGGTCTCGCCCTTGCGGGCGCTGGTTCTGCAACAGATATCCGATGCCTGCCGGGCCCGTCGCTACCGGCGCCGGATGGCGCAGGGCGTGCCGGGCTGACCGGCGGCGCCGTCATAAAGGGGCATCGGCGGGGGACGGTGACGGAGCATCCAGCAAGGCCCGGATCCGTTCGGCGATGTCGCGTCGCCGGTAGGGCTTGGCGATGACCCCGGCGGATGGCACCTGCCGCAGCAGATCGTCCGAGCTTCTTGCCGCAAATCCGGTCATCAGCAGAACTTTGAGGCCGGGCCGGGATTGCAGGGCCCGGCGGGCGAGGTCCACCCCGTCGAGGGTGCCGGGCATGATCACGTCGGTGATGACCAGGGCGATGTCGCGCCTTTCCTCCAGAATGGCGAGGGCGGCGTCGGCGTCGCCAGCCGGAAGGCAGCGGTACCCGAGGCTTTCGAGCTGGCCGCAAAGCAGGGCTTTCAATTCCGCCTCATCGTCCACGATCAGAAGCGTTTCGGTGCCGCCAGGTACCGGTCCCGGCGCATCGGTCGGGGTGGCGGCCAGGGCGGGGAGAGAAATCCGGAAGGTGGTGCCCCGCCCCGGAGCGGAATAGACGGTGATTCGTCCCCGGGAATGCCGCACGAAACTGTCGACCGTGACCAGCCCGAGGCCCGTTCCCTTGCCCGGCGGCTTGCTGCTGTAGAAAGGCTCGAAAATCTTTTTCTGATCGGCGAAATCAATGCCGACGCCCGTGTCGGCGACACTGACCACCACTTCCGGGGAGGCGTCCTCCGGCTGGAAAACGGAGGTCGCGATGACGATGGTTCCACCTCCGGGCATGGCGTCCCGCGCATTCAGGACGAGGTTGATCAGGGCGTCCTCGAACTCTCCCGGATCGATATGGACCGGCGGCAGGCCGTCCTCCAGCGCGAGATCGACCTCTATGCCGGCGGTTTGAAGCCGGCCGAGAAGATCGTTGCCGGCCCGGATCACCGCATTGACATCGACCGTCTGGGGCTGGCTGGTCCGGCTGCCCGAGAAGGACAGCAGCTTTCGGGTGAGATCGGCCCCCCTGGCCGCCGCATGCTGGGCCACCTCGACCCTTTTGAGCAGGGCCGGGTTGTCCTTCAGCCGTTCCTCCAGCATTTCGAGATTGCCCGAAATGATGCCCAGAAGATTGTTGAAATCGTGGGCAATGCCTCCCGCCAACTGGCCCACGACCTCCATTTTCTGGGCGCGCCGGACCGACTCCTCCAATGCCTTGCGCTGCGTGACATCGCGCATCACCGCGGTAAAAAACCTCCGCCCCTCGGATTGCCATTCCCCCAGCGCCAGTTCCAGCGGGAAGGTGCTGCCGTCTCGGTGGCGGCCTTCGACCTCAAGGCCGACGCCGATCACCCTGGGCGCGCCGCCGCCCATGTAATGCCGAAGAATGTCCTTGTGCCGCCGCTGATAGCTGTCCGGCATCAGGTCTCCCACCTCGCGGCCCAGCATTTCCGTCCGCGACCAGCCGAACATCCGTTCCGCCGAGGGGCTGAACGTCCGGATCAAACCGTCCTGATCGATGGTGACGACGGCGTCGGCGATCGTATCCACCAGGGTTTCCGCCCGCCGCTGGTCGTCGATGGACTGCTGTTCCGCGGCCTCCCGGCGTTCCGCCTCGCGTTGAAGCAGGGATTGCACGCGTCTTGTCATCGGACGGAAGATGAACAGGGCCTCCAGCGTCAGGACGACGAGAGTCACCAGCCAGACGCCGGTTTCAAGCTGTTCCAGCGTGCGGACACGCTGTTCCACTTCGGCCTGATAGCGGCTGACCACATCGTCGAGACCGGACAGCACCTGGGAGGATCGGGCCAGGATCCGCTGATAGGCCGGATCGGCGGGATCAATGGGGCCGTCGGACGCGGCCAGGGCCCGGGCATCGGCCAGAAACTCGGCGACCTGACGCGAGACCTCGTCCGGTCGCGCCGCATAGAGGGGGCCGATCGAAGCGGCCAGATCGGCCGGGATTTCGAGGTCCGGGTCGCCTTTGGTCAGCGCCTCGTGAGACCGTTCCATCAGGCTGGCGGCCGCGGTCAGTTCGTCCAGCCAGAACCGGCGCCGCGCCGGGTCGGCCGAGTCCATCGCCAGCGAGGCGGCCAGAGTGATGCGCTGGCTCAACATCCGCTGGCGACCCGACAGATTGACCACGGCCGCTTCGTTCTCGTGGCGCAGGATGACCTTGTGCAGGAACAGGAAGGCCGTTGTCGCCAGGGATCCGACCAGGGCCAGGGCCAGCACATAACGCAGCGTGAGCGATCGGAACAGGGAGGGTGGGGCGACCATAACAGGGCCTTTTGTCTTTGAGGCGACATGCCGCGACCGGCTCCGGGATCTTAGGCTGAACAAATCGGGAAGACGACCCTCGCGTCACCGTGTTACATGTCAAAGGCTTATGAGGGAGAGCGGCAGGAGGGCCTCCGGACATGCAGTCCGTTTCCCGTCCCGGAAGAGGGAGGGGGCGTTTGCCCGCCCGTTTTGCCCCGGTTACCAATGGCGCAGCTTGGCTCGCAGGAATGGGGATGACGAGGGTCCATCCATGACCCAGGACAAATCGAAAATTCTGATCGTCGAGGACGACGCCGATCTGCGGGGGACGGTCGCCCTTTACCTGTCGGACCAGGGCTTCGATGTGGTTGAGGCCGCCGATGGAGAGGGAATGGCCCGATCCCTGGACGACGGCGTCCGCATTGTCCTGCTGGACGTCAATCTTCCCGGCGAGGACGGGTTTTCCCTGGCCCGCCAGCTCCGGACCCGGTCCGGGGTGGGAATCATCATGATCACCGGTCGGACGGATCTGGTGGACCGTGTCGTCGGGCTTGAGGTCGGGGCGGACGACTACATCGCGAAGCCGTTTCCTTTGCGGGAATTGCTGGCGCGCGTGAAGGCCCTGTTGCGGCGTCTTCAGACACCGGTCATGGCGGCGCAGACCCCGCCGCCGGATGCCGTCGGGGCGGCGCCGTCTCCGGTGATCCATTTCGAGGGATGGTCGTTCAACACGCAACGTCAGGACCTGACGGCACCGGATGGCCGGCCGGTCGCGCTGACCACGATGGAGTTCGCCATTCTTCTCTGCCTCGCCTCCCCACCGGGCCGCGCCGTGAGCCGGCAGGAGCTTTCGGAGGCGGCGAAGGGCCGGGACTGGTCGCCGCTGGAGCGCAGCATCGACGTCCACGTCGGCAATCTGCGCCGCAAGCTGGAGGCCGATGGCCGCTATCCGCGCCTGATCAAATCCGTTCACGGGGTCGGATACTGCCTGGCGGCGGAGACCGGCGACCCGGCCTGACAGGCCGCGGGGCGCGCCGGGCGTGTCTCTCCGGTCCCCGGGTTTCCTCGCCGCGCCCTTCGGTGCCCGTTCCGGGGATCCTTACATTTCTTTACAGATCCCTTTACCTTTCTTGGCTGGCTGCCTTGACATGACCGCGCGATCCTTGGGGTTGTTGCCGGGGAACGCCAGAGATGTCCATCGCCGCCATCCGATCCTATCCGATGTCCTGCGTCGAGCCCTGTGGCCTTGGGGCCGGCGAGTGCGGCGCGGGGCGCTGCCGCGAAACCCGTCATCTCCAGCGTGTCGCCCGTGGCGCCTATCTGTTCGACCAGGGGGCGGACTGTCTGTCCGCCTTTTCGGTTCTGTCCGGCGCGCTGGTCCTCGAATATGTCGACGACAATGGCGGTGTCGCGATCCTGCGTCTGGTCCGGCCCGGAGAATTGCTGGGATGCGCCGACCTGTTCGACGGTCATGAACATCGCACATCGGCGCGCGCGGTCGAGGAGACCGTGGTCTGTCCGCTGCCCGAGGCCGATCTGCTGGCGGCCATGGCGGCGGGGGGCGGTTTTTCGCTCGGCCTGATGCGCGCGGTGGCCTCGGAAAGCCACGCCTTCAGCAATTTCGCACAGCGCCAGGCCAGCCTGTCGGTGGAAGCCAGAGTTCTGTCGCTTTTGGAAGACCTGTCGGGCGGATGCCGGCGGTTCCCGTTGCCGGTGTCGAAAAAGGACCTCGCCTTCATGGCGGGGACCGGGCCCGAGGTTCTGTCGCGGACTCTGGTGAAACTCCAGAAGGCGGGCGCGATCTGGATGGAGGGGGGAGAGGTGGTCCTCACCGGCTCCGCCGAAGGACTTGGCCCCGTCCGTCTGGCCTCCTGACCGGCGTCTCTTCGCGATCGTTCCGACATTTTGCTGCGGCGCCCGGCCGGCGGCTCCGGCGACTCTGTCCCGAGCGTCTCTCTTTTTTTGATGGTGGATCTGGAAATAGAAACCAAGGGTAGAATTTTTGGAAGCCCGGCCGGACTTGACCAATGTCAAGTTCGCCTTACTGACAATGTGGATAATGAGACTTTCATCGGGCCGGGTGGGGAACGGCACCAATCCAGTCATCCTCCGCGTTGGCTCTGAACAGATAAAACTCGCCACGGCGGTGACGAC
The DNA here is from genome assembly GCA_009712185.1 of Telmatospirillum sp. Lineage (GTDB taxonomy): Bacteria > Pseudomonadota > Alphaproteobacteria > Rhodospirillales > Magnetospirillaceae > Telmatospirillum. The sequence goes on along the minus strand of WASQ01000126.1, from coordinate 142,000 downwards.
GATCATGATTTGGAAAATTCGCGCAGCAGTGTTTCTTGCCGTAGCCTTGGGGGCGACTGTGGGGCTTGGCATTTACACGTTTGTTTATGCCCGTGGTTATTCTTATCTTACCAACGACCCAACCGCCTGTGCCAATTGTCATGTGATGCAGGACTATTATTCCGGCTGGATGAAAAGTCCGCATCATGCGGCGGCGACCTGCAACGACTGCCATACCCCCCATGACACCATCGGGAAATATGCCGTGAAGGCCGCCAATGGCGTCTCGCACAGCATGGCATTCACCTTCGGCCCGATCCCGGACAACATCCTGATCAAGGATTTCGATGCCAAGGTCACGGAAGGAACCTGCCGTTCCTGTCACGGTGCCATGACGTCGGCCATCGACGGCAATCCCCACAGCGGCCAGGACATTTCCTGCATCCGGTGCCATGCCGATGTCGGGCATGGGGCCGCGTCCCTTTCGCCCGGAACCGCCGTTTCCGCCGCCACTTCACAAACGCACTGACTTCGAGGAAATCCAGAATGGCTACGCCAAACGCACCCCATTCTCCCGGCAAGGGCCGGTTGCTGGTCGTCATCGCGGCCATCGCGATCGCGGCGGGCGCCGGGATCGCCGCTTTGCTCGTCAATATTTTCGAGCATAAACAGGAGGCGAAAACCCCGTTCTTCCAGGTGACGGCGCTCAACGACACGATCGATGATCCCGCCGTCTGGGGACAGAATTTTCCCCTTCAATATGACCGCTACAAGATGACGACCGACATGGAGCGGACCCGTTTCGGCGGCAGTGAGGGCGTCCCCCATTCGCCGACGGAGGCCGATCCGCGGACGGTGGTGGCGCGGTCAAAGCTGGAACTGGATCCACGGCTGAAGACCATGTGGGCCGGCTATTCCTTTGCCGCCGACTATCGCGAAAAGCGCGGGCACGCCTACATGCTGGAGGATCAGGTGTTCACCGAGCGCCAGCGTGTCGCCAAGCAGCCGGGCACCTGCCTCAACTGCCACGCGTCGCTTTACCCGACCTATATGAAGCTGGGCAACGGCGACATCACCAAGGGCTTCGAGGCGATCAACCACATGCCCTATGCCGATGCCCGCAAACAGGTGACGCATCCGATTTCCTGTGTCGACTGCCATGACGCCAAGACGATGAATCTGCGGATTTCCCGTCCCGCCTTCATCGAGGGCATCCGCGCGCTGAAGGCGTCCCAGGGTGTCAAGGACTATGACGTCAACCGCGACGCCAGCCGTCAGGAAATGCGGACCTACGTCTGCGCCCAGTGCCATGTCACCTATTACTTCCGCGGCGCCGACAAGCGCCTGACCTTCCCCTGGCCCAAGGGCCTGAAGCTGGACCAGATCGTCGCGTCCGAGAACGAGGACAATGTCGTCGAGTGGACCCACAAGGAGACCGGCGCGCCGATGATGAAGGCCCGCCATCCCGAGTTCGAGACCTGGAGCCAGGGCATCCACGCCCGGTCCGGCGTCGCCTGCGCCGACTGCCACATGCCTTACGTCCGGGAAGGGGCGATGAAGATCTCGGACCACAATGTCCGGTCGCCGTTGCTGAACGTCAACGCCTCCTGCCAGGGCTGCCATCGCTGGTCCGAGACGGAGATGAAGAGCCGCGTCGAGGAGATCCAGACCCGCTTCGTCGAGACGCGCAATGTCGCGATGAACGCCCTGGTCGACCTGATCGGCGATCTGAAGGCCGCCAAGGATGCCGGTGCCACCGACGAGGAACTGGCCGCGGCCCGCAAACTTCAGCGTGACGCCGGCTTCATGATCGACTTCCTGGTTTCGGAAAACTCCATGGGTTTCCATGCCGACCAGTATTCGGTCAAGTCCTTCGCCGAGGCGATCAACATGTGCCGCGAGGGTCAGCTTGCCCTTCGCCGCGACGTCAAGACGCGGGCCGTCAATTACGCGCCGCAGCCGTCGGCGACGCCGGTCACCAGTCACTGACAGGAAACGCCCCCGCCCGATCCGGGCGGGGGCCGGTCGCGCCGGATCGGGGACCCGTCCGGCAAGGGGGGATGCCGGATGCGTGTCGGAAAGTTCATCGAGGAGGACGGGCGTGGTCCCGGGGCCCGGGGACATCATCTGTGCGGTGTCCTGGTCTATGCCCGCTCCGGCGAGGTCGAGGCGGTCGGGGACCGGCTGCGGCGGGTCTCCGGTGTCGAGGTGCATCAGGCGGATCAGGCCGGTCATCTGGTCGTCACCGTCGAGGATACGGAGGAAGAGGGGGCGGGACAGATCCTGACCCGTCTTCCGGCCGTCGAGGGCGTTCTGTCTGCCGCCCTCATCTACCACCATTGGGAAGAACAGGAGTCCCCAAGATGAGCCTTACCCGGCGTGATTTCATCAAGGCCAACGCAATAGCCGCCACGGCGGCGGCGGCCGGGATGGCCGTTCCCGGTGGCGCGGTCCCCCTTGGCGGAGCGGAGGCGGCGGAGGCCGGAGACATCCGCGGGGACAAGGCGGGCTGCCGGTTCTGCGGTACCGGCTGCGGCGTGATGGGCGGCGTCCAACAGGGGCGCGTGGTCGCCACGCGCGCCGATCCCGATGCCCCGGTCAATCGCGGGCTGAACTGTATCAAGGGCTATTTCCTGTCCAAAATCCTCTATGGCGAGGACCGGCTGACCCGCCCGCTGTTGCGCAAAAAGAACGGCGTCTATGCCAAGGACGGCGAGTTCACGCCCGTCACCTGGGACGAGGCGTTCGATGTCATGGCGGCCAAATGGAAAGAGACCCTGAAGGCCAAGGGGCCGACGGCGGTGGGCATGTTCGGGTCGGGCCAGTGGACCGTGTGGGAAGGCTACGGGGCCGTCAAATTGATGAAGGCGGGATTCCGGTCCCACAACATCGATCCCAACGCGCGCCATTGCATGGCCTCGGCGGTGGCGGGATTCATGCGGACGTTCGGCATCGATGAGCCGATGGGCTGTTTCGACGACATCGAGCATGCCGACACCTATGTCCTGTGGGGCGCCAATATGGCGGAGATGCATCCGGTGTTGTGGACCCGGATCGCCGAACATCGGCTGGGCCACAAGGATGTCACCCTGGCCGCGATGTCGACCTATGAGAACCGCAGCTTCGATCTGGCGGACATTCAGGTCGTCTTCAAGCCGCAGACCGATCTCGCGATCCTGAATTACATCGCCAATCACATCATCATGCATAAGGCCTATGACGAGGCCTTCATCACGAAGCTCGTGAATTTCCGCAAAGGCGCGGCCGATATCGGCTATGGGCTGCGCCCCGACCATCCGAAAGAGAAGGCCGCCAGAAACGCGGCCAATCCGGACGCGTCGGAGCCGATCGATTTCGCCGCCTTCAAGGCGTTCGTCGCCGATTACACCCTGGACAAGGTGGCGAAACTCACCGGGGTGCCGCCCGCGACTCTGGAGGCGCTGGCCGCGCTTTACGCCGATCCGGCCCGCAAGATCGTCAGTTTCTGGACCATGGGGTTCAACCAGCACAGCCGCGGCACCTGGGTGAACAACATGATCTACAATCTCCATCTGCTGACGGGCAAGATCGCCAAGCCGGGCAGTAATCCGTTCTCGCTGACCGGGCAGCCGTCCGCCTGCGGGACCGCGCGCGAGGTCGGGACCTTTTCGCACCGGCTGCCCGCCGACATGGTCGTGGTCAATCCGGCGCACCGCAAACGCACGGAAGAGATCTGGAACCTTCCCGAGGGGACCATCCCGGACAAGCCCGGCTATCACGCCGTTCTGCAGAACCGGATGCTGAAGGATGGAAAACTCAACTGCTATTGGGTGCAATGCACCAACAATCTCCAGGCCTCGGCCAATCTGAACGAGGAAACCCTTCCGGGATATCGCAATCCGGCCAATTTCATCGTCGTATCCGATCCCTATCCGACGGTGACCGCCCTGGCGGCCGACCTGATCCTGCCGACCGCCATGTGGGTGGAGAAGGAGGGGGCCTATGGCAATGCGGAGAGGCGGACGCAGTTCTGGCGCCAGCAGGTGCGGGCGCCGGGCGAGGCGCGGTCGGACCTCTGGCAGGTGATGGAATTCTCGAAGCGCTTCAAGGTGGAGGAGGTCTGGCCGGAGGAGTTGATCGCCAAAAAGCCCGATCTGCGCGGCAAGACCCTGTTCGACGTGCTGTTCCGCAATGGCGTGGTCGACCGTTTCCCGCTGTCCGACATCACGCCCGGTTTCGACAATGACGAATCCCGGGCCATGGGATTCTATGTCCAGAAAGGCCTGTTCGAGGAATATGCGTCTTTCGGGCGCGGGCATGGCCACGATCTGGCCCCCTTCGACACCTACCACCAGACTCGGGGGTTGCGGTGGCCCGTGGTGGACGGCAAGGAAACGCCCTGGCGGTTCAGAGAGGGATCCGATCCCTATGTGAAGGCCGGGGAGGGCATCCGGTTCTATGGATTTGCCGACGGCAAGGCCAATGTCTTCGCCCTGCCTTACGAGCCGGCGGCGGAGGAACCGGACGACCAGTATGACCTCTGGTTCGTCACCGGCCGCGTGCTCGAACACTGGCATTCCGGGTCCATGACGCGGCGCGTGCCGGAGCTTTACCGCGCTTTCCCGAATGCGGTGATCTTCATGCATCCCGACGACGCCGCCAAACGGGGCCTGAGGCGTGGCCAGCAGGTCAAGGTGGCGTCCCGGCGCGGCGAGGTGCTGACCCGGGTGGAGACGGCGGGCCGCAACCGGCCCCCGGTCGGGGTGGTGGTCATGCCCTGGTTCGACGAAAGCCAGCTTGTCAACCGACTGACCCTGGACGCCACCTGCCCGATCTCGAAAGAGACGGATTTCAAGAAATGCGCCGTACGCGTGGACAAGGCGTGACGCCATGAGCAGCAGCAGAAAAGGAGCCGCCATCATGCGCGGAAAAATCTCTGTCCTTCTTGCCGTTGTCGGTCTTTGCGCCGGCGCGATGCTGACCGTGCCGGCGTTCGCGGGCGAACCCCTTCGCGCGCTCAGGGGCAATGTCGCCGGCGAGGACCCGGATCCGGTGCCGCCACTGTTTCCGGTGCGCGAGGCCGGGCGCTATGACCGGGCCTTCCTCGATCAGCCTCCGATGATCCCGCACCGGGTCGATAAATATGAGATCGACCTCAAGGTCAATCAGTGCCTCCGATGTCATGACTGGCCCGATAATGTCCGCGAGAAGGCGCCGCTGATCAGCGTATCGCATTACTACGATCGCGCCGGGACCAAGCAGGACAAGGTGGCAGGCCAGCGGTGGTTCTGTACCCAATGCCATGCGCCCCAGGTGGATGCGAAGCCCCTGGTGACAAACCGCTTCCAGCCGGCGACCGGCAAATAGGGCCGGCGGGAGAGGGCGATGAATCAGAGTGATGAGATGGTCGAGCGTCGCCGCCCAACCCTCTGGGGGCTGGCCGTGGGGATCTGGGGCTTCCTGGCGCGGCCGTCCGCGCAGCTTTCCCTGGGCCTGCTGCTGTTGACCGGATTTTTGGCCGGCATTCTGTTCTGGGGCGGGTTCAACTGGGGCCTGGAGATGACCAACAACGAGACGTTCTGCCGGTCCTGCCATGAAATGGATCAGAACTCCTATCGCGAATACCGGACCTCGGTTCATGACCAGAATCATGCGGGTGTGCGGGCGACCTGCCCCGACTGCCATGTTCCGCATGACTGGGTCCATAAGATGAAGCGCAAGATCGCCGCCTCGTCGGAGGTCTTCCATCACCTGACCGGAGAGATCGACACGCGCGAGAAATTCGAGGCCAAGCGGCTCGATCTGGCGCGCAGCGTCTGGCAGACGATGAAGGAGACGGATTCCCGCGAATGCCGTAACTGCCACTCCTTCGATTCGATGGATCTGGCCCGCCAGACCGACCGGGCCCGGGTGGCGCATACGGATGCGGAGACCGACGGCAGGACCTGTATCGACTGCCACAAGGGGATCGCGCACCGTTTGCCGGCCGGCATGACAGAAGCCGAGCGGGAGCTCAATCAAAGCATGCCGGTGGGCAATCGTCGTTGATCGGCCGGTGCCGCTCCGGCGGAATAGCCGGTTCCTGTCCAGGATCAGTCGCGGCGCGGTCAGCGCCGTGACTGATTATTTTCGTCCATAATCCTGCCATTATTTCAAGTTTCCCACTGAATGTGGTATAACCGGCAACAGCAACCCGCTAGGGAGCCCGGGATGGGGCCACTCTGCCGGCGGGAAGGGTGCGCTGGCGGCATCTGACGACCGCGGGCGGTGAGATGCCCCGATCCGGTCGGGGCGCCGACAGGGTGGATCTGTTGATGTGACCAGGGGGAACTGTGACGGTGGGCGTGGGGGAATGCTGACACGACGCCTTGTCCTTGCCGGACTGCTCAGTCTCGTCGCGGCGCCGACGGCGTTTGCCGCATCCCATAAGCATGGGAAATCCCACGGGAAGGAGCATGGCAAGGCCCATGAGAAAGCCGGCCATGCCAAGGGTTCCCATGGGAAAAGCGCCCATGGGAAGATCCATGCCCAGGCGCAGACGGTGTCGCAGGGGCGGCTGGATGCGGTCATCGACATCAGTCACATGACGACGGTCAATGATTTCGAAGCGGCGCGCAAACGCAGCAACATCCTGGGGGTCATCCACAAGGCCACCGAGGGCGGGGACTGGAAGGACCCGATGTATGTCCGCCGGCGTGCCGAGGCCGAAGCCGCCGGAATGCTGTGGGGAGCCTACCATTTCGGCACCCATCAATATCCGGGCGCCGAGCAGGCGCGGCTGTTCCTGGCGACCGCGAAACCCGGACCCAATACCCTGATGGCGCTCGATTTCGAATATAACGATCAGAATCCCGCCAACACCATGCGCCTGCATCAGGCGGAGGAGTTCGTCCAGACCGTCCTGGCGGCGACCGGCCGCTGTCCGCTGATTTACACGACGGCCTCCTGGGCCGACGGCAAGCCGGTCGGCAGTCCCCGCCACAGCCTGGGGCCGGGCGGCACCGAAAAGGCGATCCTGTCCCACTGCCCGTTGTGGCTGGCCGACTATCGCATTCAGCCCCAGGTGCCGCGTGCCTGGAAGGCCAAGGGATGGCATTTCTGGCAGTATGCCGGGGATACCCAGGACTGCGGGCCGCGCGGTCGCAAAGTCGGGGCCGTGTCGGGAATCGTGCGGTGCGACCGCAATCTCTTCCGGGGCGACGCCACGTCCCTGGCCCGCTTCTGGAAGGAAGCCGGGCGGCAGGTCAACAGCTAATGCACAGACTCATCTGACTGAGTCCGTGCATTAGTGGTCAAAATCCAACAGACGAGTCCTTGAGAATCAGGTGTGGGGCCAATCGTCCCGCCCGCCGTTCGGCGAAAGCCGAGAAGCCGGCATTTCCACCGCTTTCGCGTCGGAGGCGGGCAGGATGCCTGGCCCTACTCGCAAGGGATCCAAATGTTAGAGTCCGACCATTAGGGACCGGCTCTGCGAGCGGGATCAGTCCGTCAGGTCGACAGCTTGCGGCCCAGATGCTCCTCGACGGCGGCGATCTTCGATGTCAGACGGCCGCCTGGGCCGTCGCGATAGTCGATCTTGATGCTGGTCTCGATCCGGGGACAATCGGTTTTCATGGCCTCGAAGCAGGCGGTCACCACTGCCATCACCTCGACCCAGTCTCCTTCCAGGATGGTTCCCATCGGCGTCAGCTGATAGGCGAGGCCGCTTTTGTCGATGATGTCGAGCGACCGGGCCACATAGGCGCTGACACTGTCGGCCTTGTTCATCGGCCACATGGAGAATTCGAGCAGAACCATCGTCGCAGTCCTTTTTTTGTCACGGGGATGGCCGGAACGCGCCGGCCGGAGGCGGCGCAGTATAGCGCAACGCGGACCCGATGTTTCCTCCGTCCCGCGCGGACCGCCCGTCGTCAGGGCCGGCGCTCATGCGCCAGCAGCCATTGCTTGCGGGCCAGACCGCCACCGTAGCCGGTCAGCGAGCCATTGGCGCCAATGACGCGGTGGCAGGGGACCACGATGCCGATCGGATTGGCGCCGTTGGCGGCGCCGACCGCGCGGACCGCGGCGGGGTGCCCGATGGCGTCAGCCAGGGCGCCATAGCTTCGCGTCTCGCCCGCCGGAATGCGGCGCAATCCCTCCCACACGCGGTGTTGGAACGCCGTTCCGCCGGTCCTGACCGGAAGAACGTCGATGGCGGTGAGATCCCCGTCGAAATACCGCTTCATCGCCTTATGAATGTCATCGGGCATGGCGCCCGTCCGTAATACGGCAGGTACCGGATATTGCCGCCTGAGCAAACGGTGCAGGCGATCCTCATGATCCTCCCAGTCCAGCGCGCGCAGGACGCCCTCGCGGTCGGACAGGACGATCATGAGGCCGATCGGCGTCTCCATGCGGCTTTCGATCAGAACTTCGGTCACGGACGTCATCATCGTCTCCGGTCATTGTCCAGGGGGCGAGAATAGCGCCATCCGTCCGTCACCGCCGGCCATTTTCGGACCTCAGGTCCCCGCTGCCGGTCGCGTCCCGTAAAAGATCCCGACCGATCCCAGCGTTTCCGCCAATCGCATGCCGAGCCGGGGCCCGCCGATGGCGATGGCGGTCGACAGCGCATCGGCCAGCGTCGCGGTCGGAGCGAGAACGGACACCGTTCCCGCCGCCTGTGAACAGCCGCCGGTTTTCGGGTCGAACAGGTGATTGCAGGTCGGGCTGAACCGTGTGCCGTCGGGCGACGACGTGGACAGGGCACGGTCATCCAGTCCGACCTGTCCACCTCCCTCCAGCGCCGCCCGCCAGGGCGTGCCGTCCGGTCGCGGTCCGACGGCCCTGATCTCCCCCATATCCACGAGAACATGGCGCAATCCCCGGGCCTTCAGATGGTCCGCGATCCTGTCGGTGATATACCCCTGAGCAATGCCATTCAGGGTGATAGCCATCCCGGGGGTGTCAAACGAAATCCGGCGCGGATCAACGGTCACGGCGCGCCAGTCGACGCGCCGGACTGTTTCGGCCAGGGCGGCGGCGGCCGGTCCGCGAGGGTCGGCGTCTGTCTTCGTGAAGTGGGCGGCATAAAGGGTCCACAGAGGCTGAACCGTGACGTCGAAGGCGCCGTCCGACAATTGGGACAGATGGCGGCTGATCGTGAGCAGCTCCACCAGTTCGGCGGGAGGAGTGTCCAGGCGACCTTCGCGATTAAGACGGACGAGATGTGAGTCCTCCCGGTAAAGACTGAAGATCCGTTCCAGCCGTTCCAGCTCTGAGAGGCTTTCGCGCAACAGGGCCCGCGCCTCGCCGGGCGTGCCCGCATACAAAATGAGACTGGCGTCCGCGCCAAGGGCGTTTCCCCGCCAGATCAGGGGGTCCGCCGCCCGGGCCGGCCGGCCACGGGACAGGGCCAGGGCGCCGGCGGCGGCCGTCACCGTGAGAAAACGACGGCGGTTCAGCATGGCGTTACCTCCTCTCGGCAGCGGGTGACGATCCGACGGGTGTTCCCAAAATTCCCTCCGTCGGGATCGCGGCGAAGGCGACCACCCGGCCGCCGTGGCTTTCGGCAAAGGCCTTCGCCTGGTCCGGATCGGCAAAGGGGACTTCCTCCTCCACGCCCATGCCGCCCGGCAAGGCGCTGCCGATCACATAGACGGCCTTGCGCGCATCGACCCAGCCGTCCGCCGGCGCTTCGTTGACGGCGCGCGCCTTACCCATATCCGAGACATAAATGACGCGGATGTTTTTCGGCTCCTCCGGCAGAAGGGTGAAGGCAATGGTGTCATGCACCGACGAGAACCAGAGAGGATCCTTGCGGTCATCGAGCCAGACCTGCCCCTTGGGACCCGGATGTTCGCCGCCGGCCATGCCGCAGAAATGCGATTGCGCCGCGGGGGCAAGCCGGGCCGGCGGCGGCGCGTCCGCGGCCGGGCGGTTCTGGTCGCAGGCCGTGACGGCGCCGAGAAGGCAAAGGATCGCCAGCAGCGGTGGATGGATCGATCGGGGAGTCACAGGGGCCTCCGTTTGAAAATCGCCATGGTCAGGACCAGCGGCCAGCCGATCCAGACGGCGAACGCGACGACGAGGGTGGGAAGTGGAATGGTCGCCAGGGCGGGAAGCCCGGCCATGCCGGAATAACGGCGGACCTCGGCCACGCCGGTCAGATTGATCAGGCGGAAGATGTCGGTGGGGTTCAGCATCAGGATCCATCGAAAGGCCGTGGCGGAGACCCCCTGTCCCCCCGTCGTGGCGAGAAACCCGAGTAGTCCCAGATCGAACAGAAGGGCGAAGCACAGCCACAGGACCACCGCAACTCCGGCGGCGGTGGCATGTTCCGCGACCAGGCTGCTGATCAGATAGCCAAGCGCCAGGAAGACGGTTCCCAGTGCGACCGACGTCACGATCAGGACGGCAAAGGGCATCCAGCCCCCGGACACGGCGTCCGGCGTGGCCAGGGCGGCGGCGCATCCGGCGGCGCCATAGCCCACTGTGGTGGCGACGCCGAGCAACAGGCTGTGACCCAGGAATTTCCCCATGACGATCTGCCATCGGCGGACGGGATAGGTCAGCAACAGCAGCATGGTTCCCCGTTCGACCTCGCCGACCAGCGCGTCATGCGACAGGATCAGGGCGATCAGCGGGACCAGGAAGACCGTCAGGCTGGCTAAGCTGACCACGGTGACGGCCAGCGGCGGGACGCCCACATGTCCCGTGGGGGCGCTGCCGAGGAAGGCCAGTGCCAGGGACAGTCCGGCCATGACCAGGGTCGCGCTGGTGGCCCAGCGGTTCCGCAGGCCATCGCGGAATTCTTTGGCGGCAATGGTGATCAGGGCGTTCATGAGGCTTGTTCCGCGACGGGTGCGCCAATGGGTTTGCCGATGGTTGTTCCCGTCAGCCGCGCGTAGACGGCATCAAGACCGGGTTGGTGAATGTCGATGTCGATAACGGCCGATCCCATCGCACCGACTTCCCGCAGAACCGACATCTTGTCCTGGGGGCGGCACCAGAGGGACAGGGCCTCTCCGTCTCCCGCGGGATGGAAGGGCGCCAGCCGACGGACGACGTCCTGCGTCCGGTCACGGGCGACGGTCAGTCGGACCTCCAGGGGCAGGTCGACGGCCGTGCGCAGATCGGCCAGGGTTCCCGCGATCAGCAGGCGTCCCCGATCCATCACGGCGATGCGGTCGGTCTTCGTCTCGACTTCCGACAAGAGGTGGGAGGACAGCAGCACCGCCGTGCCATTGTCCGCGAGATCAGCCAGAATGTCGTAGAATGTCTGGCGCAGGGATTGATCAAGCCCGGTGGTGGGTTCGTCCAGCAGCAACAGGCGCGGCGCTCCGAGAAGGGCCTGTGCCAGTCCCAGCCGCTGGCGCATCCCCTTGGAATAGGTGGCGACACGCCGATCGGCGGCGCCGGCAAGACCGACACGATCCAGGAGATCGGAGCAACCGGCCCCGGATTGCCGTTTCAGGCGCGCGTAAAAGGCCAGCGTCTCACGCCCGGTCATGGCGTTATGGAACGTGACGTTTTCGGGCAGGAAGCCGATGGCGGCGCCCTCCATACCCCGCGAATGCGCAGGATCCCGGCCGAAGATCCGCACGCTTCCCTCCTCGGGACGGATCAGGCCCAGGATCAGCTTCATCAGCGTGGTCTTGCCGGCGCCATTGTGTCCAAGCAGGGCCAGGCGTTCGCCGGCCATCAACGAGAGATCGATGCCGCGAACCGCCCACTGGGTTCCATAGCGTTTGGCGGCGGACGACAGCGTGACCGGTGTCATTCTTTCATCTCCCCGATGGGGCGGACGGGATCCGGGGACGCCGGCCGGGATGCCAGGGATTGACCCGGGCTTGCAGCCGCCAGCGCCGGCTGCGGCGGGGGGCGCATCAGGGGCGCGGTATCGATGATCCCGCCCGGTGTGATCGCCGGGAACTGGGCCTGGGCCCAGCGGACGATCTGGACGGCCGGGCTGTTGAGCAGAAGCTTGGCAAGAGGGACCGACCATATCACGCGGTCCACGATGCCGTTGGGCCGGTAGGCCATGTCGGCGATCCCGTCGCCATCAAGATCGAAGGCCGGATTGTCGCTCCAGTAGTTGCCCTGGCCGGCTGTGGCCCAGTCCAACGCCCGGGTCCCGACATATTTGACCTGCGTCTGATTGTCGACGAAGGCGTTGCGGGAAAACCGGTTCCGTTCCGCGCCCGCGGTGAAATGCACGCCGACCGGACATCCTTCGAACCAGTTTCCGGAAATCACATTATCATTCGCGTTGTAGATGAAGACACATTCCGTGCCGCCCTGATAAACGCCGTTTCCCTCGATCAGCGCGTCATTGGCGAAATTGAGCAGCAGCCCGTGCGCGCTGTCCCCGCGCGAGACATTGCCGGTGATGGTCAGCGTGCGGGAATACATGATGGCGAACCCGACCACATTGCCCTCGGACAGGTTGTCGGTAACGGTGCCGCCGTCCGTCCACATATAGTGGACGGCGTAGCGCAGATCGTGAAACCGGTTGCGGGCAAAGACATTGTCATGGCTCGATGTGCTGCGGATGCCGTCGCGCCCATAGTGGATGTCATTGTCCAGGGCCTGCGCTCCCGTTGCGTTCCAGACAGAGATTCCGTCGCCCCGGTCGTTGGTGCGCATGTCGCGGCGGCCGAAGATGACATTGCGGCGGGCAATGGCGTCGGCGGCGCCCCGCATCGAGATGCTGAATTCGTTATTTTCCAGAAGATTGTCCTCGATCAGGGCGCGGTCTCCACCCCTGTCGGCGAAGATGCCGCTGTCGATCTCCTCCTGCCGGATCCCGGAATTGCGGATCGTGAGACCCCGCACCACGGCTTCCGGGGCAATCAGCCGGATGACCGTGCCACGACCGCCGCCATCGACAATGGCGGATCTGGGAGGACGCCCCTCGATGACCAGGCGGCGATCGACCGTGACAGGCCCCCGGTACAGACCCGGCCCCAGGACCAGGACGTCCCCCGGTCGCGCCGCGGCGACCGCCTGCGCCAGCGACCTGTCGCCCGGGGGAACCTGGATTTCCGCGGCTTCAGACGGCAGGACGGCCATGGCCGCGACGCCCCCGGCCACCATCCGCCGGAGCGTCCGTCCCGTCAAACCCGTCGCCATCAAAGCCATTCCGTCCGTTCCGTCCGATCGGAGCCAGGGAAGACCCCGGGGACCTTAAGGCCCCCGGGGAGAGGGTCACGCCTTCGCCGGCGTGACCAGGAAGCGGCCGCGCATTTCCATATGAAGGGCATGGCAGAACCACATGCAGTAAAACCAGTGAACGCCGGGACGATCGGCCGTGAATGTCACGGACGCGGTCATCTGCGGGCTGATTTCCATGGCGACGCCGTAGTTGGACAGGGTGAAGCCATGGGTCACATTCTCGGTGTCGTCGAGATTGGTCACGATGATGGTGACCTCGTCGCCCTGCCGGACCTCGATCTTGTCCAGCCCGAACGTCGGCGCCTGGCTGGTCATATAGGCGCGAACCTTGTTGCCCTCCCGGACGACCTTGTTATCCGTTTCGAGAACGATCTTGTCCTTTTTCGCCCATTGGCGCGCGTCCTCCCACATCGGATCGTTGCGGTCCCAGATGTGGCGCGGCTTGATGAGATCGGCCCGGATGATCGTGACGTCATGCGGTTCCGCGAAGGCAGAACCGTCGTGAACCAGCGTCATCTTGTCGTCGCCGATATAGATCAACTGATCGTTGTTGGGCTTCAGCGGGCCAACGTTCAGGAACCGGTCCTTGGAAAATTTATTGAGGCTCATCAGCCATTTGCCATCGGCCTCCCGGGTCTCGCCCATGGAGGTGTGGTTGTGGCCGGGCTGGTAATGCACATCCAGTTTCTGAAGGATCGGTTCGACCTTCTCGCCCTTGAAGGCGCGTTTGGCGGTGTCGATGTGCCATTTCACCACCTGACTGTCGATGAACAGGGTGGTGTAGGCATTCCCCCGCCCGTCAAAGGCGGTGTGAAGAGGCCCCAGCCCGAGTTCCGGTTCGGCGACGATGCAGCTCCGGGGATCGGCATCCTTGTCGAACAGGGCGTCGAACAGGCGGACATCCATCAGCGAAACGGTGGGCGAAAGCTTGCCATTGACCGCGACATGAATGCCGTCGGGCGCGGTGTTGATGCCATGGGGGTTGTTGGCGACCGGCACATAGCGGGTGTAGGGGGAGCCATGGCGCCCGTCCAGAACGGGAACGCCGTTGATGGTCGTGGCTTTGCCGGCCTTCACGGCGTCTTCGATGCGCTTGATATTGAAAATCGTGACCCAGTCGCGTTCCGCCGCCATCATTTCGGCGCCGGTCATTCCCATCTCGGAGTTGTAACAGGTGGAAAATGCGTATTTTCCCTGGTAATCGCAGTCGGTGTTGTCGAGGTTGCCGTCGACGATCACCTGCCAGGCCACCTTCATGCTGTCGGCGTCGACGGCGGTAAAAATGGAGCGATAAGCCTTGACGTTGTTGAGATCCCGTCCGTCGTTCGGAACCGGGGCCTCATGCTCGCCATTGCAAAAAAGATAACCGGTGCGGGGGAATTTCTGCGGGCGCATTCCGTGCACGTCATGGGCGTTGGGGATCTCGATGATCCGGTCGCATTTCATGACGTCGGTCCGGATCCGCGCGACGCGGGTGTTGGCCTTGTCATTGATGAAAACATAGCGGCCGTCATAGGTGCCGTTGGTGAAGGAGACATGGGGATGGTGGGCGTCGCCGTTCTGATAGGTGACCAGCCCGCGCTTTTTGAGGAAGGCCTTGGTTTCGGGCAGCAGGTCCTGGGTCAGGATCCTGAGGCTTTCGTTCGTGAGCCCCCATCCCGTGGCGCTGCACCGGTTGAACACCGGGATGCGCGTCAGTTCCCGCATCGACGGCATCCCGAACACCCTGATCTCGCCCGTTTGTCCGCTGGAAGAGAAGACGTAGTATTCATCCAGTTGTCCCGGCGCGACTTCGCCCAGCTTGCCCCCGCCGCCGCCCGAGGGTGCCGCCAGCGCGCCGCGGGACCCGAGGGCGGGCGCTCCGGCGGCGGCGCCAAGACCGGCCGCCGCCGCGAGGCGCATGGCATCGCGGCGCGACAAGGACGTCGTGCCGGGGGCGGCGGCCGGTTTATCGAGATCATCCGACATGGTCTTCTCCTCGGTTGGCTGGGGGGGTGGAACTGGAAGGCGTCGATGGCGGGGCGGACTCCTGTTTCGCCGGAGCCCGCGTCCCGGCCGCGAAAGAGGGTGGCGCCGACATGGACTGCTGGCGCTCGCGTTTGAGGCGGCGGCTGATGACGACCGGGCAGCGATGGTCGTCCCAGTACAATTCCTGGCAATGCATGCAGTAGATGCACTCGTTGGGATTGATCCTGCCGTCCGGATGGATCGCCTGGACGGGGCATTCGTTGGCACAGCGCTGACAGGGATTACCGCATTCGCGGTAGCGCTTCAGCCAGTCGAACATGCGGATCCTGGCGGGAATGGCGAGGGCGGCGCCCAGGGGGCACAGATAGCGGCAGAACAGCCGCTCGACGAACAGCGATCCGCCGATCAGGACCGCGGCATAGAGCAGAAACGGCCAGTGGCGGACGAATTTCAGAATGATCGCGGTTTTGAACGGCTCGATTTCGGCCAGCTTTTCGGCATCCGACAGCGAATAGAGGGATAGTCCGAACAATCCCAGGAACAGGATGTATTTCAGCGGCCAAAGCCGTTCATGGACGGCCCAGGGAATCTCGATCTGTGGAACCCTGAGGCGCCGGCCGAGCCGATTGGCGAATTCCTGAAGCGCGCCGAAGGGACAGAGCCATCCGCAATAGGCCCCGCGTCCCCAGAACAGCAGCGAGGCGGCCGTGGCGCACCACAGGATGAAGATCAGCGGATCCATCAGGAAATAATCCCAGCGGAATCCGGTGGTCAGGGCGTTCGCCAGCGCCAGAATGTTGACGACCGACATCTGCGCGTCTGCGTACCAGCCGATCCACAGGAGGGTGAACAGCAGGAAGCCTGACCGGATCAGCCCCGCGGCGCGCGGGCGGCGGACAAGCTGATCCTGGAAGAAGAACAGGGCGGTCAGGATGACGAGGGCGACGCAGAGGATGGCAATATCGACCGTGCGCTGTTGCCAGATCCTGATCCAGAGAGGGGAGGTCTCCGGATCGTTCCCGGGCGGCGGCGCGTCCGCCCCGATGCTGCCGGGGAGGTTCGGCACCCCGTCATGACCGGCGGCCGGCGCCTGGGGGGCTGCCGGGGAGGGCAGGGGCAGCAGATAGGATCCCGGCAGGGCGTAGGACAGGTCGACGGACACGAACACCTTGTCGAGGGCGCCGACCGCCCGTTGAACAAGCAGCGAGAGGCGCCAGTCGCGGGCGGGATCGAAGTCGTTTCCCTGCGGCACCGCAAACAGGCCGATTTCGGGAAATTCGGGCGCATCATCGGGAAACAGGCGGCCCACACGTTCATAGTCGCGATCCCGGAACCGGACCGTGTTCTCGCCCTGCAAAAGCTGTATCCGGTCGAAAATGCCCCCTCGGACATATCCCGATCCACGGAACGAATAGCGCCCCTCAGCCATGATCAGGATGGCCTGGCGTCCCGGTCCGAGGCGCTGGACAAGGTCGTCGAAGCCTTTCGGCCCCAGGAGCGACCGCCCGATCAGCGGCACCGTCGCGGGGGCGACGTAAAGATCGATGAAGGTGTCGTCGTCAGGTCCCGCCTCCGGGCGCTCCGCAGCCCTGGGGTCGGGCGAGTCCCGGAAAATCCGGTTGACCTCGGCCACCGTGAGATGAAGCCGCCGGATGGAGCCGTCGCCCAGCAGCTCCTGCCAGTCCGACTGGCCTGTTTTGGTCATGTCGATCCGTCGCGCGTCCTCGCCGGACCCGACTGGTCCGGGACCGTTTCCGGCGGCGAACGCGCCGAGATGGCGCGCGCGCGCCACGGCAAGCGCGGATTTGGTGATCGTGTCCCCCAGGACCATGACCGTCACAGTGGCTCCGCTGATGATGTCGGGGCCGTGGCGCCCGGGGGCGCCGCCCGCCACCGGGGCGAAGGTTCCTGTGGTCGGATTGCTGCCGACGAAACCGTCGATATAGCTTTTGATTTTTTGTTCAGGGATGCCGATCAGGACGATCGGTTCGTGATGTTCGACAAGCCGGGCGCCGGTGATGATGCCATCGGACCCCAGTCCGATCAGAAGGCGGATCGGCCGGCCGGAATAGCCTGTGGCGTTGACGACGTCGGAGTTCAGAAACACATAGCCGATCGTCTTTCCGGCGGCCAGGGCCGGTGCGGCCGGCGGGCTGCCCGCGATGGGGCCGAGGCTGTCGGCGCCCGGAACCAGTTCGGCCGGCGGCACCCTGCCCAGATATTCTGACAAGCGCTCCTCAGCCCGGGCGCCCGGCGGAAGCACAAGGATCGCCATCATAAGCCCCAGCAGGGCGATGACTGGCCGGCGCCCCGCGATTTTTTGCGAAAGTCCCGATGTCGCCCGCATTCGCTTGCGGGCCCCCAATGCGTCAGCCACGCCCGCCGCAGCCCGGTATAGCCGATCCCGCACCCTGTCCTCCCTGCGAAAGGCGGTTCATGACTGCATCTCGCTATGGAAGACGGATTGGTCGGATCCTTCCTTGACTTTCGTTAAGCGTCAAAAACACAGAACAGCTTTTTACCAATCGACATATTCCTATCGATCAGGTGGACGCATAATGGTCGACACCCGAAATTGTGCCGTCCTCTCCTGTGCCGTTTAGTGACCGGTTGTCTCCTGGGGCGGAAATATGCTTCTCTTAAACAGGAGAATCTTTCCCCTGGCGGCTTTAATGACACATTTTGTTTATGGTTAATGACGGGGGGAGGGGCGATGTCCCGGACGATCAATCCCGCGTTCCCGTTGGAGACACCCCGATCAGTCGTGGAACTGATGGCGGTCGCCCTTGGCATGGAACGGGAAGCCCACCAGCGCTATGAGGATCTCACGGCCCGGATGGAGCGGGCCGGAGATGCCCGGCTGGCGGCGACCTTCCGCAATCTGGCCGATCTTGAGCGTCAGCATCGGGGGCAGCTTGAGGCCTGGGCGACCCGGGAGTCCCGCGTTGCTCCGGAGCCGCGGCAGTTCCGATGGCTGCTGCCCGAAACCTTCGATGCGGCCGGGGAGGACGCGGAGCCGCTGGACCCCTACCGGGCTCTGGCGATTGCTGTCCGTAACGAGGAGCGGGCCTTTTCCTTTTACAGTTACCTTGCCGCGGTGACGGATTCCCCTGTCCGCGAACGGGCGGAAGCTTTGGCCCGGGAGGAATTGGGGCATATTGCCCTGCTTCGAAGGATGCGGCGTCAGGCATACCACGAGAACCGGCCGGTTCCCGACGGTCGTGAGCAGGTTGGCTCGATCGGCGACCTTCACCGGGTTGCGTTGGGGCTTGAGCAGGGAGCCGCCAGCCTTTGCCGGATGCTGGCGGATCGTCTGGCCGACCGCGAAACGCCGTTGGCGACCTTGATTTCCGTGGCGGGCGAACAGGCGGCCGGCACGGCCTCGACCCTGGCCGGCAAGGTCGGCGAAGGCGCCGCGCCGCCGGCCAGCACGATTGTGGAAATGGCCCGCGCGACCGGTCTGCTGGCGACCCCGGGCCCCGATCTGGCGACCTTGTTCGGCCTGTGCGAGCGCGATGCGCGTGAGGCGTTGGACGTCTATCTGGCGATCGCGGATGCCGCCCGGTCCGAGGATATCCTGGTGGCGGCACAGGATCTGGCAGAAAAGGCGCTGGCGCGCGTCTCCCTGATCCGTTCACATCGCGGAGAGCAATGCTGAAACAGGGGCAAAGAAAACCGGCGCGGTCGGAGACCGCGCCGGCGTGATGCGAACCGTTCCCGTCGCGGGGCGATTAGCGGGCGGCCTTCCCGGAGTCCCGGCGTTCCAGAATGTCGGCGGGCAGGCCGAGAGTCCGGCCGGGATAACCGGCGGCGTCGAAGTAGCGGGTCGCTCCCACCTTCTGCGACAACACGACGGTGACGTTGCCGGCGGCGTCGGGCTCTGACCGCACGATCTCCTTTTCGGTCTTCGGCAGGACACCGCCCGGCATCGCTTCGGTCAGGACCCGGCCGACCAGCTTGCCTTTGTCGACGATCTTGAGGCCCAGGATCTTCGCCACGGTCTTGCCGATATCGGCATTGCTGGCCGGGGCGGCATCCTCGAAGCTCTGGCGGAAGCTGGGGCCGGCCGCGCCCATGATGTTGCGCGTGTCGGCGCGCGAGAAGCTGCCATGCATGCCCTGACCCTGCTGCAATCCGGTGTCGGCGATCTCGACCCCGCAGGTGGTCGGATCGGCACAGCCCAGCGAAAAGGTGCGGAAATTGATGGCGATGGCCGGCATCGGCGTGACCGCCGTGCCCTTGAGGGCAATGGCCGACAGCGGCAGCGTTCCGGGAATCCGTCCCAGGCTGTCATCGACGAACAGGCCGCTGACATAGTCCTGGCGGGACAGCGCGGCCACCACCTTGGCGGCCAGTTCCTTGTCTCCGGTCGGCAGATAGACGAGGTCGGATCCGCCGTTGGAGGCGACAATCACCTGCGGATGGTCGGCATCGGCGCCGATCAGGCCGTTCCCGCGGGAGGGGTAGGCGCCGGCCGCCACTTCGGCGCCCTTGGCGGCCGGATCGTAGAGGCCCATGCCCAGGGCGTGGGCGACGTCGATGGCGACAAAGCCGGGCGGAAGCTGGGTCGCCGTGACGTCCTTGTAGCTTTGGCTGGCGGCGAAGGAGGTCGCGCTTTCCTTCGAAATGGTGGAGAAGCCATGGTCCGACGTGATGATCACGTCGGTGTCGTTCTCAAGCCCCTGGTCCTTCAGCGCGGCCAGCAGGGTCGCAAGATTGTCGTCGGCATTGCGGATGGCGGCCAGCGAGGTAGGGCCGTTGATGCCGGGCACCAGGCGGCCCAGGCTGTCACCCTGATTGTGCTGGCTGCCGTCCGGATCGCGGGACCAGTAGACCATCACGAAAGGCTTGTTGCGGTCCTTGAACAGGGGCAGGACCGCCTTGGCAGCGACGTCGGCGAAGTATTTCTGCTGGTCGGCATTGGCGATCGTCGTGCCCGGCGTTGTGGCGTTTCCGGCCTTGCCATTGTCGCCGCGCGTCGGGGCCTGATCGGGAAGCCCGACGGCGGAAAGGCGGCGCTTCACCTCGTCGGACAGCGGGATGCCGCCGTTGCGGCCCGTGCTGTCGGCGAAGACCACGGTCTGCTGACCGGTCCGCTCCGTGTGGTCGAAAATCAGCGCCGGGCCCAGCTTGCCGATGGTGGCGGTCGACAATCCGGCGCCGCGGGCCGCCTTCAGGATCGTCTCCTCGTTCAGATAATCGCCGGCGAAATGTTCATCGACATCGCCCAGCACCGGGTCGCTTTCCAGGAAGGGCGTCAGGCTGTTGCCCGCTCCCGGAACCTGATATCCGGTGTAGATGGTATTGCTGAAATCGCCGGTGTCCCCCAGCATGTGGCCGGTGGCCATGCCCGACGCGTTGGCGGTCGTGAAGGTGGGGAACAGGGAGTGCGTGTTGGTGAAGTGCACCCCGCGCGCCATCAAAGCCGTCATCGTCGGCGCGGTACGGTCGTTGACCATGCCCGGCCGCAGGCCGTCGGCCACGAACAGGATGACGTTATGGGGATGGGTTTGGGCCAGGGCCGGGGCGGACAGCGAGCCCAGGACCGCGGCGGCGGCAATCAATAAGCGCATTCGACAGCTCCATGACAAGACGGGGCTGCGTAGCACGAAACGGCACAGTGAAATATCGTGGTTTTATGACAATATTCCGCGGCCGGGGGAGCAAAACGGGCGGGCAAAATCCGGCGGCGATTGCATGTGACGGTTCGCTAAACCAACGGTTCTGACGGCGCTCTGTGCCTTGCCCATGAGTCGCAAGATGCCCCGTTGCCGGCCGTTCGAACAACGACAGGCGGACACCGCTTTTCCGATTTTTCAGCGTCCTCCGCCGTTGTCCTTGTTCCGGCGCTCTGCTTCGTATAGTTGTCCCCGGCAATAGGGGAGGCGGTTATGTCGGACGGCAAGGTCGAGGCGTTTCTGGCGTTGCGGGGCGAGGGGATCGGGCCGATCGGGCGCGACCGCATCGCCATGCTGGAGGCGGTGGCGGAACATGGCAGCATCACCCGGGCGGCCAAGGCCCTCGGATTCAGCTACAAGGCCGTCTGGGACGGGATCAACGCCGTCAACAATCTGATGCCCCGCCCGGCGTTGATCGCCCAGGCGGGTGGACGGGGTGGAGGCGGCGCCCAACTGACCGACGACGGGCGTTATCTGATCGCCGCCTTCCGCCGTCTGGAGGAAAAGCTGTCGCGGATCTCGCAGGCCATCGCCGCCGAGGGGCTGGAAGGCCCGGACGATCTTCTGTTCTGGAGTGTGGCCATGAAAACCAGCGCCCGCAACGCCTTCCGCTGCACGGTGACGTCGGTGCGCACCGCGCCGGTCAATGTCGAGGTCACGCTCTCGGTGTCGCCGGGCAATGTCATTGTCGCGGTGATCACGCGGGACAGCGCCCGGGATCTGGGGATCGTCGAGGGACGCGACGCCGTCGCCCTGATCAAGTCATCCTTCGTGCTTCTGGCGGCGGGGGAGGCCGACCCGGCGGTATCGACGCGCAACCGGATCAAGGGGACGGTCATCCACCGCGTCGACGGCGGCGTCAACAGCGAGATCGTGCTCGATATCGGAGGCGGCAAGACCTTGACCTCGGTCATCACCCGCGACAGCGCCGACGCCCTCTCCTTAGCCAAGGGCGATCCGGCCTGGGCGCTGTTCAAGGCGTCCCATGTCATCCTGGCGGTGGATTAGATCGGAGATTACCCCGGAGTTTTGGCGGTTTGACGTTGTTCGCGGGGCAGGGCCTGCATCTTGCCCGCCGCCGACGGGCGGCCGAGGGCGCGAAAAAGTCAGAGGCGCCCGCCTTGCGCGCCGGTGCTCAACGGGACTTCAGAATCCGGCCGTCCCGCGGCGAAAGCAGCGGAGTCCGGCAGGGGCGCGACTTTTCCCGCTTTGCCCGGATGCGCGTCCCGCTCTCCGCGGAAGATGGCGAGCGTTTTTCGGACGAGGCGGCCAGGGCAACGGGGACGGGGCATCGGGGACAGGGCATCGGGAACGGGGCACCGGGACCGATCCCGGGTGGCGGATGTCCACCCGGGATCGGAATTTCCATCATTCGCCCGCTTTGCGCTCCACGAACCGCTCCAGCCAATGGATGTCATAGGCGCCATTGACGAAGTCGGGTTCGGCGATCAGGCGGTTCTGCAGGGGGATGGTGGTTTTCACCCCCTCGATGACGAATTCGCCCAGGGCGCGGCGCAGCCGCATCAGGCATTCGTTGCGGCTGTTGCCATGGACGATCAGCTTGGCGATCATGCTGTCGTAATTCGGGGGCACCCGATAGCCCGAATAGAGGCCTGAATCGACGCGGACACCCAGCCCGCCCGGGGTATGGAAGCCGCCGATGGTGCCGGGCGAGGGGGTGAAGGTCTCCGGATCCTCGGCATTGATGCGGCATTCGATGGCATGGCCCGAGAACCGCACCGCGTCCTGGTCGTAGCCCAGTGGCGCGCCGGCGGCGATGCGGATCTGCTCGCGGACGATGTCGATCCCCGAAATCGCCTCGGTAATCGGATGCTCAACCTGCAGACGGGTGTTCATCTCGATGAAATAGAACGCACCGTTCTCGTAGAGAAACTCCAGCGTTCCGGCGTTCCGGTATCCCAGTTTACGCACCGCTTCACAGGCGATGCGGCCGATTTTTTCGCGGGCATCGGCGTTGAGGGCCGGCGACGGGGCCTCTTCCAGGACCTTCTGATGCTTGCGCTGCAACGAACAGTCGCGTTCTCCGAGATGGACCACGTTGCCGAAATTGTCGGCCAGAATCTGGATTTCGATATGACGCGGCTTCTGGAGATATTTCTCCATATAGACCTCGTCATTGCCGAAGGCGGCCTTGGCCTCGCGGCGGGCCATGCGGAACGCTTCGAGCAGCTCCTCGCGGCTGTCGGCGCTTTTCATGCCCTTGCCGCCACCGCCCGCCGTGGCCTTGATCAGAACCGGATAGCCGATCTGCTCGGCGAAGGCGACCGCCGCCTCCTCGTTCTCGACCGGACCGTCGGATCCCGGGACGCAGGGAATGCCGGCGCCCTTGGCCGCCCGCTTGGCGGTGATCTTGTCGCCCATCATGCGGATGTGATCGGGGGAGGGGCCGATGAAGGTGATGCCATGCTCCTCGACCATCTGGGCGAAATCGGCGTTCTCGGAGAGAAAGCCGTACCCGGGATGGATCGCGTCGGCATTGGTGATCGTCGCCGCCGCGATGATCGCGGCTTTGTTCAGATAGCTGTCCCTTGCCGGCGGCGGGCCGATGCAGACCGCCTCATCGGCCAGGCGGACATGCATCGCGTCCTGGTCGACGGTGGAGTGGACGGCCACCGTCTTGATTCCCATCTCGCGGCAGGCGCGATGGATACGAAGTGCGATTTCGCCCCGGTTGGCGATGAGGATCTTGTCAAACATTCTCAGCCGATGATCAGCAGCGGTTCGCCGAATTCGACGGGCTGGCCGCTTTCCACGAGGACGGCCTCAACCTTCCCGCTCCGGGGGGCGCGAATGGCGTTGAACGTCTTCATCGCCTCGATCAGCAGCAGGGTCTGTCCTTCGGAGACGCTGTCGCCGACATTGACGAAACGCGGCGCATCCGGATCGGGGGACAGATAGGCCACTCCCACCATCGGCGACTTGACGGCGCCCGGGTGATTGGCCGGATCGGACTGGGCGGTGGCCGGCTGGGGCGCGGCGGCCGCAACCGGCGCGACGGGCGCCGGGCCGTAGGTCACGGCCGCGGTGCAGTTGCGCGCCACGCGCAGCCGCAGTCCGGCGGCTTCATATTCGATCTCGCTCAGATTGGTCTCGTTGAGCAAGGCAGCCAGCGAGCGGATCATCTCGCTGTCGATCGGGGTCTTAGCCATTATGCCTCTTCGCTATCGGGAGGGGGACAGGCGGGCGCGACCAGGCGCTTCATGGCGTCGAGAGCCAGAATGTAGCCGTGGCTGGCAAAACCGCAGATCACCCCCCTCGCGGCCTGCGAGACATAGGAGTGCCGGCGGTATTCCTCCCGCTGGTGGATGTTGGACAGATGCACCTCGATAACGGGCAGCTCGACGGCCAGAAGGGCGTCGAGAATGGCGATCGAGGTGTGGGAATAGGCGGCCGGATTGATGATGATGCCGGCGGCGGTGCCGCGGGCCCCCTGGATCCAGTCGACCAGTTCCCCTTCGTGATTGCTTTGGCGGAAGTCGACGGCCAGCCCCAGCGTCCGGCCATGGCGAACACAGTCCGCCCCGATATCGGCCAGCGTCGTCGATCCGTAGATCTCCGGCTGCCGGCTACCGAGCAGGTTCAGATTGGGGCCGTTCAACAGCAGAATTGTCGGTGTCATGGGCGCTCCGCGCCACATCGCCAATGAATCATGTCGGCCGTTATAGCATGGGTGGCGGCTTGTGCAATGGTTTGGGCGTTGAAACAGCCCTCCGCCCGGCACATACTGACAGTCCAACCCGAATGTCCAGGATCTGGGCGCACGCTTCGTTTTGCCTGCAACCAGTTGAATTTCGTCGGAAATTCGGAAGGAGGCGGCGATGACTGGCTTGGGGCTCCCGGTGCCCGGGTGAGACATTCGGCTTATCTCTTGGACCGTAAATGGAATTCCCATGCTAGTGACCATCAATGGTGAGGCACGCACGATCGCGGCGGCCGTCTCGGTCGAGACTTTGCTTGGCGACCTTGGCGTCGACAGCCGCAAGGTGGCCGTCGAACGCAATCTCGAAATCGTCCCGAAATCGGCCTATGGGCAGACCCTGATCCAGGATGGCGACCGTCTGGAGATCGTTCACTTTATCGGCGGCGGCGCCCCCGGCGCGGAGGTCGAGGACCCTCTTGTGGTGGCCGGCCGGACATTCCGTTCCCGGCTTCTGGTCGGAACCGGAAAATACAAGGACTTCGTGGAGACGGCGGCCGCGATCAAGGCATCCGGTGCCGAGATCGTCACCGTGGCGGTGCGCAGGGTCAATCTGGCGGATCCGTCAAAGCCGATGCTGGTCGATTACGTCAGTCCCCGGGACTACACCTTCCTGCCCAACACGGCCGGCTGCTTCACGGCCGATGACGCTGTGCGCACGCTCCGCCGCGCGCGGGAGGCGGGCGGCTGGAATCTGGTAAAGCTGGAGGTGCTGGGAGATCAGAAAAGCCTCTATCCCGACATGGTGGAGACGCTGGCCGCCGCCGGGGCCCTGATCAAGGACGGGTTCGAGGTGATGGTCTACTGTACCGACGATCCGATCATGGCCAAACGGCTTGAGGACATCGGTTGCTGTGCCATCATGCCGCTGGGCGCGCCGATCGGATCCGGCCTTGGGATTCAGAATCCGGTGAACATCCGCCTGATCGTCGAGCAGTCGTCGGTGCCGGTTCTGGTGGATGCCGGGGTGGGCACCGCGTCGGACGCCGCGGTGGCGATGGAACTGGGGTGCGACGGGGTGCTGATGAACACCGCAATTGCCGGGGCGCGGGATCCGATCGCAATGGCAAGGGCGATGCGTCATGCCGTGGAGGCGGGGCGCCTGGCCTATCGCGCGGGCCGGATGCCGAAGAAGCGCTACGCCGATCCCTCCAGCCCGCTGGCCGGACTGATCTGATCCGGGACGGAGGCCGGCGGGATGCTCCGCGCCGGCCTCCGTCCGGACCTTTCGTCCCGACCCGCCGGGAAGGGGGCGGGAAGGGGCTCCGGCAGGGGTGCGAAACGAGGGGTCGGCTGCCCAGATTTTGACAAAATCGGCCGTTCCTAACGATTTGATTTCGTTGATCTTTCGAAAAAAAATCGTGACGGGGAAATTTTTCACTTTTCATCGCTGAAAAAAGGCGTAAATAGCGCCTCAGACGTACCGCGCACGTGCCTCTGGCCCGAAGTTGGTTAAGCAACGACGTCAAGGCGTTCTTCTGATGCTTGCCGAGATTTCGGCACCCCGGAGGAAATGGCTATGCCCGTTGTTTTTCGTTGCTCCGCCGACCACCAAGGCTCCCACCCGCCCTTTCTTGGCGGCTGGGGACAGGGAACAGTCCCATCGCCCGTTTCCTGTTGTCGGGACAGTATCTGGACGGTCGCTTGAAGCGTTCTGCTTCCTATAGGCGATCGTCTGAATAGTCCCGCGGTACCGGTCCGGTCCCGCACTCCTCACAATATGGATTGATCCTTCGCGTACAGGAGTATGCGATGACCGCTAAGATTGAGCGCTTTCTGGCTGATCAGCAGCCGGAGACCCCCTGCCTTGTCGTCGATCTCGATGTGATTGCCGGGAATTACGACGCCCTGCGACGATTCCTGCCGGTGGCCAAGGTGTTTTACGCCGTTAAGGCCAATCCGGCGAAAGAGGTGATTTCCCTGCTGGTCAAGCTGGGTTCGTGCTTTGACACGGCCTCGCGTCCCGAGATCGAGCAGGTGCTGGCGGCAGGGGCAAGCCCCGACCGCATTTCCTTCGGGAACACGATCAAGAAGCAGAGAGACATCGCCTGGGCCTATGAGCAGGGCGTGCGGCTGTTCGCCTTCGATTCCGAGGCGGAGCTGGAGAAACTGGCGCAATCGGCGCCGGGCGCAAAAGTGTTCTGCCGCCTGCTGAGGGCCTGCGAGGGGGCGGAATGGCCGCTGTCGCGCAAGTTCGGCTGCGAGGCGGACATGGCGCGCGATCTTCTGATCCGTGCCCGCGATCTGGGGCTCGATCCCTATGGCATTTCCTTCCATGTCGGATCCCAGCAGACCCGCCTCGACCAGTGGGATATCGCGGTCGGCAAGACCGCCATGCTGTTCACGGCTCTGAACGAGGCCGGCATCGAGCTCAAGATGATCAATCTGGGCGGCGGCCTTCCGGCCCGCTACCGCGATGAGGTGGCGCCGGTCGACGATTACGCCAATGCCATCATGAATGCCATGACCCGCCATTTCGGCAATGATCTTCCGACCATGATCGTTGAGCCGGGCCGGTCCCTGGTGGGCGATTCCGGAGTCATCGAGGCCGAGGTCGTGCTGATTTCGAAGAAGTCTTATGACGAGGATGTTCGCTGGGTCTATCTCGATATCGGCAAATTCGGCGGCCTGGCCGAGACGATGGACGAGTCGATCAAATACCGCCTCAGGGTGCCCGGTGACGGTCCGTCCGGCCCGGTGGTGCTGGCCGGCCCGACCTGCGATTCCGCCGATATTCTCTATGAGAAGTTCCAGTATCAGATGCCGCTTGATCTGAAAGTGGGGGACAAGGTCCGCATCATGGCGACCGGGGCCTATACAACCAGCTATTCGGCGGTGAACTTCAACGGCTTCGCGCCTTTGAAGGCTTACTACGTCTGATCGTTCCAGCGGGGCGGCACACCGGTTCCGGTCCTGTTGCCGCCTCGCCCTCTAGTGGGGGGGGGCCCGCAGCGGCCGCAATCGATCTAGTGGTCCAACCCTGACGCCTGGCACCCAGGCGTTAGGGCAAGTTGGCCCACCAACTCTTTGAATTGTGGTGAAAATCTGACAGATGGCATGGGCGCCATCTGTCAGATTTTCACCACTAGTGGTCGGAATCTAACATCTGGATCCCTTGCGAACAGGGCCAGGCATCCTGCCCGCCTCGGACGCGAAAGCGGCGGAAATGCCGGCTTTTCGGCTTTCGCCGAACGGCGGGCGGGACGCTTGACCCCACTCCCTGATTCAGGGCCCCATTCCGTTCCCGCGACTGCCACCAGCCAGCCATGAGGTCCGCTCATCGGCGGGCCGAACCGTCTCCGGCCCCGCGCGGGCGATGGGGACGAGCGTCCAGGAATGCAAAGGCCTTCTCCCGCGGGGGCGGGAGAAGGCCTGGAAAATGACCGGTGCGCGCTGGAAAACTCCGTCTCCGGCGCCGACGCGCCGGAGGGGGCGCGCGTCAGCTCTTGGGCTTGCGGGCCTGATCGATCATCTGCTTGAACGCCTGCTGATTCATGGCGCCCGGAACGATCTGGTCGCCGATGATGAAGGCCGGCGTGCCGGTGACGTTGAGCGTGTGGGCGAGCTGGATATTGTTCTTCAACACCGTGTCGATCTTGTCGTCCTCCATGTCCTTCTTCAACTTCTCGACATTGAGGCCGACCTCGGCCGCGGTCTTCATCAGCGCGGCTTCGTTGACCGGGGTCTTCAGCTTCATCAGCGCACGGTGGAATTCCTCATACTTCTTCTGGTTCCTGGCGGCCAGGGCGGCCCGTGCCGCGGTGACCGAGTCGGGGCCCAGAATCGGCAGTTCCTTCATCACCAGACGGACTTTGCCGTCCGACTTCACGGTGTCCAGAACCTGATCGGTCATGGCCTTGCAATAGGGACAGCGGTAATCGAAGAATTCCACCACCGTCACGTCGCCTTTGACATTGCCGAGCACCGGCGACTCGGGATCCTCGAAAATGTCGGCCTTGCGGTCGACCAGGGCCTTTTTGGCGTCGGTTTCGGCGGCCAGTTCCTCCTTCTGACGCAAGGCCTCGATCGCCTCGGTAATGATGGAGGGGTTTTCGAGGATGTAGTCATGAATCATCTTCTTGACCGCATCCTGCTGTTTCGGCGTCAGCGGCTGATCCTCCTGGCCTTGCGAGACAGAAGGCATCATCGCCAGCGAACCGGCAATCAGCAGGGCTGAGGTCAGGGTGCGCAACGACATGGGTCTAGCCTTTGGTTGGGGCCCGGAGAGCCCTGGGATTTATCGATAGGCCGGCATCATGCGGCAGTCGGCGGCCCGGGGCAAGTGTGCCCTCATGCGGCTCCGGGAGAGGCCTTCCGGCCGTCTGTCCGGGGTCAGCCGCGCCCGTTGTTTCGCGCCCTCTCCTGCATCTGTTCGGCCTGGGACCGCACATCCTGCATCCGGATTTCCGTCGGCGTTCCCTTTTTCAGATTCTTGAGCGCCTTGGTGGCGTCGTGCAGGGCCTCGTTCCAGCGCCCCATCAGAAGCGCGTATTCGGCCATGGAGGCCGCCGCCATGGTTTCATCGCCCATGCGGCCATAGGCGGTTGCCAGCAGGCGCCATCCGCTGGCGTTATCCGGCTCGCGGCGGGTGACGAAGGTCAGATGTTCCTTGGCGTCGGCAAGCTGGGAGTTGTCCTCCAGCTCCAGTTCGACCTGTCCCAGTTCCTCGCGCAGGAGGGCGTTATCCGGCAGATATTTGACGGACTGCTTGTATTCCGGCACCGCTTCGGCCACGCGCCCGTTCTCGAACAGCATCTGCCCCTTCAGTTCATGAAAATAGGGGTCTTCCGGTCGCTCGCTGATCAGGCCGTCGATCAGCGGGATCGCATGGACGAGATCGGGTTTGCGGTAATAGGCGATCGCCCGGGCATAGCGCGCCTCGATACTGGTATCGTCCTCCTTGTATCGCGACAGGGTCGTCACCGGAGGGTCCATGAAGGCGATCAGTTTTGCCTTCATGCGCTTATGCGGCTCGACATAGGCGGGGGGGACCGGCGCGTCGGACCAGGGAGAGGAATCGACATGGTGCCGGATCTCCGAAACGCGGTCGCGCGACAGGGGATGGGTCCGCACATAGGGATCCTGTCGGGCCGAGACCAGCAGCTCCTGGTCGCCCAGCATTTCCATGAATTCGAGAAAACCCCGCGCCGACATATGCAGATTATCGAGGAAACTGAGTGCAGCCGTATCCGCGGCGCCCTCGATGGAGCGGCTGAAGGCAAGGTAGCTGCGTTCGGCCATGTCATTGCCGCCCATCATGATCGCGGTTCCGACATCGCCGCGTTTCGCCACGACGGCGGCCGCGGCGCCCAGAATCATCGAGGCCAGCGAGGCATAACCGGCGTTTTCCATCTCGCCCCGCCCTTTGACCAGATGGCCGCCGGCAATGTGGCCGCATTCGTGGGCGATGACGCCGATCAACTGTCCAGCGTGTTCCGTCTTGACGATCAATCCGGTGTTGATGAACAGATTGAGGCCTTCGGCGACGAAGGCGTTGATCTGACTGTCCTTCACCAGATGGATTTCGACTGCCGACGGCTCCACCCCTGCCTGCTGGAAGAATGGCGTGGCATAGGTCCGGATGGTATTTTCGATTTCCGCGTCCCTGATGAATTCAATCGTCTGGGCATTCACGACGCCGGGGGCGAGGGAGACAAGCAGAAGGACGGCCAGTCTGGAAATGCGATTTTTGAACAAAGTGAACTCTCCGCTGAACGGTCACGGTATCCACGGAAATTGGGGGCGTCAACGTGCCGGCCGGCCGTCCGGAAGGGCCTCGTCACCATGGCGGACAGGACGGAGACCATGCCTCCGGTCGCTGCCGGTCGTTGCTGTGGATCGTCGGGATGCGTCGCTGCCGACGGAACTCCTTTGCCCGAAACCGCTCCGCCGCTTATGGGTGGAGTAGAGCGATACGCTACCACGGCTTTGACGGGGCGGGGGGTAAGTTTTTTTGTCATTTCATCCTCTTCCGGCGATTGACCGGCCTCGGGGCCGGGAGCGCCGCCGGACGGGGGCGCCAACAAGGATCTCAAAGGAATGTCATTCAAGGTTGCCGGGCGGGGACAGATCCCGCCTTTCATCGTCATGGACGTTATGCGTGCCGCCCACGAGAGAGCGGCGGAAGGCCATGATGTTCTGCATCTTGAGGTCGGGCAGCCGTCGACCGGGGCGCCGGCCGCCGCTCTGGAGGCGGCGACGCGGGCGATGGGGCGGGATCCTCTGGGCTATACTCTGGCATTCGGCATCGACGCCTTGCGGGAGCGTATTGCCGGCCATTACCGCCGCAGTTACGGGGCCCGGGTGGATTCCGCCAATGTGGTGGTGACGACGGGATCGTCGGGGGCCTTCATCCTGGCCTTTCTGGCCGCGTTCGAGGCGGGCGACAGAGTAGGACTGGCCTGTCCGGGTTATCCCGCCTACCGGAACATCCTGAGCGCGCTGGGGGTTGAGCCGGTTCTGCTGCCGGTGGGGCCGGCGACGCGGTTCCAGCCGACCGTGCCGGTCCTGGAGGCTGCGGTCGCGTCGGGCGGGCGGCTTGACGGCCTGATCATCGCCAGTCCCTCCAATCCGACCGGAAGCATGATGTCGCCTGCGGATCTGGCGGAGGTTATCGACTGGTGCCGGGACCGTGAGGTGCGCCTCGTCTCCGACGAGATCTATCACGGACTGACCTATGGGATGGAGCCCGCGACCGCTGCGGGACGGGGCGGGGCCATCGTGATCAACAGCTTCTCGAAATATTTCTCGATGACGGGTTGGCGGCTTGGCTGGATGGTCGTTCCGGACGACCTGCTGCGGTCGGTCGAATGCCTGGCGCAGAATCTGTTCATTTCGCCGCCCTCCGTGTCGCAACATGCGGCGTTGGCGGTGTTCGACTGCCTGGAAGAGTTGGATGCCAATGTGGCGCGGTACCGCCGCAACCGTGAGGTTTTGCTGGAGGGACTGCCGGGCGCCGGCTTCGACCGTCTGGCGCCGGCCGACGGTGCCTTCTACCTCTATGCCGACGTGTCCCGCTGGACAGACGACAGCCTGTCCTTCTGCCGTCGCATCCTGGAGGAAACCGGTATCGCCTGCACGCCGGGGGTCGATTTTGATCCCCTGGACGGGCATCACTTCCTGCGGCTGTCCTTCGCCGGCTCAACGGCCGATATGGAAGAGGCCGTGCGGCGGCTCAAGGCCTGGCGGAAATAGGTCCGCCGGGTGTCCCGACGCCCGCATCGCCTCCGGTCGATCCGCTCTTGCGCGGGCGATCCGGGACCCCTGGCCGCCGGTCGCATCGCGGCGCTGCCGGCAAGTGACTCAAACGGGCCCCAACCGCCGCCCGGGCCTTGGGCGGCACCCGTTATCACCGATGAAGCGCCCGTTCAGGGCAGGGCGGCTTCGATCGAGGCAAGGGCCGTGAAAACCGATTCACCCGCGTAATAGCGCTGCTGCAGCATGTGACGGTCAAGCCCGAGGTCGCGCGCGGTGGCGCCATGCTGGAGCTTCAACTGAGTCTCGATGTCGCCATACCAGAGTGTGAATCCGGCATCTTCAAGAGGATAGGGCATGATGGGTCCGGTGGTTTCCAAATAGGCGGTCCGGCCGCCCTCCGAAAGGAAACTTGTCTGACAAAAAAGTGTCAAAATTGCAAGCGAAACGTTTTCCTAAGGGGTTAAGAGGGGGGCCTGTCGCAGGCCCTTCGATCAACAGCCCCTTACTGAACGCGTGAGAAGAACCGGGCGAGCCGGAGACCGGCGGGCCAGGTCCAGACCGGCTGGCTGGAAAGACTGAGGTCCCACGATCCGAGGACGGCGTCGACCCGGCCGACAAGGTTTTCCATGGGAACATAGCCAACCCCGCCAGCCATCGGCGGAATACGGCTGTCGGCCGAATCGTCGCGATTGTCGCCCATCACGAAAATGTGGCCCGCCGGAACCTGATAGACCGGAGTGTTGTCGAGCGGCGCATTGGCGGCCAGTTTGAAGATCGGATGATCCACTCCGCCCGGCAGGGTCTCGATCAACCGCGCGGCGGGACGGACGCGGCCATCCGAATCCTTGGCCTCCGCCATGCCGTCGGGACGGACGGGCACGACTTTGCCATTGATGAAAAGCCGCCCGTTTTCCATCTGCACCTCATCTCCCGGCAGGCCGATGACCCGTTTGACATAGGTCTGATCCGGATCCCTGGGCAGCCGGAAGACCACCACATCGCCGCGCCGGGGCAGCTTTTCCAGCAAACGGTGGTCCGAGGCCGGGCCCATGGCGACGGGAAGCGAGTAACGGCTGTAGCCATAGGGATATTTCGTGGTGACCAGTTCGTCACCGATCAGGAGTGTGGGCTCCATGGAGGCCGACGGAACGTAGTAGGGCTCCGCCGCGACGGTCTTGGCGGCCAGGACCAGAGCCACCGTCACC
This sequence comes from Telmatospirillum sp., assembly GCA_009712185.1. Taxonomy (GTDB): domain Bacteria; phylum Pseudomonadota; class Alphaproteobacteria; order Rhodospirillales; family Magnetospirillaceae; genus Telmatospirillum. Next base: position 109,121 of record WASQ01000126.1, on the reverse strand, counting down.
GCGATATCGCGGATGGTGAGCAGAAGCTGGCGGCCCCGGCTCCCGTCATACTGATCCTTTTGGGTCTGATCGGTCATCTGTTCGTCGATCCGCTTGCTGTGGCCCCTCAGGAGGTTGGCCCGTCCGAATGTCGGCCCATCCGGAGGTTGGCCTTCCGGCGGGGCGCCATGGCTAGGAATGGCTCCGGAACATGTCCTTTTTTAGGCGTCCTGTTCCACCGATGGGTGACAGGACCCGCCGGCGTCAGGAGGATGCCGGACATCATCGTGACGTTCCGGGGTCAGGAGAGAAGGTGCTCCCGCAGGAAGTCGAGGGTCCGCGACCGCGCGAGAAGCGCCGAGTCGCGATGGTAACTGGCCCGGGCATCGCAGTTGAAGCCATGCTCCGCGGGATAAAAATGCACGGGGATGTCGGGATAAAGGCGTTCGACGTCCCGGGCCGCCTCCAGGGGGATGTATCCGTCCTTTTCCCCGAAATGCAGCAGGATCGGCGCCAGGGGCGCCTCGTCGCGAAATTGCGGGATCTGACCGCCGTAATAGGCCACGGCCGCCCGGGGGCGCAACCGCGCTGCCGCCAGCCAGGCCAGCGATCCCCCAAGGCAGAAGCCCACCACACCGACATGGCCGGGTGTTTGTGCCTCGGCCCAGTCGATCGCCCGCCCGACATCGGACAGGGCCTGATCGAACCCCACGCGACCCGCCAGGGCGACGCCTTTCGCCACGCTTGCCGCGCTGTAGTCGAATTCCACACCCGGTTCGACACGATCGAACAGCGCCGGCGCAATCGCCAGGTATCCCTCCGCCGCATAACCATCGGCGACGGAGCGGATATGCGTATTGACGCCAAAAATCTCTTGAATCACCACAACCGACGCGGCGGCCGGCTCCGCGGGCTCCGCCACATAGGCGGACAAGCCCTCGGCGAGACTGATCGTCCTGCCCATTGGGTCCTCGTTCGTTGCGCCGCCGGCAGTGGCGGGTCTGGCAGGATATCGTGCCAGGCCCCGGACGGTGCAATGGCTTCCGCCGGGGCGGCGGTTCAGTATGGCTTTTGCAGTAGCTGCCGGGCCTTCTCTGATTCCGCATGACGACGATCGTCCGTCAGCGCGATCAGCCCCCGTTCGGCGAGATAGCCGTCAGGTCCCCAGGCCTTTTCGGCGGTGAAGGCCGACAGATAGTCCTTAAGGCCGGCCGTGGTATGGAGATGTTCCGTCTTCACGTAAAGGAACAGCGGCCGCGACAGCGGATAGCTGCCGTTAAAGATGTTCTCGTAGGTTGCCTCATGGCCGTCGAACGTCGCGGCATGGATCTTGTCGCTGTTCTGGTCCAGGTAGCTGAACGGCAGAATGCCGAGCGCATGGGGGTCCATCACGAGTTTCTGCAAGGTCACGGTATAGTTCTGGGAAACGTCGACGAAACCGCCGTCCTCGCGGACCGCGGCGCAGGACCTGATCCGCTGATCCTCCGGCAGGGCCTGGGCCTCCGGGAATTCCGCGCAGGCCTGCTCCAGCACCAGATCGACGAGGCTGTCGCGGGTGCCATGGTTGGGGGCCGGGCCGAACACCGTGATTTTTTCCTTGGGGAAGGACGGGTCGATGTCGCTCCACAACCGGTAGGGGTTGGGAATCCATCGTCCATTCTGCGGCACCGTCTTGGCGATCGCCTGGAACAACTGCCGGTGGGTCAGGCTGTAGGACGGCGCTTTGCGGGCATTGACGATCACCAGCCCGTCATAGCCCAGAGTGAACTCGACGATGTCGCGGATCCCGTTCTTCAGGCATTCCCTGGTCTCGCTGGAGTGGACGCGCCGGGACGCCAGCACGATGTCGGGACTCTCGACATCGACGCTGGCACAAAACAGTTTGAAGCCGCCGCCGGTTCCCGTGCTTTCGACGACGGGGGCGCGGTAGGGGCTTCCTTTTCCGAAATGTTCCGCGACCACGGTGGCGAACGGATAAACCGTCGATGATCCGACGATCCGGATCTGATCCTGGGCGGCGCCGGCCGGGTCCGGAAGCAGCGGCAGGGACGCGAACGCCAGGATGGCGCCGGTCCGGATCAATATTCCCGCTCTGCTCACTGCTGCCTCCCCGCTGTGGTCTTCCTTCGTGCGCGACCGGTCCCCGGGGCCGGTGGCGGACGATACTCTAACAGGTGCCATCGGCATCACAATTCAATTAAGAGATCGCGCTTCCAGGGGCGCGGAGGAGACGGACCTCTCCACGTCAAGGTGTTTGACATCTTAATGGTAGCAACCACAGGATATAATTGCCGTTATTGGCGAAGGGTCCGCGACTTTTTTTTCTTTCGATCAACATATTGGATCTAAACAGTTTTTATTACGATTTCCGGTCGCTGGAGGGCATTTTCAAGGGGGCTGCGCGGCTGTCCCGTTCCATGCATGTCAGCATCCCCATCCTTACTCTCTTGCCGATGGGGTCTTTAGTGATAGAAATGTGACAAACTGCAGCGGGGACCTTCATGTTCATGCGTTTATTCCGCTCTCTCATGCCGAAGGAAGAGCGGTTTGTTGAGAACTTCATCGCGCACAGCGGCTATATCGTGGCTGCCGCCGACGCACTGGCGGCGATGATGGCACCGGATCAGCAGGACCGGCCGTCCCGGGGACGGGAGGTTTGCGAAAACGAGAGTCTGGCCGACGAGGTCAGCCGTCAGACACTGATCTCCTTGCATCGGGCATTCCTCACCCCCTTCGACCGTTCCGACATCCTGGCGCTGTCCAACGCGCTCGATGATGCGATCGACCATATCGAGGAGGTGGTCCTGCATGCGGCCCTCTATGAGGTCAGCGAGTTCGACAACCATATGCGCAAGATCACCGGGCAGATCCAGCAGGCGGCCCGGCTTGTGGCCGAGATCATGCCGCTTTTGCATAACATCACCGCCAATGCGGACCGGATCCGGTCTCTCTGCGAGGCTGTTTCCTCGATCGAAAGCGACGCCGACGAGGCCCTTCGCGAGGCCTTGTCCGACCTGATCGAACAGCGCCCCGACACCATCACCTTTTTCGGACGCAAGGAAGTCTACGAGCTTCTGGAAGCCGCGACGGATTGCCTGGATGATGTCGCGGACGTCATCGAAGGCCTTGTTCTGGACAATGTCTGACGATGGACGGCCTGTCGCTGGGACTGCCGGCGCTGGTGATCATCATCGCCATCGCGCTTGCCTTCGATTTTATCAACGGTCTGCATGACGCCGCCAATTCCATCGCGACGGTCGTTTCGACACGGGTCTTGCCGCCCCGTCTGGCGGTGTTCTGGGCGGCGGGATTCAATTTCATCGCCTTCCTGTTTTTCGGCCTGCATGTCGCCCATACGATCGGAACCGGGATCGTGCAGCCTTCCGTCATCGATCCCTGGGTTGTGTTCGCGGCGCTGATCGGCGCGATCGGATGGAACCTGCTGACGTGGTGGCTGGGACTGCCGTCCTCCTCCTCGCACGCATTGATCGGCGGCCTGGCGGGGGCGGGGATTGCCAAGGCCGGCTTCTCGGCGATTGTGCTGGACGGTTTTCTGAAAACCTCCGCCGCCATTGTTCTGTCGCCGATGGCGGGATTTTTCCTGGCCCTGCTGATCATCTTCGTGGCGACCTGGATCCTTCACAAACGCCCGCCCTTCGCCGTGGACCGGCTGTTCCGGCGCTTGCAACTGGTGTCGGCCTCGCTCTATTCGCTGGGGCATGGCGGCAACGACGCCCAGAAGACCATGGGCATCATCTCCGTTTTATTGTTCTCGCAAGGTCTCCTGGGCAGCGAGTTCTATGTGCCGCTGTGGGTCGTCCTGGCGTCCCAGCTGGCCATGGGGCTGGGGACATTGGCGGGAGGCTGGCGGATCGTCCGGACCATGGGATCGAAGATCACCGATCTGAAGCCGTTCCAGGGCTGTTGCGCTGAAACCGCCGGATCGATCTCTTTGTTCACCGCCACCTGGCTCGGGATTCCCGTCTCGACGACGCACACCATCACCGGGGCCATCGTCGGGGTCGGCACCGCGCGGCGCACCTCGGCTGTCCGGTGGGGGTTGGCGGGGACCATCGTCTGGGCCTGGATATTCACAATCCCGGCGTCGGCGGCGATCAGCTACGGGGCTTTTGTCCTTCTGCGGCTGGCCCTGTGACGGCCGCGGCCGGCGCCTCGGGATCGTACCCGTAGCGCCGGCGTCCGGGGCGATACCCGGCGGCTCCGTCGGTCCGGAACCCCGCCTTCTCCAGCACCCTGCGGGATGGCGCATTATCGTCGCGGCACTCGGCGAAGATCGGCCAGCCCGGGTAAAGGGACGGCAGGCGTGCGATCACCCAGGACAGAGCCTCGCCGGCGAGACCCCGGCCATGGTGGTCGGGGCGGACCCAGTAGCCGATCTCGATATCCTGTGCGGGTTGCAAATGGACCCCGACGACCCCGAGAAGATCGCCGCTGTCCGGGCTCCAAAGCCCCAGAAAGCCGTCGCGGCCATCCCCCTTGCCATGGATAAGCGCCTGCGCGTCCGCCAGCGTGAAGGGGGGCGAAAGAAAATGGATCCTGCCGGTAATGGCCGGGTCGTCGGTCAGATCCCGGAAGGCCGGGGCGTCTTCGATCCTCAGCAGGCGGATCACAAGCCGCGCGGTCCGGCCGGCCGGAAACCCGGTCACGGCCCTGGCCGCGCGGCGGTCCTCAGACATCCAGGTCGCGGGCGAATTTCGCCCTTTCCTGGATGAACTGGAAGCGCAGTTCGGGCTTCTTGCCCATCAGGCTGTCGACGAGCCGGCGGGTTTCCTTCGCGTCCTCGCGGGCGTCGTCGGAAAGGCCGTGGGGCACCACCACCCGCAAAAGCTGGCGGGTTTTCGGATCCATGGTGGTTTCCTTGAGCTGGTGCGGCGGCATCTCTCCCAGGCCTTTGAAGCGGCTGATCTCGGTCTTTTTGCCGGCGAAAGCGGTGGCGAGCAGCTCGTCCTTGTGGGCATCGTCGCGGGCATAGACCGAGGTCTGGCCATGATTGATGCGGTAAAGCGGCGGGCAAGCCAGGAACAGATGCCCGTTCTCGATGAGGCCGGGCATTTCCTGATAGAAAAAGGTCATCAGCAGCGACGCGATATGGGCGCCGTCGACATCGGCGTCCGTCATGATGATGATCTTCTCGTACCGCAGCTTGTCGTCGTCATAACTGTCGCGGATGCCGCAGCCCAGGGCCTCGATCAGATCGCGGATCTCCTGATTGGCGCGCATCTTGTCGGCGGTGGCCGAGGCGACGTTCAGGATTTTGCCCCGGAGCGGCAGAACGGCCTGGGTTTCTCTGCTGCGTCCCTGCTTGGCGGAGCCGCCGGCCGAGTCGCCCTCCACCAGGAACAGCTCGGATCCCTGGGCCAGGGTGCGTGAGCAGTCCGCCAGCTTGCCGGGCAGGCGGAGCCTCTTGGTCGCGCTTTTGCGCGACAGGTCCTTCGCCTGCTTTTTCTTGAGACGGTCGTCGGCCCGTTCGACCATGCGGTCCAGCAGGGCCCGGGCCAGATTGGTATCGCCCGACAGCCAATGGTCGAAGTGGTCCTTGATGGTGCTGTCGACCAGTCGCGCCGCTTCCGGCGACGCCAGTTTCTCCTTGGTCTGTCCCTGGAACTGGGGGTCGCGAATGAAGACCGACAGCACCACGCAGGCGCCGCCCAGAACATCGTCGGCGGACACCTGGGCCGCCTTGCGGTTGCTCGTCATATCGCCATACTGGCGCAGCCCGCGCGTCAGGGCGTTGCGAAGGCCGAGGTCGTGACTGCCACCTTCCGGCGTCGGAATGGTGTTGCAGTAGGAGTTGGAAAAACCGTCCTCGTCCTCGGGCCAGGCGATGGCCCATTCGACCTGCCCCATGTCGTCGGGGAACTGGGCCGTTCCGGTAAAGGATTGTCCGCCGATCAGCGGTCGGTCGGCCAGGGTCTGATCGAGAAAATCCTTGAGCCCGTTGGGGAAGCGCAGCACTTCCTTCGCCGGGGTGGCATCGCCCTCCTTGATCAGCAGCGGGTCGCAGGACCAGCGGATCTCCACACCCTGGAACAGATAGGCCTTGGCGCGGGCCATACGGTAGAGCGGCCCCGGGCGCAATTGCGCGCGGGCACCGAAGATCTCCGCGTCGGGATGGAAAGTGATCGTGGTGCCGCGACGGTTCTGCACCGCGCTGACGGGCGTGAGGGGACCCAGCGGCGCCCCGCGCGAATAGCTTTGCGACCACAACTGGCGGTCCCGGGCGACATCCACGGTCAATCGGTCGGACAGGGCATTGACTACGGAAAGACCGACGCCATGTAACCCCCCGGACACCTTGTAGGCGCTGCCGCCGAATTTTCCGCCGGAGTGCAGCGTCGTCAGGATCACTTCCAGTGCCGACTTTTCGGGAAACTTCGGATGCGGGTCGATCGGAATGCCGCGGCCGTTGTCCCGGACCACGACCGAGCCGTCAACCTTGAGCTCAAGCTCGATCCAGGTGGCATGACCGGCCACGGCCTCGTCCATGGAGTTGTCGAGAACCTCGGCGACGAGATGGTGAAGGGCTTTGTCGTCGGTGCCGCCGATATACATGCCGGGGCGCCGACGAACAGGCTCCAGCCCCTCGAGGACCTCGATGTCCTTGGCCGAGTAATCGGTCGTCTTCGGGGGGAGCTGTTGGAACAAATCAGGCATGGCGGCCATTATAGGGATGGGATCGGCAGGCGGCAAGTGCATCCAATAGTATATGTATTGCCATTGTAACTACTAAATGTAGAGAGGGAGATAAAAAAGAATGCAGGAAATAGAGCCTGGCGGCCTGTTGACCATCCGCGCCGTGGCGATGCCGAGCGATCTGAATTACGAGGGGGACGTGTTCGGTGGCTGGCTGATGTCGCAGATGGATCTGGCCGGCGGCATCGCGGCCCGCTGGCGCGCCAAGGGGCGGGTGGCCACGGTGGCGGTGGAAGCCATGCAGTTTCACACGCCGATCCGTGTCGGCGATGAGCTGTCCTGTTATTGCCACGAGGTGAAGATCGGACGGACGTCGCTGACCTTCCGTATCGAGGTCTGGGTGCGCCGCCGGGACGGCGCGCCGCAGGAAAAGGCCACCCAGGGCACCTTCACCTTTGTCGCCCTGGACGGTGAGGGGAGGCCCCGGCCGGTTCCACCGGCCGACTAAAATAAGATCTGGCGGTTCCACCGGCCGACTAAAATAAGATCTGGCGGTTCCACCGGCCGACTAAAAT
>WASQ01000126.1:35766-101813 GCA_009712185.1 Telmatospirillum sp. | reverse complement strand
CGGTTCCACCGGCCGACTAAAATAAGATCTGGCGGTTCCACCGGCCGACTAAAATAAGATCTGGCGGTTCCACCGGCCGGGTGACGGCTGGCCGGCCCGGCCGGCCGGTCAGCCGGGCAGCATGTCTTTCAGAACGCCGATGAAGCTGTCGATATCGCCCTCGGTGGTGTCGAAGGCGCACATCCATCGCACCAGGCCTTTGCGGGCATCCCAGGGCCAGAAAAAGGTGTGGCGCTGCAAGGGTTCGATCAGATCCGCAGGGATGGCGGCGAACACGGCGTTCGACTGGACGGGGAAGACGACGCCGACGCCGGGAAGGCCTTCGATCCGGCTTTCGAGATAACGGGCCATGGCGTTGGCGGTCCGGCCGTTGGCAACCCACAGGTCGTCCTTCAGCAGGGCTTCGAACTGGGCGGCCATGAACCGCATTTTCGACGCCAGTTGCAGGCCGTGCTTCTGCCAGTGCGGAAAGTCTTCGCCGATCCCGGGCCGCAGGAACACCACCGCCTCGCCCAGCAGGATGCCCTGCTTGGCGCCGCCGAAACTCACCACATCGACGCCGGTATCGACCAGCATTTCGGCGGCAGTGACGCCAAGGGCGGCAATTGCCGACCCGAGGCGCGCGCCATCCACATGAACCCCCAACCCATGAGCATGGGCGATGTCTGCCAGGTGGCGGATGTCCGCCACCGTGTAGAGGGTTCCGACTTCGGTCGGCTGCGTCAGCGACAGGGCCACCGGCGTCGGATGGTGGACTCCGTGGCCGCGCCCCAGTTCCTGGATCAGCGCGTCGGGGTCGATCCGTCCGTCCCGGCTTTTGAGGCCGATCATGCGCATGCCCAGGATGCGTTCCGGCGCCGTGCTTTCGTCATTGATCAAATGGGCGTGTTCGGAGCAGAGCACCGAGCCGTAACTGCGCGCGAAGGCCGACAGCGACATGACATTGGCGGCCGTTCCGTTGAAAACGAAATGGGTGGTGACCGCACGGCCGAAGATCCGGTCGAAGGCGGCGCGGGCGCGCGCCGTGACCGGGTCGTCGCCATAGGCCATGGCATGGCCGCCATTGCAGGCGGCCAGATGGGCGAGAACGGCGGGATGGGCGCCGGCGAAATTGTCGGACGCCAATCCACGCGGAAAATCATCCCGCGGGGGAAGCAGGGAGCTTCCGGACGTCTGGGATCCGGAATGCCCGGGTGTGGAGGATAGGGTCACGGATGGAATTCCTTGAGAGGAGAGCCGGAGGGGTGGCGGCGGGCAAGGCCCTCAGTGTACAAGATATTGACATACTGCCGCAGTTCCTTTGGCAGGAGCGAGAACGAAAAGGAAGGGTAATGAAGAAACGTAGTCTGTTGGCGTTCGTTATCTGCGCGACCACTGGCTTGGCCAATTCCGCCTGGGCGGATCCGGCCCAGATGTCCAAGCCGATGACCCTGAAGGAGATGGTCGATCCTTCGGTCTCGCCCTGCACCGACTTCTATCAGTACGTTTGCAAGTCCTGGATGGCCGCCAATCCCATTCCCGACGATCAGATTCACTGGGGCCAGTTCCATGAGCTGCGCGAGGCCAATCTCGCCAAGCTGCGCGGCCTTTTGGAGGACGCCGGGCAGGCGGGCCAGGAATCGGCGGTCGCGAAGCGGGCTGGCGACTTTTACGCGGCCTGTATGGACGAGGCCGGGGTCGAGGCCAAGGGCCTGGCGCCGGTGAAGGACGTTCTGGACCGGATCGACGGGCTGGCGGACAAGGCTGCCCTGTTCCCGCTGCTGGCGGATCTGCACCGGGCGGGCATCGACGCGTTCTTCGCGTTCGGCAGCGCCCATGATCCGGAGAATTCCGACCGCTATATCGCGGCCGCGGACCAGAGCGGGCTCGGCCTGCCCGATCGCGATTTCTACTTCCGCAAGGACGATAAGACCCAACAGCAGCGTGCAGCCTATGTGAAGCATGTCGCCCGGATGTTCGAACTGGCCGGCGACACGGCCGACGTCGCCGACCGCCGGGCCGGAACGGTGATGGCGCTGGAAACCGCGCTGGCTGAGGTCTCGCTCGACCGTGTTTCGCGCCGCGACCCGCAAAAGGTCAACAAGCCGATGACCCTTGCCCGCTTCGAAAGCGAGGCTGCGGGCCTGGACTGGGCCGCTTATGTGAAGGCGGCGGGAGCCCCGGCTTTCGACCGCATCAATGATCAGTCGTCCGTCTATCTGTCGAAGCTGGGGGGCATCCTGGCCGCCGTTCCGATGGAGGATCTCAAAAGCTATCTGCGTTGGCACGCCCTGCACGCCAGTTCAAAACTTCTGCCCAAGGCGTTTGTTGACGAGACCTTCGCCTTTTACGGTCACACGCTGTCCGGCCAGCTGGCCTTGCAGCCCCGTTGGAAGCGGTGCGCCCAGATGACCGATCACGCCCTCGGAGAGGATCTGGGGCAGTTGTTCGTGGCGAAATACTATCCGCCGGAAGCCAAGCAGCGGATGGCGGATCTGGTTCAGGCGGTGCACGCCTCCTTCGGCCGCCTGATCGACAAGGTCGACTGGATGGCGCCGGCCACCAAGGCCAAGGCCCAGGCGAAACTGGCTATGATGGCGTCCAAGATCGGTTATCCCGATCACTGGCGCGATTATTCCCAGGTGGTGGTGGCGCGCGACGACGCCATCGGCAACTATCAACGGGCCGCCGCCTTCGAAACCGCGCGCGATCTTAAAAAGATCGGCACGGATGTCGATCGCAGCGAGTGGGATATGACCCCGCCGACCGTCAATGCCTACTATTCCGGTGAGAATAACGACATCAACTTCCCGGCGGGCATTCTGCAGCCGCCTTTCTTCGACAAGGATGCCGACGACGCGGTCAATTTCGGGGCTATCGGCATGGTGATCGGCCATGAGATGACGCATGGCTTCGACGATGAGGGGCGCCAGTACGACGGCAAGGGCAATCTGGCCGATTGGTGGAGCAAAGCGGATGCCAAGCGGTTCGAAGCCAGGAGCCAGTGCCTGGTCAAGGAATATGGCGGCTTCGTCGCCGACGGGGACGTCAAGCAGAATGGCAAGCTGACGCTGGGCGAGAACACCGCCGACAATGGCGGCGCGCGGATCGCCTATTGGGCGCTGAAGACTTATCTCGACGGAAAGAAGGTTGGGAAGATCGACGGATTCACCCCGGAACAGCGCTATTTCCTGGGGCTTGCCCGGGTGTGGTGTGAGAACACGCGGCCGGAGGCGAAGCGCCTCCAGGCCCAGACCGATCCGCACTCCATCGCCGAATATCGCGTGAACGGCACGATCTCCAACATGCCGGAATTCGCCAAGGCGTTCGGCTGCAAACCGTCCGATCCGATGGTGTCGAAGCAGCCCTGCAAGGTCTGGTAACGCGCGGGGAATGGTTCTGACGGGCGATGAGTTCTGCTCATCGCCCGTTGGACTTAGTCCGCTTTCGGATCAGCGACGATCACGCCCCTGGCCTGATCCTCGTGATACTCGCCCACGAAGGAATAGCGCCCCGGGCCAAGCGGACGGATGCGGACGATGACCGATCCGCCGCCTGCCACCACCTTCTCGATGGCCAGTTGGCGGACCTCGAACTCTTCCGCGGTCTCGTCCTGGTTGACGATCTTGAGAAAGGCCGGCTTGCCGCTTGGCACATGGACCTCGGCCGGGGTGAACCGGTGGTCCTTGAGGATGATCTCGGTCGGCGGGGGCGCCTCTTCGGCGGCGACCACCTCGGCGTAAGGGCCCAGCAACAACGCCAGGGCCAGCAACAGCGGACGGACCGGACGTCCGCCGTTTGGCCGGGAGGGGGAGAAAACAGCCATCTCCATCAGGCCTTCTCGAACAGGCGCTGGCCGATGAATCCGCCCTTTGTCACCCCTTCGGGGCAGGCGAACAGGCCGCTGCCGACATTGGTGACAAACTGGTTCATCATGTCGAAGCGCGACAGCTTTTCGAACATCGGGATGAAGCCGGTGCGGGGATCCTTCTGATAGCAGACGAAGATCAGGCCGGCGTCATATTCCAGTCCCTGGCGCCACGGGGGCCAGCGTTCGGCGACCACATTGGCCCCGTCATTATAGGAATAGGACCGCCGCAGGATCTTGGCCCCGTCGTTGCTGGCCGCCGTCGCCAGCCGGACGTGGGAGTTTTCCGGCAGGACGGGATTGCCATCACCGTCCGTTGCATCGAGATCGAGAGCGTCGGTTTCCTTATGTCCCGTCAGGGGCGCGCCGGAATATTTCCTGCGGCCGAAGGTCTGTTCCTGGAAAGAGACCTTCATCCGGTCCCAATGCTCCAGCGCCATACGGGACCGCCGGACCACGAGGTAGCTGCCGCCCCGCATCCAGTCCGGCCCCTCCGTGCCGACCCAGACAAATTTCCGCATCTCCTCGGGATCGTTGACCGGCGGGTTGCCCGTGCCGTCCTTGAAGCCCATCAGATTGCGAGGCGTTTCCTTGGCGTCGAACCCGCCCAGGAAACCCGACTGGACCCATCGGATCGCGGCGGTGTCATAGGCGATCCGGGCCAGTTGCCGCACCGCGTGGAATGCGACCTGCGGGTCGTCGGCACAGGCCTGCACGGAGATGTCGCCGCCGGTCATCGCCTCCACCAACTGGTCGCCGGGAAACACCGGCATGTCCACCAGCGCCTCGGGGCGGTGGGCCGCCAGCCCGAACCGGTCCTTGCCGTCCTTCACGAACAGGGTGGCGCCGAAACCGAATGTCAGCGTGAGGCGCGATGGCGGCAATTCGAGAACATCGGCCGAATCGGCTGTGGTGTCGGCGAGGTCGGCCGGCAGGTCCCGGGCCGTCCGACCGGCGGTCATACGGGCCGTCGCCTCGGTCCAGCGCGTCAGCATGGCGATGACGTCCTCACGGCGTTCTGCGGTGATGTCGAAGGCCGCGAAATAGGTATGGGTCTGCGCCGGTGTCAGAATTCCGCTCTGATGCGGTCCCCAGAATGGCTCCGCGGTCCCCTTCGCTGCCGAGGCCGGCGGGGCAGGGGGCGCTCCGGTTTTGGATTTCGCCTCGGCCGGGGTGGCCTGGGCAACTCCCGTGGCGGCCAGAAGACCGGCCGCGCCGGTCAGGAAGCCCCGGCGGCTGGTGGTGTTGGAATCGGTCATGGCGTGGCCTCCACCAGAGTGTTCACGTCGTCCTCGACGTAATAAAATCCGCGACCGTCGGGACGCATGGCGATCCCGAACAGGTCGCCATTGCCGGGCGGCGACTGCGCCTGATCGGCGTCGATCCATTGGGCGTAGAGCTGCTTTCCGGCCACCGGATCGATCTCCACCACCTGGCCGTTCTTGGCATTGCAGGCCAGCAGATGGCCCTCTGGCGTCAGCGCCATGGCGAGCGGCCGTTGCATCAGGCCGTCTTTCACCACCGGACGGCCGGTGCCGGCGCTGTCGGTCCTCGTCACCGCGTTATCGATGGCGACGATCCGGTTTTCCACGGCGTCGGAGACATAAAGCGTTCCCTCCGGCGTCAGGGCCAGTCCCGTCGGACCGATCAGAAACACATCCTTGTCGGCGCGCGCGCCGAACCCGTCGGCCACCACGGTTCTGTTCCGGATCTCCGGCGGCTTGCCGTCCTCGATGGCCAGATCGAAGCGGACGACCTTGGATTTGTTGATGACCACGGGATAGTGGGTCACGGGATCCAGGACCTCCGGTCCGGGGATGTCGAATCCGGCCATGCTGACGAAGATTGCCGCGCTGTCGCCGTTGTCGACGGTTGCCATATTGCCCCAGGGAAAATTGATGTCCGGGCCGGTCCAGGCGGCGGCAAGCTGGCCGTTGGGATCCAGGACCAGCAGGCAGCCGTCGCCCTTGGTGCGGGTGGTCCCGTCAGTACTGGGCGCGCTGCCGACGATCACCCAGCCGCTTTTCAGCATGGTCATGGCCGTCGACAGGCCGATGCCGCCCGGACATTGCGGCAGATGCTGAGGAAGCTTGGCGAACAGGGTCGTCTTGCGGGTCGCCGGGTTGTAGTCGATGATCGAGCCGCCGGTTCCCTGCAGGTTGGAGACATTGTTGAAATTGTCGACCAGCACGTCGTCCTTCTGGATGCGTCCGGCGCTGACAGGGGCCACCACCACCGCATAGGGGTTGAGATCGGCATTGTCAGGAATGGTCGAGGTCAGCGTCACATGCCGGTGGATCGTTTCCAGCAACCCTTTCGGTCCATCGGCCGCCGCGGGTGGCGGAGCCCCCGCGACCGCGACGAGGAGAGCAAGGGAGGCAACGCTTGATCGCAAAACGGGCGCCATGAAAAAGGTTCCTTTTCCAGAGAGGTGGTCCGAATTCAGAAGAGGATGTTGGTCCTTGCGCCGAAAATCGTCTCATTGCCGATGCGCTGACCGGACTGGTTCGGGTCGGGAAGTCCGCCGCCGACATTGAAGACGTACTGGATGTCCGGCTGGACCTGCCACCAGGGCGTGACCTGGTACTGGTAGGTGATCTCGACAAAGGTCTCGCCGCTGCGCACCGGGCGGTAGGCGCCGGTCAGCAGGCGGTTGTCGCGGTCCAGGCCGCTGGCGCGGCTGCTGACCCGGGCATAGCCCATGCCGATGCCGAAGGTGTCGTCGTCGCGGTGCAGGATCGGTTCATGGATGGTGATTCCGGCGTTCAGGCTGAAATCGATGACATTCCGGTCGTCGTCCGGCGTTCCCATGACCCGCATGAAGACATTGGCCGTGCGGTCGGGCTCTTCGGGGGAGCGCCAGACCATCTGATCGGCCACCGCGTAAACCGCCATATTGCCGCGATGGGTCAGCGCGTTGCCGTCGCTGGCCGGATCGGCCAGGGACAGGCCGGACTGATCGTAACGCTGGTCGGCGAACCGTTCCGTGTCGTACCAGGCCCCCAGCTTGAACACATGGGCCAGCGGCTCGCTTTCATCCGCCATGACCATCGTGCTGAGCGACGGGTAGGCATATTGCAGTTCGCCGATGATGAGGGCGCCGCCATTCAGCGGGAAACTGGTCCCGGAACTGTTTTCCTTCTGGGAATCGCCGCTGGCTTTGGAGGTCGGCCGGCCGTTGAACACGCCAGCCAGCACCGTCACCGAATCGGTCGGTCGGGCCCGGACCCGGACGCCCAGCGCCGACAACGGGTAAGCCGGTCCGCCGTCGGGCATGTCGGCGGACGGCAGCATCGGCCATCCGAACATGGTGTTCACGAACAACGCCGAATTCTGGCTGGTCATGAATTCCTGGTCGATGCTTTGCTGGCCGATCTTGATATCCAGCCGGTCCTCATCAAGAAACTTCTGCTGGTACCACAGTTCCCACAACCGGGTCGCGCGGTCGGCCTCGATCCCGCTCGCGGTCTGCAGGCTTTGCAGGTTGTCGGCGCTGAGATTGCGGCCGTGAATCTGAAGGCCGCTGACATTGAATGTCCCCCCTTTTAGGCCGAAGGCGCGCTGGGTATCGACCTGAAGCGTGGCCTGGGTCAGCCCGTCATAAGCCGCGCCCTTATGTATGCCGCCGGTGGCGTTGCCGAGGATTTCGCTGGTTTCCTGGATGGTGAGGGTGGCGCCATAACGCGCCAGGAACGGTCGCAGGCCCCACATGTCCCCCAGCAGCATACTGCTGCGCGAGATCCCGTCGACGAACCCGAACACTCCGTCCTGGCGGGTGTTGGTCTGCGGTGCCATCGGATCGTAGGGCGTCACCATGGCCGTTGGCGGCGTGGCGTAGGCCTGGGCGGACCAGAGGGAGGACGTGACAAGGCAAAAGGCGAGGGTGGAAAGGCCTTTCGGCAGTGACGGACGGTTCAACAGGTCCTCCTTCGGTAGTCTGCCAAATGATAATAACTCTTAGTTGCGACTAAATATTGCCAGATTCGAGATGTGTCAACATGATTCTCATACGGAATTTGTGGGTGTGTCGAGGCTCGCGGAGCGGATATCACCAACGGGTGCCGTCACCTTGGGCGGAAAGGGTCTCGCGTTTCGCGTTCGTCCGGGCGGCGGGTGGGCCTCTGCGTTCCGGCCCGCGACAGGGATCAATCATGCCTCTGAAATGTCACGGTCTTCCATTGGTTCGCCAGGGGGCCGGGCCAGGGCATCCGCGCCATTGACGGGACCTGCCGGCGTCGGCATGCTGCGCAGGCCTTGACACCCGACGCTATTCGCGCGGACGAGTTATTGGAGAGCCCGGAACCGATGAAAACCGCCGTCCTGATCCCGTGTTACAATGAAGAAAAGGCCGTCGCCTCGGTGATCCGGTCCTTCCGCGCGGCCCTGCCGGATGCCGACATCTATGTCTATGACAACAATTCCGGGGACCGGACTGTCGAAGTGGCGCGGGCCGCCGGCGCGATTGTCAGGTCCGAGCCCCTTCAGGGAAAAGGCAATGTGGTTCGCCGGATGTTCGCCGACATCGAGGCCGACATCTATGTGATGACCGATGGCGACGAAACCTACCATGCCCCCAGTGCGCCGATGATGATCGAGAAGCTGGTTTCCGAGAATCTTGACATGGTGGTGGGGAGCCGCCTCAAGACCGATGTGAGCGAGGCCTTCCGCGCCGGCCATCATTTTGGCAACCGTTTGCTGACCGGGGCGGTGTCACGGATTTTCGGCGACCGGTTCCGGGATATGCTGTCGGGGTACCGCGTCTTTTCCCGCCGCTTCGTCAAATCCTTCCCGGCGGTGTCGGCCGGCTTTGAAACCGAAACCGAGCTTGCGGTCCATGCCCTCAGCCTCCGGATGCCGGTGGCGGAAGTCGAGACGCCCTACGGGGCGCGGCCGGAAGGATCGACCAGCAAGCTCAGGACCTATCGCGACGGATTCAGGATCCTGTTCATGATCGGACTCCTGTTCAAGGAGGAAAAGCCGCTGGCCTTCTTCTCGCTGTTGTGTCTGCTGCTGGCGATCATCAGTGTGCTTTTGGCGGCCCCCGTCCTGGTGACATTCTTCGAAACCGGTCTGGTGCCACGCCTGCCGACCGCCCTGCTGTCCACCGGGATCATGTTGTTGGGATTCCTGTCGCTGGTGTGCGGTTTCATTCTGGACAATGTCACGCGCGGCCGTCGCGAATTCAAAAGGCTGGTCTATCTGGCGTTTCCGTCGCCGGCCGCCGTTGCCCGGCAGAAAAAGTGATGCCGGCCCCAAAGCCCGGAATTGAAGAAAGACAATGCCGGAGATTACCCTTCTCCCATGATGACTGACAGTTCGTTGCCGGGAGACAGCTCTCCCAGACCGGAAACCGCGAGCAACCGACAATGGGGGTTGGTGTTCAACGATCTGTCGCGCCTGCTGCTGCTGGGTGTGGCATTGCTGGTGATGCTGACGTTCGAGGACTATGGCATCACCAACGATGAAGAGGTTCAGAACGTCTACGGAATCAAGCTTCTGGCGTTCTACGCGTCCTTTTTCAAGGACATGTCGGCGTTCAATTACCTGGACCTGTTCCGCTATGGCGGGTTTTTCGACCTGCTGGCGGCCCTGCTGAACCAGATATCGCCCTTCGGCGAATATGAGACGCGTCATTTGCTGGGGGGACTGATCGGCGTTGTCGGTCTTGCCGGGGCCTGGCGGCTGGGCCGGCACCTCGGCGGCCAGCGGGTCGGATTTCTGGCCCTGGTGTTTCTGCTTCTGACCCCCGCCTATTACGGACACAGCTTCAATAATCCAAAGGATGGCCCCTTCGCGGCCGCCATGGTCTGGACGCTTTATTATCTGTGCCGGGTTATCGCGACCCTGCCGTCGCCGCCGCTGCGTCTGGTGATCAAACTGGGCCTGACGCTGGGTGTCGCGCTGGGGATTCGGGTGGCGGCGGTTCTGGTCGGGCCCTATCTGGCCGCGGGTGTGGTTCTTTATCTTTTCGCATCCTGGCGCGAGAACCGCGATGCCGGCGCGGCGCTCCGACGTTTCGGTGTCCTGTTGCGGCGGATCTGGCCGGCGGCCGTCGCAGCCTATCTCCTGATGGGGGTGTTCTGGCCCTGGGGCGTGATGAGCCCCCTCAATCCGTTCGAGGCATTGCGGGACTTCTCCAAGCTGCCGATCAATATCGACACGCTGGTGGCCGGCATCTGGGTCAAGGCGACCCAGGTGCCAAGGGATTATCTGCCCGACTATCTGCTGGTGAATATGCCGGAATTCGTGCTGTTCGGGCTGGTGTCCTCGGGCGCGGCCGCCGTGATCTGGGCCATCGGGCGGATCCGTCACCGGGACATGTTCCCGGGTGCGACAACCGTCGCGGAAATGCGCCGGATCCAGATCCTGGTGCTGTCGCTGGCTGCGTTCTTCCCCATCGTCTTTTTCATTTTCTACAAGCCGACGGCCTATAACGGCATCCGCCATTTCCTGTTCGTGGTGCCGCCGCTGGCGGTGATCTCCGCGCTTGGAATGGACCGCGTCTGGTCCGGGATAACCCGCTTCAACGACCGTCTGGGACGCCTGTTCGCCACAGCCCTGACCCTGTTGCTCGTGACCCAGGGATGGGTGATGGCGCAGCTCCATCCCGACGAATATGTTTATTACAACGTCCTGACCGGCGGGGTGAAAGGGGCGCAGGGCGCCTACGAACTGGACTACTGGGGCAATTCGCTGGTCGAGGCGACGAAAGACCTGGCCGAATACATCGCGATGGAGAACGGCGACAAGCCGATCACGCGTGTCTATAAGGTGGCCGTGTGCGGTCATCGTCTGTCGGCGGCCTATTTCTTCCCCGAATATATGGAATTCACAAAAAACCTTGAGGATGCGGATTTTCTGGTGGCCTTCACCCAGGCCAACTGCCACCGCCATTTCGAGGGGCGCCAGATCATTTCGGTCGAACGCTTCGGGGTCGCCTTGTCGGTGGTCAAGGACCGCCGTTATCTCAAGAACAAGACCAAGTAGAGGCCATGCGCTCTTTCTCCCTTCTCCTTGCCATCGTGGCCTCCGCCGCCGTGGCCCTTCTTTTCTGGTTCGTGTGCGACCGTCCCGTTCCGGTTGAGCCATCCTGGAACGAACCCTTGCGCAGCGTCTCCTTCGCCCCGTTCCGGCGCGGCCAGAGTCCGCTGACCAAGACCTACCCGACGCCCGCCCAGGTCGAGGAGGATCTGAAGTCGCTGGTCGGCTTCACAAGCGGGATCCGCACCTACACCTCGCGGGAGGGGATGGATGTGGTGCCGGACCTGGCGGCCCGATATGGCCTGAAGGTGACCTTCGGCGCCTGGCTGGGAACGAAGAAGGAGACCAATGACCTCGAAGTGGACGCGTTGATCAAGGCAGCCAACGCCCACCCCGGCTCCATCGACCGGGTTCTTGTCGGCAATGAGGTGCTGTTGCGCCGCGACCTGAAGCCCGACGAACTGATTTCCTATATCCGCAAGGTCAAGACGCAGGTGCGCCAGCCGGTGTCCTATGCCGATGTCTGGGCCTTCTATCTGAAATATCCCGAGGTCGGCCGCGAGGTGGACTTCATCACCATTCATATCCTGCCGTTCTGGGAGGATGAGCCGGTCGATATCGACCATGTCGAGGAGCACGTCGTCCGTATCGTCGACAAAATCCGGGCCGCCTTTCCGGGCAAGCCCATTTTGATCGGGGAGGCGGGGTGGCCGTCGCTTGGCCGGGATCGCGGACCGGCGGTGGTCAACACGGTCAATGAGGCGCGGTTCGTCCGGCGGATGGCCGAGATCGCGGCCCGCCATGACTTTGACTACAATATCGTCGAGGCGTTCGATCAGCCCTGGAAGGCCGCCCTGGAGAATACCGTCGGCGCCTCCTGGGGAGTGTTCGATATCGATCGCAAAGCCAAGTTCTCGATGAGCGGTCCGGTGGTGGAGGTGGCCGACTGGCCCTTGCGCGCGGCCATCGCCATCGGGGCCGGCGCTCTTCTGACGCTGTTGTTCGGGCGCGCCCTGCAGGGCGGCATCCGGTGCTTCACCCTGGCGTTGCTGGCCCAGGCGATGGCGTGGCTGGCGGTCACATCGGCGTTCCATGCCGAGGCCGTGAGCTTCCGCTGGTGGCAGGATGTCTGGGCCTTTTTGCGGGGCGGTTTGCCGGTGTTGCTTGGGATCGCGATAATCGCGCGCGCCGCCGTTTTCATGGCCGATCC
Source organism: Telmatospirillum sp. (assembly GCA_009712185.1). GTDB lineage: Bacteria > Pseudomonadota > Alphaproteobacteria > Rhodospirillales > Magnetospirillaceae > Telmatospirillum. The sequence goes on along the minus strand of WASQ01000126.1, from coordinate 89,775 downwards.
GAAAACCATCCTGCCGGCAGTACCCCTCGCCGCAGCCCCCGACCGCTGGTATGGCGGTGCCTTAAGCCTGTTTTCTGCCGCTTATGCGGTTGTCTGGACGCTGTTGCTGTTCCTTGACGGCCGTTATCGCGACATTCCGGTGATCGACCTGTCCGTTCCGGCCTTCGGACTTGCCGCCCTGCTCCTCATCCGGGCGGCGCTGGCCCGGCCGGCGGGAACGACGATGGCGGTGGCCCTGTCCTTCGACGGACTGTTCGATAAATTGTTGTCGGCCCGCCGGTCCCTGTGGATGGCGTCGGCTCTTTCGCTGTCGGCCGTGCTGGCCCTGGTCAGCGAGGGAACGGCGGTGATCGGCGAGGACTTCTCCAAGGATCATCCGACCCTTTCCGAACAGGTCCCGTTAGTCCTGAAAGCGATGATCAGCAACCGCGAGATGATCCTCTGGGCGGTCATGCTGCTGATCATGGCGGTTCCCTACTGGATGAACCGGCGTTCGAGGGGGCAAAGCGCGTAAGGGGCCGCGCCGATCGGCGAGGTCACTTCGGCGCAAGGGGTGTTGGCCAGGGCGAGGCCATAGTCGCCCAGCCGGCGGACCACGTCATGGCGTTCCGTCGGAATGAACAGGGCCATCAGCGGGCCCTGATGGCCGGCCACCTGCCGGCGCATGACCTGATTGAAACGGACATCGCGCTGGTCGGGATTGGTGAAGGTGCTGTCGATCCTGAGGAACCGCATGCCGTCCGGGAATGACGGAAGCAGGAAAGACAATGGTTCGTGGCCGGCCAGCAGAACGATGGTATGGTCCGGATCGGCGATCGCGGGGACCGCGACTTCCACTGCCCGGCCGGTGAAGGGGACGCGGATCCAGTCGCCCGGGCGGGTCGTGAGAATCATGGCGGCCAGCAGCGCCAGGGCGGTGGGACGCCATTTTGTCGTTCCCGGCCACAGCAGACCCAGGGACAGGACCACCAGAAGGGGCGCCAGCATCTCGATTGCGGTGATGTAGCGGTAAAGCGCAAACATCTGCAACCAGACGCCATAGGCGATCGCCACGGCGGTCAGCGTGTAACCGGTTCCCGGTGCCGTCCCGGTGCCGGTCACGGCCCGCCGGCGCCGGGCCAGGATGGCGATGCCCGAAGCCGGAACCAGCAGAAACGCCAGCAGGATCCGATAGTCGCGGAACAGGACCTCTCCCGCCTCACGGCTGTCGATACTGAAAATGATGGGGTAGACGAGACGCCGAAACAGCCCGCCATCGAGGAATTGTGTATCGCGATAGGCATCCGGCAGGCCCCACGGGGACTGGAAAACCTGATTGAACATCGGGAACAGCGGATTGCCGTAAAGAGACCACAGATGACCCATCCAGTAGCCGCCCCCGGCGGCGAGACCCGCCAGTACGCCGATGCCGGCGCTGAAGGCCACCAGGAAGCGGCGTGACGGGGCGGCCGGCAGGCAGAGCAGCAGGGCCACGCAATGGCCGGCGCAGAACGTCACGGTGGTCAGTTTCAGGCCGAAGGCGAGGCCGACAGGCAGTCCCGTAAGAAACGCCGCCGCCACCGCCGCGCCGCGGCCGGAGACAGCCAGACGGTCCCAGGCCCGGATCGTCAGCAGGAGGGTGGCCAGGAAACCGAGGCTGAGCAGGTTATCGTAAAAGACCGTTCCGACCTCTGACAGGGCCATCGCCCCGCAGGCTCCGGCAACGGCCGCAGCGGCGGCCAGAAGCCGTCGGCGGCCAGTGTCACGGATCGGGATCAGGCGTTCGCCCAGCAGCGCCAGCAGGATGACATTCAGGCCATGAAGGGCCCCCAGAAGAAAAGCGAGGGCGCGCGCCGGCATTGCCTGCGCCAGCAGGAAATAGGGAATGTCGAGAAACGGATTATAGAAGGTGGGAATCTGGGCGACCGCGATGTCAGACCGATAGCGGTCTGTCAGAAAAGCCCAGGCATTGTAATAGTGGTAGTTGCGAAGATCCCAGTCGGCGTCCATGCCAAGCGCCAGGGCGAGACCACCAAAGGCGAGGGGAGCGATGACGAACAGCAGGGGGAACACGACGGTCCGGGTGTTGCCCGGAGAGCTGCCTCGGGGCGCGGTCACTGGACTCTCCTACCGTTCATGCCTTCTTTCCCTGCCGGAGCCGATCCGCCGTCGTCCGGCGGACGGGCTGCCCGGACGGCGTGCGCTGCCAGCTCTAGCGGTCCGTTATCCGGGCGTCAAGGCCGGCGGTTCCGAACGAACGCCAGCCCGGGAAAGAGATGTCCGGGTCCGATCCGGGGAGGGCGGCGGACGGGGGCTGAGGGCCCGTCGGCGCGCCCGGCCCGGTCAGAAGGTGGCGGCGATCTGCTTCAGGGCGGCGCCACTGCCCTGCATATAGGCCGTGATCGAGACGGCAATCAGCGGATCGATATTCTCCGGAACCGGAAGCTTATAGATCCATTTGCGCAGGGCGATGTAGGAAATCGCCCCATGCAGGGCCCAGGCCAGATCGACCTCCGTCTCCGTGATCGGCTTTTCCTCGATCGAAGGAAGGCCCATGTCGTGGCGCAGTTCGATGCAGCAGGGTTTCAGGACGTTGTTGAAAACAATGTCGAAATAGTGCTGGTTTGCGATTTCGCCCTTCAGACCGGCAAACATGAAAATGCGGATCCATTCGGGCGTAAAGATGGTCCGGCAGTAGTTTTGGTAAAAATCGGTCAGCCGGTCCGTCAGCGGACGTGACCGGTCTCTCAGCAAATCCTCCCATTCCGGGCGCCAGCGCTTCAGGAAAACTTCGTCGAAGACCCGGTCGATCAGGGCCTCCTTGTCGGCAAAATACCGGTATAGAAGGGGTTGGGTAACGCCAAGTCGTTCCGCCAACGCGCGCGTTTGTCCCTCAAAACCCACTTCCGCGAAAAACCGGACAGCCTCCTCGACAATTAGACGTTCGCGTTCGGCTCGCGGCAGCCGTTTGCGATGTGCATTTCCGCTCTTCACCTCGGGACCTCCATCCCTTTATCGTTATCTTCGATGTAAACTACTCGGCCTTATGTTTGTCAAAGCTTTCGTAGATAGTGCAATGATTTATGCCAAAAAACTTGGACGTTGTTAATAGGGAAAGGTTCGTTGCACGGAGGTACCCGTTAATTGATTTGTGCCCAATGGTTCAATATTTTGAAAACGATTGACCGGTTTTTGCATGTAAAATCTGTTATTGAGCTTCACTGACGGAGTGATCTATTCATTGGTAGTGCAAGAACTTAAAGAAATTATTCCTAAAACTGATAAGATGCTTGATTATCCGCTGCCAACTTTGTGGAAAAGTCATAAAATATTTATGGTTTTTGACAGGGGGCGTCGCGGTCTTTAGAGAGTCCTTGCCGGCCCCGCCTAGTATCTGTTCTGATCATCTTGCCGCTGAGAGGATGGCGATGATTGTCCTGTTTTCCGATTTCGGATTGGAGGGCCCCTATACGGGGCAGGTGAAGGCCGTTCTTTGCCGTCACGCGCCCGATGTCCCGGTGATCGATCTGTTCTCCGACGCTCCGGCGCAACGGCCGATGGAGGCCGCCTATCTGCTGGCGGCCTATGCCGGCGGATCCGTTTTTCCGACCGGCAGCGTTTTTCTGTCGGTGGTCGATCCGGGAGTCGGCGGCGAACGCCCGGCGCTGGCCCTGCGTGTCGACGGGACATGGTTCGTTGGACCGGGAAACGGCCTTTTCGAACTGGTTCAGAGACGCGGACGCCAAATCGACAGTTTCCGGATCCCGCCGGCGACGGAGGGGGTGGCCCCCAGCTTTCACGGCCGGGATCTGTTCGCGCCCGCCGCCGCGCGGCTTGCCGCCGGCCAGAGCCCCGGACAGGCCGGACTGATTCCGGGAGACGGACCCCGCTTTCCGGACTGGCCGGATGATCTTCCGGCGATTGTGTATGTCGATCACTACGGCAATCTGATGACGGGGATCAGCGCCACCCGTATGCCCCAGGCAGCGGCCGTGATGATCAACGAGACAATTTTGCCATGGGGGCGGACTTTTTCCGACGTTCCGGAAGGGTGTCCGTTCTGTTACGAAAATTCCAACGGGCTGGTGGAGATCGCGGTCAACCGCGGGCGTGCCGACCGGTTCTTCGGACTGGAGGTCGGGGCGCCGGTGGAGATCGTGCCGTTGCATTGATGCAGGCGTGGCGTGGCGGAGCGGGAGAGTATGTGAAAGAAGTCCCCCGGTGCCTCCGGCGTCCCTGCCGGAGTCCGTCGCGAAAGCGGCGGTTTTTCTGAACGTCGGCTTCGCCTGAACACAGGCGCGGAGGCCTGTGCTACTGATTTTTTACAGGCCCGGGCGGGCACATGGCGGGAGACCCGTCCGGAAACTGATCGTGGAGCAGGCCCATGACCATCAAGGTGAAGTTCTGGGGTGTCCGGGGAAGTGTCGCCTGTCCTTCCCCCAACCACGTCGTCTATGGAGGCAACACAAGCTGCGTCGAGGTCGCCTCGGGAGACGTCAATGTCATTCTCGACGCGGGAACCGGAATTCGGGGTCTGGGGCGCGACTATGTCCGCGACCATATGGGATCGGGCATCCTTTTGCTGACTCATACCCACTGGGACCATATCGGTGGATTTCCTTTTTTCGCACCGCTCTACCAGCCGGGTTGGAGCATCCGCGTCCTGGCCGGGCATCTGACCGGCGCCGGCGGCATCCATTCCGTTCTGACCAGCCAGATGGCCGAACCGACCTTTCCCGTCCCGTTGAGCGCCCTCAAGGCCGACATGGCCTATGAGGACTTCGAGGCCGGCGCCACACTCGACGGCCTCTGCCGGGGATTGACGGTGTCGACGGCGCCTCTCAATCATCCCAACCGCGCGACAGGTTACCGTCTGGACCTGGCCGGGCGGTCCATTGCCTATGTCACGGACACCGAACATGTGCCCGGCCGTCCTGACGAGGCCGTTCTCGGTCTGATGGAAGGCGCCGATCTGGTGATCTACGACAGCACTTATACCGACGATGAGTTTCCCGACCGGATCGGTTGGGGACATTCCACCTGGCAGGAGGGGATCCGGCTGTGCCGTTTGGCGCGCGCGCGGCGCCTCGCCATCTTTCATCACGATCCCGACCGCGAGGACAGGGCGATGGCGGAGATCGAACGCGAGGCCACAAAATCCTGGGATGGTGTGGTCGTGGCGCGCGACCAGATGACCGTGCTGCTGGACTGAGCCTTCCCGGGCCGTCGCGTCTTTCCGAAAGGGCGTCTTGGGAGGGACGAGGCAAGGGTGTATTTTCCCCGTCCACAGGGTCCGGTCCGTCCGGACACAAAGGCGCCATGGAAGAAACGACGACGATGACATCTGAAGACCTTCGCTCATCCGGGCAAGACACCCCGCAAGCGCCATCAGACCGGTTCTGGTCCTGCTACCGGCATGGCTTTCTGCGTGTCGCCGCGGCTGTCGGCGCCGTCGCCATCGCCGATCCGGCGGAAAATACCAGCCGTCTCCTGGCTCTGGCGCGGACGATGCACGACCGTTCCGCCGGTCTGGTGGTTTTTCCGGAATTGTCGTTGTCCGGATACGCGCTGGACGACCTGCATCATCAGGACGCCCTTCTCGACGCCGTGGAGGAGGCTCTCGCGGCGCTCGTGGCCGGGTCGCGCGATCTGCTGCCCCTTCTCCTTGTGGGTGCGCCGCTGCGCCACCGGGGACGCCTGTACAACACCGCCCTGGTCATCCACCGTGGCCGCATTCTGGGGGTGGTGCCGAAAAGCTATCTGCCGAACTACCGGGAGTTCTATGAACGCCGGCAATTCGCCGCCGGGGACGACGTCGCGGGCGAGGTCATCCATGTCGCCGGCGTGACGGTTCCGTTTGGCGCCGATCTTCTGTTCGAAGCCGGGGATTGTGACGGATTCACCCTTCACGTGGAGATCTGCGAGGACTTCTGGGTGCCCGTTCCTCCCAGCGCAATGGCGGCCCTGGCCGGCGCCACGGTGATTGCCAATCTGTCCGGCAGCCCGATCACCGTCGGACGTGCCGATGCCCGGCGTCTGCTGGTTCAATCGCAGTCGGCCCGGTGCCTCGCGGCCTATCTCTATGCCGCCGCGGGACCGGGAGAGTCGACCACGGACCTGTCCTGGGACGGGCAGCTGATGATTGCTGAAAACGGCGTCATGATGGAGGAATCGTCACGCTTCCCCACCGGAGACAGCGCGATCCTCTGCGATATCGACCTCGACCGGCTGCGCCAGGAACGCATGGCCCAGGGATCGTTCGAGGATAACCGGCGTCATTACGCGTCGCAGACCTCCGCCTTCCGGAGAATCGTCTTCTCGCTGACCCCGCCGGCAGGCAATGTCGGCCTGCTGCGCCGGGTGGACCGGTTCCCGTTCGTGCCTGCGGATCCCCGGCGCCTCGATCAGGATTGCTTCGAGGCTTACAACATCCAGGTTTCCGGACTGGCCCAGCGCCTTCGCGCCACCGGCGTCCGCCATCCGGTCATCGGCGTGTCGGGCGGCCTCGACTCCACGCAGGCGCTGATCGTGGCCGCGCGGACCATGGATCTGCTGGGATTGCCGCGATCCTCGATCCTTGCCTACACGATGCCGGGATTCGCGACCTCGGACCGCACCCGGCTCAATGCCCTTGCGCTGATGACGGCGCTTGGCGTCTCGGCGGCGGAGATCGATATCCGGCCTGCCGCCCGCACATTGCTGGCCGACATCGGGCATCCCTTCGCTGAGGGCGAGCCGGTCTATGACGTCACCTTCGAGAATGTCCAGGCCGGATTGCGCACGGACTATCTGTTCCGCCTCGCCAACCGGCACAGCGGGCTGGTGATCGGCACCGGCGACCTGTCGGAACTGGCGCTGGGCTGGTGCACCTACGGCGTCGGCGACCAGATGTCGCATTACGCGGTCAATGCCGGGATCCCGAAAACACTGATCCAGCATCTGATCCGCTGGGTGATCCGGACCGGCCAGTTCGATGAGGTGGTCGGCCGGTGCCTGGACGATATCCTGGCGACGGAGATTTCGCCGGAGCTGGTGCCGGCGAAGGAGGGGGAGCCGATCCAAAGCACCGAAAGCATGATCGGCCCTTATGCGCTTCAGGACTTCACCCTGTTTCATATCCTGCGGTTCGGCATGCGGCCTTCGAAAATCGCCTTTCTCGCGGCCCACGCATGGGGGGATGCGGATGCCGGAGCCTGGCCGCCGGGATATCGGGACGCCGACCGCCGGGCCTATGATTTCGACGAAATCCGCCACTGGCTGGAGTTGTTCCTCCGGCGCTATTTCGCGGGCGCGCAATTCAAGCGCTCGGCGCTGCCCAATGGTCCCAAGGTGGTCGCCGGAGGCAGTCTGTCGCCCCGTGGAGACTGGCGGGCCCCGTCGGATGGCAATGCCGACGCCTGGCTCGCGGAATTACGGCGGGCGCTGGCGCATTGACGCAAACAAACAGAGTCGTGTGGCATGTCAATGCACCTCAGCCCGAGCGGCGTTTGAGCATTGAAAAAGCGGAGCTTTTTCGCTCATGCAGAGTTTGGTGCATTGACGCAAACAAACAGAGTCGTGTGGCATGTCAATGCACCTCAGCCCGAGCGGCGTTTGAGCATTGAAAAAGCGGAGCTTTTTCGCTCATGCAGAGTCTGGTGCATTGAACCTTTTGAATGCGTGAGTGCGCCGGAAGGCTGATGCCAACCCGCGCTGACCATTGGTGCTCAGCGCGGGAAGATATGGATCGAGACCCGCCGGTTGATGGCCTGGTTGGCCGACAGCGGATGGCCGCTGACATCGCGATTGGAGACCTTGGGCCGCGTATCGGCCAGCCCTTCCGCCGCCAGCCGGGTCGGATCGACGCCGTTCTGGATGAAGGTCCGCACCACGACGGTGGCGCGCGCCGCCGACAGTTCCCAGTTCGACGGGAAGGACGGTGTGTTGATCGGCGTATCGTCGGTGTGACCCTGGACTTCGATCTGGAACGCCGAATATCGCGGAGAATTGAGAGTTTCCGCCATTTTCGAGATAACCGGCAGATACTCGTCCTTCAGTTTTGCCGAGGCGGGTTCGAAAAAAGTGCCGCCGTCCAGTTCCAGCACAAGGCCCCTCTGGTCCGATCCCAGGCTGACTTTATCGTCCTCGATATTGAGACCGCGCAGGACCGACCCCATCTCGGTCTTCAGTTCCTGAAGCGGCTGGGCGGTCTGATGGCGGCCGATGTCGCGCGCCATGCCGCCCTGCACCTTCTCGAACTTCACGGGGTCGATATGGGACATGGAAATAAGAAGGACGAAGAACGACAGAAGCAGCGTGATCATGTCCGCGTAGGACATGAGCCAGTCTTCCTTGTCTTCATGTTGTGGCGGCTCGAATCGCTTGTCGGCCATGCCGGTCACGCCTTGTTGCGCAGCATCCGATCGATATCGAAATGCAGGGAGGGGTCAAGGAAACTGTTCATCTTGTCCTGGATGTACCGCGGGCTGCGGCGTTCGGCCAGCAGGGCCAGTCCCTCGGCGACCAGATATTGACGGAACCGGACGATTTCCTCGCGCTGCTGCACCTTGCTGGCCGTGGGAAGCAGGATGATGCGCGCGAATGTCACGCCGTAGAGGGTGCCCATCAGGCCCACGGCCATGCCCGGTCCGACGCGGGATGGATCGGTGCCCATCTTGTCCAGCATCACCACAAGGCCGACCAGTGTGGCGATCATGCCGAAGGCAGGAGCGTTGTTCGCCATCTGGCGCAGAATGTCGGCTGGCACGATGTGACGGTGGAACGTGGTCTCGATGGTGTTGGAAAGAATGTCGCGGACCTCCTGGCCGGTATAGCCGGAAATCACCAGATCTATGCCGAAAGCCAGAAAGCTGTCCTGCTTGCGCAACGCCTTGGCGTCCGATTCAAGGGCGGGAAGGCCGCCCTTCTGGACCATGTAGCCCCACCGGATCATCCGGCCCACCTCGTTGGTGAGCTGGGCCCGGCCCAACTTATGCTGGAAAAAAATGGAAATCGTGATGCGGACGGCCTGGGAAACATAACGGGGTTCAAAGGCCACGAAGGTCGCTGCCGTGGTCCCGCCGATCACCATGATGAATCCGGCGAGATGGACGAAAATCATATAGTTGTCGGTGCTGAGAACGATTGAGCTTATGAAAAGCCCTATGCCCAACAGAAAGCCAATAAGGGTCGGAAACGACATTGCTTAATATACCTTTAACGCCCGGTAACCGGCGGCATACGAATGGACCGCCATTGTGAGGCATAATCGACTTTCGGGCAATACGAAGAACAAGGCGCATATCCTTCGTTATTTTTTGCCTGGACACAGTTTGCGTCCATGTTCCATTCGTTTAGACTAGTATCAAAATGAAAGGCCTTAAAGGCGTATGGTCTCTGTTCTCGCACCTTCCGTGCCGGATGCGATGATTGGCGCAACTCTGGGATGTGTCGTCCTGGTTGCAGCGATTTTTCTGCTTGCCCGTTCGCCGGGCGCGCCGGAGGGAACGCTCAATTTCGGTTTCGCCTTCACCTGTAATGTCTTGCGATATCTTGTTCTCCTTTTCTGGCCGGAAAAGGGGGGCATGACCTTTGTTTTCGCGGAGGCCCTGCATGGTGCCAGCAATCTGCTGCTGCTGTCCGGCAGTCTGAAATTATGGCGGCCGGGGCGCTTCATGCCCGTTCTTGCCATCGCCTGGGTCGCCCTGGTGGGGTACCTGGCCCTGGTGGCCGGAAAACCGGTCTCGCCCTGGTGGCATGAGGGGCCGCCCTACGTTCTCGGCTTTCTTTGCATGACGGTCTCGGGGGTGCTGTTCCTGCGGCACAGCCGGCGCTTTCCCGGCCTTGGATATGGGCTGGTGGGCGTTCTGCTGCTGATCTGGGGGTTGCACAAGATCGATTTTCTGCTGCTGGGGGGCTTTTCCTGGGCCCAGCCGGCCCGTCTGCTGGTTACCAACGCTCTTTCGGTCGCACTGGCCGTCGCCGTGATCGTTCTCGCCGAACGGTCTCAGGCCGGATTTGCCGCCCGCGTGCGTGCGGATCTGGCCGCGAGCCGCCGGCTTGCCGATACCAGCGCGCGGCATCTTGCGGTCATTCTCGATCACCTGGCCGACGGGGTCGTGACGGCCAGCGACAATGGCCGCATTTTCGCGCTGAATCCGGTGGCGGAACGCATTTTCGGCGTGACGGGACGAAGCATGCTGGGGCGTCCGATCGCCGATCTGCTGCCCGATCCCGATTTCCCTTCCTCGGCCGGCGGATTGCCCGCGGCGCTTATCGCGCGGCGCGAAACGGTCCGGGATTGCACCGTCCGCCGGGCGGATGGCGCGCCGCTGATCCTGGAGGTCTCGGCCAGTCAGGTGAACGACGGTCCGCGCAGCCTGCTGATCGCCATGCTGCGCGACGTCAGCGCCCAGCGACGCAATGCCGCGGTCGACACATTGGTCAATGACGTCAATCAGCGTGTTCTGGAAGGGGGGGAGATTTCCACGCTGGCTCCCTTCGTCTGCCGGCGGCTGGTCGCCCTGTTCGGCGTGCGCATGGCCTGGATCGGCGCCAGGGTGCAGGACGGGGGCATCGCCATTCGCGGCGTTGCCGGCCCGGAGGATCTGGAACGCCGGCTTCTGTGCGGCAATTTGCGCTGGGACGGGGGCGCGGAGGGGCTGGCCGGCGATGTCCTGGCGTCGGGCGTCGCCCGGCGGGTGGTGGCGGCGGAAACCGGGGATCAGCTTCAGCGGCTTGCCGGGCTTGCCGCACCGCTCCGGGTCAACCGGGACGTCCTCGGGGTCATCGTCCTGCATTCCGAGGTCACGTTCCGTGAAGACCAGATGCTGCGGCTGGAAAGTCTGGCGGAACGCCTCAGCGTTCCCTTGCAGATGATGCTGGATCAGCGGCGGATGCGCCTTCAGGGGGCGGCGATCGCCGCCGCGGCCAACGCCATCTTCATCACCGACCGGAACGGGCGGATCGAATGGGTGAACGAGGCTTTCGTCCGTCTGTCCGGCTATTGTGCCGACGATGTTCTGGGGCAGTCGCCGCGTCTTCTGCATTCCGGGGCCCAGACCGGCGAGGTTTACAAGGAACTCTGGCGGACCATCCTGTCCGGCGAGGTCTGGCGCGGCGAACTGATTGAGCGGGGCAAGGATGGATCGCTCTACACGGTCGAGCAGACGATCACGCCGATGCTGGACCGGCAGAAGATGGTCAGCCACTTCGTTGTCGTGCAGGAAGACATCACCGGGCGCAAACAGGCCGAGGAAAAGATCCGGTTTCTGTCCAACTATGACACCATGACCGGCCTGCCCAACCGGGGCCTGTTCCGCGAGAGGTTGGCACAGGCGCTGGCCCGGGGGGCGGCGCTCAGACATCCTGTGGCGGTCCTGTTCCTGGATCTCGACCGGTTCAGCCGCATCAATGACACGATGGGCCATGACCTGGGCGACCGGCTCCTGACGGACATCGTCGATCGTCTGGGCGTCGTGACCCGGTCTGCCGACATGCTGGCGCGGGTCGGCGGCGACGAGTTCGCCGTCCTTCTCGACGAGGGTGTGGATACAGAATCGGTCGCCCATTTGGCACGGCGCATGCTGGATGTCGTGACTGCCCCTTACGAACTGGACGGCCACCATGTGCATGTGGGCGCCAGCATCGGGATCTCGCTCTATCCGGAAGATGCCGAGGACGCCGATCAGCTGATCAAAAATGCCGATATCGCCATGTACCGGGCCATCCATGACGTCCCCAACGGCTATCGTTTCTTTTCGAATGCGATGAACGAGGATGTCCAGCGGCGCAACGGCCTGGAACGCGATCTGCGTCTGGCCCTGTCCCGCCAGGAATTCGTCCTTCATTACCAGCCGCAGCGGGACGTCCTGACCGGATCGGTGATCGGGCTGGAGGCTTTGGTGCGCTGGAACCATCCCGAGCAGGGGTTGGTCTATCCCGACAGCTTCATTCCGCTGGCCGAGGAAACGGGGCTGATCGTGCCTTTGGGCGAGATCGTGCTGGGCCTTGCCTGCCGGCAGGTCCGGGACTGGCATCAGCAGGGACTGCCGGTGGTCCCCGTGGCGGTCAATCTGTCGGCGGTTCAGCTTCACCGGGAGGAATTCGTCACCGAGATCTCACAGATTGTGTCCGACAGCGGTATCCGCCCGGAATGGATCGAACTTGAACTGACCGAAAGCTGTCTGATGGCCGATGCGGAGGCGGCGGAACGAATGCTGCGCGCATTGGACAGGTTCGGAATCAAGCTCGCCATCGACGATTTCGGGACCGGCTATTCGTCTCTCAACTATCTGAAGCGTTTCCCGGTGAGCAAGCTCAAGATCGACCGGGTGTTCGTCCATAGTCTGGCCGACGAGAAAAGCGACGATGCGGCGATCGCCAGGGCGATCATCACACTCGGCCACAGCCTGGGCATGCGGGTTGTGTCGGAGGGAGTCGAAACGGAGGAGCAGCTTTCCTACCTGCGCCGCCAGGGATGCGACGCCGTTCAGGGATTCCTGTTCAGCCGGCCGGTTCCCGCCGAGGATGTGCCGCCGATGCTGCTGGCCCCGGTTCTGCACACGCGTCCCGCCGCCCCCAGGGTCAAGGCGTAATGCGGGCTTGCGCGGAACGGAACCGATCCGCGCAAGCTGCCGCCGCCGGGCGGAATCACGGCGCCGGTTCGGCCGTCCGGAGGTCTAGGGCGATTTCGATGATGTCTCCCTCGACATAGCGCAGGCGTTTGAACCCCAGGCTTTCGGTGAATTTCAGCATGCGGGTGTTGTCGGTCAGAACCTGACCGATGATCTGACCGGTTCCGCGGGCGCGGCAATAGTCGATCATCTTGGCCATCAGCTTCCGGCCCAGTCCGGTTCCCTTCAGGTCGGAGCGGACGACGACGGCAAACTCGGCGCGTTCATTGTCAGGGTCGCTCACGGTCCGGACCACGCCCAGGGTTTCCCCCTCGCAGCCGTTCTTAAAGACCACGGCGATGAAGGCCATTTCCCGGTCGTAATCGATCTGCGTCAGCCGCGCCATTTCGGAATGGGGAAGCTCCCCCACCAGCCCGAAAAAGCGGAACCGGATGTCCTCCGGCGTCAGCTTGGAGACGAACACATGATGGCTGGGCTCGTCCTCGGGTCGGATCGGGCGGACCAGGACATGGCGTCCATCATGCAGGGTGAGGGTTTCCTCCAGCGTCTTGGGGTAGGGCCGGATCGCAAGATGATCGGTGGCGGGGCCGGTGGCGGCGATGCCGATCCTCGCGTCGACCGCCAGGATGCCGTTCTCGTCGGCGAACAACGGATTGATGTCGATATCGGTAATTTCCGGGAAGTCGACGACAATCTGCGACACTTTCATCAGCGCGGTACAGATGGCGTCGATGTCGGTGGCCGGCCGGTTCCGGTATCCCTGAAGCAGCTTCCACACCCTGGTCCGCTGCACCATTTCCCGCGCCAGACTCATGTTGAGCGGCGGCAGGCCGATCGCCCGGTCGCCGATCACCTCGACGGCGATCCCGCCCTGACCGAACATGACCACGGGTCCGAAGATGGGATCCGTGGCGACGCCGATGATGATTTCCTGCGCCCCGGGCTGTCCGGCCTGGCTTTCGACGGTGAATCCCTCAATGCGCGCGTCGGGACGCTTCAGGGCGACCGTTTCCTTCATGCGGCGCGCCGCCTTCTCGACCTCGGCGGGCCCCTGAAGGTTGAGGGCGACGCCATCCACGTCGGTCTTATGGATGATATCGGGGGACAAAATTTTCAACGCCACCGGTCCGCCGATGTCTTCGGCGAGACGGCTCGCTTCCCGCGGGGACGTGGCCGTGAAGGTCTCGACGGTCGGGATTCCATAGGCGGCCAGCACCGCCTTGGCCTCGGGCTCGCTCAAAGTGGTCCGGCCGGCGGACAAAGCTCCCTTGATGATCTTGCGGACGGTCCCGGTATCGGGAGTGAAATCGGCCAGCGCGGAGGCCGGCGTTTCCATCAGCATGTCCTGGTTGCGGCGGTAGTTCACCAGATGCATGAAGGCCCTGACCGCCGCACCCGGAGTTTCATAAGCCGGAATTCCGGCCTCGCGCAAAATGTGCCGGCCGGTCGATACCTGCTCCTGCCCGACCCAGCAGGCCATCACATTGGCCCGGTGCGCCTTTGTCGACTTGACGACCTGTTCGGCGACCTCGGTGGCGGAGGAGAGGGCGCTTGGCGCATGCATGACAAGCACCTGTTCGACCTCGGGCGCGTCGAAAAGAACATCAAGCGCTTTGACATAAGGCTCGCCGTCGGCACCACCCACATGAACGGGGTTCGATCCCGACCAGGAGGGAAGAGCCCGGTCCAGCTTCGCCACGGTCTCGGGGGACAGCTCCGCCAGATCGCCCCCGATGTCGGACAGTTCGTCCACGGCCATGACACCGATGCCGCCACCGTTGGTCACGATGGTGAGATTGGTTCCGCGCGACGGCCGCGACCGCGACAAAGTTTCGACCGCGGTGAACATTTCGTCCAGATCATAGACGCGCAGCATCCCCGCCCGGCGCAGCGCAGCGTCATAGACGGCGTCGCTCCCGGCCAGGGCGCCGGTATGGGTCGCTGCGGCACGGGCGCCGGCCGCCTGCCTGCCCGCCTTGATGGCGAGAACCGGCTTGTTGCGGGCGGCGGCACGCGCCGCCGACATGAAGTTGCGCCGTTCGCGAATGCTTTCGATGTAAAGCAGGATCGCCCGCGTCGATGGATCCGAGCCCAGATAGTCGAGCAGGTCGCCGAAGTCGACGTCGGCCGCATGACCCAGAGAGACGAAATAGGAAAAGCCGATTCCTTTCGGTTTCGCCCAGTCCAGGACCGCATCGCAGAGCGCGCCAGACTGCGAGATGAACGCTATCCGGCCGGGCAGGGCCGATTGCCGGGCATAACTGGCATTGAGACCGATGGCCGGAACCAGCAGTCCCAGACTGGACGAGCCCAGGATTCGCATCCCGTGCCGCCGTGCCCGCTCCATGGTCATCGCCTGGAAACTGTCGCCATTGGCCGCATGCTGGGAGTCAAGTCCGCGCGACAGGATGATCGCCGCGCGGGTTCCCTTGCGCCCCAGTTCCTCGATCTGATCCGGCACGTCGCGGGCCGGCACGCAGATGACGCCGAGATCGGGGACGACGGGAAGACTTTGCACGTCAGGATAGGCCAGCACGCCGGCAACGGCCTGTTGTTTCCCCGTGACCGGCATGATCGGTCCGGAGAAACCGCCCTGCATGAGGTTGCGCATGGCGACCGCGCCGATGGATTTCTCCTGCTCGGCGGCGCCGATGACGGCAACGGATTTGGGACGAAACAGCGCGCTCAGGTTGCGAACGGTCATCCACAGCCTCGCTCTGCGGCGGGGGGTTAGTTGCCCCTCTGGCCTTTCAACATGTCGGTGACGGTAACGCCGAGACGGTCGTCGACGACCACCACCTCACCACGTCCCACCAGTGTTTTGTTGACGAGCAGGTCGATCGGCTCGTTGATCTTGCGGTCAAGTTCGACCACGGCTCCGCGCCCCAGCTTCAGAAGCTGTTTGACCTGAACATTGGCGTGGCCCAGAACCGCGTAAAGCTCGACCTGGATATCGTAAGCGGCCTCGCGGGCCACCGATCCGCCCGACGTGCCGTCGGCGTCATTGTCCTCATCGGCCATCTGAAGCGTCTCCCATGCCTAAAGCCCGACCAACATATTGTATCTTTTCGAACGTCAAAGTCACCATGTCGTTATCGTTGTAAAAAAGTCGTTACTTTTTCCACGGGAGTGCTTGCCCTCGCGGCGGTCAGGTGGCAAAACGGCCGCGCTTTCAGGAGATCCTATGACCCCTCTTCTATCCCTTCCGGCGGGCGCCGCCGTTCTCTTCGATCTTGACGGAACCCTGGTCGACAGCCTTCCGGACCTGGGATGGGCGATGAATGAGGTGTTGTCGGAACTGGGGCGTCCTCCGGCCTCCGCGGAGGATGTGCGCTCCTGGGTGGGCGACGGCGTCTCCGTGCTGGTGGAACGGGGACTGACGGCGACCGGCGGCGTTCCGGCGAAGGGCGCGGGCACCACCCTGCCGACCCTGGTCGCCCGGTTCCTCGAGCTTTACGGCGGACATGCCGCCGTCGACAGCCGGGTCTATCCGGATGTGCTGCCTACTCTGACGACGCTGAAGGCGGCGGGCCTGCGGTTGGGGGTCTGCACCAACAAGCCCACCAGCCTGTCCCTGCTGATCCTGCGCGAGTTGGGGTTCGGCGATCTGTTTTCCGCAGTGGTCGGCGGGGATGCGATTCCCAACCGGAAGCCTCATCCCGACCATCTTCGTGCCACCCTGACGGCCATGGGCGGCTCTGGCGCGGAGGCGGTGACCGGCCGGCCCGGCGCCGTGATGGTGGGGGACAGCCGCAATGATGTGGCATCGGCGCGCGCGGCCGGACTTCCTGTCATTCTTGTCGGTTTCGGATATTGTCAGGCACCGCCTGCGACCATGGGCGCCGACGCGGTCATCGACCGTTACACCGATCTGCCGGAGAGCTTGTCGCGTCTGCTTTAGGGCCCGCCGGTCACAGAGCTGATCAGCAGGTCGTTCCTTAAGCCCGAGCGGCGTTTGAGCCCCGCTTCCGCGGAGCGGAAGCGGCAGAGGAAAGCGCAAGGGCTTGGAGCGATGTTATCGCGACAGGTCCTTAAGCCCGAGCGGCGTTTGAGCCCCGCTTTCGCGGAGCGGAAGCGGCAGAGGAAAGCGCAAGGGCTTGGAGCGATGATATCGCGACAGGTCCTTAAAACCCGTCCCCCCATCGGTCCGGCCGCCAGAGGGCGCCGTTTCCGGATTCCCTGGGGGTGGGGGGGAACAGGAGGAAAGCGTCTTGGAGAAATGTCCTGACTGTTTGTCCGGATGTCCCTGGTGCGGCAGTCGCCGCTGGGAAATCAGAGAGCGCGGATGCGGGTCGTCCGCCAAGGGATCTCTGCTGGGGGCGTGCCGCAAGTCAAAACGACTGAAAGGCGTGCCCTGTCCGAAATGTGGTTTCGTCCCCGGACAGACGCCAGCCGAGACCGACAGCGACAAAGGCGGAAAAGGCGCCGCCCGATAGACCTGGACCCGGATCTTTCCGGGGACCGGTCACTGCGACGGGCTCCCCCGTCCTGTCCTGCCGGATGCTGTTCCTGTCCGTCTTCGCCAGTCCGGCCGATCGGGCATCCGGCGGCGGGATTTCCTGTGTCCGGTCTTTGCCTTGCGTCCTCTTCATGCAAAGGAAGCAACCAGGGCGCAAATATTAACTGATCATACACTCTTTCTATGGAAAATGTTTTCGATATCCAATGTTGGGATGATCGGAATGAGTCCGGCCATAAAAATCACCGTGGCCTATCTGTGTGCAGGGTCCGCCTGGATTTCCGGCGCAGACTGGTTTTTCGCCCAGATGGCGCCGGCGGAACTTGTGGACGCCGGTATCTGTAAGATGGTCGTCTTCCTGTTGGCGAGTTCCGCCCTGCTTTATGCCCTGATCGCCCGTGAAGCGGCCCGCCGGGATGCGGTGGAGCGGGATCTCCGGGCGATGGCGGTTCATGATCCCCTGACCGGACTGCTGAACCGGGCCTGTTTCGTCGAACATCTGGAAAAGGCGGTGGCCGGGGCGGCGCGCGATCAGGGCAAGGTCGGTGTGGCCTTCATCGATCTTGACGGATTCAAGGGGATCAACGACAGGCACGGCCATCAGGCCGGGGATCAGTTGCTGCGCGAGGTCGGACGGCGGATATCCGGAATGATCCGGGCCAGCGATTGCGGCGGCCGTCTCGGCGGCGACGAGTTCGTGGTGATGATGCGGGGCGACTCTGCCCAGGGAATGCGACGGTTTGCCGAACGGCTGACCGACGTGTTGCGCCAGCCGTTTCTGGTGATGGGAACCGAAGTGACGGTGACGGCCAGTGTCGGCCTCGCCTCCTACCCGGACAACGGCATTGCGGCGGACCAGCTTTTGCGGGCCGCCGATCTTGCCATGTACCGCGCCAAGGCGTCCGGTAAGGACGGCATCCGCAAAGCCCGGCCGAGCGGGCGCATGCAGCCTGTCGCCGCCTGAGGCGGTCTGCCGCAACGGCTGCGGCGCGAACGACATTTCGTTCGCGCCGGTGCCGGTGCCACCTTCATCTTCCCACAGAACCCCCCGCCAGGGATGACCCTACCCGGCGTCACCGCCCGGGTCGGTCTTGTCCGACGGTTCCGCCGTCAGGCCGCCTGGATCAGTTTCAGCAGTTCCTGCGGCAGTTGCGACGCCTGGGTCAGGGCCGCGACGGAGGCCTGGGTTTTCACGTCGACCGAGGACAATTGCGACTTCACCTGAGCGACGTCGGCGTCCATCACCACCGACGCGGCCGCGGTGATGTTCTGGATATTGGTCGCGATGGCCTGTCCGCTGAAATTGAACTGCGATTCATAGGCGCCGATCTTCGCCCGGTCCTGGGTGATCGTATTGATCGCCGAGTTCACCTTGTTGATGGCGGTGAGCGCCGCGGCGGCCGTGCTGACCGTCGAGGATGAGCCCAGAAGGCCGGTCACCGAGACCGAGGCCACCGATACGGTGATGAAGTTGGTGGACAGCGTGCCGACCAGGAACTTCACATTGGACAGGAACGAGCCCGACAACAGGGTCTGACCGGCATAGGTCGTGCTGCTGACGATGCTGGTGATCTCGCTCTTGAGCTGCGAGTATTCCGTGTTGATGTCCTGGCTGCGCTGGGTGTTGGTAACCTGGCCCGATGCGGCCTCAGTCGCCAGCGCCATCATGCGCTGCAGCACATTGCTGATCTGGGCCAGGGCGCCGTCGGCGGTCTGCAGGATGGCCGTGCCCTGTTGCACGTTGGTCTGGTCCTGCTGATAGACCGTGACGTTGGCGTTCAACTGCGTGCCGATGGCAAGCCCGGCGGCATCGTCGGACGCCTGCACGATGCGTGACCCTGACGCCAGCTTGGACAGGAGATTCGTCTCCTGACTTGAGTTGCGGTTCAGATAGTTCAATGCGGAGTTGGCCGCATTATTTGTCGAAATCACCGGCATGGTAACCCCCGTTACGGGACAGCCCCGTCGCTCTGCGAGAAGGAGAAGATCGCGATTCTCAATGTGCTACAACGGTGGTACGGCTGGACGAACGAAACCTGGCGTAGAATCTTCAGGAAAAATTTACCTTTTTTAAGGTTTGGTTATTCGCGCAAATGGATGCGCCGTATCCGGCCTTTCGTGCGGTCTGATGAAAGGGCATCCGGGGGCACGGACATTGGTCTGCCCCTTCGGGTTGTGGGATTGGGCGACGTCAGTGGCGGGGGAGGCGTAAACCGACGGTTTCTATCGCGGTGCCGACCGGAGCAAGTGTGAGCCGGGCGAGTTTGAGATGGGCCCAGGCGAAGGGAATGCCGATGACGGTGACGAACAGACCGGCGGCCAGACAGAGGTGGCCGAGCGCCAGCCACCAGCCGGCGACGACAAACCACAGGATATTGCCGATGGTGCTGAGGGGGGGCGCGCCCGCCGACACGATCCGCCGTCCGAACGGCAGCAGCGAATATTCGGCCACGCGCAGGGCGGCCGGTGTCCAGGGCAGTCCGATGATGCTGACCGCCATGAGGAGGGCGGCGACGGCCCAACCGACGGCCGCGAGGAACCCGCCACCGAACACCAGCCAGATAAGATTGAGAAGGAAAATCACGGGGCGCGCTCCTGAGACGGTGGGCCGGGGGGCGGCTGGACAGAGTGCCGGGGATCCCCCCGGCAGCATACGCCGGCTCCCGGCAAAGGCCTCATGCCGAATTTTCGGGGGGTCCCGGCGAACCGGCCGGCGGCCGGTCCGGGCATCCCGCCTTGACGAAGCGACGGCCTGTCATCAGATTGACCGCTCTGTCGACGCATTCCCCGGAATGCCCCCGATCCCTCGCCATCAACCGGAAGAGCCCCGTCATGGATCGCATTCGCGCCGCTTTCGACCGTCTCAACCAGGACTATCTGGCCGTCCATACCGCCAAGGAGGAACTGTTCTGGCAGACCTATATGGCCGTCAGTGACGATCACGCGGCTTTCGCGGAGGCCGAGACCGCCTATAAGGCCTTTATCTCCGATCCGGCGCGGCGAAGCTGGGTCGATGACTTGCTGGGGCGGCTCGAGGGTCTTCCGGAGGCTCCCGGAAAGGAGGAACTGGGCCGGGGGCTCAAGGGGTGGAAGGCGCTGTTCGCCTGTAACAGCGTCGAGACGGAGGAGGCAAAATCCCTCCAGGCCGATCTGATCGCAATGGAGGCGGCACTGTTTGCGAAGCGCGCCTCCTTCCAGATGATGCATGTGACGGAGGCCGGCAGGTCCGAAGAGGCGACGTTGTCCAGCGCGACGGTCAACCTCGGCACCAATCCCGACAGGGTCGCGCGCAAAAGCTCGCATGACGCGCTGATGGGGCTGGAGCGGTGGGTTCTCGACAACGGCTTTCCCGACATCGTTGCCAAGCGCAATGCCCTGGCCCGCGCCCTCGGGTATGCCACCTATTTCGACTACAAGGTGGCGAAGAACGAGCGCATGACCACCGCCCAGCTATTCGCGATCCTGGAGGATTTCGAGGTCCGTACCCGCGACGCGAACAGCCGGACCCTGGACGCGCTGGTGGCGGAACAGGGGGCCGAAGCCCTGGCGCCCTTCAATCTGCGCTTTCATATGAGCGGCGGCGTCGTGCGGCGCATGGATCCCTATTTGCCCTTTTCGAAAGCGCTCGACCGCTGGGTCGAGAGTTTCCGGCGTCTGGGTATCACCTACCGTGGCGCGGTTTTGCAGCTTGATCTGCTGGAGCGGAAGGGCAAATACCAGAACGGTTTCTGCCACGGTCCGGTTCCGGCGTTTTTCGACGGTGACGGACGCTGGGTGGCCGGTCATATCAATTTCACCGCGGAAGGCCGCCCGGATCAGGTGGGAAGCGGCGCCCGTGCGATTAAAACACTGTTCCATGAGGGAGGGCACGCGGCCCACTTCGCCAATGTGACCGGCAATGCGCCCTGTTTCTCGCAGGAGTTCCCGCCAACCTCGATGGCTTATGCCGAGACCCAGTCGATGTTCTGCGACAGCCTTCTCGAGGACGGCGACTGGTTGAAGCTTTACGCCGTCGACGATGCCGGCAATCCCATTCCGGACGAGCTGATCCGGGCGCAGATCGAGGCGACCCAGCCCTTCCGTGCGTTCCAGGAGCGCTCAATTCTTGTTGTGCCCTATTTCGAGCGCGCCCTTTATGCCATGTCCGACGAGGAGCGGACGCCTGACGCCGTTCTGGCGCTTGCTCGGAGCATGGAGCAACGGATCCTCGGCGTGTCACCGTCTCCACGTCCGCTGCTGGCGATCCCGCATCTGCTTAATCAGGAATCCGCTGCGTCCTACCACGGGTATCTCCTGGCGAATATGGCGGTCTACCAGACCCGCGCTCATTTCCTTAAAACGTTCGGCTATCTGACCGACAATCCCCGGATCGGCCCGCTTCTGGCCCGGCATTACTGGGCGCCGGGCAACAGTGTCTCCCACGATGCCACTCTGCGGTCGCTGACCGGCGAGGGGTTCGGAGCCCGTTATCTGGCGGAGGTCTGCAACCGGACCGTCGATGATGCCTGGAGTGAGGCAGCGGCGGCCATCGCCGCCGCGGAAATTCGTCCGCGTCCTCCGCTTGAGGAATTTCCAAGCCTCGACGCGACGATCCGGATCGTGGACGGCGCCGATCTTCTGGCCGACAACCACCGGTCCGAGACCGCGATGTGCGAGGCGTTCTCCGACTGGATCGCGGCGCATTACCCGGCGGCGGGCAGGGCAATAATGATCCAGTAAGCGGTGATCATCGCTTCATGAACGTGATTCTCTTGTGGTCATGGGCAACAAACCATCTAAAATCGCCGACCTCAAGACCGGGAATTTCGCCACATCCCCCAAGCCAACAGAGCAGGGCCGGGTTGTCGGGGACGGTCCTCGTGCTGAAACGCGGGGGCCAGCAGCGGGAGCGTATGCGCAAATGAGCTTGTTCCATAATCTCCACCTCGGCACGAAGCTGATGCTGACGACCGGTGGGGCGATCCTTCTGGTCGCGGCCGTGCTGACCTACAGCAATCTGCGCACGATGGAGACGGTGATTACGACCGCCGAACATAGTGAGCTGGAGGGACATTTCCGCGCCCTGTCGGACAGCATTGCGCAGGAAAGCCGCATGTCGGAGGCTTTGGCGACGCTGGTGGCCTCCCTGTCGGTGACACAGGACCGGGTCGCCGCCAACGACCGGGCGGGACTGCTTTCCCTGTATCAGCCGGCTTTCCAGGCACTGGCGGGGGAGTTCGGGATCGACCAGTTCCAGTTCCATACGCCGTCGGCCGTCTCCCTTCTGCGCGTTCACAAGCCTGAGCGGTTCGGCGACGACCTCTCCTCTTTCCGCCAGACGGTGGTTCGTACCAACCAGACCCATAAGCCGACCCAGGGGCTTGAGGGCGGCGTCGCCGGCCTGGGGATCCGGGGGGTGGTTCCCGTGACCGGGCCGGGAGGGCGCCCGCTGGGGTCCGTCGAGTTCGGCGCCGGCTTCGGCCAGGGTTTCTTCGACGCGTTCAAGGCCAGGCGCGACGTTGATGTCGCCCTTTATCTGTTTGAAGGCGATAAAATGACCACCTTCGCCTCCACCATGGGGGGGGCATCCCTGTTGCCAGCGGCGAAGATCGCCAAGGTTCTTTCCTCCGAGCCCCTGTTTGCCGAGGTTCAGACCGGGGCGGGCGCGGGGCGTGCGGTCTATGCGGCGCCGCTGGTCGATTTCTCCGGCCGCCGGATCGGCGTGATCGAGCTTGCGCAGGATCGCGGCCGTTTCGCCGGGGCCCTGTCGGATGCGCGGTCCACCGCGCTTTTGATGGCGGCGATCGCCCTGGCCGTGGGGCTGTCGCTGGCTGCTCTGGCGGCGCGCAACATCACCGGCCGCCTCCAGATCCTGGTTGACGGCGTTCACCGGGTGGCGCGTGGTGATCTGTCGGTGGACATCGCCCTGAAAGGCGCGGACGAGGTCGGGCGCCTGGGGCACGCAGCCCAGGACATGCGCTCACAACTGCACAGCCTGGTGGTCGAACTCCGGTCGCATGCCGTCGCCGTGCATAAGGCCGCGCAGGAGATTTCCGGCGCGGTGGAAGGGCAGGCGGCCACGTCGAGCCAGATGTCCGCTTCTGTTGCCGAAATCACCTCCACCACGGAGGAACTGTCGGCCTCCTCCACCCAGATCGCCGAACATTCGAAATCCGTCGTCGACATCGCCAATCAGACCTGGGAGGAAAGCAAGAAGGGGGCCCAGGCGATGGATCTGGTCATGACGAAGATGAGGGAGATCCAGGAGGACAACCAGACCAGCCTCGCCGAGATCATGGAACTGGGCACCCGGTCCAAGGAAATCAGCAAGGTGATGGGCATCATCAACACCATTGCCGACCAGACCAAGCTGATCGCCTTCAACGCCGCGCTTGAGGCGGCCAGCGCCGGCGAGGCCGGACGGCGGTTCGGCGTCGTCGCCGCTGAGATCCGCCGGCTTGCCGACAGCGTCACCGATTCCACCGGCGAGATCGAAACCAAGATCAGCCAGATTCAGGATTCCATCAGCCGTCTGATCATCACGTCGGAAAAAGGTGTGACGGGAACCGCGGACGGCATGGCGGCGACCGCCAACACCGCGACGCTGCTGGGCACGATGGTCGGGGCGGCGCGCCAGACGACCAATGCGGCGCAGCAGATCTCGCTGTCGACCCAGCAGCAGAAGACCGCCAGCAATCAGGTGGTGGTGGCGCTGCGCGAGATCGTGTCGGCCAGCAGTCACACGGCGCAGTCGATCGCGCGCATCTCGGAGATCAGTCGCGATATGGCCCGCATGTCGGCCGAACTCGACGATCTCGTCGATCATTTCAAGCTCGATGGCGGGGCCGGCGGAGAGGGTGCCGGCACAACCACCCGCTCTTTGCGCTCCACCATTCAGACGGCCTGAGGGGATCTGGCCGATGGCCGCTCCCATCCGCGTCCTGATCGTTGACGACAGCAGTCTTGCCCGTGCGATGCTGCGGTCCATTTTTGAGGATGATGGAGGCTTCCAGGTTGTCGCCGAGGCCGGCAACGGCCGCGACGCGGTGATCCAGGCCCAGAGGCTGAGGCCCGATCTGATCACCATGGATCTTGAGATGCCGGTGATGGGCGGGCTTGATGCCATCGAGGAGATCATGGGGGTGAAGGCCGTCCCTATCCTCGTGGTCTCCAGTGTCGCCGATGCCCAGAAGGCCTATACCGCGGTCGCCCGGGGCGCCATCGAGGTGGTCAGCAAACCGGGTGTTTCGGCGTCGGACATTGCCGATTTTGTCGACAAGGCGCGTCTGGTGGCCAGCATTCCTGTGATCACCCATGTGCGGATCCGCCGGGTGTCGCCGGACACGGCCGACGCGCCGCGGTCTCCGCAGTCCCTTACCCCGCAGTCCCTTACCCCGCAGTCCCTGGCCCCGCAATCGTCGGCCCCGGTGACAGCGGCCGGGGCATCCGGGGCGGAGCGGGTGGTCGCCATCGCGGCCTCGACCGGCGGGCCGCAGGCGCTGGCCCATATCCTGGGCCGGCTGTCGCCCGGATTCGCAAGCCCCATCGTCATCGCCCAGCATATCGCCGACGGTTTTGCCCCGGGACTGGTCGACTGGCTGGCATCGATCACCCGTCTGCCGGTCCGGCTGGGACGGGCGGGGGAGTCCCTGACGCCCGGCGTCGTCTATCTGTCTCCGTCCGAACACAATATGACGGTCTCGAAGTTCCGGCGGATTGACCTTTCTCCCCGCCAGCCCGGGCAGGTCTACCGGCCCAGTTGCGACGCGCTGCTGACCAGTGTCGCGCAGGCCTGCGGACGGCAGGCGATGGGGTTGATCCTGACCGGAATGGGATCGGATGGTGTCAGCGGCATGGAGGCAATCCGGGCCGCCGGCGGCATGACCCTGGCCCAGGACGAGGCCAGTTCGGTGATCTTCGGGATGAACGCCATCGCGATCGAAAAGGGATGGGTGCAGCGGGTTCTGCCGCTCGACGCCCTGGCCGATCTCCTTGCCGGTCTGCCGCGGCTGCCGGTTGGGGGGGTGCCATGACGCCCCCCGTCGATCTGGTCCCCTTCAAGGAGATGATCCGCGAGCGGTGCGGTCTGGTCCTCGACGGACTGGCCGAGGAGACACTGGTGGAGGCCATCGACCGTCGCATGGCGGCGACCGGAGCCGGTGCGCCGGCGCTCTATTTTGCAACGCTGATGGCCCGGGAGGATGAGTTCCAGGAATTCATCAGTCTTCTGACCATCAATGAAACCTATTTTTTTCGTGAACCCGAGCAGCTCGACCTGCTGGTGGACCGTCTGTTGCCCAGAATGCTGGCGGAGGAGAACGCCCGTCTTCCCGTCCGCATTTTCTCAGCCGGCTGTTCGACCGGTGAAGAACCTTATTCCATCGCCATCGCCCTTCTGGAACGCTATGGCGAATCGGTGGTCCGTCTGGTTGAGATCGTCGCCGGCGACATCGATCATTATGCCCTGGCCCGGGCCCGGGAAGGGCGCTTCAGCCCGTTTTCGTTCCGCGCTCTGCCGGCGCCGTTGCGGGGGCGTTATTTCCGTCGCATGTCGGACGGTGGATATGCCATCGATCCCCAGGTCGCGTCGATGGTTCGTTTCCATCATGTCAATCTGAGGGCGGGCAGCCTGCCACCGGGATTCGAGGATCTTGACGTCGTTTTTTTCCGGAATGTCTCGATTTATTTCGATGAACCGACGCGACGGGAAATTCTGGCGACATTGCGCGATGCGATGTCGCACCGGGGTCTGCTGATCACGGGGGCGGCCGAAACGCTGGCGAACGATTTGGGTGTGCTGACCATGGTGGAGGAGGACGGCGCGTTCCACTTCGCCCGTGATCCCGGCCGTCAGGCGGTCGTCCCACCTCTGCCGCACGTCGTTGCCCGCCCGCCCGCGATGCCGGTGGAGGCCGGGAGCGACACCTCCTCCATGCCGGGCCGGGTTCTGCCGATCGGAGGACTCGCATCCCCGTTGGTCTTCGCCCCGCATGCCGCCGTCGCGCCGTCGTCGCCCGCGCAAATGCCGCCGGACCTGGACCGGATCCGTTCCCTTTTGCGTGAGAAACACTTTGAACAGGCCAGGGTTCTGTTATCCCGCGGACGGGCGGCTGCGGGCGACGCGACGCCGCCGGTTCCGGATGATCCGGCGCTTCTGGTGCTGGAGGGATATGGCCAATTGATGGCCCGTGATTTTTCAGGGGCGGCTTTGCTGGCGGATCGGGCATTGCAGGCCGACGAATGGTCCGTTGACGCCATGGTGCTGCTGGGGCTGGCGGCAAAATGGGACGGGCGCCCGGCGGAGGCGATCCGCTGGTTCCGCCAGGCGGTCTACTGCCGGCAGGTCTGCTGGCCGGTGCATTTTTACCTGGGCGATCTGTATCGGGGCGAGGATGTTCCGGCGCAGGCACAACGGTGCTACCGTGTCGCCTTGCAACAGATCAGGACCAATCCGGATCCGGACGGCGGGCTGCTGCTGCCTCTCAATCTTCCTGTGCCGGAGGTCGTGTTCCTGTGCGAACGCCATCTTCAGCCGCGTCACGCCGCCAAGGCCGGGAGATAGGCCATGGCGCTGGACGTTAAACGCTTCATCGCCCGCTTTGTCGAGGAATCCCGGGACCATCTGCGGCGCCTGGACGAGGGGCTGACCGTGCTCGCCGGCAATCCCGCCGACGGCGAGACCGTGAATGCGCTGTTCCGTTCCGCCCACACCGTCAAGGGATCGGCGCGGATGCTGAAGCTGATGGCCATCGCCGATCTGGCTCACCGGACAGAGGATATCCTGGGTGCGCTGCGGGATGGCGTGCTGCTGTTTGACGGCGACCTGCGGCGATTGTTGCAGCGTGCGGTGGACGCCGTGGCGGCGCAGGTGGAGGCCGTCGCTGAAGGACGCGAACCGGCCGCCGCAGGCCCCGATCTGATCGCCGCCCTGGGCGAGGTCCTTCAGCCGGGGCCCGGCGCCGGGTCCCCGGCCGGCGAAACCCCTTCTGCGCCGGCATCCGGTGGAGACACGGCCGCTCCGGCCGCGGCGCTGCCGGAGCCGGCGCCTGCGGCCGCGACCGCCGAACCGCCATCGGTGGAGACCCCCGAAATCCGCCTCAAATCGTCGGAAACAGTGCGGGTGCCGCTGGTCCGGCTGGACGAACTGATCCGTCTGATGGGCGAGGTGGTGTCAAGCCATGCGCGGCTGCGCCAGCGTCTGGTGGACATCCGCCAGATCGGCCGGCGGATGACTGACGGTCCGGCGGTTCCCCAGATCACCGGCTTCATCCGGGATCTGCGCGACGATGTCTCGATCCAGGAACGGCTGATGGAGGAGTTGCACGCCAAGGCTCTGGTGATGCGGATGCTGCCGCTGGCCGTCGTCCTCGACCCGGCGGCGCGGTTGATCCGGGATCTCGGGCGGTCGCTCGACAAGGACGTCGACTGCGTCGTGACCGGGACGGAGATCGAACTGGACCGGCAATTGATCGACGGCCTCGGCGATCCGATTTTGCATATTCTGCGCAATGCGGTCGATCACGGGATCGAGTCGCCGGACCAGCGGATCGCCGCCGGCAAGCCCCGTCATGGAACGATCCGGATCGAGGCGAGGCAGGATGGCGGCTGGGTGGTCATCGGCATTGCCGATGACGGACGGGGACTGGCCATCGCCGATATCAGGGACAAGGCCCTGCGCAAGGGGCTGATCACCGCCGCCCAGGCGGGAGCGATGTCGGAATCGGAACTGATCGATCTGATCTTCGCCCCCGGTTTCAGCACCAGTTCGATCATCACGGAGATTTCCGGTCGCGGTGTCGGAATGGACGTGGTGAAGCGCACCATCGTCGACGAAATGCAAGGCGTGATCTCGATCGATACGGAGCCCGGCCGGGGGACGACCTTCATGCTGCGTCTGCCGTTGTCGCTGGCGGTCATGCGGGTGCTGCTCGTCTCCGCCGGCGGTGAGAGCTTCGGCTTTACCGGCCAGTATGTGGCCCAGTTGATCGAGGTCCCGGCCGGCCGGCTGTTGCTGGCGGCCGGGCGTGAAGCGGTCGTGCTCGACAATGAATTCGTGCCGGTTGTTCCGCTGGCCTCCCTTCTGGGGCTTCAGGATCAGGGAAAACGGCGGGAGACCGTTCTTCTCGTGGTGGTGTCGGTCCGTAACGGCAAGCTGGCGCTCGCGGTCGACGACCTGCTGGACGAGCGCGACATGGTGATCAAGCCGCTGCCCGCCCATCTGCGCCATCTGCCGCTGGTCGCCGGGATGGTGATGGACGGGCGCAATCGTCTGATCAGCATTCTCCATACGCCGGCCCTGTTGTCTCTGGCGGCCCGCGCCCGCGACGGCGCGGTCAGGGTGGCTTCGGACGAGACCGCCCTGAAAGGCGCTCATATCCTGGTGGTCGACGATTCTCTCAACACCCGTGAAATCGAAAAGGACGTGCTGGAAGCGCATGGCTATGTCGTGACCCTGGCGGAAGACGGGCGTGACGGACTGGCCAAGGCGCAGAGCGAAGCGTTCGACGCCATTCTGACGGACGTCGAGATGCCCCATATGGACGGCTTCTCCTTGACGGCCGCCCTGCGGCAGGATGAGCGCTATCGCGACACACCGATCATCATTGTCACCTCCCGGCAGAAGGAGGAGGACAAGCGGCGCGGCATCGAGGTGGGCGCCGATGCCTACATCGTCAAAGGTGATTTTGATCAGAACAGTCTGGTGGACACACTGCACAGTCTTCTGGGCTGAGAGGGAGAGGGGGCTCGGTGAGCCATGAAAATATTGGTGGTGGACGACGATTCGCTGGCCGGGGAGATGACGTCGGCGGTCCTGGAGGATGCGGGTCATACCGTCGTTCTGGCCGGTGACGCGGTCGAGGCCGCGGACCGTCTGGACGAGGGGCGTCAGAAGGGGGGGGATCCTTTCGATCTCGTGGTTTCGGACATGCATATGCCGCTGGTGAGCGGCGTCGATCTGTTCCGGAACCTGAGGGATCAGGGAGACGGAATTCCCTTCATCCTGTTGACCGGCGATGACCCCGGGCCGGTGCTGGCGGCGGAGCCGCGCCTGGATGGCTGCCTTGCCAAGGACTTCACGCTGGAAACATCGCTGATCGACGCCATAGCGGCGGCCATGGCCGGCCGGGGGGCCGCGAGGCAATGACCCCCCTCACAACAGACGGGCCGAAATCGAGCTTGCGCGCCAAGGTGCGGCAACTGAGGCAGTCCTTCCTCGACCGCCTGCCGCAGATGGCGGCGAGCGGCCGGACCCTTTCGGCGTCCCTGGCCGTCTCTTCCGACGCGCTCGACGAGGTGCACCGGATCTTTCATACCATCAAGGGAACCGGAGCCTCCTTCGGGTTCGAGGAGATCAGTTTTCAGGCCGGGATCGGTCAGGCGGTGATCACCGCGTTCCGGGACGGGGGCGGGCCTCTCTCTGATGCGGGCCGGATCGCCGACGAACTGATCGCCCTTTTTGACCGGATCGAACTTCTGGCGGCGGAAACCATCCTCGCCAACGCGGAAAGCGGCGACGCGCAGACGCTGGCCGCCGTGGGGGGAAGCCATCCCGGAATGTCGCACGGAAAGCGGATCTTCCTGTGCGACGACGACGATCTGGCGGGACAGCAGATTGCCGCGCAACTGGTCTGTTTCGGCTATGAGGTGGTGTCCTTTGCCGATACCGGAGCCCTGCGCGCGGCGGTGATCGTCAAAACGCCGGACGCCGTGATCATGGATATCATGTTTCCGAACGGCATGAACGCCGGGACCGAGATCATCGAAAGCATGCGCCGCGAACTTCCTTCGCCGCCGCCGGTCGTGTTCCTGTCGGCCCGCAAGGATTTCGAGGCGCGGTTGCGCGCGGTCAAGGCGGGGGGGCAGGCCTATTTCACCAAGCCGGTCAAGGCGACCGAACTGGTCGAGACCCTGGATGTGCTGACCGACCGTGAGAAGCCGGAGCCCTATCGCGTTCTTGTCGTCGACGACGAACCGGAGGTTGCACAGTACCACGGACTGATCCTGTCGGAGGCGGGGATGACCGTGCGGCTGTTGCACGAACCGTCGTCGATTCTGTCCGTGCTGGCCGAATTCCGTCCGGATCTGGTTCTGATGGACATGTATATGCCGGTATGTAGTGGCCGCGATCTGGCGCAAATCATCCGGCAGATTCCCGATTTTCTCAGCCTGCCGATCGTGTTCCTGTCCAACGAGACCAACAAGGTGATGCAGGTTTCGGCCCTGAAGGTCGGGGCCGAGGGATTTTTGACCAAGCCGATCCAGCCCGACGACCTGATCAGCGCGGTGGCGGTGCGGGCCGAAAGAATGAGGACCCTGCGGTCCCTGATGGTCCGGGACGGCTTGACCGGCCTCTTCAATCATACTTTCCTGTCGCAGTATCTTTCGGCGACCCTGGCGACGGCTGCGCGGGAGTCGCGCAAGGTCAGTCTTGCGATGCTGGACATCGACCACTTCAAGGAAATCAACGACAGTTTCGGTCACCCGGCCGGGGATCAGGTGCTGGTCGCGCTGTCCAGGCTGTTGCAGCAGCGACTGCGCCACTCCGATCTGGTCGGGCGCTATGGCGGCGAGGAGTTCGCTGTGATCATGCAGGACACCGGCCCGGCCGAAGCGCGCACCATCATCGACGGCCTGCGCGAGGATTTCGGCCGTCTGTCGTTCCAGGCGGGGGAGCAGGGATTTTCCTGCACCTTCAGCGCGGGCATCGCCGGTTTTCCGGCGGTCCCCTCGGACCATCTGATGGAAACGGCCGATCAGGCGCTGTACCGGGCCAAAAGGTCAGGACGAAACCGGGTCTGCGAAGGGTATGCCGGGGACGGCGATCCGGGCGGCGTGCCGTCCGGGGAGAGGATGGCGCCCGCCGCTCCATCGGTGGCGGTGGGACGCAGGGAGGATATCGGACATGGCTGAGGCGAGCGGTGAGCTGTCGCTGGACCGGATCCTCGCCGATCGTGAGAAGCGGAACGGTACCGTCGTTTCGGTCGATGAACCCGAGGTGAAGCTGGTGGTCGTCGCCCTTGGTGAGGAATGGTTCGCCGTGCCCGGAGACCTCGTCCGCGAGGTCCTGCCGGATTGTCCGGTGTTCTATCTTCCGGGTTGTCCGGCCTCGATGGACGGCGTCATCAATGTTCGCGGCGACATCGAGACGGTCATCGACCTGCGCGGCCTGCTGGGGATCGCGCCGCCGGCGGACCGGGGGCGGCGGATTCTGTTATGCGAGGCGGGAGGCATGCGGTCCGGCGTCCGGGTCGATGCGGTCGAGGAAGTGATGGATGTCCCGCAAAGCCGGATTCAGGCGCCGCCGCAGACCGTGCCGGAAAGCCGCCGTGCCGTCGTCACCGGAATCATGAGCTATCGCGATCGGGTTGTGACGGTGCTGGGCCTGGGACGGATGTTCGAGGCCTACCGTGCGGGTCTGGGGTGACCAGGATCGTGTCGGACGGGGACGCGTTACGGGTTGTCCGTTTCGAGGCCGCCGGTGCCCGCTTCGCGATCGAGGCGCGCCATGTGCTGGCCATGCGCCCTGCGGTCCCGGACCGGGAACTGTCGGTCGAGAGCTGGCTCGGACTGGCTGGCGGCGGCGCTGCCGGCCGCTGCCTTCTTGACGTTTCGATGGGGGGCGGGCAGCGGCTTCTGGAGTTCGCCGGGGACGTCCGTGTCGACAGCCTCCCCGCGGCGTCCATTCATCCCCTGCCGGTCCTTCTGGCTGCCCGGACCCGCCTGCCGGGATTGGCTGCGCTGGCCCTGGACGCGGACGGCGTGGTGCTGATTATCGATCCCACCCGCATTGATCCCCTATGATCCGGCCGACGGGAGACATGACCCGGCGAGGCCGAACGGGGATGCCCGGCCGGGGCGTCCGACCGGAGGTCAGGCCGGCAT
Organism: Telmatospirillum sp.; assembly: GCA_009712185.1. Classification (GTDB taxonomy): domain Bacteria; phylum Pseudomonadota; class Alphaproteobacteria; order Rhodospirillales; family Magnetospirillaceae; genus Telmatospirillum. The sequence goes on along the minus strand of WASQ01000126.1, from coordinate 57,861 downwards.
GGCGTTCCAGCGGAACCGGATCAGCCTGAGCGCATTGGCGGTGACAAGGACGGTGGCGCCCGTGTCGGCGAGAATCGCCATCCAGAGCGGCGTGATCCCGATCAGGGCGGTCACCAGGACAAGACATTTCAGCGCCAGCGTGACACCGATGTTCTGGCGGATCACGCCGATCGTGGCACGCGAAAGAGCGATCAGTTCGGCGACACCCAGGATGCGGTTGTGCATCAGCGTCACGTCGGCTGTCTCCAGCGCCACATCGGTGCCTCCGCTCATCGCTATTCCGACCGAGGCCGCGGCAAGGGCGGGCGCGTCATTGATCCCGTCCCCCACCATGGCCACCGGGGCCTCGGCCACAAGGTCGGCGATCACCGCTCTTTTGCCATCGGGCATCAGTTCGGCCCGGGCGTCGATCGCCAGATCGCGGGCGATCGCCGCGGCCGTCCGGGCGTTGTCTCCGGTCAGCATGACCGGACGGATCGCAAGCGACCGGAGCGCGGCCAGCGCTTCGCGGGCATCGGAGCGCGGTTCGTCGCGAAGCGCGATCAGGCCCAGCAGGCGACCGTCCTCCCGGACCAGAACGACCGTCTGTCCGGCGGTTTCCTGGTTTTCCAGGGTCCGGGCCACATCGTCGGGCAAGGTCGCGAACCCGTCTGCGCCTCCATCCTGGGCGGTTCCGATCCCGGCGAGCGGGGAGGAATGACGGGGCGAGCCGACCGAGATCAGCCTCCCCTCCAGGCGGCCCGTGACGGCCTTGCCGGGAAGCGCCGCGCGGTCCTCCGCTTCGGGAACCGAAAGACCGCGCGACCGGGCCTCGGCAACGATGGCCCGGCCGAGGGGGTGGCTGGATCCCTGTTCCACGGCGGCGGCCTTGACCAGCACCTCGTCGCCGTCGGCGCCGACGGGGAACAGCCCCGTGATGCGGGGGCGTCCCTCGGTCAGCGTGCCGGTCTTGTCGAAACTGACGGTCCTGATCTGTCCCAGCATCTCCAGCGCCTGCCCGCCCTTGATCAGCAGGCCGCGCCTGGCCGCGCCGGTCAGACCCGACGCGATGGCGGCCGGTGTCGAGATCACCAGGGCGCAGGGGCAGGAAATCAGGAGGACGGACAGCCCGCGATAGATCCAGACCGTCCAGGGGGCGCCCAGCACCAGGGGCGGGACCGTGACAACCAGCAGGGCCACGATCATGGCCGCCGGCGTATACCAGCGGCTGAACCGTTCGATCGCGCGGGCGGTCGGCGCTTTCGCCGCCTGGGCTTCGGCGACCAGTTGAACGATCCTTGAGATCGTGTTGTCCGCCGCCGCACGGGTGATTTCGATCTCCAGGCTGCCGTTGGCATTGATACTGCCGGCATAGACAGGTGCGCCGGCCCCCTTGGTGACCGGGGTGGATTCCCCGGTGATCGCGGCTTCATCGACATCGGAGTCGCCCCTGATGACAATGCCATCCGACGGCACGCGTTCGCCCGGACTGACGAGCACGATGTCCCCGACAGCAAGCCGGTCGGCCGGGATCGTCTCGATCGTCTCTCCCCGCCGGCGGCGCGCCGTTTGCGGAATGAGGCTGACCAGGGAGGCGATACCCGCCCTGGCGCGTCCGGCTGCGATCCCTTCCAGAAGCTCCCCCACCGAAAACAGGAATACGACGACCGCCGCCTCCTCCGTCTCGCCAATCGCGATGGCACCGGCGACCGCGACCACCATCAATGTTTCAATGCCGAAGGGCGTTCCCGTCCTGATTCCCGCCAGGGCGTGACGGGCCACCGGAAGAACGCCGATCAGGGCGGCGGCGGCGAACATCCAGGGCTGCGGCCAGACCAGGGAGAGGCCATAGGCGGCCGCCAGCAGAACGCCGCTGACCAGCGCCTGTCGTCCCTTCGCCGTGGACCACCAGGCGGGAGCGGCCGGTGACGGGATGGCCTTCTGCGCCCCCGCGGTTTTCCGGCCTTCCGTCCGGCAGTCGTCGCCATGGCAGCAGCCACCATGGGCATGACCTCCGGGATGCCCATGCCCATGCCCATTCTCATGCTCATGCTCATGCCCGTGCTCATGCCCGTGCTCATGCTTGTGGCCGCATCCCTCGCCCTGATCTGAGCCCGGCGGGCTGTCCGGCGTGTCGCGATCTTCCGGGGTATCCGGAGAGGATAGAGGAAAAGGCGTGAATCCCAGGGCGCGGATTTCCTTCTCCACCCGGCTGCGCGGGGTCCGGCTTTCGTCCAGGGAACAGGTCAGGATCTGAGCCAGAAAGTTCAGGCGAACGGCATCGATTCCCGGCAGGCGGTTCAACGCGTTTTCGATCTTGATCCCGCAGGACCCGCAGTCCATGCCTTCGATGCGCAGCGTCAACAGACTGGCGTTGGCCATAATGTCACCTCGACAAATTCGACGTGACAGCTCATATGGACCCTGGAGTAACTACAGAGTCAAGCGATGACGAACCTATCGATGACGATCGGCGAACTGGCCCGGCGGACCAACAGCAAGGTTGAGACCATTCGCTATTATGAAAAGATCGGGCTGCTGGCCGAACCCGTGCGCACTGCCGGCAATTACCGCAGCTACGGTCAGGACCATCTGCGCCGCCTGAGTTTTGTGCGCCGGTCGCGCGATCTCGGGTTCTCCCTGGATCAGGTCCGCGCACTTCTGGATCTCGCCTTGCATCGGGACTGGTCCTGCGACGCGGTCGACGCGATCGCCAAGGAGCATCTGGCCGAAGTTGACCGGAAGATCGCTGATTTGCAGGCCTTACGGCGGGAACTCGACAGCATGATCGATCAATGCGGTTCAGGCTCGATCGCCCAATGCCGGATCATCGAGGCCTTGTCGCCCAAGGAATGACCGGTGGAGGCGTTCCGTACCCCATTCGCTCTTTGCGGTATAAGCGCGGGCGCCAAAGGGTTACGCTGGGTTTCGTTCGACGCCGGCCGGCGGTCCGCGCCGGCGATGCCCCAACAGCGGAAAGGGAAAACAGACGTGTCTTCCAAGCTCGACCAACTCCGTGGCATGTCGACGGTCGTTGCGGATACCGGCGACATCGATGCCATCCGAACCTTTCAACCTGTGGACTGCACGACCAACCCCACCCTGGTGCTGAAGGCGGTGGAACTGCCCTCGCATGCCGAAACGGTGGCGGAGGCCCTTCGCTGGGGGCGGTCCCGCAGCGGCAGCCGGGAAGCCGTGGTGCGGGCGGTCGCGGACCGGATCGCCATCACGGTCGGTGCGGAACTCGCGTCGCTGGTGCCGGGCCGCGTGTCCACCGAAGTGGATGCCGATCTGTCCTTCGACCGCGAAGGGACGATCGCCAAAGCCCGTCAGATCATCGGTGCCTATGCCGAACGCGGAATCGGCCGCGACCGGATCCTGATCAAGGTTGCCGCCACCTGGGAGGGAATCCAGGCCGCCGAGGCGCTGCAACAGGAAGAGATCGACTGCAATCTGACCCTGGTGTTCTCGCTTGCCCAGGCGGTTGCCTGCGCCGCCGCCGGCGTTTTCCTGATTTCCCCCTTTGTCGGGCGCATTCTCGACTGGCATGTGAAAGCGACGGGAAAAGCCTTCGGGCCGGAAGAGGACCCGGGCGTTCTGTCGGTGCGCCGGATTTACGATTACTTCAAGGCCTATGACATCCAGACCGTGGTGATGGCAGCGTCTTTCCGGTCCGCCGCGGAGGTCGAGGCCCTGGCCGGCTGCGACCGGCTGACCGTGTCGCCAGCGCTTCTCGACGCGCTTTCGAACGACCAGGGGGAGTTGGCCCGCCGCCTGGCTCCGGGGCGGTCCGATCCGATGCCGGCCCGTCTCTCCTTCGACGAGAAAGCCTTCCGCTGGGCGATGAACGAGGATGCGATGGCAACCGAGAAACTGGCCGAGGGCATTCGCGCTTTCGCCAAAGATCTCGGCAAGCTGCGCGCGCTGGTCGACGGCTGGCTGTGACGACGATCCGGCGCTGATCGGGACCGATCAGCGCCGGATCGGGCATGGCTTGCCAAGGATTTCTCCGAACCTCCCGGGCCTCGACCGGCCCTGGCCGGACTTTGACGGATTGGCGGCGGTCTGCCGTTGCCACAGGCTGTTCGGCGGCAAGGGGGCTCAGCCGCGGACTTGCCCACCGGCGTGCGACACCGGTACCGGATGGACGCCGGGGTCTCCCCGGGCGCCCGAACGTCCTTCCGCCCCGCAACGGGCGAGCTTCCGCGATTTCCTAAAAAAACGACTACCCATGATTGTTGTGACCGTCCGGACGCCTTGGCGGCGCGGAAGGCGCGGCGGCGCTCAGGAATCGGGCGCGGGCGACCTTGGGAGGACTGTTGTCATGCAACGGTAACGTTTCCAGGCGGTTGGTCTGGATGGCATCAAATCTGCCGAAAATGTCAATTCAGGAAGCAATCAAAGCCATTTTTTACGTCACGTATTAGTTGAAATATTCTTAAAGTGATTCCTGATCCTTTGATCAGATTCCGGTGGCGGGTCACGACAACATCAGACACACTGCTCCGACGCAAGAATAAAACCGCAAATTTTAAATGACGGTTTTTACACGGAGGAGAAAATGATTCGAAGAATAGTCGCGGGGGCGGCGCTGGCCCTCGTCAGCTCCGCCGCGGTCGCGCAATCTTTGCCCGGCTTCGTCGTTCCCGGCACTTTGATCTCAACAGACTATGACGGGCAGAGCAACGATCTGCTGTCGGCCGGTCTTGGTGCCACGGGCCTTGCCCAGGCGGTCGCGCCGTCCTATGCCAATCCACTCAGTCCGACTGTGGCCGAGTTGCGCCGCAATGCCCTTTGGAATGCCTACCGGGGACTGGTGGATATGACCCCCGGCGGTGGCTATGGCGTCCTCTGGGGACCCAATCTCGACGCGTCTTACCGGGACACCGGCAGTCAGGGACTGGTTGCGGGACGGGAATATCTGGCCCTGGCCGATGACGGCACGGGGGCGAATTTCCAGACCGTCATGGTGCAAATTCCGGCGACGTTCAACACCGCCTCGCCCTGTCTTGTGACCGGGCCGGCGTCGGGATCCCGGAATATTTACGGGGCGGTGGGCTCGACCGGCGAATGGGCGTTCCGCAACGGCTGTGCCGTCGCCTATGTCGACAAGGGAACCGGCAACGCCTATCACGACCTCACCCGCGACACTGTCTATGACGACCGCGGGCTGTTGGGGCCGCGCGCGACGATCGGGGCGCTGACCAATTTCGCAGCCCCGGTAACGTTCGATCTGCAGAATTTCGCGGCCGTGAAACCCAACCGGTTCGCTTACAAGCAGGCTCACTCCGGCAAGAACGTCGAATCCAACTGGGGGCGATATGTCCTCCAATCGATCCAGTTCGGTTTTTTCGCCCTGAATGACTATCTGGGAGGCGGGACCCAGCGTTTCACGCCGGCCAACACCATTGTCATCGCCTCCGGGGTGTCCAATGGCGGCGGCGCCGTCCTCCAGGCCGCCGAACTTGATGCCGCCGGATGGATCCGGGGGGTCGTCGCGGACGAACCGAACATCCAACCCACGCCCAGCAGGGCTTTTACCATCTCCTACAACGGTGCCGTTCTGTCTGACCACAGCCGGTCGATGGTTGATTACTATACGGCGCAGGCACTTTATGCGCCTTGCGCGGCCCTGGCCTCCTCGCTGACCGGAACCGCCTTGCAGTCTCTCGAACCCGCCGGGACGCCGGCCGGCGTCTCCGTCCGGGCGAACCGCTGCGCCTCGCTGAAAGACAAGGGGCTTCTGTCCTCAACAACAGTGCCGGCGCAGGCGACCGAGGCGCTGGCGATCCTCAACAGCTACGGTTTCCTCGCCGAAGCAAACGGCCTTCTGCCTTATATGACCTATGCCGGGGCCTACAAACAGATCGTCAATACCTATCCGTCGGATGCCGGCCGGTTCAGGGTTCAGGACAATCTCTGCGGAACCAGTTTCGCCGCCACCGATGCGACCCTGCGTCCGGCTCCGCTGGCCGCCGCCACAGCCGCCAACATGTTCGCGGCCGGCAATATTCTGCCGCCATCCGGGGGTATCAACATCATCAATGACTGGGCGGTCGAAGGATCGATTCTGGAACAGGCGTCGACCTCGCCCAGCACCGGCCGCAAGGATCTCAATATCGACGGGGACCTCTGTTTCCGGTCTCTGGCGACCGGACGGGCAGCGCCGGGACAGCGGCTCTCCATGCGCGACAAGGTCAATATCGCGCGCGTCCAGCAGGGGGTGGCGGCGTTGCGCGCCAGCGGCAACCTGCACGGGCTGCCGACGCTCATCCTGCAAGGCCGCGCCGACGAGGTGCTGGCCCCCAACTCAACCGGCCGCGCCTATTTCGGCCTCAATCAGGTGGTCGAAGGATCGCATAGCAATGCGCGATATATCGAGGTCACCAACGCCCAGCATTTCGACACCGCGATCACGGCGTTGAGCCCGGGCGGCATCGCCGCCTATGCGCCCTTGCATCCCTACTACACGCGGGCGCTGGACGCGATGCTGGCCTATCTGCGGTCGGGAACCCCGCTTCCGCCCAGCCAGGTGGTTCATACGACGCCACGCGGGACGACCGCTCTCACCAGCGTCAATGCCAAATCCTACCTGCCGGACATCGCGGCCGGTCCGGCACCGGGAAGTCAGATCGGCTTCACCGGCAACTCCCTTGTCATTCCGCAGTGAAGGGGGCGCACCATGTCTTTTTCCATCAAATCGTCCGTGGTCGCCTCCTCCCTGCTGGCGGGATCTCTTCTGGTCACGTCCGTTTCCGCGATGGCCGGGGAGAACGGTTTCTATCTCCGCTTGGATGCGGGGGCGTCGGTGTCCCACGCCAACGACTGGAAGAGTTCCGACCTCAGTCAGTCCTTTGACGCGGGCACCACCACCCAGGCGGTCGTCGGTCTGGGGGCGGGCTATCGCTTTTCCCCTCTGCTCCGCCTCGACCTTTCCCTGTCCTACCGTCCGGAATCGGCGCTGACGCACACCGACAACGGAGCTGGTCTGTTGTACAAGGTCAAGGAAAGCTCGCTGCGCGGGTTCGTGACCGGCTATGTCGACGGCCAGCCCCTTCTGTCGGGGGTGGTGCCCGCCGCCATCAATCCCTATGTCGGTTTCGGCGTCGGGATGACCCGGAACCGGCTCGCCAATGTCGCGGTCACGGACCTGACCGCGCCGACCTTCGCGAGCCAGTTCACGATCAATGGAGCGACGCGGAACCATTTCGCATGGCAGGCGGTGGCGGGGCTCGGCTATGACGTCACGGACCGGATCACGCTGGACGTCAGTTACCATTACATCGACGCCGGATCGGTCCGAAGCGGCGGCGTTCTCAGCGGCGATGGGGTGTCTCAGCCGGTGGATCCGTTGCGGACCAGTCTCGTGACCAGCGAACTGGTGACGGCGCTCCGCTGGCGGTTCTGACGGTCCGTCCCGCGGCAGTGCCCGTCGTCAGGGCGTGACGAGGGCGTCAGGCGGACGAGAGATCGCAATCCGCCTGACGTCCGGGGGCACGTGAGAACTGCGCTGACCGGTTCCAGTCGGCGCGGGCCGGTATCAGGGCAAGGGAACGCCCTCGGGGTGTTCGCTTCCCCCGTGATAGCGATAGGTGCCCTCGCCGATGGCGATCAGGTTTCCGGCGGCGTCCAGGATTTCGCCGCTACAGGTGATGATTTTCCGCCCGCCGCCCCGGCGCAGACCGGTCGCCCTCAGGACGCCACCCCGTGCCTGTCCCGTGAAGGTGGTGGTCAGCGACAAGGTCAGAACACGCCGGACGCGCCCCGGGAACGGGCACCAGGTCGCGGAAAAGCCACAGGCCGTATCGATCAGCGTCGTCAGAACGCCGCCATGAACCAGTCCGGCGCGGTTGGTGTGAATGGCTTCGGAGGCGAGCTCCAGAACTGCCCGTCCCTCCTGCCACTCGACCAGGCGATAACCCAGCAGTTTCTGAAAGCCCGACGGCTCCTCTCCCTCCAGAAGTCTGTCATCCTGCACCACGGTTCCCGGCCTCCTCTGTCCTGTCGGCCCGCCACGCTACACGACCGCGGGAGGAAAGCCGAGACCGGAACGTCCGCTCAAAAAGGATGTGGTGCCCGGACACTCACAACTTGAAGTCGATTCGACTGCGCGATAGCGTGAATTCAACGACTTTGGAGGGGGGAGGTGGGGATGGCAAAAAACATTGTCTTCTGTGCTGACGGCACCTGTAACGGGCCGGGCGAGACGGATGACACGCTTCTGCCGTCCGATACCAACGTCTACAAGCTCTATGTGCGGCTGTGCAGCCGGGCGCCGGCTGATCCCGGCTCGAATGAGCAGGAGGCGAGCGAGACGGACGCGGCCGGCACCGTCGTGCAATCCTCGCGCTATATCAACGGTGTCGGCGATTCCGGCGGTCCCGTCGAGCGGCTGTTTGGCAGTGCCGTCGGTGCCGGGCTTGCCGCGCGAATCGTGCGTGGCTACACCTATCTTTCCCGCGTCTACGACCCTGGCGACGCCATTTTCCTGGTTGGCTTCAGTCGCGGCGCCTACACCGTTCGCGCATTGGCGGGGCTGGTTCTGTTTTCCGGCCTGATGGACCGCAGTTCCTATGATTCGGGGGACAAATCCGCCGCCTATGCCCTGGCGGCCGGTGCCTGGTACCGATATCAGCAGACGGTTGCTGTGAACGGCGGCTGGCTGGGGACCTTCGACAAGATCATTGCCGGACTGCCTGGGATCTTCACCACTCCGCCCGGCCGGTACATTCCGGTCGACAGCATCCGGGCCATCGGCGTCTGGGATACGGTCAGCTCCTATCTTCTGGACGCGGCCGCCGGCAATGACGGCGACAAATCCGATCTGCTGCCGTTGGCCAACACCAGACTGAGCCTGAGAGTGCAGCGAGGATTCCAGGCGGTTTCGCTGGATGAGCGGCGCAATGTCTTCACACCCGTTCTATGGGATGCGGCCGCCAATGTCGTTCAGGGACTGTTTCCCGGAGGCCATTGCGATGTGGGGGGCGGCTACTCGGAATCAGGGTTGTCTGATGGTGCACTGGTCTGGATGCTGGACAAATTGAGCAGCCAGGGACTGATGCTCTACCCGTCCGCTTTGTCTCATCCGGCCCCCGATCCCGCCGGTCCGGCGCATCAGCAATGGCTTTATTCGCCGTGGACCCGGCCGGTCTTCACCTGTTCCACGCGCAGTTTCGCAGGCAGAACCGATATCCTCCCCGACAGTTCCATCGCGGCAAGGGAGCATGCCTCGGCAGTGGTGTTCGATACCGGCACCTCTGGAACACCGCAACGGCCCGGTCCCATCACCGGCATCTATCGTCCCGCAAATCTTCCGTGAGGACCGGCCGGTCTGGCCGGTCCCTATCGCGGGGGCCGCTATTTGCCGCCGTTGCGGCCGTTATCGTCGACCGTTGAATGCAAGGCGTTGAACAGGTCCTCCGCAAACAGCCTGGCTGCGACGCCCAGCGATCGCTTGTCGCGCTGCACCAGGGTCAGACTATTGCTGCCGACCGTGTTGCCGCGGATATGGACATAGGTCAGAAGGCCCATGCGAAGCTCCTCGGCGATATCGAACCTGCTGAGGAAGGCGATGCCACGGCCCGCCATGGCGAGAAATTTCATCGTCTCGATGGAGTTGGTGGAAAACGTCGGTCTGACCTCCACTCCGGCGCCGGCGAAGGCGTCCGTCATGATGCTGTTCAGCAGCATGGCCTTGTCGGCGAAGATCAGCGGATAGCTGGCGCAGTAGGACAGGGGTACGGAGCCCATGGCCGCGAGCGGGTGGCCGGGGGACATCACCGCGCCAAGGCGGGCCTCCATTTTTTCAAGGATGCGCAGTGACGGATCGGTGGGCAGGTTGTAGGCCAGCCCCAGATCGGCGTCGCCATTGATGACCGCGCTCATGATGTCGCGGATGAACTGGACACGGACATGGATCCGGATTCTGGGATAGCGCTCGCTGAACTGGGCGGCGACCTGGGGGGCAATTCCTCCCGCAAGGCCGTTGGTCGTGCACAGCGTCAGTTCCCCGCTCTGGGTGTCCTGAAGGTCGCGGATATCGGCTTCGACGTTTTTGTAGTCGTTGATGGTCTGGCGGATGTGAGCCAGCATCAATTCACCCGCCGGCGTCAGCCTGAGACCGCGCGGCAGACGCTCGAACAGCGGGACGCCGATTTCCTTCTCGATCATCAGGACCTGCTTGTTGACGGCCGAGGATGCGACATTGAGCCGCGCGGCCGCGGCCCGGATCGAGCCACTGCGCGCGACCTCGTCCAGATACCTCAGAAGTTTCGAATGAAGCACGCATGCCTCCGGTCAGTGCTCACGATTTGACAGCACTATAGTGTGTTGGCCGGAATTCAGAAGCGGTTGATCATCCTTCGATGATGGATCGTCGTCCGCGATCGGGCGGCGTCCTCTGCTCCACATCAGCCCTCCACATCGCCTTTTCGCGCGTGACCGTTACCGCTCTAAAAAAGAGAGCGTAGCGTGCGATAAATACTGCTTTTCGGAAGCAATGCCGTGACCTCTTATAGTCACAGAGAGATGAGGGGCATTCGGAGGGATCCGGTCCTGTCGCCCAAAAGAGACGGTTCGCCGCAATGGGCGCTGCCCGTCCGATGCGCGATGCCGGATGGCTGTTCCGGGGACGTGTCTTCAAGGAGGCGCCGCCTTGCGCACCCCCCCGGCCCTCGCCGTCCGGGTGCCTCCGTCTCTCGGAGCAGGGTCCGATCCGAAGGCGTTGCCGCCAGGACTTGGGCCGGGACTTAACCTGGAGGAAAGCTCGTGAATTCGACTGAAGCCGTCCAATACGAAAAAGCGCGCGCCATCTTTGACATCCTGAATGGAAAGAAGGAGGCGGATCTTCTTCTGAAGAATTTGAACATTCTCGATGTCCATGGGGAAACGGTTTATCAAGGATCTCTTCTTGTTTATGACAAGCGTATCATCGCGCTTAATCCTGACGAGACTATTCTGAAGGTGAGGGAAGTTTTTGACGGCAATGGTCTTTACGCCATACCGGGACTGATTGACGCGCATCTGCATTTCGACTCTCAACTGGCGCATCCGGCGGCCCTGGCCGAGGCGATGGTTCCCTGCGGCACCACCACGATCTATGCCGAGTGCCTGGATCTGCTTGGCGCGGCGGGAGAGGAAGGCGTGGACGCGGCCCGCACCCTGTTCAAGGACTATCAGCGGCTGCCCTACCGGCTTTTCGCGTTCGCACCGGGGAAAAAAACCGCGGCGTCGGTGACGAAGGCGGTTCTGGACATGGAGCCGGTCATCGGTCTCGGCGAATTCGAACATTTCACCTACAGTTCGGGCGATGACGACGACTTCCGGAAGGTGGCCTGGGCCCGGGCCCGGGGCGGCTTCATGAACGCGCACTGGGGCATCACCGCCCTGTCCGACATGATGCTGAACTATCTGCCCGCCGTCGGCTTTTCCAACAATCACGATGTCTGGAACGAAAACGACATCGCGAAAAGCATCCGTTACGGGTTCCCGACGCAGATCAAGTTCGGGGTCGGCAGCAGCGAGGTGATCAAGGCGCTGCTGCGCGCCATCGTCAACCGCAAATGGCCCACCGACAATTTCACGCTGTGTTCGGACAATATCTCGGTCCAGCGTCTGCAAACGATGGGACATATGGACTGGATCATTTCCCTTTGCGTCGAAATGGGAATCAATCCGATCCATGCCATCAAGATGGCCACCTACAATACCGCCCGCTCGTTCCATATGGAGGACAGGATCGGATCCCTGGCGCCGGGTCGTTTCGCGGATATCGTCCTGACCGACAGCCTGTCGAAAATCAATCCGCTCTATGTGTTCAAGGATGGTGAGCTCATCGCCCGTGACCGCAAGCTTTTGAAACATGCCGAGATCGACTATTCCGCGATGTGCAAGAAGGGCGTTCCGGGCCTTGGCGATCTGACGCCGGAGCAGTTGGAGATTGTGCCGCTCGAGATTTCCGCTGATGGGCGGCAGGCGAAAATCTATCTGTTCGACGTCTATGGCCGTGGACATGCCAGGTTCCATCAGGAGATCTGGGTGCCGCTGGTGGATGGCAAGGTCGTCCCCGTCCATGACGGGGTGACGTTGAGCCGGCTGTCGGTCGTGCAGCGCTATGCCACAGGGAAACGTCATGTGCTGAACGGTCTGTTCAAAGGAGTCTCCATCGATCGGGGGGCGGTTGCCACCTTCTGGCCGGCCCCGACGCCCTATTTCGTGGCGGTCGGCCGGGACAGCGGCGAGATCTGTCACTGCCTGAAGCAGCTCGACGGCTACGCCGGGGGATGCATCGTGACGGAGAACCGGATCAGCAGGGCCGTGATGCCGCTCGATATCCACGGCGTCATGGCCAACATGAGTGTGGACGAATTGACCGCCAGCACGCGCGCCATCGACGCGGCTCTCGAAGATCTCGGGAACCACAACGAGGGCGAGCCCGTCGTCAACAAGCTTCAGAGTTTGTTCATTTCGCTCCATCGCTTCCGTCTGATGGCCTGACGGTGCCGGCTGGCGCCGACTTGCATATCAGGGGATGCTGTTGTCCTGGCGGGCCGGATGGCCGGCGGTTCCGGAACAGGGCATTCCCTGACGCGTCAGGCGACGCCAGCCCACCGCCACCCGGCCAGTCCGGCGAGGGACGGTCCGATGAATGGAGAAAAACCGGCGGGCGGGAGACGCAACAATGCCCGCCAAAAGAATTACAGGGGAGGGACGAAAAATGTCGCACAATTCCGACGACCTGCAAATCGCGGATACGGGGAACAGGACACGCCGCTGGATCGTCTATGTGATCGGGATTTACATCCTGACGCTCGGTGTCAGCCTGATGGTGCGGGCCGGCATCGGCATATCGCCGCAAAGCAGTCTGACCAGAACGATGACGTTGGTTTATCCACCGCTGACGCAAGGAACATACAATTTCATACTCGAAATGATCATGCTGTTCCTGACATATCTGGTCCTGCCAAAAGACTTCAGCCTGAAGAGTTTCGCGTCATTGATCCCCGCATTCGTGGCGGCAGCATGCCTGGACTTCAATCTTTATCTGACGTCGATCATTCAGATCGATATCTATTATGTCCGGGTCGCCCTTCTGGTCTTCGCAGATATGGCCCTGGCCTTCGGTCTGTTCCTGATGATCCGTGCCAATCTTATCCTGATGCCGGTGGATATGTTCGTCGATACCGTTTTCAAGCGGACCGGATGGAAATGGGGCAACATCAAGACGGTTTTTGATTGTTCCCTGCTGGCTATCGCCGCCGGTATCGGCCTGTTGTTCCTTGGTAAAGTGACCTTCATCCGCGAGGGGACGATCATTAATGCCATTCTGGTGGGCCAGTTCATCAAGCTCTATTTCTTCCTGTTCAAAAAGATCCAGGTCTGGAAAGTGTCGGCGTCGCCGAAAAATGCTGATCCTGTTGCCGAGCCGGGCCAACAGACACTGGCTCATTAAGACCAGCCTGCGCTGATCGGAACCGATCGGCGCAGGCCTCGGCCCAGGCGGATTTCTCCGGAACCCTTGGGCCATCGCCCGGATCACCTCACGGGCCCTCATCGGGAGAGCCGACCGGCGATGGATCATCCTCGTTGCCGGTCGGTATTATTTATCGACGGGCCCTCAGGCCGCTTTCACTGTGGCGATGAACGCATCAACCGCATGTCGCAACTGTTGCACGTTTTTTGCCAGACCGGCGGCGGAGGTCAGGACGTGGCCGGCCGCCGTTCCCGTCATGGCCGCGGCCTCCGTGACGCCGCCGATGGTTTGGGAAACCTGATGCGTTCCTTCCGCGGCTTGCCGGACACTGCGTGCTATTTCGCGGGTGGCCGCGCTTTGCTCCTCGACCGACGCCGCAATTCCCGAATTGATCCGCCTGACCGTCTCGATGGTCTGGCCGATCCCCCTGACCCTCTCGACAGCGAGACGGACCTCCGTCTGGACCGTGACGATCTGGGCGGCGATTTCGTCGGTGGCATGTCCGGTCTGACTGGCGAGGGATTTCACCTCGTTCGCCACGACCGCGAAGCCCCTGCCGGTTTCGCCCGCGCGGGCCGCCTCGATAGCCGCGTTCAAGGCGAGGAGATTGGTCTGGCCCGCGATATTGTTGATCATCTCGACGATGGCGCCGATCCGGTCGGCCGACAGGGCCAGACCCTGGATCATGTCGTTCGTGCGCAAGGCCTCTTCCGCGGCCGCCGTGGATATGCGGGCGGCCTCTGACACTTGGCGCGCAATATCGCCGATCGACGCGGACAATTGTCCGGCGGCCGTCGCCACGGTCTCGACATGTGCCGAAGCCAGCTCCGTGGATGTTGTCACTGTCGTCGCCTGGAGGGCGGCCCGTTCGGCGGTCGCCGTCATGGAGCGGGCCGTGTTTTCAAGGTCTTTGCTGGCGTCGGCCATCGCGCCGATCATGCCTGCACAGCGTTCGTTGAATCCCTTTGTCAGTGTTTCGATCCGCCGGCCGCGGCTTTCGCGCAGATCCTGGTGCCGTGTCTGCTCGGCGCGAAGTTGTTCGGCATGGAGAGCATTTTCTTTGAAGGTCGCCATGGCTTTGGCCATCGCGCCGATTTCGTCACGGGTTCCACTGGCCGGAATCTCCACGGAAAGATCGCCTCCGGCAAGCGCCGCCATCGCACCGGTCATCGCCCTGACCGGACCGGAGATGCCGGCCGAAATCGACAAGGCGGAGGCAATTCCCAGGAGTATGGCGACGACACCGGCGAACAGGGCGGCTCTGCCCGCGCCGTGACTATGGCTATCCGCGGTCGCGCCATCCTCGATGGCGAAGTCATGATAAAAACGGGCCGCTATTTCGTTCGTCGCGACATCGTTGTCCTCCGACGCTCTGAAATCGGCAACGGCTTTCAGAAAGGCGGGAGTAGCGGCCGCCACTCCCCGCCGCCTGAGGTCGATCAGCCTATCGGAGGTCAGCAGGGAGTGTTCAACCGATCGGTGGAAATCGCCCGCGACCTGTCGGCCATGGGCGGTTTTGATCCGGGACAGAGCCTCGGAATACTGTCCGGTGAACCGTTCGAAGGCAGCGTTTCTCCGCTCCAGGGCGGTTTCGTCGCCGGTGGCGAGATAGGCCCAGGTGGCGGCATGTCCCTGCCTGACGCTGAGAAGCGCCTCCTTCAGCCCGATGACGATGGCCGTGGTCCGGCCGGCCTCGGAGACGGCGTTGGTGACCCGGGCGCTGGAAAGCACGGTCCATCCGGCCAGGGCGATAATCAGGCCCAGTTGGATGCCAAATCCCAGAAACAGACGTCCGCGGATGGTTGAAAATCGGAACATGATGGGAGTTCCCCTGGTGGCCCGGCCCTGACGCCAGACACCCGGGCGTCTGGACAGGCTGGATCGCCAACGATGTGAGTTGTGGTGAAAACCTGACAGATGGCGAAGGCACCACCTGCCAGCTTTCCACCACCAGGATGGCGCCGGGCATGGACGGCGCGCCCCGCGTCGGGTCGCACGGCCTTGCCGGAATGCGAAAGACGCCGCGGCAGGAATGACGCGGCGTCCGGGATCGAAAAAATCCGACCGTTCAGAATTTCACGGTAACGCCGGAAAACAGCGACGATTCCGTGCAGGACTTGGTGTTGACACCGGCCACGATGCAGGTTCCGGGGGAGGCGTTGTGGTCAAGTCCGAATTTGTTCTGCCAATAGCGATAAGCCACCCACATATCGACAAAATGAGACCGGTCGCGTCCCCAGAATGCCTTGCTCGCGTCGAACGTCAGGCGGATCGGCTCGCTTGAGAATTCGGTTTTCGTGGCCGTGCTGTTGGGGCCGACGCCTCTGGTGGGAAGGGGGGCGTTCTGGTCGCCCTTGGGGCCATACCAGGCCGCGCGTCCGCTGATCGAAAAGAAACGCATGCTGTCCGGCAGGAAATCGAGTTCCATGGAATAATTGGTCTCGATCGCCCAGGTTCCGTGATATCGGACATTGCCATCCGAAAGACAGCTCACGCCAGGATTCCCCGGCCCGAACAGGCCGCATTGGGCGAAAGCCTTGTGGTTGTTTTCCTTGTAATAGAGCGGAGCCACATTGAAGAAGCCCCGATAAGGCAGGTCGAAGGCGAATTGCAGCCCCCCGACGAAGACGCGCTTGTCGGTCGCGAAATAGGTGTTCTGGGTGCTGGCGTCCCCGCCGATTTCAAGTGACAGATTGCGAAGCGGGCCAATGGCAAACGTCCTGGTGCCCGTGATCTCGTTCAGGCCGAACGTGCTGCGCCATAATCCGTAGATCTGCGTCGATCCCGCGCAATCGGCCTTCGCTCCGTTGATCAACTGGCCCGGTTGTGTGCAGGGGGAGGCCGGATCATTGTGACTGGACTTGTACATGGAGATCAGAAGCGAGTTTGTCCCGTATTTCCAACCATCGAAATGGGAAAACTGGTAGGTCTGCTTGGTTGTTTTGCCGTTGTATCCTCCCCCTTGCTTAACCGAAAAGGTTCCGGGATCGGTGCCACTGAAGATATAGGCAAACGTCAGCTTATTGTCGTTGACGGTAAAAATCGGCGCGTCTGTCCCCGACTTTGTCTCAGTCTGCGCGGATGCGATGTTTCCAGAATCCGCAGCAAGAGATGGAATAGCTATAAATAGCGGTGTGGTGGCCGCAAAAAACGCGGTGCGAAATGACATGAAACCCCCCTTAGGTGTTGTCAGCGACTTCTTTGATCGCTTCGCACCGATATATAAAACTGAATTTTTTGTTTTAGAGTAGCGCCGTATTTGCTGCGTAGCGCTCTCTTTTTGAGAGCGGTCGCAACGGAAGAAGAATACGGGACTGGGGGCGGCGATGCCTGTCAGGACCGGTTCGGCGGAGTCCGATCCCCGGTCAGGGAGCGGAACAGGCCGGGAGCCCAGGGCTCATCGATATCGAAGGCCGCCGTCCGGCGTTTCAGTTCGTCCTCCGTGATATCGGGTGGCAGGTCGCACATCTGCCGGAACTCCGCCCGTGTATGTTTACGCCTGCTCCAGGACAGCGGCACGACCGGCAGCGGGTCGGAGGCGTTGACGAGGAGGGGGCCCAGTTCACGGAACAGTTCCAGCGCGGCGACAAGGGCGCCAAGGGCGAGCTGGTTCGCCGTCATTCGCGGCGGGACCGGGAACAGGCGGACACCGACGATCGGCCCGGCGTCCACTTTGGCGGTCATCACATGGGCGGTGGCGCCAAAACTTCGCGCGCCGTCATAAACCGCGAAAGAGGCCGGGGCCCAGCCGGGATAGTCAGGCGGACCGGGGTGGAAATTGTAGGCGCCGAATCCCAGCCTGGAGAGCAGTTCCTCCGAAACCACCACATCGGTGCCGAAGGCGATCAGCCGGGTGCGGGACAAATTCGCATATTCGGTGACCCGGTCAAGAGCGTCGCGGCTTTTGACAGGATGAATGTCGATGTCGGGCCGGGCCTTTGTCAGGAAAGTGGAAAGCTCCTTGATGCCGGAACCCGCGGACAGGAGAATGACCGTGGAAAAGCCGGGCGGTGTGTCCGCGGATTCGGTGGGGTCCGATCCCCTGGAGCCATTCCGGGCGTCCATCCTTAAACTCTTTCCCTGTCATCGGCGGTCGCGGCCGATCCCTCAGCCGCCGAATACCCCCATCATCTGCGACAAAATGACGAAAATATGGCGGCATCGCGTTATCGGGAGTGTGCCGGTTCGGGATCGGGGATCGGGGATCGGGGATCAGGGATCAGGGAGAGACGGAGGTCAGCGGCGGGTCGTCACCTCGGCGGAGGAAAGCGGGGCAAGGGTGATATTGACGGCGCTGTCATATTTGTTGTCCGAACCCGTGGCGGAGTCCGCGATCCATCCGATGAGCCCGCCGATCAGGACATTTCCGAATGTGGCCGCAGCCTCGTCGGATCTGGCCGTGACCGCGGCGGGCTGAAAACCGTCCCGTTCGCATTCAACCGTGATGTTGTGCTTGGTCTTCTCAATTCTGACCATACCCGGCGTGGGATTGATCCGCGCAATAATGGCGCCGTTGCGGGTCATTGTGCAGGAGGCCCCGGTGGGATTGGTGCTGACACCGATAACCTGAGTGTCTCCTTCGATGACGGATGCGCAGCCGCTGAGGAATAGAATGGTCGCGGCCAGAACGGGTGCTTTCTGCATGGTCCTCCCCCCTGCCTTATGCCGGAATTGGCATCGGTGATGATCATTGTTGTTTGCCGTTGATGCCCAATGGCAGCACAAAAACGGTCTCATCACAACGGAGAGGAATTTGGCCGGCGATTTATGATGTACGCGTCGATGCCGCATCTTCCGGGAGGAATGTTTACTTGTGGTTTTGTTTTTTCTATTATGGGGCAACCGGGGATGAACTGGGGCTGATCGGTAGCGCTCGCGTGGCGGAAAAATGAAAAGGCCCGGAAAACTTTCGTTTTCCGGGCCTGATTGGCTCCCAGGGAGGGATTCGAACCCCCGGCCAAGCGGTTAACAGCCGCTTGCTCTACCACTGAGCTACCTGGGAACAGGGATCCACCAATTGGCGAACCACCGAATTCCTTTTGTTTTCACGACCGGGCGACGCTTTCTTTTCGCATCGCGCCGGCAGGGCCCGCCTTATACCAAGGTCGGAAAGTACATTGCAAATCTTTTTTTCAAGTTTTTGCAACAAACTTTACCGTGACCGGCGGGGTTTGGAGGCCGAGGCCGGAATCGAACCGACGTACAAGGATTTGCAGTCCTCTGCATAGCCACTCTGCCACCCGGCCCCTGCCCGGACGCCCGCATCTGGAATGGAGGCGCCCGGTCGTGAGGGGGCCGTTTATAGACATTCCCGGGGACCTGGTCAAGGGCAGTCGTGCGGGGAATTGTCACCTTTCCCCAAAACCTTCGGGGACATCGGACAAACGCCGGCAATGATACACTTTTCTGTCATCCAGAGCGGCATTGTCAGTCATCCGGCCGGCCGCTATAACTCCGCCAAACGTGGATTGCGCATCATGTCCCCGCGCATCATTTGCCAGCCGGACCATCCTGATCGCGGAAAGGGAACGACGATGATGAACTACGCTGACGCCCGTCGTCACATGGTCGACGGACAAATTCGGACCAACGATGTGACCGATCGGCGCCTTGTCGCGGCTTTGGGCGAGATTCCGCGCGAGGTTTTTGTCCCGAAGCCGCTCCGCGGTATGGCTTATATCGACGGCGATATCGATCTGGGGGCGGGGCGCTTCCTCATGGAACCTCTGGCTTTTGCGATCATGGTCCAGGCGGCCGCAATCGATTCCGGCGACGTCGTGCTCGACCTCGGGTGCGCGACCGGCTACTCCGCGGCGGTACTGTCGCGTCTGGCGAGCACCGTCGTTGCGGTGGAAAGCGACCGTGATCTGGCGGCGCGCGCCGGCGCCCTGCTGGGCGAACTCGGTTTCGACAATGTTGCGGTCGGCGCAGGGGCGCTGGCTGACGGCGACGCTCCCCATAGTCCCTATCAGGTCATCGTGCTGGAGGGGGCGGTGGAACGGATTCCCGATTCTCTTCTCAACCAGCTTGCCGAGGGGGGGAGGCTGGTCGCCGTGGTCCGGGATGGCCCGGTCAGCGCGGCCGCCGTGGTGACGAGAACCAATGGGACGTTTTCAGCGCGCAAGGTCCGCGAAATATCGGTTCGTGTCTTGCCGGGATTTGAACGAAAGCCCAGTTTTGTCTTTTGATCCGGTGAAACGGTCATACCGGTTTTCAGTTGTCGCATGCGAAGAAGGGGGGGAAGCAATTTGCGGCAGGATCATCGCGGGCGTTTTGACCGCGCCGGCCTGTCCTGTTCCGATAAGGTCCGGTCTTCGTCAATATGACCCGGTCCAGTCTTAGAAGAACTCGCAAAGTGCTTGATATTTCTATATCGGCAGATATCGTATCAATGTTGTTGTGTGGGGGTGATTACGATTTGCCGCAGGCTATCCCACTCATCTAGGTGATCTATGCAAAGAAACTCGTGCCTGATTTTTGGACTGATCCTGACGGTCTGCGGCTATTCAAGCTCTGTCGGTGCGGAGACACTGCAAGAGGCATTGGCATCCGCTTATGTCGGAAATCCGACGCTTCAATCCCAGCGCGCCCATCTTCGCGCCGTCGACGAACAGGTTCCGCAAGCCTTGTCGAACTGGCGGCCGGTGGTCACGTTGACCGGCGATCTCAACCGCACCAACACTTTCCAGAAGGCTCCTGCCATGACGCTGGCCGGGACGCAGCTTCAAAGCGGCACCGTCATCGCCAATGGCAAGACCGCCACGCTGTCCATCTCGCAGCCCCTGTTCCGGGGTGGACGGACGGTGGCCCAGACCGAACAGGCGGAGGCCCAGGTCCTGGCCGGGCGGGCGCAGTTGGCCGAAACGGAGCAGACCGTTCTGCTGAACGTGGTCAACGCCTATATGAATGTGGTTCAGGGGCAGGCGGTCCTCGATCTCACCATCAATAACGAGCAGGTTCTGCAACGGCAGCTTGACGCCACAAACGACCGTTTCCGGGTTGGCGAGGTGACGCGGACCGATGTGTCCCAGGCCGAATCGCGCCTGTCCGCCGCCCATGCGGACCGGACCCAGGCTGAAGGGACATTGCGGGCGGCCGTCGCCAATTATGTTAATGTCGTGGGACACGCGCCCGATCATCCGGTGCCGCCGGGACCGATCGGTGGCCTGCCGACCTCGATCGATGATGCGCAGGGGCAGGCGTTGGCCGGCAATCCCGCCGTCACCAGCGCCCAGCACAGCTATGAGGCGGCCCGGCACGGCGTGGATCTGGTTGCCGGTGAACTGCTGCCGACCGTGGCGCTGAACGGGCAGATGATCCGAAGCTATGACTACCAGGGCCCTCAGACTTTCCAACGGGTCTATCAGGCCGGGGTCAATGTCAGTATTCCGATTTACCAGTCGGGTCAGGAATATGCGCGATTGAGGGCGCAGAAGCAGACGGCCAGTCAGGCCCGGACCGATGTCGACGTCGCCCGCCGGGATTTGACGGAATCGGTGACCAAGGCCTGGCAGGCGCTCGACACTGCGCGTGCGCGCATCATGTCTTATACCGATCAGATCACCGCCGCCCAGGTGGCGCTGGAGGGCGTGCAGCGGGAATCCCAGGTCGGATCGCGGACGGTGCTGGATGTGCTCAATGCCGAGCAGGAACTGTTGAACGCCCGCGTCAATCTGGTACAGGCGCAGCATGACGAGACCGTCGCCGCCTATCAACTGAAGAGCACCCTTGGGCAGATGAGCGCGCAGGCGCTGGCCTTGCCGGTGCAGGTCTACGATCCGCAGCAGCACTATGACGAGGTGCGCGGCAAGTGGATCGGGGTTGGTTCCGGGCCGGCCGATGGTCAGGAATGACGTGAACGGGTTTCGGGGGGAGCCGGGTTGCCACCCGGCTTCAGGGACGACGCCCAGCTTGGGAAGTTTTGAGCCATGAGTGACGACAAGGCGCAGCAAGAGCCATCAATGGAGGACATCCTGGCCTCCATCCGCCGGATCCTCTCGGAGGATGACGCCGAGGAGGCGGTGAAGGCGCCACCCGTCCAGCCGAAGCCGCCGGCGCCGGCGAAAGCCGCGCCGCCGCCAAAGCCGGAGCCTCCGCCGAAACCGGAGCCGAAACCGGAGCCGGAACCCGAACCCGAACCCGAGCCGGTTTTCGAACTCGAGCCGGAGCCGCCGGCCGAGGATGAGGACGTTCTTGAGCTGACAGACGATATGGTCGCCGAGGAAGAGGAGGAACCGGCCCCGGAGATCGAACCGGAACCGGTGTTCGAGCCGGAACCGTTCCATATGGAGGAGGAGATGGATCCCCATCTGCCGGAGCCCCTGGTCGGGCCGGAAGAGGAAGAGAGCCTTTTGTCGCCGCCGGTTCAGGCCGCCTCGACGACGTCTTTTGCCGAACTGGCGCGCGCGGTGGCCCGTGACCGCGGACTGGGAGTGGGCAATGGCGGTCTCACCATCGAGGATATCGTCCGGGACATCCTGAAGGGCCTGATCAAGGACTGGCTTGACGAAAATCTACCCTACATGATCGAGCGGATCGTAAAAAAAGAAATCGAGAAAATGGTCAACCGGGCCGAAAGGCTCTAAAACCTCCTTCTGCAGCCGGCCCCCCCCCCCCCCCCCCCCCCCCGGCCCGGGCACGGCACG
>WASQ01000126.1:30838-35756 GCA_009712185.1 Telmatospirillum sp. | reverse complement strand
CGAACGGCCCTACACCCCCCTGCTGCCCCCGGCCCCCCTGACGCCAAGCGTCCGGGGGGCCGCTCGCGCTTCCAATTTTCAAATTCTGGAGTGGCATCAGGCGATGCTGGACAAAACCTATCGGCCCGGCGAGGTCGAGTCGAAGCATTATCGCAACTGGGAGGAGACCGGCGCTTTCGCCGCCCACCCGCAATCCGACGCGAAGCCCTATACCATTATGATGCCGCCGCCCAATGTGACCGGCAGCCTGCATATGGGCCATGCTCTGACCTTCACGCTTCAGGACATCCTGACCCGTTATCACCGGATGAAGGGACGCGACACCCTGTGGCAGCCGGGCACCGACCATGCCGGAATTGCGACCCAGATGGTGGTGGAGCGGCAGATGGCGGCTGAAAAGCTGACCCGCCACGACCTTGGGCGCGACAAGTTCATCGAGCGCGTGTGGGAGTGGAAGGCCCAGTCGGGCGGCACCATTACCGGGCAGTTGCGACGCCTTGGCGCCTCTCCGGACTGGGCCCGCGAACGCTTCACCATGGACGAGGGCTTGAGCCGCGCCGTGCGCAAGGTGTTCGTCGATCTCTACAAGCAGGGCCTGATTTACCGCGACAAGCGGCTGGTCAACTGGGATCCCATGCTGCACACGGCGATCTCCGACCTGGAGGTGGTGCAGAAGGAGGAGAAGGGGCATATGTGGTACCTGCGCTATCCCGTCGAGGGAGAGCCCGGGCGCCATATCGTTGTCGCCACCACGCGGCCTGAGACAATGCTGGGTGACACCGGCGTGGCCGTGCATCCCGCCGACGACCGTTATCGCGATCTGGTCGGAAAGAGGGTCCGCCTGCCGATCGTCGACCGCCTGATCCCGATCGTCGCCGACGAATATTCCGATCCGGAGAAGGGGACCGGCGCGGTCAAGATCACCCCGGCCCATGATTTCAACGACTTCGAGGTCGGCCGGCGGCAGTCCTTGCCGATGATCAACATTCTGGACAGGGACGCCCGCATCAACGAGAACGCGCCGGCCGCCTATCGGGGGCTCGACCGCTTTGAAGCGCGCAAGAAGGTGGTGGAGGAATTCGAAGCCCTGGGGCTTCTTGAGAAGATCGAGCCGCATGTGCTTCAGCGTCCCTATGGGGACCGGTCCGACGTGGTCATCGAACCCTGGTTGACCGACCAGTGGTTCGTCGACGCCAAAACTTTGGCCAAGCCGGCGATCGAGGCCGTCGAGACCGGCCGGACGCGGTTCGTGCCGCGGCACTGGGAGAACACCTTTTTCGAGTGGATGCGCAATATCGAGCCCTGGTGCATCTCGCGCCAGATCTGGTGGGGGCATCAGGTGCCGGCCTGGTATGGACCCGACGGCACCTATTTCGTCGAACTGACGGAGGAGGAGGCCGCCGCCGCCGCTCTGACCCATTATGGCAAGGCTGTGCCGCTGACGCGGGATCCCGATGTTCTCGACACCTGGTTCTCGTCGGGCCTGTGGCCGTTTTCCACCCTGGGGTGGCCGGACAAGACCGAATCCCTGGCCCGGTACTATCCGACCGACGTCCTGGTCACCGGTTTCGACATCATCTTCTTCTGGGTCGCCCGGATGATGATGATGGGTCTGCATTTCATGGGAGACGTGCCCTTCCGCGAAGTCTACATCCATGCCCTGGTCCGCGACGAAAAGGGCCAGAAGATGTCGAAGTCGAAGGGCAATGTCATCGATCCGCTCAATCTGATCGACCAGTATGGGTGCGATGCCCTGCGCTTCACGCTGGCGGCCCTGGCCGCCCAGGGACGCGACATCAAGCTGGCCGAGAGTCGTGTGGAGGGCTATCGCAATTTCGCGACAAAGCTCTGGAATGCCGCCCGTTTCTGCCAGATGAACGAGTGTCGTCCGGTCGCGGGATTCGATCCGGCGTCCGCGACGGAGCAGCTCAATCGCTGGATCGCCGGCAAGGTCACTGACGCGGCCCGCCGGATCGGGCAGGCGGTAGAGGGGTACCGGTTCAACGACGCCGCCAACGCCGCCTATCAGTTCGTGTGGAACAGCTTCTGCGACTGGTATCTGGAATTCGCCAAGCCGGTTCTTCAGGGGGCCGACGGCGCGGCCAAGACCGAGACGCGCGCCACAGCCGCCTGGGTGCTGGATCAGATCCTTCACCTTCTGCATCCGTTCATGCCCTTCATCACCGAAGAGTTGTGGCAGCAATTGGGGGAGGGAACGCGGGGGCATGACCTGATCGGCGCGTCCTGGCCCGATTTGTCGTTTGAGGATCCCAAGGCGGAGGCCGAGCTTGACTGGCTGGTCCGGATTGTTTCCGCGATCCGGGCGGTGCGTTCGGAGATGAACGTGCCGCCGTCGGCCCGTGTTCCCCTGCTGGTCAAGGGCGCGGGAGCGGAAAGTCTTCGCCGGATCGAGACCCATCGTGAGGCCATCGTCACTCTGGCGCGCGCGGCCTCGATTGATCTGGCGGACGGAGCCCAGGCCGTGAAGGGAGCCGTCCAGGTGGTGATCGATGAGGCGACGGTCTTGTTGCCGTTGGCCGATTTCATTGACGTCGCGCAGGAAAAGGCCAGGCTCGCAAAAGAGATCGCCAAGCTTGATGTCGATATCGACAAGGTTGGAAAAAAGCTCGGCAACGAGGCCTTCATTGCCAAGGCGCCGCCGGAAGTGGTCGAAGAACAGCGGGACAAGCTCAACGAATGGTCCGTGGCCCGGGCAAAGTTGAGTGAGGCGCTGGAGAGGATTTCCTCCCTGTAAAAGGTGTTGCGCTTTCGCCACTGACCGGAATGGTAAAGTATTCGGCCATTCGCCCTTTCACTTTAAGGCGAATGGCCGTTGCTTTTTGGGGTGAGCGGTTGAGACAAAGTGTTGGGGGTTTTGTTGCCGTTTCATTACGTTTTGTTTTCGTAATGCAATTGCGGGTGGCGTAGAATAATCGCAGTGGCAACGTCCCCCGAAAAAGGGGGGGTGTTTAAGGAACCTCTGAGGGAGACCGCGCGGGCAAGGCGCTGTTTCCGCGAGGAGATCCGATAACGACGGGGGGTGGGCTCGCGATGCAAACGGTCGTCCCTTCTGACGAAACCCTCCACGTCCTGATCATCGAGGACAATCCCGGCGATGCGCGTCTTGCGACCCTTCAACTGACGGAGGATCCCGATCAGGTTTTCGAATGCTCAGTCGCCATGAGCCTTGCCCAGGCCAATGTGTTGAAGGCGGGCCAGTCGTTCGATCTGGTGATTGCCGATCTGGGGCTTCCTGACAGCGCCGGAGCCGCCACGGTGGATTCGCTGGTGACGTCCTGGCCCGATACCCCGATCGTTGTGCTGACCGGCCTTGCCGACCGCAAGATCGGGACCTACGCGGTGCAGCGCGGGTGTCAGGATTATCTGGTCAAAGGCTTCTCGGATCCCGCCGTTTTGCAGCGGACGGCCCGCCACGCCATCGAGCGCGGCCGCGCCGCCAGGGATTTGAAGGAAAGCGAGCAGAAGCTCCGTACACTGATCGACGTTTCTCCCGATGCCATCCTGCTCTGCGACGGCAAGGAGATCCTGTTCGCCAACGCACGCGCCATGGCGATCCTGGGGGCGGCGGGCTGGCACGATCTGATCGGGATTGACCCTTCCCGCCTGTTCGTTCCGACGGACTGGCGCCGGCTGATCCATTCCCAGACCAGGGCCTCTTCCGAGCCGGGCGATTTCGAGCCTTTCCGCCTGGAAGGCCGGCTGATTCGTCGGGATGGTTCCCTGTTCGACGCCGAGGTGACGGTTGCGGCGGTCCGCCATCAGCATCGCCCCGCGTTTGAGATGATCGTACGCGACATTACGGAACGGATTGTCTCGGAACGGCACCGGCATCTGGCCTCAATTTTCTTCGAAACAACGGATGAGGCGGTAATCGTCACCGACGAGACCAATACGATTGTTGCGGTCAATCCGGCGTTCGAGCGGGTCACCGGATATCGCGGCGGCGAGGTCCTGGGGCTCAATCCCCGGATCCTGGCGTCCGGCCGGCATGGTCGCGACTTCTATCAGGCGATGTGGTCGACCCTGCTGAGAACCGGTCACTGGCATGGCGATGTCTGGAACCGGCGAAAAAACGGCGAAATTTATGTGCAGCGCCTGACTCTGTCGCTGATTCGCGATTCCGAGGGGCGGGTGGTCAATCACATCGGGGTCTCGAGCGATATCACCGACGAGCAACAGGAAGCAGAGCGGATCCGCTATCGCGCGAATTACGACGCCCTGACGGGACTGCCGAACCGTGCCCTGCTGCTGGACCGCATGTCCCAGGCCTTGGCCAAGGCTGTGCGGGAGGACAGCGGCCTTGGAATCCTGTTTCTCGATCTGGATGGCTTCAAACCGGTCAACGATCACTTCGGCCATCTGGCCGGAGACCATCTTCTGATGGACTTGTCCGAGCGTCTCCAGCGTTGCGTCCGCGAAAGCGACACGGTCGCGCGCCTCGGTGGCGACGAATTCGTCGTTCTGGTCCCCGATATCATCTGTCCCGCCGATGCGGAGGGCGTGGCCGTTAAAGTCCTGGGGTGTTTCGACGACCCCTTCGTCCTGGACAAGGGGCAGGCGGTGGCCAGGATCGGCGGCAGTATCGGAATCGCCTTGTATCCGTTGCATGGCGACAACCCGGAGGCACTGCTCGATGCCGCGGACCGGGCGATGTATGCGGCGAAGGAGGCGGGCAAGCGGTGTTATCGGATCGCGGGTGAACGCCCTTAGGAGCTGTTGCCAGTCGCGGTTTTTCTTTCACAATTCATCGTCGTCCCCGCAAAAGAAGATCGTGAGAAGAGACGGGGACGGGCCCTGTGTCCCGCGCGCCTTGCGCCCTTTTGTCTCTGTCCCCTCCGCCGCTTGACGCGGCGGACGCCCGCCGGGGCGCCGGCGCCACGGTAGCGGGGGGCGGCGG
>WASQ01000126.1:2091-30828 GCA_009712185.1 Telmatospirillum sp. | reverse complement strand
CACTCCCCCCCCCCCCCCCCCCCCCCCCCCCCCCCCCCCACTCCGGCAGGGACGCCGGAGCCACTGATCCGGGCGGCGGCGCCTCTTCATCCCGGATCCTTATCCCCGCAAGGGAGCAAACGGCTTCGCCCGTCCGGGGAAGGGAAATCAGTGCGCCCGGGGACGCTGATCAAGGGCGGCGGTGCCGGCGGCCACGCCGGCCGAAAGCTCCGACAGCGACCGGTCGGCCGCGATCCGGGAGGAGGCGGCTTTGATCCAGGGTTGAGCGGCGCTGGCGGCTGGCCCGCGCAATGCGGTCAGTTCCTTGAGGACACCGGCCAGATCCCTCTGACCGGCGGACTTTTCGGCCCGCGCGACGATGGCCTCCGTGTCGTCGCCCTCGCCGTCGACGCGACGGACCGATATCAGGGAGCGGGCCTTGCGCTGAACCTTTGTCCAGACGCCGTCATCGTCCGGAAGGGCCTCGGCATCGAGAATCCGCCTGGTCACGGCGGAAAGCTGCTGCATCAGTGTCTCCACCCGGGGGATACCGGCCGCCGCTGAGGAAACCAGGCCGTCGAGAGCGGCCTGGGTGTCGGCATCGACCACCCGCCTCGCGGCCAGAAGTTCAGCCTGATAGGGATCTCCCCGGCCGATCGCATCGCGCAGCTGGCCGACCACCAGCAATTGGGCCTGCGTCGAGGAGGTTTGTACCGCAAGGGCGCGGGCCTGCCGTTCCGCCTGTGCGGCCCGGTCGACCAGTCGCAGGATAGTGCCTTCCGGTGGAATGGCGGCCTTGACGCCTTGCAGATCGGAACTCAGCCGGTCCACCTCGGCGGCGAGGCGTTCGCTCTGGCCGGACGATTTGCCCTCGCCCCTGGATTCCAGGGCCGCAACCCTTTGCGCCAGAGCCTGGGGCGAATCGGCGTCGTTGGCGGGTGCATACTGGGAGGCCTCGGCCTCCAGGGCCGTCAGCCGCTGCGTTTGTTCGGCCTGGGCGCGTTCCATGTGTTCGAGCCGCCGGTCGATGTCGGACAGCGCCAGTGGCCGCAGGCTGGGCCAGAAGGCCATCAGCAGGGCGGCGGCCCCCGCCGTCGTCACGATACCGCCCGCCAGCCCCCCGGCGAAACCGCCGAGCAGGGCAGGGCGCGGCCGGCTTGCGGCCGGCAGGGGACGAGCAGCCCCGGTTTCCGTTCCCCGGCCACTGCCCGCGTCCGTCGCTTCAGCGGCCTTTGCGGCATTGGGGGAAAGTCTGTCTTCGCTCATCGTCTGTCCTTCCTGGGCGATCCCTTCGCTGCGAGCGGGATCGATGATGTCAATGCCGCCCCCCATGGCGCCTGCCCTGCTGCTCCGTCGCCGACCTGACGGGAGGCGAGGTCCGGATCAGGTCATGGGTCCCCCACCATGGCGCGGATCAGCCTACGCGCCAAGTGCCTTGCGAACGAGGGAAAGGAAACGGTCGGGTTTATCCGCGTGCGGCCAATGACCGGTTCCGCCGATTTCTGTGACGGACGCGCTGGGAAACAGCCGCCGGATGGCATCCATGTCCCGAGGCCGGATATAATCGGAATGCTCTCCGGCGAAAAAGGCGGTGGTGCCGTCGAATGTCGCCTCGATTTCGGGAAATCCGATGATCGCGGGCAGATTGGGCTCAATTCCGTCGAGATTGATCCGCCAGCGGAAACCACTGTCTGTGCTGACGATGTTCTGCAGCAGGAAGGCGCGCAGGGCCGGGTCGGCAATGGCGTGCGCCAGAGCCGTGTCGACGTCCGACCGCCGTGTCACCCGGGGGAGGTCGACAGACCGCATGGCCTGGAGATAGGCGCCGAAATGATCGCGGATATAGGCGACGGGGGCGATATCGACGACGATCAGCCGGTCCACCAGTTCCGGCTGTGTCAGAGCCAGAGTCATCGCCGTCTTGCCGCCCATGGAATGACCCAGCACGTCGCACGGCATGAGACCCCGGGTTTCGATATAACGGGCGATATCCGCCGCCATCTCCGGGTAGGTCATGCTCGCCTCCCAGGGGGAGGATCCGTGATTGCGCAGGTCAAGAGCATGCACCTGCCGGACATCGGCCAGACCCCGCTGGATGGCCCCCCAGTTCCGGGCCGATCCGAATAATCCATGCAAAATGACCAGGGGCGGGCCGTCGCCGCTGACCTGAGCATTGAGCTCGACGGTTCCCATCGTCGCCATGTCCTTTCGCCGTCAAATTGCGCCGGTCGCAGATCCGGCCGGCGGCAACCAAACGCCGGTCCGTGTTTCCCGTCAAGAGGCTCTTGAGCCGGTACGCCGGCGGTGAGGGCGGTCGGGCCGCCGGCGCTTCGTCGGATCGGGATCCAAGGTCTGATGCGTGGAAATGCCGGCGTCCGGCGATAGATGTTGACCATAATCACATGTGCGTGTGATGATATATAAAATTTAAACACAAATAAAATGTTTAATTTGGCCTGTTGACGCTCTTCCGGGACGCTCTTCCGGCTTTTGGCCGGCCTTTGGTCGGGTTGTCCATTTTGCCTCTATCGAAGAGGATGGAGGGCGGAAGGATGACGTCATTTTGTTTTCCGACGGCCGGCGGACCGGTTTCGCCCGGCCGGCTCCAGTGAGATCGCAAGGGGAGTGTCTCGATGAACAAAAGACTGCACCGTCGACGTTTCAACCGTGGAATTTTCACTGGCCTCCTTGCCCTGGCGCTCGCCGCGACCGGGGTGGTGGGGCCGGCGCTGCCGGCGGTCGCGGCTGATCTCACCCTTCTGAACGTTTCCTACGATCCGACGCGGGAGCTTTACCAGGAGATCAATCAGACCTTCATCAAATCCTGGAAGGAGAAGACCGGCGACACGCTCAGGATCAACCAGTCCCATGGTGGATCCGGGGCCCAGGCGCGATCGGTCATCGACGGGCTGGAGGCCGATGTGGTGACATTGGGCCTGTCCTACGATATCGATGCGATCTCCGAAAAGACCGGCCTTCTGCCTGCCGACTGGGCGAACCGGCTGCCCTATGGCGGCAGTCCCTACACCTCCACGGTGGTCTTCCTGGTGCGGAAGGGGAACCCGAAGCATCTCAAGGATTGGGACGATCTGACGCGGCCGGATGTCGAGGTGATCACATCGAATCCGAAGACGTCCGCGGGCGGGCGCTGGAGCTACGTGGCCGCCTGGGGCTATGCGCTGCATCACTATGGCAACGACGAAGCCAAGGCGAAGGACTATCTGGCGCGTCTGTTCCACAATGTCCCGGTCCTCGATTCCGGCGCGCGAGGGTCGACCACCACCTTCGTGCAGCGGGGAATCGGGGACGTTCTGCTGGCTTGGGAGAATGAGGCGATCCTGGCGGTCGAGCAGTTGGGGCGAAATCAGTTCGAGGTGGGTCTGCCCTCGCTCTCCGTCCTGGCCGAACCACCGGTCGCCGTCGTCGACAAGGGCGCGGACCGGCATGGAACGCGGGCTGTGGCGGAGGCCTATCTGAAGTTCCTCTACACGCCGGAGGGACAGGAGATCGCGGCGCGCAATCATTATCGTCCTCGCGATCCGGATGTCTCGAAGCGTCACGCGAAGGACTTCCCCGAGGTCCATCTGTTCACCGTGCAGTCCCTGGGCGGCTGGCAGGCCCTGCACCGCGATCACTTCCAGGATGGCGGCATTTTCGATTCCATCAGTTCGCGGGCGAAACAATAGATGCCGGCGGCGAAGTCGGCCGTGATTCCGGGCTTCGGCCCGGCCCTGGGTTACACGTTGTTCTATCTTTGCCTGGTGGTTCTGATCCCGTTGGGAGCACTGTTTGCGCGGACGGCCGGCATGGGGTGGGATCAGTTCGTCCATGCCGCCTTCGCGCCCCGCGTTCTGGCCGCCTACCGCCTGAGTTTCGGCGGCGCGCTGGTGGCGGCCGCGGTGGACGGGGTCGCCGGCCTGCTGGTTGCCTGGGTGCTGGTCCGCTATGACTTCCCCGGACGCCGGTTGTTCGACGCCATTGTCGATCTGCCCTTCGCGCTGCCGACGGCGGTGGCCGGGATCTCGCTGACGGCGATTTATGCTCCCAACGGCATGATCGGCCATCTTCTGCGTCCGCTGGGGATCAAGGTCGCCTTCACGCCTCTTGGTGTCGTGGTGGCGATGGTGTTTATCGGTCTGCCCTTCGTGGTGCGGACTGTGCAGCCGGTGTTGCAGGATCTCGAGGCTGAAAGCGAGGAGGTGGCCGCCAGTCTGGGAGCCAACCGGTTGCAGGTCTTCCGGCTGGTGATCCTTCCCACCATCCTGCCCGCCCTGATCACCGGCTTTGCCCTGGCTTTCGCCCGGGCGCTGGGCGAATACGGATCGGTCATTTTCATTGCCGGCAATATGCCGGGGATTTCCGAGATCGCGCCGCTTCTGATCGTGACCCGGCTGGAGCAGTATGATTATGCGGGCGCCACGTCAATCGCGGTGGTTATGCTGGTGGTCGCCTTCGCCATGCTGCTTGTCATCAACACCTTGCAAAAGTGGCGGCAACGCCGCTTTCAGGTTCATTGACCGATGTCGTCGCAGTTTTCTTTTTCCCTGTTCCCGGCCGCCCGTCGTCCGACGGGTGAGCCCTTGTGGGTCCGCGTTCTGCTGGTTTGCGCCGCGATGACGGTTCTGACGCTGTTTCTGCTGCTGCCGCTGATCACCGTTTTCGGTGAGGCGCTGTCAAAAGGGCTGGACGCTTATGTCGCGGCCCTGTCGGACAGCGACGCGCTGGCCGCGATCCGTCTCACGCTGCTGGTCGCGGCGATTGCGGTTCCCCTTAATGTCGTCTTCGGGATTGCCGCCGCCTGGTGCATTGCCAAATTCGATTTTTCCGGCAAGAGCCTTCTGACCACCCTGATCGATATTCCCTTCTCCGTGTCGCCGGTGATTTCCGGCCTGCTTTACGTGCTGCTGTTCGGATTGCAGGGATGGTTCGGCCCATGGCTGAGGGAGCATGACGTCAAGCTGATCTTTGCCGTCCCGGGGATCGTTCTGGCGACGGTGTTCGTCACCGTTCCTTTCGTGGCCCGCGAACTGATTCCTTTGATGGAGGCGCAGGGGACCGAGGAGGAGGAAGCCGCCGTGGTGCTGGGCGCCGGAGGCTGGCGGATTTTCTGGTCCGTCACCCTCCCCAATATCAAATGGGGGGTTCTCTATGGCGTTTTGCTGTGCAACGCGCGCGCCATGGGGGAGTTCGGAGCGGTGTCGGTGGTGTCCGGCCACATCCGTGGACTGACCAATACCATGCCGCTGCATGTCGAGATTCTCTACAATGAATACAATTACGTGGCCGCCTTCGCGGTGGCGTCGCTCCTGGCCCTGCTGGCGCTTTTGACGCTGGCCGCGAAGTCGCTTCTCGAATGGCGCTTCAGCCGTGAGCTGGCTGCCGCCGCCCGGCCCGGAGGAGCGCCATGATCAATGCGAACAATGTCCGGAAAACATTCGGCGGATTCACGGCGCTGAATGATGTGTCCCTGCATGTCGCGGAGGGCGAACTCGTCGCCCTGCTGGGGCCGTCCGGATCGGGCAAAACCACCCTGCTCAGAATCCTGGCGGGCCTCGAATTTCCCGATTCGGGAGAGGTCCTGTTCGACGGGCGGGATGCGACCAAGGTCTCAGCGCGTGATCGTCGTGTCGGTTTCGTGTTCCAGCATTATGCCCTGTTCCGGCATATGACCGTGTTTGACAATGTGGCTTTCGGTCTCAGGGTCCGGTCGCGGTCGGAACGCCTGCCGCGCAAGGACATTGCGGAGCGGGTACATCATCTTTTGAAGATGGTGCAACTCGACGGGCTGGCCGGGCGCTATCCGTCCCAGTTGTCGGGCGGACAGCGGCAAAGGGTGGCCCTGGCCCGGGCCCTGGCGATTCAGCCCCGTGTTCTGCTGCTGGACGAGCCTTTCGGCGCCCTCGACGCGCAGGTGCGCAAGGAGCTTCGCCGATGGCTCCGCAGTCTCCATGACACGCTGCGGATTACCGGGGTGTTTGTAACCCACGATCAGGAGGAGGCCCTGGAGGTCGCCGACCGGGTGGTCGTGATGAATCAGGGGCGGATCGAGCAGATTGGCAGTCCGACCGAGATCTATGATCAGCCGGCGACTCCGTTCGTCTACCAGTTTCTGGGAAATGTGAACGCGCTTCCCTGTCAGATCCGGTTGGGTCTGGCGGAGATCGGCAGTCTGACCATGCCGGCACCGGCCTACGCCGGTGTGACAAGCGCCGCCGGAATGGCCTTCGTGCGACCGCATGACCTGCATCTGTCTCGCCCGGGCGAGGGGGAGGGGGGGCTTGCGACCATTCACCATGTGACGGTCCTGGGGCCCATTGTCAGGGTGGAACTGTCGTTGGACGGGCGCATCGTCGAAGCGGAGACCACCCGGCAGCGCTATTCCGAACTGGGACTGGTTCCAGGGCAGCAGGTTCTGTTGTGGCCGCGCCAGGCGCGATTTTTCCTGAGCGAGGGATGGGAGGGAACCAGTTTCCCGACCCGGCTGGAAGCGTCGCGCGACAGCGCGATGCTTTGAAAAGGGTGGAGATCCGTCGTTCGGGAGCATGACCGGACAGCCGGCTTTGCCGGAGCGGGGGGCGGTCATCTCGCCCGCGGACCTGTCGCGACATCATTGCTCCGGGTCCGCGGGGGGGGCATTCTCTTCTCTCTCCAGGGGCGCGAGGCCCTGGATGGATCGTCATAGTCTAATTTCAGATAGAAAAAGTAGAAATTATGGCGGTGTCGAAAATGGCGCCGTCCGTCTGAAGCAATCAGATAGAACATAAAAACAGTAGAATAATAAAAATAATCGGCACCATTGACAGTTGGAAAAATCTGCACGATTATCTGTGCAAATGAATTTCTATTAACACTAAAACTTTGTGAAAGTGAGGCGGGCTGTGACGACGAACGTCGCTTCGACCGGTGAACCTGAGCCCCTGGTGCGGCTCTCGGACCTCGACGACTATCGTCGCGGGCTGGCGCGCCGCCTGGGCGGAGCCTGGGATGAGGAGCAATGGACGAGTTTTCGCGTCCGGTTTGGCGTCTATGGGCAGAAGCAGCCCGGCGTTCAGATGGTGCGGATCAAGATTCCGGGCGGGGTGGTTCCACTGCCCTGGCTTCCTGTCCTGGCGAAGTTCAACCGGACTTTCTGCAAAGGCGACGCCCATATCACGACCCGGCAGGATTTCCAGACCTATTTCGTGCCCCTGGAGCGGACGGCCGAGGCGCTGGAGTTTCTTTATTCCAACGGTCTGACCACGCGTGAGGCCTGCGGCAATACATTCCGCAACATCAGCGCCTGCGCGCTGGCGGGACAGTGCCCGCGGGAGCATGTGGACGCGGGCGAGGTCGCCGGCCGTCTGGCCCGGAGCTGGATCCGTCATCCGCTGGTGCAGCACATGCCGCGCAAGGTGAAGGTTTCGGTTTCGGGTTGCGCGACGGATTGCGGCGTCGCCGCCATCCATGACCTGGCCTTCATCGCCGGTGAGCAGGGTGGCGCGAAAGGTTTCTCCGTTTATGCGGGTGGCGGACTGGGCGGGCAGCCGCGACCGGCCGTCAAGGTGCTGGATTTCGTCGCGGAGGATGAGCTTCCCGTGGTGGTCGAAACCCTGGCGCGGCTGCACCAGCGCTATTCGGACCGGATCAACAGGAATGCGGCGCGCATCAAATTCGTCGTCAAACGGTTCGGCGAAGAAAAGTTTCGCGCCTTGTTCGTTGAGGAATTCCAACGTCTCAAGGGATTGCCACAACGCCCCTGGAAAGCGCTGTCCTGGCGCCAGCCCGGCGAGGCGGCCGTGGAACGCACGCCTCTCGGGGCGCAGCGCCAGCATGACGGACGGTTCGCCATTGTCGGCAATCCGCCGCTGGGTCTGCTGTCCTCTGACCAGTTCGAGGCGCTGTGGGGGCTCGGAACGGATCTCGGGTTGCGCGCGCTGAAAGTCACCCGTGACCAGAACATCGTGGTTCCGGATGTTCCGGCCGACCGGGTCGCGGAGGTGACCGCCCGCCTGAGGGCGATCAACATTGATGTTCCGGAAAGTGCGGCCGCCGGCGTCGACATTGTGTCCTGCCCCGGCACCACGACCTGCCGGATCGGGATCACCAATTCGCAGAATTTCGCCCGCGCGGTCTGGGACGCGTCGCAGGACGATCCCGCCGCCAGGGGGCTGTCGGTCCGCGTTTCGGGGTGCCAGAATTCCTGCGGATTACACGAAATCGCCGATTTCGGGTTCCAGGGACTGGCGAAGAAGATCGATGGCGTTCCGGCGCCCCATTACCAGATCCATATCGGCGGCGACGGACGGACCGGGGTTCAGCCCGGCGTGGTGGGCCTGCACGGCCCGATCGTGGCGGCGCGTCATGGGGTGGAGGCGTTGCGGCTGTTGCGACAGGGCTACGTCGACGGGCGTCAGCCGGGAGAAACGGTTCGCGCCTGGGCCGAGCGGCTTGGGAAGGACGGGTTGGCAGCTCTTCTGGCGCCGGTCGCGGAGCGGACGGCGGATGGCTCCCTGTTCATCGACTGGGGTGACGAGGAAACCTTCAAAGGGGCGCCGACCCTGCGCGGGGAGTGCGCGGCCCCCTTCGCATCCGACGATCTGCTGGCCGACCTTGCCGACGATGCCCTGATCACGCTTGACCGCGCCCTCGCCGTCGCCCGCTGGGAGGACGCGTTGCGGGCCGGCGAGCAGGCCGTGGCCTATGCCGGCCGGCGCCTGCTGCACCGGGCCGGCCAGTTCACCCGCGACGACGAGGCCGCCGGCCTGATTGTCAATCGCCTGCGCGGACATGCTTCGGCCGAGGCCCTGGCCGCCCTCGATCACGTCGAAGCCGAACGGACCGCCGCCTTGTCCTGCGGCCGGGCGGACGCCTACCGCGAGGCGGTGGCGGTCTTCATCGATACGGTGCGCGCCGCCGTCGCCACCCCCGCGGAACCCCAGGGTGCGGCCGAATGAGCCCGGATGTCCTGGGGCGCGTCCGTCATCTCCGTCATGCGTTCGGTCATCTCGATGGCCGGGACGTGTTGGAGGCGGTCGTCCGCACCTTCCCCGGCAAGGTCGCCGTGACCAGCTCGTTCGGTGCCGAGGCAGCGGTGTTGCTGGACCTCGTCGCCCAGGTCGATCCGACCTTGCCGGTGATCGTTCTCGACACCGGAGCGCTATTCGACGAGACTTTGATCTATTGCCGCGCGCTCACGCTCCGGTTGGGGTTGTCCGATGTCCGGATGGTTCACCCGGAGCCGGCCGACGCGGCAGCCGCGGAAGAGCTGTGGCTGACGGACGCCGACCGCTGCTGCCACCTGCGCAAGGTTCTGCCCTTGCGCCGGGCGGTGGAGGGGTTCGAGGTTCTGGTCGATGGCCGCAAGCGGTTTCATGGCGGCGGACGAGAGGGCATCAGCACGATTGAGGTTGACCTTGACGGCAGGATCAAGGTCAGCCCGCTGGCACGGTGGAGCCAGCCGGAAATCGATGACGCCTTTCGTCTGCGCGATCTTCCGCGGCATCCGCTGGTTGCCGATGGTTACCGGTCCATCGGCTGCTGGCCATGTTCGCGCCCGGTTGGCGCGGATGAACCGGTGCGGGCGGGCCGATGGGCGGGGGCGGCCAAGACTGAGTGTGGAATTCATCGGGTAAGCAAGGCGTTATGACGAATGATCTCGACGCTCTGGAAAGTCAGAGCATTTTCATCCTGCGGGAAGCCTTCAACCGGATCGACAAGATCGCCATGCTTTGGTCCATCGGCAAGGACTCCAATGTCCTGCTGTGGCTGACACGCAAGGCTTTTTTCGGCCATGTGCCTTTCCCCATCGTCCATGTGGACACCAGCTATAAGATCCCGGAAATGATCGAGTTCCGCGACCGGGTCGCGCGGGAGTGGAAGCTGCCGCTGATCGTGGGCGGCAACAAGGCCGCGCTGGACGGCGGTATGCATCCGTCCCGCGGCCGGGTCACCTGCTGCGGCGCGCTGAAGACCGAGCCCCTGAAGCAGATTATCCGCGAGCACGGTTTCACCGGCGTGATCGTTGGAATCCGCCGCGACGAGGAGGGGACCCGGGCCAAGGAGCGCGTCTTCAGCCCGAGGACCGAGGCGGCGGAATGGGACTTCAAGGATCAGCCGCCGGAATTCTGGGACCAGTTCAAGACCGATTTCGCGCCGGGCACCCACCTTCGGATCCATCCCCTGCTGCATTGGGGCGAACTGGACGTCTGGCGATATATCGAGCGCGAGAACATTCCCGTGGTCGACCTCTATTTCGCGCGCAACGGCCGGCGATACCGGTCGCTGGGCTGCGCGCCCTGCACCGGCACCGTGGAAAGCAATGCGACCACTGTGGCCGAGATCATCGAGGAATTACAGACGACACGGGTCTCGGAACGCGCCGGTCGGGCGCAGGACAAGGAATCCGAGGACGCCTTCGAGCGGCTGCGCGCGCAAGGGTACATGTGAGATGAATGCTTTCACCCGAGAATCCGCCTTCCGGATCGTCATTGTCGGCCATGTCGACCATGGCAAGTCGACGCTGGTCGGCCGACTTCTGCATGAAACCGGCACCTTGCCGGTGGGCAAGGTCGAGAGTCTGCGCAAGGTTTGCGAAAAGCGCGGCATGCCCTTCGAATGGGCTTTTGTGATGGATGCCCTCCAGGCGGAACGCGATCAGGGTATCACCATCGACACGGCCCAGATCCTGTTCCACACCGACCGGCGGCCCTATGTCATCATCGATGCGCCGGGGCACAAGGAATTCCTGAAGAATATGATTACCGGGGCGGCCAGCGCCGATGCCGCCGTTCTGGTGATCGATGCCATCGAAGGGGTTCAGGAACAGTCGCGGCGCCATGGCTATCTGCTGCATCTTCTGGGATTGCGCCAGCTTGCCGTGGTGGTCAACAAGATGGATGCCGTCGGCTACGCGCAGGACCGGTTCGAGGAGGTCGCCACCGAGATTCGGGCCTATCTGGCGGACATCGGAGTGACGCCGACCCAGGTGATCCCCGCCGCCGCCCGTCATGGCGATAACATCGTCGCGCAATCGGGCAAGATGCCCTGGTACCACGGGCCGACCGTGACCCAGGTGCTGGACGGATTTGCCCCCCGGGTCGAATCAACGTCGCTGCCCTTGCGGTTTCCTGTTCAGGACGTCTTCAAATTCGACCACAGGCGGATCGTCGCGGGGCGGGTCGAGAGCGGCCGGATCAGGGTGGGCGACCGCCTTCTTTTCTCGCCCTCGGGCAAGACCGCGCGCGTTTCCTCGATCGAGACCTGGAATGCGCCGGCGGCGCCGTCCTCGGCTGGCGCCGGTCAGTCGATCGGCATCATGCTGGACGAGCAGGTGTTCATCGAACGCGGCCAGATCGCGAGCCATGTGGAGGACGCGCCGGTCGGAACCGACGTCTTCCGCGCCCGCCTGTTCTGGCTGGGGCGTGCGCCCCTCTCGGTCGGCCGGCGCTACAAGATGAAACTGGTCACCGCCGAGCATTGGGTGACGGTGGAGGCGATCGAACGGGTGATCGATGTCAACGATCTGGCGGCGGTGCCGACGGAATGGGTCGAGCGCAATGCCGTGGCGGAGGTCGTGTTCCGGTCCCGCGGACAGGTGGCGCTCGATGAATTCGTCGACGATCCCAAGACGGGCCGCTTCGTGCTGGTCGATAATTTCGACATCGTCGGCGGCGGTGTCATTTCCATGGCCGGATTCCCAGACCGGCGCTGCCGGCCTGACAGCGCCGACAATGATCTGACGGCGGTCGCCCATCAGGTGACAACGGCTGACCGCAACCGGGCCAACGGCCATGCCTCCGGCATCCTGTGGCTGACCGGGCTGTCGGGGTCGGGGAAATCCACGATTGCCATGGAACTGGAACGGCGGTTGTTCGCCAAAGGGCGCCAGGTGTTCGTCCTGGACGGCGACAATGTCCGTCAGGGACTTTGCGCCGATCTCGGGTTCTCCGCCGAGGACCGCGCCGAGAACATCCGGCGGGTGGGCGAGGTCGCGCATCTGTTCGCCCAATCCGGCATGATCGTCATCGCGGCCTTCATCTCGCCCTACCGCGCCGACCGGGACCGGGTCCGCGCCATCGCTCCGGGCCTGTTCCACGAGATCCATGTGAAGGCGCCGCTTGAGTTGTGCCAGCGCCGCGACCCCAAGGGGCTCTATCTCAAGGCGCGCCAGGGCGCCATCGCCGAGTTCACCGGAGTGTCGGCGCCCTATGAGCCTCCTCTCCGTCCAGAACTTGAGATCGATACGGGGCGTCTGTCCATCGAGGAGTCGGTCGATCTCATCATGCGTTACATCGACCGGGAGTCCGTGCGCGGCGAAGCGGTGGGGATGGCCCACCCCGACGTCAGTCTGTAAGGCGGGGAGAAACTGGGCGCTGACCGGAACCGGTCAGCGCCCTTCCGGAGGTCTGGTGGTGACAAGCGCCGGCCCGCTATGGGTTGGACGTTAACACCCGGTTTCCGTGCGAGCGGGGCGGACATCCTGCCCGTTTCCGGTCCGAAGGCGGCGGAATTGGTGAACTCCGGCTTTGCCGGACCTCCGGCGGAAACGCCGGTGCCATTGATTTTTCCCAGCCCCCGCATTGCCCGTCGCACTCCCCATTTGCGGGACTCGTCAGTCAGATGAAACGGGTTTCTCCGAATTCCCTGGGCCAGCCCATCCGCGATGAGACGTCCTCACCGCCGGATGGCGTCACTCCTTGAAATAAACCATCTGATGGCTGGTCGCGAGCAGGGTACCGTCCGCGGTCCATAGTTCCGCGCTCTGGTCGAAAAATCCCTGACCGAAATGGCGGGCGTGCGCGACCCCCAGGAGAAGACC
Organism: Telmatospirillum sp.; assembly: GCA_009712185.1. GTDB lineage: Bacteria > Pseudomonadota > Alphaproteobacteria > Rhodospirillales > Magnetospirillaceae > Telmatospirillum. The sequence goes on along the minus strand of WASQ01000126.1, from coordinate 18,053 downwards.
GGGGCGGAGGCCGGCCAGCGTGGCGGCGTCGGTATGGAAATGCACGGTCAACGTCACCGTGCCGATCGGCACCAGTGCCGGACGCCGGATGTAAATCCGGGGAAAAAAGGCGTCGCTCAGCGCGCTCAGTGACAAGGCGTCGATCGGACGGAACGGACGGTCGCCGATCCACATCACCGTGCGCGACGGATCCTGCTCCGACGCGGGGGCGCCGGGCCCCCCTTCGATGAAACGCATGTCATAGTTGGCCGTCCAGGCAAAGCCGTCGACCGCCGGAAAGGCGGGCAGATCGTCGGGGGCGGGAGCGGCCGGCGCCTTCGCCTGGGTCAGGCCCCAGCTTTCGCGCCGGTTGGCGGTAACGATGCTGGCAAAAGCCGCGATTCCGTCCTTCTGTCCGAGCTCCACCTGCCAATGTTGCGACGACCGGTTGCTGCGCAGGATGCGGGACATGACGGAAAATCCGCCCTCGGCAACCGGTTGCGCGAAATGAACGGTCAGTGCCAGCGGGTCCCCGCGCCGGTCCGGATGGGAGAGGACGCCATTCAGAAGCGTGGCGGCAATGGCGCCGCCGAACGGCCCGATCATGTTCCGGAATGCAGGATGGGTCCGCCCCGAAAAGCGATCCGGTCCGTCGGGGATGAGGGCGATGGCGTCGTCGAAGGGGTGAGAGGCGGCGTCAATCGGGGTCATCCAATCGTCCTTTCCGGGGGTGATCCGTTTTTGCCTGTGAGTGCTTCGGTCAAAAAGGCTTTGCAGGCGTCCAGCAATGCCACCTGGGTCGTTTCCTCCGACAGGGCTCGGGCGATCAGGATGGCGCCCGCCATCTGGGACAACAGCGCCCAGGCTTTCCCGTCTCCGCCAAGCCGTTCCGCCAGGATCCGCTGGGTTTCCAGCAGCTCCGCCTCGAATACCCGCCGGACATCGGGGGGCGACCGGCCGATCTCGGCGGCCAGGGACGGAAGCGCGCATCCCAGTTCGGGATGCCGGACGTGTCCCAGGCTGAGATAACGGTTCATTTCGCCGGCGATCCAGTCCCGCAGATTTTCCTCGGGAGCGCCGGCAAGCAGAGTCCGGCTGGCGGTAAGCTCGTTTTGGATCAAGGCCTTGAACAGGTCGGATTTCGAGGGGAAATGGCTGTAAAAGGCCCCGCTGGTGGCGCCGGCCGCCTTCATCAGGGTGTCAACGCCGGTCGCCGCGAATCCGTCACGTTTCGCCACCTTGCCGCTGACGCTGAGCAGTTCGCGGCGTTTTCCTTCCTTGTATCCCGCCTTGTAGCGCATGCCGTTCCGGTTCCGGGGCTTGACCTCGTGCCCGACGATAGCATAACGTTCGTTATCATATCGATCGTTATTTCATGGGGCGTCATGGAAGCGAAACCGTCGGATGGAGTGGCGCTGATCATCGGCGCCGGGGATGCGACCGGCGGGGCGATTGCCCGCCGGTTCGCCCGCGAAGGGTTGACTGTGTGCGCCACCCGCCGGTCCGCCGGACGTCTTCAGTCGCTGGTGGCGGCGATCGAAGCAGAGGGCGGCCGTGCCCATGGATTTGCCTCTGATACCCGCCGGGAGGAGGAGGTTGCCGGGCTGGTTGCGGGGATCGAGCGCGATATCGGGCCGATCGAGGCCATGGTGTTCAACGTCGGCGCAAATGTCGCCTCCCCGGTCCTGGAGGAGACAGCGCGGAAATATTTCAAGATCTGGGAGATGGCCTGTTTCGGCGCCTTTCTCGCCGGACGCGAGGTGGCCCGGCGCATGGTGGAGCGCGGGCGGGGAACGATCATCTTCACCGGGGCCACGGCATCCCTGCGGGGGGCTGCGGGCTTCGCGGCCTTTGCCGGCGCCAAGCATGCCCTGCGCGCCCTGGCGCAGAGCATGGCGCGGGAACTGGCTCCCCGGAACATCCATGTGGCCCATGTCGTCATCGATGGCGCGATCGATACCGATTTCATCCGGGAGACCTTCCCGGACCGCTACGCTCTGAAGGACCGGGACGGCATCCTGAACCCCGATCATATCGCCGCCAACTACTGGCATCTTCACAGCCAGCCACGGGATGCCTGGACCCACGAGCTGGACCTGCGTCCCTGGATGGAGCGGTGGTAAGGCTGAACTCGCAAAGAGGAAACCGCCATGACCGATGTCGAGTTCTTTTTCGATCTGGGCAGTCCCTACAGCTACCTCGCTTATCACCAGTTGCCGAAGATCGCGTCGGCGCGGGGTGCCGGCATTGTCTGGCGTCCCGTCCTGCTGGGCGGCATCTTCAAGGCGACCGGAAATGCGAGTCCCATCGAGATCCCGGCCAAGGGCCGTTATACGATGGTCGATCTCGAACGCTGGGCGGACTATTGGGGTATTCCCTTCTCAATCAACCCGTGGTTTCCCTTCAACACCTTGACTCTGATGCGGGGCGCGACCGGCACATTGCTGCTGGGGGCCGAGCCTTTCCAGCGTTACCTCGCAGCGATGTTCCATGCCCTTTTTGGCGATCCCCGCAACCTGAACGAGCCGGCCGAGCTGGCCTGGGTTCTGGAGCGGGCCGGGCTGCCGGAGGCGCGATTTGCCGAACTGGTCAATGCCCCGGAGGTGAAGGACAGGCTGAAAGCGGACACCTCCGAGGCCGTCGAGAGAGGGGTGTTCGGGGCACCCACCATGTTCGTGGGGCGCGAGATGTTCTGGGGCCAGGATCGCCTTCTGTTCGTCGATCGCGCCCTGGCCGGGGCCCCCTGATACCAACCCGCGCTGGCCGGCGGTCAGCGCGGCCCCCGATCTCTGGTCGGTATCAGCGCGGGATGTCGGCCAGACGAAACACAGTGTCCGCGAGGATTGTGCCGGCCACATCGATATCCGCGGCCATCACCTGTTCCGCCGGATTGTGGCTGATCCCTCCGGCACAGCGGATGAACAGCATGGCGACCGGCGCCAGCGGGGCGATGGCCATGGCGTCATGGCCCGCGCCCGACGGCAAGGTGTGCGGAGCGACGCCGCCGGCCGTGATCGCGTCCTCCAGCACCCGCCGCAAAGCGGGATCGCAGGGCACGCTGGGGGATTCGTGAAATGTCTCGCGTTCCACCGCGAGCCTGCGGCGATTGGCGATGGCGTCCAGCGCGTCGTCGATATCCGCCAGGGCGGTGATCCGGTCGTGGTCCCTCTCCGCCCGCAGATCGAGCGTGAAGACCACATCGCCGGGAATGACGTTGACGGCGTCGGGATGGACCGAAAGCCGGCCGACCGTTCCCACGATACCGGCCGTGCCGGCAATCCGTTCGATGGCTAAACCCATCTCGGCGGCCCCCGCCAGGGCGGCGCGGCGCTGGTCCATTGGCACGGTGCCCGCATGGCCGGCCGTGCCCGCCACACGGAACCGCCGGCGGGTGGCGCCGCAGATTGCGCTGACCACGCCAACCGGCAGAGAGAGACTTTCCAGGACGGGCCCCTGCTCGATATGGGCTTCGAGATAGGCCTTGACCGATCCGGGCGAGCGGGCCGTTCCGGCCACGGCCGCCGGATCCAGGCCGAATTCCCTCAGCGCTTTCGACAGGGAAATCCCGGCCTCGTCCTTCAGCCGCAGCCATTCGGGGCGGAAGGTCCCCGCCAGGGCGCGACTGCCGATCAGGCTGGTGCCGAAGCGGACGCCTTCCTCCTCGCCGAAGCCCACCACCTCGATCGCGAAGGGAAGCCTGCGACCGGACCGGACAATCGCGTCGACCACGGAGATGCCAAGCACGACCCCCAGAATGCCGTCATAGCGGCCGGCGTTGCGGACGCTGTCGAGATGGGATCCGATGATGACGGTCTGCGGGTCCGCCCCGGTACCTTCGATACGTCCGGTGACGCTGCCGGCGCCGTCGACGGCCACCGTCATGCCGGCTTCGGCCATCCAGCCGCCAACGAGGCGGTTCGCGGCGGCATGCTGGTCGGTGAGATAGGTCCGGGTGATCATCCCCGGAGTTTCGGTGAGGGCGGCCAGCGCGTCACAACGCGCAAGGACGGAGCGGCTGAATTCGGTCATCCGCGTGACATGGGAAGATTGTCGTCCCGGGCCAAGGGGTGAAGCGCGGATCCCGTCGCTTTTTCCCCTCATTGCCTTATTTCCTTTCGCCCCGCCCCGGAAAAGGGGCGGGGCGAAAGGGGCTACCGCGCCAGGGCGTGTTCCGGCGGGATATAGGCCAGCTTCTGTTCCCGTGCCACGGCAGGTTCGGTCAGGCAGCCGCGATGGACATTGAGGCCCGCCAGGAAGTGGGGGGAGGACAGCAGCGCGGCGCGATATCCCTGGTTGGCGATTTGCAGGATGTAGGGAAAAGTCGCGTTGTTGAGGGCATAGGTGGCGGTCCACGGGACCGCGCCCGCCATGTTTACCACGCAGTAATGGACGACGCCCTCGGCGACGAAGGTCGGATCGGCATGGGTCGTGGGATGGCTGGTTTCGATGCAGCCGCCCTGATCGATGGCGACGTCGACGACGACCGATCCGGGACGCATGGAGGCCACCATCTCGCGGGTGATGACCTTGGGGGCCGAGGCTCCCTTGACCAGGACAGCGCCGATCACGAGGTCGGATTCGGCGACGCAGTCGGCGATGGCGGTCTTGCCGGCCTTGACTGTGCGCAGGCCCCAGCCGAACCGCTTGGCAAGCCGCTCCAGAACCTCAAGATCAGAATCGACCACCATCACGTCGGCGCCCAGGCCGATCGCCGTCTCGATCGCGCTTTCGCCCACGACGCCGCCGCCGATGATGGCGACACGCGCCGGTCTGACACCCGGAACCCGGCCGACCAGCACCCCGCGACCGCCGTGGGATTTTTCCAAAGCGTTGGCGCCGGCCTGCAAGGCCATGCGACCGGCCACCTGGGACATCGGCGCCAGCAGCGGCAGATGCCCCTGCGGATCAGTGATGGTCTCATAGGCGATGCAGGTGGCGCCGCTGTTCAACAGATCCATGGTCAGATCGGGGAACGGCGCCAGATGCAGATAGGTGAACAGAACATGGCCCTCGCGCAGAAGGCGCCGTTCGGCGGGTTCAGGTTCCTTGATCTTGACGATCAGTTCGGCGGCGTCGAAGACCGCCCTGGCATCCGGGGCAATGGTCGCGCCGGCGGCCCGGTAATCCTCGTCGGTGCAGCCGATCCCCCGCCCGGCATTGGTCTCCACGGTGACGCTGTGGCCTTGCGAGACGATCTCACCCACGCTTTCCGGAGTCAGGCCGACCCGGTATTCGTGAATCTTGACTTCTCTCGGCACCCCGATGCGCATGGCATCCTCTCCAGGAGTTGCAAACTCTGCCGACAGCTTAAGTCCGGAGAGGGGTCATTGTCCCTAGAAAAATTGTAAGTACAGGCATGTCCTCACAATCGGCATCCGCGGAAAAGTCAGGACTTCCGCGTTTTCGGGGCCTTCCGCCGGTTCCCGCGCCGGACAGCGTGCCGCCCTGCCGGGGCATTGGGGGGGGGGCGGCGGGCGACACGTCATCCGGGAGTTGGCCGCGGCGGTTAAAGATCCAGCGCCACCTCCGGAGCCACGAAAGGCAGGCCCTGGCAGGCCGCGACCGACGGTTCCGTCAGTTGCCCCTTATGGACGTTGAGGCCCGACAGGATATGGGGCGACGACAGCAGGGCGTCCTTCAGTCCCCTGTCGGCCAGCAGCAGAACATAAGGCAGGGTGGCGTTGTTGAGCGCGTAGGTTGATGTCCAGGGAACCGCGCCCGGCATATTGGCGACGCAATAATGGACGACGCCCTCCTCGACATAGGTCGGGTCCGTGTGGGTAGTGGGACGGCTGGTTTCGAAGCACCCGCCCTGGTCGATGGCGACATCGACGATCACCGATCCCGGCCGCATGGAGGCCACCATGGCACGGCTGACCAGTTTCGGGGTGGCGGCGCCCGGGATCAGGACGCAGCCGATGACAAGGTCCGAGGCGGCAATCAGGGTGGAAAGCGCGGACGGGCCGGCCTTGACCGTGCGAAGGCGGGCGCCGAACCGTTTGGCAAGCCGCTCCAGGACCTCGATGGAGGAATCGACCACCGTGACATCGGCGGCCAGCCCGATCGCCATTTCGATGGCATTTTCCCCAACCACGCCGCCGCCCAGGACCGTGACCCGGGCCGGCCGTACGCCCGGCACGCCTCCCAGCAGAACGCCCCGTCCGCCATGGGCTTTTTCCAGCGCGGTCGCGCCCGCCTGCACCGCCATGCGTCCAGCGACATGTGACATCGGGGCCAGCAGCGGCAGACGGCCCTTGCCGTCGGTGATGGTTTCATAGGCGACGCAGGTGGCGCCGCTCGCTAACAGATCGCGGGTCTGGCCGGGGTCGGGCGCCAGATGCAGATAGGTGAACAATCCCTGGCCGGGGCGCAGCATGCGGCGCTCCGCCGCCTGGGGTTCTTTGACTTTGACCAGCAGATCGACCCCCGCGAAAAGGTCCGCGGCCGTTGCGCCCACCTCGGCGCCCGCAGCCCGGTAGGCGCCGTCGTCGCAGCCGATGCCCAGGCCGGCGCCGGTTTCGACGACAACCTGATGTCCGTGGGCCACCACGTCCGCCACGCTTTCCGGGGTCAGGCCGACCCGGTACTCATGATCCTTGATCTCCTTGGGAACCCCGATCCGCATGACCCGCCTCCCTGGCGCGGACATCGCGCCGCACCGGCATGATATTAATACCAGCCTGCGCTGATCGTCACCGGTCGGCGATCCCCGATCACCATCGGGCCGGGGTTCCTGGAAATCCCTGATCATCGAGGCCTCGGTCAGAGATGCGGATGCCAGCGCTCGGCGAGGGCCTCTGAACAAACGTGTCCCCGATTGACGGCGTCACGCTCTAACCCTGGCGCTTCCGGAAAGCCAGCGGAGTTACCCCTCTCCAACTCTTGAAGGCGTTGATGAAGCAGGTGGCCTGGGAATAGCTGAGGCGGTATGCGATCTCCCCGATGGTGAGATCGGTTTGGCGGAGCAGGTCCTCGGCCAAACCGGAGCGGACGTCCTCACGAATTTCTGAAAAGGTCGTTCCCTCGGCTTCAAGACGGCGTCGCAGAGTGCGTGGTGTCATGCAAAGTTCCCGGGCTATTCCCTCCATGTCGGCCATCCGGGAGCTGTCACGCAAGAGACGTGCGCGAACAATACCGGACATGCCGCGACGTGAGAGGTTCCGGTCGAGAATTAACCGGCACTGTTCCTCCGCGGCCCGGCAGGCGTTGACATTGGCCTGCGGCAACGGACGCATCAAGGCGGCCCTGTCGAGTATCACGACACAGCGGGACGCGCCGAACACCGGGCGTATTCCGAGGAGGGTCTGGTATCGGTCCGTCTGTGCCGAAGCGGGGAAGGGATAATGAATGCTTCGAACCACACCGCTATCCGGCAAAAGGTCACGTTGGACTCTGATGAGTGCGGCGCTGTCGCGTTCCAGAAGAAAACGCGTGATATCCGCAATATTCGAAGTCGTACTGATGAAGACATGGATTTCGTCATTGGTCTCCACATACTGAAAATCAGTAAATGCAAAAGTAAGTTTAAAAAATTTTAAGCCAATATCGAAGGCCGATCGCAAATTTGGACTTGAGGCCCAGGCAAATCCAAGCATTCCGAACATCGTGAAATGGTAGCGCATGCCGGCCTCCAGGCCGAGAGCGGCAACCGACGAAAGATTCGTCACCAGATTTCGGATGACCACCTTTTCCTGTTCCGGATCAATCGTCACGGCAGGATCTTGCAACTCCCGTTCCGACATGCCGGAACCGGCAAGGCAGGTCCGAACGGACAAGCCATGCCGGGCCCCCACGTCGGTCAGCAGGCGAACGCTGGTTGCGTCGCGGGCGATAGGTTTATCGGCCATGACAAGGTCCTCCCGGGACAATTGTCCCTGATTCTCGATTTTTTGTCTCTCGCAAGTATCACTCTCGCGATTTTCGATGCTTATATGTTCATATCGAAAAATTTGAGAAAAATATCAAAAAAATCGCGGAGAAAATCATGAATTTATATGAATAAATTGAACAAAAAATGAATTGTCTGCCATTATTGCTGGTTGATTGTCCTGTGTTAAGGCTATGAATTCCATAAAATACACTAATTTTTTCTGGTATTGTGAATAATATTATTCCGTAGAGGGGTGTTAGATGCATATTGATCCGGGAGATGTTGCTGTTCTCCTCGAGGAGGTCGACAGTTTTGCTCAGGGGCGCGTCGCAGCCATGACCAGCCGCCCCGAGGAACCGATTCCTCCTGAGCATCTCGAACGACTGACCGCCGAGGTGCTGGCGTTGCGCATTCTGCCGGACGCGTCCGACGAAGACGGATTGGGCCTCTGGGAAGACTGTGATCACGCCCATACCATGGCATTCAATATCGGCGTTCTGAGGCTTTTGGGACAGGCGAATGCCGGTGTGGCCTTCGCATGGCACCGATACGCCCTGGCCCGGGCCATGGAACGGGCGCTGGGGATGGACCGTGAGGAGGACGGCATTCTCGGAACGACGATATTGCCTGTCGGGCATTATGGCTTGGGGCGGGCAAGTCTGGCCCGATGGCTCATCGGGCGCGAACTCGCGGCCGAGGACTCCGAACTGCTTGCCGACTGGCTGGATCGTCACGCCAACACCAACATCCTGTTCGCTCCGGAAAGCTGGAGATCGGTTCTGTGGCCGGTGTGGACGGAGGGGAAAGTGCGGTGGGAGCGGCGCACGCGGCAGCGGATCGACGTTCTTTTATCAAAGGCGCAGCACGGACTGGACGAGGTCTCCGCCTACCGGATCCGGGCGATGGATTCCGTCGGGAACACGGCATCGGTGGTGGATGCTCCATCATCCGTTTATGCCCGCCTGCTGAAATTGGACATGATCGGTCTGACGGCCATCGGCGTCGGGGCGATCACCAAAGGGCTTGGCATGGCCCGCGAATTCGCCGCGATCCGTAAACAGGGAGGAAAGGCGATCGACCGCCATCCGGCCGTCCAGGCCCTGCTCGGCGACGCGGAGATCGCCCGAAACGCGGGCGACGTGATCTTGGGCGGCTACGAGCGTCCGGTCGACCGGATCGACCTCGGCCGGGTCGTGGCCGACCGGGCCGGCCTGTTCGGACGCCTCTGCCACGCGGCCAGCCAGATCGTCCAGGCCTTTGGCGGCGTTGGCTATATGCGGGATCTCGGTGCCGAGAAAATCCTTCGGGACATGACCATGCTCAGGCTCCAGACGGGGGGCATGCAGGATCTGCATTCCTTCCTGGCGGGTTGGTCGGGAGATTGGGAATGACCTCAATGCCGCATCTCAGGGACCATCTCCCGTTCGACCATCCCCTGTCCCCCCGGGACGGGTTCCCTCATCTGCCTTTCCTTGCCCGGATGCTCGTCCATTACCGCGCGGATGACCTTTGGCAGGAAGACACCCGTCATCTGCCGGCCTCCATGGCCGCGCTTCGCCGGAAGGCCCGGGTCTTCGCCGAACGATATCTGATCCCCGCCTCGGCCGACATCGACCTTGCTCCGCACCCCGCGATCGGCCAGTGCCATCCAAAGGCACATGAGATCCTGGTCGAGGCCGGCCGACAGGGATGGCTCAGTTATTTCCTGCCGCCCCCCCTGGGGGCGATGGACTGGGGCCGGGTGAGCCACGCGCCCGTCATGCAATGTTGCCTCGTGGTGGAAGAGTTCACCCGTGCGTGCGGCGGCCTGATGCTGCTGCTGTCGGCCCATCATCTGGGGGTGATGCCGCTGCTGCTGTCAGGCAGCCCCGGCGTGCTGCTCAAGTTCGTGCGACCGATCTATCAACGCTGTCAGCGGGGCGATCCTCATCTGGTGGCATTTGCCATCACCGAACCGGGGGCCGGATCCGATGCGGAGGACGGTCATGGCGCCGCCCGCTACCGTCCCGGGGTGGTCGCCACTCCGGTGCCGGGCGGATACCGTCTGAAGGGCCGCAAATGCTTCATCAGCGGCGGCGATCTGGCTCAATCGATCACCGTTTTCGCCGCCCTTCAGGGGGAGGGAATGGAATCTTGGACCTGCTTCTACGTCGATGCCGGCAGTCCGGGTTTTTCGGTCGTCCGGACCGAACAGAAAATGGGGATGCGCGCGTCGGGCGCGGCGGAGTTGGAATTCAACGACGTCTTCGTTCCCGATGACCGGATCATCGGCGGTCTGCGTCATGGATGGGCCCTCAATCGGGCGACCCTCAACGCGTCGCGAATGCCTGTGGCGTCCATGGGGGTGGGGTTTGCCCGCGCCGCGACCGAAGCCGCCATTGATTTCGCACGTTCCTGCACGCTGGGCGGCAAGCCCCTGTTGGAATACCAGGACGTGCAACTGCATCTGGCGACCATGGTTGCCGAGACCCGGGCCATTCGCGCCATGGTCTGGCAGGAGGCGAGACACGCCTGGAGGCCCCGCCAGTTGCGGGCGTCCGCCTGCAAGTTTCACGCGACCGACCGCGCCCAGAAAGTCTGCGAGATGGCCATGGACCTGATGGGGGACCGCGCGTCGCTGCACGAGAACCGGGTGGAGAAGATTTTTCGCGATGTCCGGCTGACCCGCATTTTTGAAGGGACCAATCAAATCAATCGTTTGTCGCTGATCGAGGACTGGCAGGGAGAATTGCTCTCCGGTCCCTCAGGCCCATTTGTGACCGGAGTCTGACATGACCGATGATCGGAACGATCCATTCTTCCAATATCCCCGGACCGACTACGCGACGTCGGATGGTCCGGTCGGGATGCCCATCCTCTATTTCGACGCTTCCGTGATGATGGCCCTGTTTTTCACTGATCCGGGCAAGGCCCGGTCACTGCTGGAAAAGGACGGGTTCGAGCCGGTTCGTTTCGGCAACGGCAAGGCGCTGGTCGGCGTGGCCTTCTACGAATATCGGAATACCACCATTGGCGACTATAACGAGGTCGGCGTGGCGGTTGCCGCAGTGCCGCCGGGAACACCATTGCCATTCTCTCCGCTGCTGTCGCTGATGCGGCATCCGGACAAAAACCGTGTCGGCCTCCACATCATCGATCTGCCGGTCACGACGTCCGCCGCCTGCGCCGCCGGACGCGATATCTGGGGCTATCCCAAATTCGTCACCCCGATCAGGTTTGCCGTGGCCGGGGCGCGTTTCGACGGCGCGGTCAGCGATCCGGAGACAGGGGGAGAAATCCTGACCTTGTCCGGACGCGTCGGACCGGGGGTACCGGCGCCGCTTCTGGATCTGGTGCTCTATTCTCGCCTCGATGGCCGGATCCTGCGCGGCACCGCCAACACCAGGGGCGGCGGAACACTCAGTCTGCCAGGATCGTTGCGCCTGAACGTCTCCGACGGCGGCACCCACCGCATGGCCCGGAACCTGCGCGCTTTGGGTCTGGCCGACGCCCGGCCGGCATTCGTCAGCCGGTCCAACACGCTTCAATTGCGCCTGAACGCGGGAGCCGTGGTGGGATGACCGGATCCACGCCCCGCCGCGCCCTGGTCACCGGTGCCGCATCGGGCATCGGCCGCGCCACTGCGGCGCTTCTGGTCCGCAGGGGATGGCGCGTGGCCCTGGTCGACATCGATGATGCCGCCATCGACGCCCAGGCGATCGATTGGGGGCATCAGGCCTGTGCCTGTCCCTGCGATTTGTCGGACGTCGCGTCGATCTCGGCGGCCCTGGCGTCCGTGGAAAAGGCGGTGGGGCATCTGGACCTTCTGGTCAACAGCGCCGGCCTTCTTTTTTCCGGGAATTTCGAGGAACAGCCTGTTGCCGCCATTCAGCGTCTTCTGGCCGTCAACAATGCCGGATTGGCGATCTGTACCCGGATGGCCTTTCCGCTGTTGTGCCGGGCCGTCGGACTGAACGGAAAGGCAACGGTTGTCAACCTTTCCTCCGCCTCGGCGGCTTTCGGCATTCCCAGCCTTGCCGTCTATTCAGCCAGCAAATTCTGGGTTCGCGGCTTTACCGAAGCCCTGGCCGTGGAATGGGCCCGGCACGGGATCGCGGTGCGCGATGTCATGCCGCCTTTCGTCAAAACATCCATGGTCCTGGACGGAGCCCGCGACAATCCGTTTTATAAGAAAATGAGAGCGCAAACGACTGCCGAACAGGTCGCCGAGCAGGTCTGGCGGGCGTATCATGGCGGCCCGCTGCATCGCGTCATGAGCGTCCGGCTCAGGATGGAGATGATCGCCAGCCGGCTTCTCCCCTTGATCTTGTTGCGGCATCGTCTTGCCGCCATCGGTGGTTATACACGCCGGAGGCCACATACCTGAGTGTCCCCCGGATCTTTCATTCAAGGCAGGAATGTCGTCAGGCGCGACGAATGGCAGGCGGGGTTGAGCAAAACCGGTCAGCGCAGCGCTCCGCCGGCCCGACCAGCCTTCTCTGAACCTTTTGGTTCCACCGGCTTCCGCTCGCTGGGCCGGGCAAATTAGTCTTATAGTTGATGTGGAAGACTTGTCGGTACGGGCGACCGCCCTCAGGCGTCAGCCCCATCAAAGAGATCCGCAACTCATGTCGCCGCCCCCTCTTTCCATCTGCAAACGCGAACAGGGTCCGTTTTTCGGCTCAGTGAACGCCGCGCGGGCACGTTTGCGCCGGATCGCCCGGGACGCTCCGGACCGCGGGCGTTCCGGGGGCGAACCGGGAGAGTTTTCCTTGTCGATCCAGACCTTCTTGAAAAGGTTGTTTTCGCGCTGTTCCATCCCTCCTGCGGGGAGCGCCCGTAATCATGCCCTCTGGCCGGTTTCTCTTTTCCTGGGGCTTGTTGTTTTGGGCGGACCCGTGCAGGCAGAAACCGTGCCCCGCCTTCTGCGGGAAACGCCGGTTCCTGTGACGGTGACGGTCGGGATTGGAAATGACGGGGCGGACATTGCCGTCTTTCACGTCGGTCAGGACAAGAACGGAGTCGTCAAAACGGAGGTTTTTCCATCCAATAACAATGATCTCGCTGATCAGGTCGTCTGGCGTCCGCCCTATCTTGCCGTCATTTCAAGATCGTCCGGAAATTGCTGGAATTGTACCGGTGAAGCGGTCTTCAAGATCGTTGACGACCGGGCTGTCCGGATCGGCGACATCAATCTGGATTATCTTCCGGAGGCCGTACCGGCTTTGCCCGACGGTCAATTCCTGACGCGTTACGCAAAGCTCGAATCCCAGGCGGGATTCTGCCACGCCTGTTCCCCGTCATTCATGGTGGTTCTGACCGAACAGGCCGGCCGCCTGGTCATCGATGCCCAGGCGACCTGGGCGGCGAATGCCGGACTGTGGAGCCATGCCCAGGATGTGGCGGCCACGCTGGCGGCGCATGGGATGCCTCGCGGGAATTCCGACGAGCGGTTTGCCTGGGAACTGGACGGCTTCAGGGATCTCGTCAGCGCGGCGGCACTGGCGAAATACTGCGACAGGCCGGACTTGCTGAAGGATTATCTGGACCGCTTGACACCCCATCTCCCGTCTGCGCTGTCAGGACGGTTGAACGAGGCCCTGGCGTTGGTCAGCCCCCTGGAGCCGGTCTCACAATGGAATTCCAACGCACCCTATTGAGAGAGGGGGGCGGCAAGGCAGTCCTGTCCCGATCCCGGATGCAACTCGCCAAATTCCCCCGCTTTGGATCAACCGGCGCCAAATCCGGTCTCTTTTCGGCGGTGGGCGGCGACACAGGACAGGACGCTCGACGCCACCAGGACAAAGGCGGCAAGTTCCAGGAACGCCGGCAGGCGCCGTTCCCACAGGAATCCGTAAATCTGGGCGAACAGCGTTTCGAACAGGATCATCTGCCCGACCAGGGTCAGCGGCAGAAGGCGGCACATGCGGTTCCAGAAGGCGTTGCCAGCGATGGAGGCAAGGATGGCCACGCCGATCGATACGATCACCAGCCGGGCCCAGTCGACGCCATCATGAGGCCCCTGATCCAGTACGAGGGCGAGGGGGAAAAGAAACAGGCTCTGGGCGCCGGCCATGATCCCGGTCAGCAGGGTCCAGTCACGCACCGAAAGCCTTCCGAGACGTGTCAGCCAGCGGCTGTTGCCGACGGCATAGGCAGTCCAGGACACCAGGGCGCCCACCGCGCACAGCAGTCCGACAATTCTTTCGACAACCGGCGCGGGAGAGGGCGCGGCCACGGTCTGCCATCCGATACAGACCGCGCCGGCGATGCAGAGCAGGAGCGACGGCACCAATCTCCGCAGTGGGGCAGATCCGGGGTCGCGGCTGCCGATCAGGGTGACGGCGACCGGCATAAAGCCGCAGACCAGCGCGGTCATGGCGGTGCCGCCGGTCCGCACGGCGGTCGAGACCAGTATGTAATAGAGCGTGTTTCCCGCGATCCCCAGCCATGCCAGCGCCAGCCATTCGCGCCTTGTCACGGTGGCGGCAATCCGTCGCCACTGCGGAGCCAGCAAGACGACCGAGATCACCCCATAGGCCAGGTAACGGGCGGCGGCCTGAAAAACGGGGTTGAACGGCCCCGCCAGGCGGGGGGCCAGGAAGATCAAGCCCCACAGGGCCCCGGCGGCGGCGCCACAGGCGATTCCCGCCGCCATCGACCGGGCGGGGTTGGAAACGACGGGCGCAGTGGAGGAGATCATGGACATGTCGCGGGTTTTATCATCTCCGGTGTGATTATTGCGCTCTTGATTCTGAGCTGAAATGCAACAAATACTCGTTTCATGACCGAACATGATCCTCCCGCCTCCCGCAACCTCGATTCCTTCGATCGCGCGATCCTGCGCGTCATTCAGCGCGACAACAAAACGCCGCAGAGAACCATCGCCCAGTCGGTCAATTTGTCGGCGGCGGCGGTGCAAAGACGCATTGCAGCGATGGAGGCCATGGGCGTGGTGGCGAGAAATGTCGCCATCGTCGATCCGGACGCGGCGTCGGTCACGATTACCGCCATTGTCGAGGTTCATCTCAGGGACGAGAGGGCCGCCACCGTCGACGCCGCGAAGGCCCTGTTTCGCGAAACGCCGGAAGTCCAGCAGTGCTTCTACGTGACGGGAGGCGTCAGTTTTGTTCTGATCATCCTGGCCCCCGACATGCGGTCCTACAGCCGTCTGACGCGGCGTCTGTTCGCGGAGAACGACCTCGTGGATCGCTATCGGACGCTGGTCGCCCTGGACCGGGTGAAAACCGATACGGCGATCGTTATTCCCTGACATGATGGCGTGAGGGGCGCCGATCGTCTGAAAAGATTGGGATTGCATGATCCCGGCCGGGTTGGAAAGGGGGCGGGCCATGTCAGACAGGATGATGACGGTCTGGGGCGATTCCCGCTCAGGGAACTGCCTCAAGGTGAAATTTGTGGCGGATTTTCTGGGGATTCCCTATCGATGGGTCGAGACCAGTGTCCTGAAGGCCGAAACCCGGACGTCCGACTTTCTGGCGATCAATCCGGCGGGGCAGGTTCCTGTGGTGGTTCTGCCGGACGGCCAGCCCCTGGCCCAGTCGAACGCCATCATGCTTTTTCTGGCCGAAGGATCGGATCTGATCCCCGGGGACCGGGTGGACCGCGCCCTGATGTTCCAGTGGCTGTTCTGGGAACAATACAGCCATGAACCGGTGATCGCGGTCCGGCGATTCCAGAAGGTTTTCCTCGGGAAGCCGGACGCCGACATCGATCCGCTCCTTTTGTCCAGGGGGGAACGCGTACTGGGGCTGATGGACGCCCATCTGGCGGGCCGGTCCTATTTCGTCGGGGACCGTCTGTCTCTGGCGGATGTCGCGCTGGTCGCCTACACGCGGTTCGCCGGCGAAGCCGGCTTCGATCTCGTCCGGTGGCCGCATGTCGCGGGATGGGTCGGGCGCGTCGAGGCCGCCCTGGGGCTGATGCCACCTGAGGGCCGATAACGGGCCGAACCTCCTCTCTGGTCCGGATCCGACAGCCGGGTCCCCGAGCCAGGAGCGTGGGGCGGGCGTCCTGAGGGTGTGAAAAATCAGGGACGCCGCGTCCCTGCCGGTGGTCCGGCGACGCCGGAGTTCGGCAATTCCGCCGCTTTCGCGGCGGAGGGCGGCGGGGG
>WASQ01000126.1:0-2081 GCA_009712185.1 Telmatospirillum sp. | reverse complement strand
CCGCCCCGGGCTCTCCCGGCCCACTCCGGCAGGGACGCCGGAGCCACTGGTGGACTTCTTTCACACGAAAGGGAATCACCTTTCGGCGTCCGACCGCTCCAGCCCGCGCAGACGCTGGCGCGCTGAACCTTTTGTCTGGTTCAGCGCGCCTAACGGCAACAGCAGGCTGGTCTCGTGGCCGTGATCATGGCCGAAACGACATAACGCTCGACCCCGCTGCCGGGCGCCCAATCCTTGATGACGTCGCGGCTCTCCGGTTTCACCTCGATCATCACATCCTTGAAACCGGCACGGGAGAGCCAATCCTGGTTTTCGGCGGGGCTCACAGCCCCCGCGACGCAATGACAGAGAAGCTGCTCGTCCCGGGCGAGCCGTTCCGGCAATGGTTCCAGATTGACGATGTCCGAGATGACCAGCCGCCCGCCCGGTTTCAGAACCCGGAAGGCCTCCTTGAACACCTGGGCCTTGTCGGGTGACAGATTGATCACGCAATTGGAAATCACCACGTCCACCGAGGCGTCGGCCACTGGCAGATGCTCGATCTCGCCCAGACGAAACTCGACATTGGTGGCGTTCACCTTGTCGGCATTGGCGCGCGCCCTGGCCAGCATTTCGTGGGTCATATCCACGCCAATCACTTTGCCCGAGGGTCCGGTCGCCTTGCCCGCGAGGAAGCAATCGAATCCGGCGCCGCTTCCCAGATCCAGAACCACATCCCCCTCTCTGATGGCGGCCAATCCTTGAGGGTTGCCGCAGCCCAGTCCCAGGTTGGCGCCATCGGGGGCCGCCCCGACCTCTTCGTCGGAGTAGCCGATGCGCCTGGACCGCGCGTCAGGCTGCGACGAGGAGCAGCAGCATCCCTGCTTGTCCTCGCGTCCGCCCTTGACGGCAATGTCGCCATAAACGGCGCGGACCCGTTCCTTCTGTTCCTGCTGGTCCATTCTTCCTTCCTTTCTCCGATTTGCTGCGCCCCTCTCGGGTATCAGAGCTCCCGGGCGCGGTCCGCGCCGATCTCGATCAAACGGCGGACCTTGGTTTCGATCATGCTGTAAACATTGCGGAACGTGGCCAGACGGTCTTCCAGGGTCCCCACTGCCGCCGCCGGATCAGGAAAGCCGACATGGATCTTTGCCGGATGGCCCGGCCAGATCGGGCAGATCTCTCCCGCCGCGTTGTCGCAGACGGTCATGACCAGATCCATTCGCGGGGCGTCCGGGGCGGCGAACTCATCCCAGGATTTGGACCGCAGCCCGTCGACCGGGTGGCCGTTTTCCTCCAGCACGGCGATCGTCAACGGGTTGACGACGCCACTGGGATGGCTGCCGGCGCTGAAGGCCCTCCATCGCCCCCCGCCAAGTCTGTTGATCAGGCATTCGGCCATGACCGACCGGGCGCTGTTGCCGGTACAGAGAACGAGAATGGTGACGGGACGCTCTGTCATCATGGCTTTCCACAACATGTCGGGGGGAGGGGCGGAGCGGTCACGGGGCCGATGGCGGCGCGGCCCAGTTCGCAGACAGACTGAATGGGGGTCGCTTTGACCAGATCGAGGATGCGCCGGTCCTCAAGGATCGTGGGATCGTCGTTAAGATGCGTCTTGAGAAACGCCCCGAAGTCCCGGGTGTAGGGATTGAGTTCCCGTTCCGCCGGCCGGTAGAACGCCCACTTTCCGGCACGGCGCATCTGCACCAGACCCGCGGCCTTCAATGCCGACAGATGCTTTGATACGGTTCCGGCGGCCAGATCGAGCACGGCGCTGATCTGGCAGACGCACAGTTCGCCTCCTTCCAGCAGTTTCAGCATGCGAACCCTGCTGGGGTCGGAAATGGCCTTTGCGATGGTTTCGAAATTCTCAAGCATGATGGCAACGTCTTCATCATTTTGATGAATGAGAAAATGAGAATGACGTTATACGCCGCCAATCCGCCTCCGGTCAAGGAAGCGTGAGGACGGTTGTATGCCGCCAGAGGGCATCGCGGACAGAGGGCATTGCGGAAAGGGAAGGGGCGGCGCACCCCGATCCAACGAAAAATCCGCCCCCGCCGGCCGATGGTTCGACCGGACAGAGGGCGGGAGGGTGG
>WASQ01000080.1 GCA_009712185.1 Telmatospirillum sp. | reverse complement strand
GGGACGGCAAACCGTGGCGGAATGCTGTCGCCTGACAAGACAGTTGCTGAGGGAGCTATAAAAAAGTACGGCAACCGCCTGAGCGCGCGCCGGGTGCCTCGCCTCCATGATGACGGGCCGCGTTCGGGCATTGGGCGATGACGGCCGGGGCGGATCGTGCTATAGGTCCGGCCCATTCCACATCGCCAACTTCTTTTCAGCCTGGGGGTCACAACCCATGAACGAACCCGTCATTCGTCGCGCGCTGATCTCGGTGTCCGACAAGACCGGCCTGGTCGAATTCGCCCGGTTTCTTGCCGACCGCAAGGTCGAGCTCTTGTCCACCGGCGGTTCCGCCAAGGCCCTGCGTGACGCCGGTCTTCCCGTCATCGAGGTTTCGGATCATACCGGTTTCCCCGAAATGCTGGACGGCCGGGTCAAGACCCTGCATCCCAAGGTCCATGGAGGCATCCTGGGGATCCGCGGCAATCCCCAGCATCAGGCGGCGATGGCGGCGCACGGGATCGCGCCGATCGATCTCGTGGTCGTCAATCTCTATCCGTTCGAGGCCACGGTCGCCAAAGGCGCCGCCTTCGACGACTGCATCGAGAATATCGACATCGGCGGTCCGGCGCTGATCCGCGCGGCCGCCAAGAATCACCAGGATGTCGCGGTGGTGGTCGATGTCGCCGACTATGCCCTGGTGATGGAGGCGATGACCAACCAGGCCGGCGCCACCACGCTGGAACTGCGCCGCCGGCTGGCCGCCACTGCCTATGCCCGCACCGGCGCCTATGACGCCGCCATTTCGGGCTGGTTCGCCCAGCAACTGGGCGACCCCTTCCCGCGCCGGATCGCCGTCGGGGCCGAACTGAAGCAGTCGCTGCGCTATGGCGAAAACCCGCATCAGGCCGCGGCGCTTTATGTCACCGGCGCCAACCGGCCGGGGGTGGCCACCGCCCGCCAGCTTCAGGGCAAGGAACTGTCCTTCAACAACATCAACGACACCGACGCCGCCTTCGAACTGGTCGCCGAGTTCGAACAGCCGGCCGGCGCCATCATCAAGCACGCCAATCCCTGCGGCGTGGCGGGCGGCGACAGCATGGCCGACGCCTATGCCAAGGCCCTGTCCTGCGATCCGGTCAGCGCGTTCGGCGGCATTGTCGCGCTCAACCGTCCACTTGACGGTCCGACGGCCGAGGAGATCGCCCATCTGTTCACCGAGGTGGTGATCGCTCCGGCGGCCGACGACGCGGCGCGCGCGGTGTTCGCCGCCAAGAAGAACCTGCGTCTGCTGGTGACCGGCGGCCTGCCCGATCCGGCGGCGCCGGGGATGACGCTGCGCAGCATCTCGGGCGGCTATCTGTTGCAGAGCCGCGATTCCGGCCGGGTCTCGGCCTCCGATCTCAAGGTGGTGACGAAGCGTCAGCCGACCGCCCAGGAATTGTCCGATCTGCTGTTCGCCTTCCGGGTGGCCAAGCATGTGAAGTCGAATGCCATCGTCTATGCCAAAAACGGACTGACCGTCGGTGTTGGCGCCGGTCAGATGAGCCGGGTCGATTCATCGCGCATCGCCGCCTGGAAATCGCGGGAAGCGGCCGAGAAGGCCGGCCTTGCCGAGCCCGGCACGATCGGTTCCGTGGTGGCCTCCGACGCCTTCTTCCCCTTTGCCGACGGCCTGCTGGCCGCCGCCGAGGCCGGGGCGACGGCGGTGATCCAGCCGGGTGGCTCGGTGCGTGACGCCGAGGTGATTGCCGCCGCCGACGGGGCGGGGCTCGCCATGGTGTTTACCGGGATGCGCCATTTCCGTCATTGAGAACGGCTTTTCCGCCCGGTTGTCGGTCGTCGCCGGCCGCCGATCGGGCGGAGGACCCCTCCTCCTGCCCCGCCTTGGGGTCGGTGTCCCGGTGGTCGGGAACGATCAGTCCGGCCGGGCCGGTCACAACATCGAAATCGAACATGGTCCTTGTCTCCTCTGGTCGGGGAGACCGTCCTTCAGGGAAGGCGACCTGTGTTCATCGGGAAGGGGATGGAAACACAAAAGCCGCCTTGGTGAGGGCGGCTCCGGGGTTCATCGATACAAAAACGCCTAGGCCGCCAGTGTGAAATACCAGCGGTACCAAAATCGAAGCGTGGCATGGGCGGCGTTTTGCATAGCGGCAAAACCATAAGCCGGCCGGGCGGCCCGGAGCAAGCGAAAAAAAGGGGCGCCGGGCCCCGCTCTCGCAGGCCGCGGCTTCGCCGGATGGCGGACGGGACGGGTTATCGTCCGGCGGACGACCTGAAAAGCGCCCGCGCGGCCTCCTCCACCGTCTCCACCGACCGGCCGGTCATCAGGCTGTCCTGGCGGCGATGAGCGAAATCCGGGGCGCCAACCAGATCCTCGTAACGTTCCGGGGTCCGGACCACGGCGGTGCGGGGCCCCCAGGGGCGATAGCGCCATTCCGGACTGGGACCGAACAGGCCCAGGGGCGGGACCCCCGCGGCGGCGGCCAGATGCATCAGGCCGGAATCGTTGCCGAAATAAAACGATGATCGTTCCAGCAGCGCTGCGGCGTCCAGAAGATGGGAAATGCCGATGGCGTCGATGCGCCGGTCCTGCGGAACGGCCTCCCGCACCGGGGCGGCCATGGCGCGTTCACTCCCGGCGCCGACCACGGCGCCGCGGGCCCCGGGCAGGATGCCTCCGGGCGCCGTCAGACGGGCCACGGTCTCGGCGAAGCGTTCCGCCGGCCACTGTTTCGCCCCCCAGTTGGCGGTCGGCCCGACCGCCAGCAGCGGCCCGTCGACCAGCGGCGCCGCCCGCGCCCGCCGCTCCCCGCCGATCCACAGCCGGGGATCGGGCGGGCGCGGCAGATGAAGCTGGCGGGCCAGTTCCTCGATCCGGTGCTCATGGCGTTTGGCCGGCCGGAACATCAGCCGGCGGCCGGTCCGCAGGGTGAGACCGATCAGGGATCCGCGCAGATCCGCCACCGCCGTCCAGCGGCGTCCGCGCATGGCCTTCCACAGGTCCCACCAATGCCCGGCGCGTCCCCGGCGGATCAAGGGATGAATGCGTTCCAGGCCCGGCAGGTCGGCGAACAGCGGCGCCGTGACCGGGCCACAGGCCACCGTGACCGGTTCGCCCGGATGATCGGCCATCAATTCCGCCAGGACCCCGGAGGACAGGACCGCGTCGCCGATCCGGTTGGCGGTGATGAACAGCAGGCCGCCGGAGGTGCTCAGAGCTGCCACCGCTTCAGCCCGGCCGGCAATGTCAGATGCCGCCACATGCCCTTGATGTCGGCCACCAGACCGTCGGCACGCACCAGGGCGGCGACGGTTTCGGCGGTGAAGGCGGCGTAGGGGCGGTGCGGGACCGCGCCGACGACGCAGTCGAACCCGCCCTCCTCGAACCGGGGCAGCAGGGTCAGGCCATAAGCGGCCTTGGCCTCGGCCGGATCGGCGAAGGCGTCATGCACGGCGACCTCATGCCCCTTGCTTTCCAGCCGGGCGATAACGTCCACGACCTTGGTGTTGCGGAGGTCCGGCACATTTTCCTTGAAGGTCAGGCCCAGGATCAGGATGCGCGACGGCCGGCCGTCGAGGGCCTGATCGATGCGGTCCGCCACATAGGCGCCCATGCCGTCGTTGATCCGCCGCCCGGCCAGGATGATTTCAGGATTGTGCCCCAGCTTCTGGGCGCATTCGGCCAGATAGAAGGGATCGACGCCGATGCAGTGGCCGCCGACCAGCCCCGGCTTGAAATTGAGGAAATTCCATTTGGTGGCCGACGTTTCCAGCACATCCTGGACCGGAATACCCAGCCGCTGGCAGATCATCGTCACCTCATTGATGAAGGCGATGTTGATGTCGCGCTGGGCGTTTTCGATCACCTTCGCGGCCTCGGCGACACGGATGCTGGTGGCGCGGAACACGCCGCCGCTGGTGACGCCGCCATAGACCGCCGCCAGGGTCTCCGTGACCTCCGGCGTCTGGCCGGCAACCACCTTGACGATGCGGTCCACCGTATGGTCGCGGGCGCCGGGATTGATCCGTTCGGGGCTGTAGCCCAGAAAGAAATCGCGTCCCGACACCAGGCCCGACGCGGCCTCCAGCGCCGGACCGCAAATCTCCTCGGTCAGGCCGGGATAGACCGTGCTTTCGAACACCACGATGGCGCCCTTGCCCATCACGGCGCCGACGCTGGCGCAGGCCTTGTGAAGGGGGGTGAGGTCGGGCTTGTTGTCGGCATCGACCGGGGTGGGAACGGTGACGATGTAAACGTCGGACCCTCGGATGGCCTCGACCTCGTGGGTCAGGCGCAAGGTGCTGCTGCGAAGCGCCGTGGCCTCCACCTCTCCGGTCCGGTCATGACCGCCCGCCAGTTCGGCGATCCGGCCAGGGTTGATGTCGAAACCGATGGTCGGGAAATGGCGGGCGATCGCGACCGCCAGGGGCAGCCCGACGTAGCCGAGACCGATGACGGCGATGCGGGGTTGGGACATGAAAGCGCCTTGCTAACGACGAAAGGACTGCACTTTCCGCGCCGTCGCCAAAGCTGTCAAGCAAAGGCGGAACGCCCTCAATCGCCCGGGCGCGCCCCTCCGGGGTGCCGGGCTTTCCTCCGCTTACGCTCCGGCACGACGATCGCTTGACCGCGCTCGCCGTGCTTCTCTTATGAATCCCTCAATCGCCGGGCGCGCCCCTCCGGGACGCTGGGCTTTCCTCCGCTTACGCTCCGGCGGGCTCAATGCCCGAACGCGGCCCGTCACCATTGGACCGGGGCAACCGTCGCGCGGTCCCCCGATGGCCCCGGGTCCAGGACCCGTTCGAAATAGACCGCGCCCTCCCCGCCCTCGCGGGGGCCGGCCTCGACCCAGCCATGTCGGCGGTAAAGCGCGGTGGCGGCCGCGTTGGCCGGCATCGTACTGAGCCGCAGGCGGTGATACCCCGCGTGGCGCAGTGTCTCGACGGCCCGGTCGTCGAGGCGTCCGCCAAGGCCCCGGCCGCGCCATGCCGGGACGAGATAGTAATGATTGACGTATCCGACGGAGGGATCGTTCTTCCAGGTGCCCAGCACGATCATGCCGATCACCGTTCCCGTGGCCGTCACGAACTCCGCGAACCGGGGGCCGTCGGCCGCACGGGCCGTCATCCAGTCGACATATCCGGCCCCGTCCTCGCCGAAATGGCGGGTGAAGACGTCCGGGGTGCCGAAATTATGCGTCAGAAGATCCCGCCCGAAGGTCAGGTAAAGGTCCCGGTCGCCGACCGGGTCGATCGGCCGGAAGTCGATGTCTGGCATCTGTCCCCGAATCGTCCGTTCCTCAAAAAAACGCCCGGGCCGGGCGTCATTCCAGTCTGAGACAATAGTCCGCGGCGTGCAACCAGCAGAGTTCGTCCTTGTCGTGCGGATCGAGGCGGAGCGACAGGCGGGACGCCAGATCGATCCGCCGGTCGCACAGCGCCAGATCGAGCGCCGACATGTCGGCGGGGGCGCGCGTTCCGGCGCAGGGGAAATAGCGCGTGACGGTAATACGGTCGGCGTCGAACCGCGAGGGATCGGCGGTCCTGCGGAACCGGAAGACATAGCCGCCGTCCAGCGATCCGGTCAGTGGCAGCAGCATACGTCCGCCGGGGCGCAGAGCGTCGACCCAGCGGCGGGGAACGGTGGCGAGGCCGGCGCTGGAAAACACCACGTCGACGGGCGGCAGGTCCTCCGTCAGCGCGTCTCCCACGACTGTCACATGGGGATAGCGGGACAGATTGCGGGCGGCGGCGGCGCGGAGGTCGGGATCGATCTCGGCGGCGATCACGCGTCCCTTCGGACCCGCCAGTTCGGCCAGCACGGCGGTGAAGTAACCGAACCCGGATCCGACATGGAACACGGTCTCCCCGGGACGCACGTCGGCCAGGGCCAGGCTGCGGCCGACGAGGGCGGGGTTGCCCGAATTCAGGTTCCGCTTGATATCGAGACAAATCCCGACCGCATGCAGGATATGGCGGATCGACGCGTCCGGCGTCGGGTAATAGTCGCCGCCCAGCGCCTCGATGGTCCATGGACCCGGGGGCAGGAAATCCTCACGCGGGACCCGGGCGAACGCGCGCGTCAGGTCGGCGGAGCTCCAGCCCCCGGCCACCTCCAGTTCCTCAAGATACCAGCGCCGCCGCAGCGCCAGCTCCGCCGGCGTGTCCCCGTCCGTCCCCATTCCCATCGCATCCCCTTCCACCCGGTCCCCAGGGACCGCCTGACCGGCTTGTATATTAACTATTTTACATTGTTTCACAAACATCCGACGCACCGGTTCGCCTGATTTCTGGCTGGAACGGCGGCCATTTCGAAGGGCCAGGCACGGGAATGGTCCGGAAAAGTAAAAATTTTCATAATTATGATGCTGGCGCACGAGACCGCCGGGCGGCCCTGCCACGACCGGGGTTTCCGGCCCCGTCTGTCCTCTGTCCCGTCCCCCTCCCGCGACGGCCGCTTGATCGCGGACGACAACTGCTCTATTCCCCGTTTCAATCGAAATCGTTGGAAAGCGGGCGGGACATGTGCGGATTGGCCGGATTTATCGACAGGTCGTCCCGGGCCGGGACCTATGATCCGGCGGCCGCCGTGATCGCCATGGCCGACAGCATGCGTCATCGCGGTCCCGACGACGACGGCGCCTGGTGCGATCCGGCGGCGGGCGCCGCCCTGGCGCAGCGGCGCCTCGCCATCGTCGATCTGTCGCCGGCCGGCCACCAGCCGATGGTGTCGGCCTCGGGACGCTATGTGCTGGTCTACAATGGCGAGGTCTATAACCATGAGGAGATGCGGCCCGAGCTGGAGGCGCGCGGCATCCAGTTCCGCGGCTATTCCGATACCGAGGTGATCCTGGAGGCCTGCGCCGCCTTCGGCGTGCGCCCGACGGTGGAGCGGCTGATCGGCATGTTTGCCTTCGCGCTGTGGGATCGCGCCGAACGCACGCTGACGCTGGTCCGCGACCGGCTGGGCATCAAGCCGCTCTACTGGGGCGAACAGAACGGGCTGTTCCTGTTCGGCTCGGAATTGAAGGCGTTGCGCGCCCATAAGGGATGGACGCCGGAGATCGATCGCGACGCCGCCACGCTGTTCCTGCGTCACAATTGCGTGCCGGCCCCCTGGTCGATCTATCGCGGGGTGCGCAAGCTGGAGCCCGGCCATATCCTGGTCCTGGCGGCTGACGGTACCCGTACGGACGAGGTTTTCTGGGATGCCCGCGCGGTGGCGGCCGAGGGGATCCGCCACCCCAGGGAGATGGGCGACGCCGAGGCGGTCACCGCCCTCGAAACCCTGCTGTCCGATGCCATCGGCCGGCGGATGATCGCCGACGTGCCGCTGGGCGCGCTGCTGTCGGGCGGGGTCGATTCCTCGGCCGTGGTGGCCCTGATGCAGGCGCAGAGCAGCCGTCCGGTCAGAACCTTCTCGATCGGCTTCGACGCCGGCGCCTATGACGAGGCGAAGCACGCCCGCGCGGTGGCGGCCCATCTCGGCACCGATCATACCGATCTTTATGTCTCGCCTGCCGAGACCCTGGCGGTGGTGCCGCGCCTGCCCGTGATGTTCGACGAGCCTTTCGCCGATTCCTCCCAGATCCCCACCTTTCTGGTGTCGGAACTGGCGCGCCGGCATGTCACCGTCGCCCTGTCGGGCGATGGCGGGGATGAACTGTTCGCCGGTTACAACCGCTATGTCTTCGCCAACGGGCCCTGGCGGCGTCTGCGGCGTTGTCCGGTTCCGCTGCGCGGCGCCGCCGCCCGGGCCATCGCCGCGGTGCCGGCGCCCGCCTGGGACCGGGTGGCCGGACTGCTGCCCAAAGGCCGCCGGCCGGCGCGCCCCGGAGAGCTGGTGCATAAGATGGCCGGGGTGATGGCGGTCCCCGACGACGACGCCCTCTACCGGTCGGTGACCAGCCACTGGACCGATCCCGGCCGCGTCATCGTCGGCGGGACGGAGCCCGGGCGCGCCGCCCTGCCGGACGCGGCCGGGCTGTTCGGCGTGGTGGATCGCATGCAACTGGGCGATCTGACCGGCTATCTTCCCGACGACATCCTGGTCAAGGTGGACCGCGCCAGCATGGCGGCCTCGCTGGAGGCCAGGGTCCCGCTGATCGACCACCGGGTCGTCGCCTTCGCCTGGTCGCTGCCCGCGCGCTTCAAGATGCGCGACGGGGCGACCAAATGGATCCTGCGCCAATTGTTGTACCGGCATGTGCCGAAAGCCCTGATCGAACGGCCGAAAATGGGCTTTGCCGTGCCCCTGGCCGACTGGCTGCGCGGGCCGTTGCGCGATTGGGCCGAGGATCTTCTGGAACCCGGGGCGCTCTCCGGCGGCGGGCTGGTGGCGCCGGAACCCGTGCGCGCGCTCTGGCGGCAGCATCTGGCCGGACGCGATCGTCACTTCCTTCTCTGGGATGTGCTGATGCTGGAGGCATGGCGCCGGCATTGGATGGCCTGAGCATGGCGGATCGCGGACTCACCCGGCTGGCCGGAGTTGTCGCCAATGTCAGTTGGACCTCGTTCGAGCAGATGCTGCGGATCGGGTTGTCCTTCCTGGTCACGGTGCAGGTCATCAACGCCCTGGGGCCCGAGCGCTTCGGCCTCTACAGCTATGTCATCAGCGTCGTCGGAATCCTGGCGCCGCTGACCGCCTTCGGCCTGGAACAGGTGGTGATCCGCCGGCTGGTGGAACGTCCCGCCGACAGTGCCCGCCTGCTGGGAACCACCTTCGTGATCCGCATGGTGTGCGGCGTCGTGGCCTTCCTGGCGGCGCTTGTCGTCATTCTGGTCCTGGACGGCGGCAACGGGCTGCGGCTGCGGCTGACCGCGGTGGCCGGGGTGATGCTGTTGTTGCAGGCCACCGACACGGTCGCCTTCTTTTTCAAGGCGATCATGGGCGCCAAGCATATCGCCCTGTCACGTCTGGCCGGCCTGCTCTCCGCCAGCGGCGTCACCGTGGTGCTGCTGGTCACCGGAGGCGGCGTCGGTTCCTTTCTCTGGATGCGCGCGCTGGAGGCCGGGGTCACCGGCATCGCCCTGATGCTGGCCTATCGCTGGTGGGGGGGGAAAAGCACGTCCTGGCGGTTCGACGGCCGCGAATGCGGACGTCTCCTGTCGGCGGGCTTTCCCCTCTTCATCGCCTCCTTCGCGGTGATGGTCTATATGCGGGTGCCCCAACTGATGCTGGGACAACTCAGCACCGAGGAACAGCTTGGCTATTACGGCGTCGCCGTGCGTCTGGCCGAAGTGCTGAACTTCGTTCCGGTGGCCATCGTCACAGCCTTCTATCCCGCGCTGGTCGACTGCCGGGCCCGGTCCCCCGAGGCCTTCCGCCGGAAAATCCAGGGGCTTTACAATCTGATGGCCGCGATCGGCTATGTCGTGGCGATTGGCGCCACCGTGGTGGCGCCGCTGGGGTTTCGGATCCTGTTCGGTCATCGCTATGACGCCGCGCTTCCGATGTTCAACCGGCTGGTCTGGGGCATGCTGTTCGTCTGCCTTGGCGTGGCGATGAACGCCATGCTGACCGTGATCGGCCGCAACTGGATTTCGGCAGCGGCCACCGTCGCCGGCATGGTCGTCAATGTCGGGCTCAATTTCTGGCTGATTCCGCGCCTGGGCGCGGTGGGCGCCGCCTGGGCGGCCCTGGCCTCCTACTGGGTCTCGGCGCATGGCGTGTTCCTGCTGCTGCCGGAATTCCACGGCACCTTCGCCATGATCGCCCGCGCCCTGGTCTGGCCCGACATCCGCCTGTTGCGGCCGGCGGCGGAGGACTCCCGCCCACCCCCATCCCCCTGAT
>WASQ01000100.1:165606-176309 GCA_009712185.1 Telmatospirillum sp. | reverse complement strand
CGGCGCCGGCGCCACTCTAGCACGAAACCGGCGGCCGGATAGTCCGGCCGCCGGATCCGGAACCTCAGAGGGCGAGGTCAGGCAGTTCCTTGCCCTTCGCCGCCTCGGACTTGCGCTGGTCGTCCGGCATGGCGATCAGGCCCTTCTGAGCCAGATAGCCGTTCTTGCCCCAGGCCTTCTCCGAGGTGAACTCGCCGATATATTCCTTGATACCGGGGATCACGCCGACGTGGCTCTTCTTCACATAGAAGTAGAGCGGACGGGACACCGGATATTTGCTGGTGGCGATGTTCTCGTAGGTCGCGACCTGGCCTTCGACGGTCGCCGCCTTGATCTTGTCGCCGTTCTGGTCGATGTAGCTGAAGGTCAGGACGCCGACCGCGTGCGGCTGGCTCAGGAGCTTCTGCATGGTCAGGCTGTAGTCTTCCGAGACCTCGACGAAGGCGCCATCCTCGCGGATCGCGTTGCAGGCGACCTTCTTGGCATCGCCGGCGAGCGCCTTGATTTCGGGGAACTTGCCACAGGCTTCGTCCATCACCAGTTCGTTGAGGGCGTCACGGGTGCCATGGTTCGACGCCGGGCCATAGACCACGATGGCCTCGGCCGGCAGGGACGGATCGATCTCGTTCCACTTCTTGTAGGGGTTCGGAACCAGCTTGCCATCCTGCGGGACGGTCTTGGCCAGCGCCTTGAAGATCTGCTCCTTGGTGAGCGCATATTTCGGACCGGCCTTGGCATTGGCGATGACAATGCCATCATAGCCGATCACGATCTCGGTGACGTCCTTGACGCCGTTGGTCGCACAGGTCGCGAGCTCGCTCGCCAGCATGCGGCGCGACGCATTGGTGATGTCCGGGGTGTTCTCGTCGGCACCGGCGCAGAACAGCTTGAAGCCGCCGCCCGATCCGGTGCTCTCGACCACCGGGGTCTTGAAGCCGGAGGTCTTGCCGAAGTTCTCGGCAACCGTTGTCGCGAAAGGATAGACCGTGGACGAACCGACAATGCGGATCTGATCCCGCGCCTGGGCGGCTGTTGCAAAGGCAAGGGTCGCCAGAGCGGCGAGGGAAAGGGTCTTCCTAATCATAGCTCCTCCAAAATGTCGAAAAGGCCGTAACGACTGGGGTTCGACCAATCGGCTGTGACAATAGCGACGGCCCGCGACACCATTGTGACAGACCGATGAACCTTTTATGACAGACGAGCCGGCAGCGTGCGGCAGCCCCGGGCCACTGTTCCCCCGAGCGAAACCCTTACGTTTCCTCAGACATCAACAAAACCATGGCGTTTACTTCGCCCGGCCGGCGACATCCCGGATCCATGATCGAAAACGACTTTTTTTACAAAACTGAAAGGCGCAAGGCGCCATCAGCGCCCGCCGGATCCCGGTCGCGGCCTCAGCGCAGGGCGGCGATATTCGCCCGGTAATCGGACGTGCGGAACACCGCGCTGCCGGCCACCAGGACATTGGCGCCGGCCTCCCTGACATCGGCGGCATTGGCGGCCGTGACGCCTCCATCCACCTCGATGTCGATCGGCCGGTCGCCGACCATGCGGCGAATCGCCGCGATTTTTTCCAGAGCCGACGGGAGAAAGCTCTGACCACCAAACCCCGGGTTGACCGACATCACCAAGATCAGATCGATCTTGTCGAGAACATAGGTCAGAACCTGTTCGGAGGTTGCCGGGTTAAGGGAGACACCGGCCTTTGCGCCCAGGGACCGGATCAACTGCAGGCTGCGATCGAGATGCCGCGTGGCCTCGGCATGCAGGGTGACGATGTCACTGCCCGCCTCGACGAACGCCGGGATATAGGGATCGACCGGTTCGATCATCAGATGAACATCGAACGGCTTCGTCGTGAAGGGGCGCAGCGCTTTCACGACCGCCGGACCGATCGTCAGATTGGGGACGAAATGCCCGTCCATGACGTCAATATGGATGTAATCGGCCCCGGCGGCATCGATCGCGCGAACCTCCTCCCCCAGGCGGGCAAAATCGGCGGACAGGATGGAGGGGGCAATCTTGACAGACATGGACAACAACCCGCGATCAGGCAAACAGGGGCAACCGTTCCTGCCGCCATTCCGATCCGGATCGCGGCGCGAACGAAGGAAAACGGACCCCGCCGAAGGGGCGGGGTCCAGTCAGGATCAGTTCATCTTCGGATCCAGGGATCCGGCCTTGTAGCGCTTCGCCATCTCGGTCAGCGGCGCCACCTTGATCTTCGAAGCCTGTCCGGCGGCGCCGAACAGCTCATAGCGGCTTTCGCAGAGCGCCTGCATCGCGGCCATGGCGGGCTTCAGATAGCTGCGCGGATCGAACTCCGACTTCTTTTCGGCAAAGACCTTGCGGATCTGGCCGGTGATCGCCATGCGGCAATCGGTATCGATGTTGATCTTGCGCACTCCATGCTTGATCCCCTGCTGGATCTCCTCGACAGGCACGCCGAAGGTCTGGGGAATCTCGCCGCCATACTGGTTGATGATGTCCTGCAGCTCCTGCGGAACCGAGGACGAGCCATGCATCACCAGATGCAGGTTGGGCATGCGCCGGTTGATTTCCTTGACCACATGCATCGCCAGGATGTCGCCCGTCGGCTTGCGGCTGAACTTATAGGCGCCATGCGACGTGCCCATGGCGATGGCCAGCGCGTCCACCCGGGTCTTGCGGACGAAGTCCACCGCCTGATCGGGGTCGGTCAGAAGCTGGCTGTGGTCCAGCTTGCCCTCGAAACCGTGACCGTCCTCCTTGTCACCCATGCCGGTCTCCAGAGATCCCAGGACGCCCAGCTCGCCTTCCACCGAGACGCCGACCATATGGGCCATCTCCACGACCTTCGAGGTCACTCCGACATTGTAGTCCCAGTCGCCGGGGGTCTTGCCGTCGTCCTTGAGCGAGCCGTCCATCATCACGGAGCTGAAATTGTTGGCGATGGCGGACAGGCAGGTTTCCGGGCTGTTGCCGTGATCCTGGTGCATGCAGACGGGGATATCGGGATAAAGCTCGACCGCCGCCAGGATCAGATGCTTCAGCACCAGATCGTTGGCATAGGCGCGGGCACCGCGGCTGGCCTGGAGGATGACGGGGCTGTCGGTCTTTTTCGCGGCGGCCATCACCGCCAGCATCTGCTCCATGTTGTTGATGTTGAACGCCGGAAGTCCATAGCCATGCTCTGCCGCATGGTCAAGCAACTGACGGAGCGAAATCAAAGCCATGTTTGTGTCCCCTTCACCTTTGTTGAGATCGGGTTGTCCAACCGGAGGACCGGTCCCCCGATGGCCCAACCCGGACGTCCCGTTCCCGGACATCCGGATGCGTTGGCCCATCACCCATTCGCACATGTGGTGAACGTCCGGCGGACGATCAGGACACCCTCCGCCGGCGTCTCACCACCGGACCGGCGGGACCGGTCCGGGGGATCCGGTCACACCGTCACAACCGCGCCATCGCGGCCTCGGCCACTGCCTCCGCCGTAATTCCGAAATGCTCGTAAACCTGTTCGGCCGGAGCCGACAGGCCAAAACCCGTCAGGCCGACAACGGCGCCGCGGGCACCGGTATAGCGATCCCAGCCAAAGGTCGACGCCGCCTCGACCGCCACGCGAACACCATCACCGCCCAGCACGGCGTCGCGATAGGCCGCATCCTGACGATCGAACAGCTCGCAGCAGGGCATCGACACGACGGCCGCGGCCACGCCTTTGGCGGCCAGCAGATCGCGCGCCTTCAAGGCCATCTCCACCTCCGAGCCGGTGGCGATCAGCGTCACCTGCCGCTTGCCCTCCGCCTCGGCCAGCACATATCCGCCCCGGGCGGACAGATTTTCCGCGGCCGACGTGCGCAACGTCGGCAACCCCTGGCGCGACAGCGACAGAAGGCTGGGGCTGGACACATTCTCCAGCGCCGCCTCATAGCACTCCATGGTCTCGACCGGGTCGCAGGGGCGGAACACCAAAAGATTGGGCATGGCGCGGAGCGACGGCAGATGCTCGATCGGCTGATGGGTCGGCCCGTCCTCGCCCAGGCCGATGGAATCGTGGGTCATCACATAGATCACCCGCTGCCTCATCAGCGCCGCCATCCGGATGGCCGGACGCATATAGTCCGAGAAGACCAGGAAGGTCGCGCCATAGGGAATGATGCCGCCATGAAGCACGAGGCCGTTCATGATGGCGCCCATCCCATGTTCACGCACGCCATAGTGGATATAGCGGCCCGACGCGTCGGTCGGCGTGACCGGGCGAAGCGCCTTGGTCAGGGTCAGGTTGGAATGGGTCAGATCGGCCGAACCGCCGATCAGCTCCGGAATGGCCGCGGTCAGTACCTCCAGCGCCTCCTGGGAGGATTTACGGGTCGCCCATTTCGGCTTGTCGGCGATGACTTTGTCCTTGAAGGCGCGGGCGGCGGCCTGCCATCCCTCCGGCAGGCGGCCGGCGGCAAGACGGTCCCAGAGCGCGCGGCGTTCGCCGTCCAGACCCGCCAGACGGCCCTCCCAGGCCTCCCGCAGGGTCCGGCCACGGGCGCCGGCGGCCCTCCAGGCGGCCAGGATGGCCGGCGGCACCACGAAGGGTTCGGCGGTCCAGCCCAACTTCACCCGGGCGCCGGCCAGTTCCTCGGCGCCAAGGGGCGCGCCGTGAGTCTTCTCGGTCCCCCCCTTGGTTGGCGCGCCATAGCCGATGACGGTCCGGCAGGCGATCAGCGAGGGGCGTTCGGACCGTTGCGCGGCGCCGATGGCCCGGGCAATCGCCTCCGGGTCATGACCGTCGATCCGGGCGACGTTCCAATGGCTGGCGGTAAAACGCGCCAGTTGATCGTCGCTTTGCGCCAGATCGACCGAACCGTCGATGGAAATTCCGTTGTCGTCCCAGAGAACGATCAGCTTCGACAGCCGGTGATGGCCGGCCAGCGAGATCGCCTCCTGGCTGATCCCCTCCATCAGGCACCCGTCGCCGGCGATCACATAGGTGTAGTGATCCACGACCTCGCGCCCGAAGCGCGCCGCCGCCATTTTCTCGGCCAGGGCGAAGCCCACCGCATTGGCGATCCCCTGCCCCAGCGGGCCGGTCGTGGTCTCGGCAATCGCGACATGGCCATATTCCGGATGACCGGCCGTCCGGGCGCCAAGCTGACGGAAGTGCTTGATCTGCTCGATATCCACGTCCTCATAGCCGGTGAGATAGGCCAGCGCGTACAGCAGCATGGATCCATGTCCGGCCGACAGGATGAAACGATCGCGATCCGCCCAGCGGGGGGCGGAGGCATCGAACTTCAGGAACCGGGAGAAGAGAACGGTCGCGACATCGGCCATCCCCATCGGCATGCCGGGATGCCCGGACTTGGCCTTCTCCACGGCATCGGCCGCCAAAAACCGGATGGCGTTGGCCATATCCGAATGTCCCGTGGAAGTGCTTTCCGTGGCAAGCGGCGCTGTCATCGAAGAGAGTCCTTTTCCCGTTAACGTCCTCTGCGGCCGTTTCCCGCATGCGAAATGGGCGGTTCCTTGAGGGAAGCCCCGCCTTGGGAGGCCGCGCGCAAGCGCTTGTCGTCCAATTCGGCGGAGATTTCAAGTTCGTCCGTGGGGTTGCATGCCATGCTTGCAAAAAAAAAGAAACATTGATGGCCGGATCCGCCAACTATTCGCGGGCGGCGTCGCAAGTATGCCACAGGGTGACGGTCTGTGGCTGCATCGGACAAACGTGGGACAGGAAAAAGGCGGGATAGAAACAAGAGAGTGCGACCGGCGGTCTATTCATCCGGCATCAAGGACCGGGGGACGGATCTCGGTCATCATACATCTGATAACGCCCTGCGCTGATCGGACGCGATCGGCGAAACCCTGATCGGGCCGGGAAACCGGCGATGAACCATCCCCACCGGGTTGGCATGACAGATCCGGTCACACCGTCGCGAGCAGCCGGTCGATCCCGTCCGGCGGCACCGGAGGGCTCAGCAGATAGCCCTGCATCTCATCGCAGCGGAGCTTGCGCAGCAGCATCCTCTGCTCCTCCGTTTCGACTCCCTCCGCGACGATCTTGCGCCGAAGCGAATGCCCCATGCTGATGATCGTCCGGATGATCTCCAGATCGTCCGGATCAGTGGCGATATCGTTGATGAAGCTGCGGTCGATCTTGATGGTATGAACCGGAAAGCGTTTCAGATAGCTGAGCGAGGAATAGCCGGTCCCGAAGTCGTCCATCGACAGGCGGATCCCCATCTCGCTCAGACTGCGCAGGACGTCGACGGCGTTCTCGGTGTCGCTCATGATCATGCTTTCGGTGATTTCCAGCTCGAGCCCGGAGGCATCGATCCCGGCCCTTGCCAGGGACTGTTCCACCATCCGTGCCAGATTGGGCTGGCGAAGCTGGCGCACCGACAGATTGACCGCCACGCGCAGTTCGGGATGTCCCGCATCCAGCCAGGTCCGGTATTGGCGGCAGGCGGTATCGAGCACCCATTCGCCGACCACGCCGATAAGCCCCGTCTCCTCCAGCACGGGAATGAACTTGGTGGGCGGGATCGTGCCCATGTCATCATTGCGCCACCGCAACAGGGCCTCGACCCCGGTCAGCCGGCCGGTGGCAAGATCGCATTTCGGCTGGTAATGGACTGAAAATTCCTCGCGGTCCAGCGCCCGGGACAGGCCATTCTTGATGATCAGACGCTCGCTGACTTCGGCATTGATGTCGGCGGTAAAGAACTGGTAATTGGCCTTCCCCCGTTCCTTCGCGCGGTACATCGCGGCGTCGGCATTCTTGAGCAGGCTGTGGGAATCGGTCGCATCCTCGGGAAAAATCGTGATCCCGATGGAGGCGGAGATATAGGCCTCGCGCCCCCCCAGAATGAAGGGTTGTTCCAGCGTTTCAATCATCCGTTGGGCGATGACGGGCGCAAAGCGCGATTCGCCCAGATCCGGCATGATGATCGAAAATTCGTCGCCCCCCAGCCTCGCAACCGTATCGCCGTGCCGCACGCAGAAAAGCAGGCGCTTGGCCGCCTCCTTCAACAGGTCGTCGCCGACCTCGTGACCCAGCGTGTCATTGACCAGCTTGAAACCGTCGAGATCGATGTACATCAGGCCGACCCGTTGTCCGGCCCGTTCCGCCAGCCGGAGCGACTGGCAGAGGCGATCCATGAACAGTGTCCGGTTCGGCAACCCGGTCAGGCCGTCGTAGTTGGCCTGGTAATGAATCCGTTCCTCGTCATGCTTGCGCTGTGTGACGTCGGAAAACACCGCCACATATCGCCCGAAATGGCCGTCGGGGGAGGGGACGCCCACGATCGACAGTTTTTTCGCGAATTCCTCGCCGCTCTTGCGGTGACTCCACTGTTCCTGATCCCAGCGGCCATGCCGGCCGATCGACGCCAGCACCGACCGGAAGCTTTCGGAATCGGAGACCGCCTCGATAAAGGTCGGGAAGGCCCCGATCACCTCGGCCTCCGAGAATCCGGTGATGGCGGAAAAGGCGGGATTGACCGCCATCACGATGAAATCGGCATCGAGAACCACGACGGCCTCGCTGGTCGTCGCAAAGATGGTCGAGGCAAGACGGAGGTCATCGGCGCCGGGCTGGTCCACCGCCTCGGGATCCGTGTTTTCCCGCGCGCAACCACACGAACCGGGATGGCCGGGATGGCCGGGATGGCCGGGATGGCCCGGTCCGACAAGCCAGGCCTGCATCAGGAAGGCGCCGTCGCGGTGGTCGGCCAGGGGATGAACGATGATGTCCGCGGGAAGTTCGGCGCCATCGCCGGCCAGGAACGTCAGGGGCTGATCCAGGCCGGCCGGGCCGGGCCGCTCCGGCCCCCTTTCGAACAGGCCGGCGAGGCCGGCCGGAAGGAACCGCGAGACAGGCAATCCCACCACCATTGCGGGATTATCGAACCCCAGGATCCTGGCGCCGGCAGCATTGATGTAGTCGACCGTACCGCGACGGAAAACGCAGATGAAATCGGGCGCATACCCGATGTGACGATCAACCCACTGCACCGATGAAACCGCGGCAGCCACCTGAAACTGCATCCTTTATTCCGTTAACGGCCCCAAACCTGTCCCCCGCGACGGCCCATCGCCCGGCGTCCCCGAGGCCCGGCACCCCGGTCTCCGTGGGACTCGGTCTCCGCGGACGGTGGACGCGGGGGCCGTCGCCCGCGACCGTCGTCAACCACCCCCGCCTACCTAATGGAAAACGATACGACCGAAAAGCCCGATGGGCGAAAGACACATGACATATGTCATATCTTCCGCGTGTCGGCCAAAAGAGACACAAGCGATCCCTGAGGAAATGACTGTGCCACAGGCAGCACGGCGGAATACCGACTTGTAAATAGTATTTACAAATCCGGATAAGGACAACCCCTATCATTCTGCGGGAGGCACAGTCGTGCATTGAAGAATAGGAAAAGCGGAAAAGACGTCGAATGCCCCGGGTCAGATCATCAGACCCAGGGCATTCCCGCGATTTCTTAAGAAACGATTAATAACTTCCGGCTCCGACCATTTTTGCGGCCGCCGAATCACCTTCCCACACTCCGTCGACTTGGAGTGGAGCCTGCCCGGGCGCCATCGCAACCACGGTCTTGCCGGCATCGGCGTTCCGCATCCTGGCCGCCTCGCCGGACTTCGCATCGGCAGAGCGGGTTTCGACAGCCTTGGACTCAACGGGCTTGGCCTCAACGGGCTTGGCCTCAACGGGCTTGGCCTCAACGGGCTTGGCTTCGGCCGGCTTCCCGCTGTCGGCGGACCGGGTCGGTTTCGTCGTCTTCCCCTCCGCCCCGGAACGGGTTTCAGGCTGCGAGGCGGCACGGCCGATCGGGTCGTCGAGATCCGCGGCCGACGCACCGGCGGAGGCGAACTCCTCCGCCAGAACCGCGGCGATCTGCTGATCGGCGGTCGCCAGCACGGAATCGGATGCCGCATTCAGATGGCGGGCAGGATGATCGGCCGCCATCCCGCTGGACGCTTGCTGAACATAGCCGCCGCGCGGAACGGGATAGATAAAACCGTACGTAGGATAGGTCCGCGTGCCGAAGTCGCGGGTCGAGCTGTTCCAGACACGCACCTCGCTCCAATCATTGGCGGGCGAGACGTCGGTGACGGCGACCATCTTGGACACCTTGCCGCGGCCACGGCCACGATGCGGCGCCCAGTTGGCATGGTCGACCAGAACCTCGCGGGAATTGACGACCCTGGCGACGACAGCCACATGACCATGACGCATGGCCGCGAATTTTTTGAAGACGACGACGGCGCCGATTCTGGGAACCTGTCCCCGATCATACTGACCGCTTGCGGCGTTCCACCAGGTCCAGGCGTCGCCCCGAATGCTGATGCCCGACACTTCGCGGGCAAAGGGCACACATTGGAGGGCCTCCACAGGAGACGCTGTTATCAACGCTGCCCCAACGGCAATAGCCGCTATGCTCTGGCGCCACACTCGCACCAATCCCCCCTCAAGGTTTGGGCTATCATTGATTCGGATTGTGCTTATTTGAAATGCCGAACGCAACCCTTAATCAAACATTTTGGGCAATTTTTATCCGATTTTTGAATCTTAATTGCGATGAAAGAGCAACTCCGCAGGCAAACAGAACATGGCTGATAAGGAATCGGCGGCGTGACTCAGTGCTGAGAGGAGTTTATAAACGGCTGATGAACAGATTGGCCCGCCTGCTGTTGTCTGCATCCGCGACGCTTCTCATGTCGTCGGCGCCTTTGCTGGCGCAATTCGATGATGGTGTTGCGGCTTTGCAACATCGTGACTTTGCGGCGGCACTCCAGGCATGGCAGAAGGATGCCGAGTCGGGCGACGCGCGGTCGCAATACAGCATCGGTTATCTTTATCAGTTCGGGCTTGGTGTTCCCGTCGACTATTCTCATGCCAGGGAATGGTATGAAAAGGCCGCCGCCCAAAATAATGCCGACGCACTTTACGCCCTTGGTCTTCTTTACGAGGCGGGAAAATCGGTCCCCAGGGATCTCGCGCGGGCCCTCGATTATTATCACAAGGCGGCGGATACGGGCTCACAGCCGGACGCGGAATATGCGGTCGGCCGGATGATCCTGCGGGGCCGCGGGGTTCCGCGCGACCCGAAGGAAGGGGTCGGTTGGCTGAAAAGAGCGGCACAGCATGATCAGCCTGCCGCTCAATACATGCTCGGCGCGGCCTACGAGGCCGGCTGGGGCGTGGCCCCGGATCCCGCCGAGGCGCTTTACTGGTACAGCCGTTCGGACGCCGGCGACGTCGTGGAACTGCAGGAGCAGGATATGGCGTTCCAGCCGAAAATCGCGATCGCGGCACTGCGCCGGCGGTTGCCGGCCGACGAGGTCGTCCGCGTCGAGGCGAGGGTCAAGCGCGACATGTCGCCCCGGAAATATGCCGCCCGGATGCCGAAATCAACCGAACGGCAGACGAAGAAACAGGAGGCGCAGCAATCCCCGGGACAACAAGACCCGGGGCAGCAAGCCGCCCCCATGGCGACGCCCGTCGCGGCCCGGCCGGCGGCCGCGCCCCGGGGAACGTCCGCAGGGGGAACGTCCGCGGGGGGAACGTCCGCGGGGGGAACGTCCGCGGAACGACCGGAACCGGGAGGCACGGCCGCGGACGGGCTGCCCGATGGCGCCCTCACACGATCCACCGTCCAATAACCGGCCACCGTCCAATAACCGGCCACCGTCCAATAACCGGCCACCGTCCAATAACCGGC
>WASQ01000100.1:105528-165506 GCA_009712185.1 Telmatospirillum sp. | reverse complement strand
CCACCGTCCAATAACCGGCCACCGTCCAATAACCGGCCACCGTCCAATAACCGGCCACCGGCCAGTAACCGGCCACCGCCGCGCGACGACCGGTTCCAGAGCCGGGCGGGACGGGGTCATCCCTCCGTAAACGGCGCCTGGGGCTTCACTTTCCAGATATCACGGCCATATTCGGCGACCGTGCGGTCCGACGAGAACTTACCCATCCGCGCAACATTGAGGATGGCCTTGCGCGTCCATTCCTCAGGATCCTGATAGAGCCGATCGACCCGTTCCTGGGTGGCGATATAGGCGTCATAGTCGGCCGTCAGCAGATAGTGATCGCCCCCCACCGTCAGGGTGTCGATGATCGGCCGGAAACGATCCGGCTGCTCCGGCGAGAAATAGCCGGATCCGATCTGGTCCAGAACCTGTGCCAGTTCGGGATTGGCCGCGATGGCGGCGCCACTGTCCCATCCGTCACGGCGGATACGGGCGACCTCCTGCGCGGTCAGGCCGAAGAGGAACATATTCTCCTCGCCCACCTCCTCGCAGATTTCGACATTCGCACCATCCCAGGTGCCGATGGTCAACGCCCCGTTCAGCGCCAGCTTCATATTGCCGGTGCCCGATGCCTCCGTCCCGGCCGTACTGATCTGCTGCGACAGATTGGCTCCCGGGATGATCAACTCCGCAGTTGAGACATTGTAATTCGGAACGAACACCACTTTCAGGCGGTCGCCGATCAACGGATCGTTGTTGACCACGTCGGCCACGTCATTGATCAGCTTCAGCACCAGCTTCGCCATGGCATAACCGGGCGCCGCCTTGCCGCCGATGATCACGGTCCTGGGGACGATGTAGGCGGATGGATTGGCACGGATCCGGTTGTAACGCGTCACCACATGCAGCACGTTGAGAAGCTGACGCTTGTATTCGTGCATCCGTTTGACCATCACGTCGAACAGGGAATCGGTGTCGATCGGGACTCCGAGACGCTGGGCGATCACCTGCGCCAGACGGGTCTTGTTCACGCGTTTGGCCATGGCGAACTGATGACGGAATTCGTCGTCGTCAGCCAGGGGAACCAGGGCATGCAATTCGTCGAGCCGGGTAACCCAGCCACTGCCGATCCGCTGGGTGATCAGCCGCGCCAAAGGGGGGTTCGCGGCCAGCAACCAGCGCCGGGGGGTTATGCCGTTGGTCTTGCAACTGATCTTGCCCGGCTGGAACCGGTCGAAGTCAGCGAAGATGGTACTTTTCATCAGGTCGGTATGGATCTCGGCGACGCCGTTGACGCTGTGGGATCCGACAATCGCCAGATGGGCCATGCGGATGCGCCGCCCTGCCCCCTCATCGATCAGCGATACCCGCCGCAGCAGGTCGACGTCGCCCGGCCAGCGGTGGCGGATGCTGTTGAGGAAGCGCTGATTGATTTCGAAGATGATTTCCAGATGGCGCGGCAACAGCCGTTCGAACAGATCGACCGGCCAGGTCTCCAGCGCCTCGGGCAACAGCGTATGATTGGTGTAACCACAGGTCTTGACGGTAATCGTCCAGGCACGGTCCCATTCGTAGTGATGCTCATCCAGCAGAACGCGCATCAGTTCCGCCACCGTCATCGCCGGATGGGTGTCGTTCAACTGGATTGCCACGTGATCGGGCAGAACGTCAAAATTATCGTGGCTTTTGCGGAAGCGCGCCAGAATGTCCTGCAACGAGGCGCATACGAAGAAATATTCCTGCCGGAATCGCAATTCGCGGCCCCGTTCGGTCGAATCGCTCGGGTAGAGAACCTTCGACAGGTTCTCCGATTCATTCTTGTCCCGAACGGCCTCGATGTAGTTTCCCTGATTGAAATATTTCAAATTGAATTCACGGGTCGATTTGGCCGCCCACAGACGCAGATTGTTGACGGTCGCGCCACCGAATCCGGGCACCGGCACGTCATAGGCCATGGCCATCACTTCCTCGGCGTCGACCCATTGGGCGCTCCAGCGTCCGTCGGAATCGCGGAACCGGACAACCCGGCCGCCGAACCGCACCGGATAGATCACCCCCGGTCGCTGGAATTCCCAGGGATTGCCATAGCGCAGCCAGTTTTCAGGGGATTCGACCTGCCAGCCCTGCTCGATATGCTGCGTGAACATCCCGAATTCGTAGCGGATGCCATATCCGAAACCGGGCATGCCAAGCGCCGCCATGCTGTCGATCAGGCAGGCGGCAAGCCGGCCGAGGCCGCCATTGCCAAGCGCCGGCTCGACCTCCCAGCTTTGCAGTTCGTCAAGGTCGTACCCCAGAGCATCCGTCGCCTCGCGGAAGGCGTCGTACAGTCCGAGATTGATCAGCCCGTTGCTGAGCGCCCGCCCGATCAGAAATTCCATCGACAGGTAATAGACGCGCTTCACGTCATTGTCGTAATAGCTGCGCATCGTCTGCATCCAGGCCGCGATCAGGCGATCGCGAAGCGCAAAGGCCGTCGCCAGATACCAATCGCGCGATGTGGCGAGATCCCGGTCCTTGCCGACCGAATAAAGCAGATGGTCGGTCAGGCTTTGCTTGATGGCCGCCACATCGTTGGTCGCCGCGGATGTGACCGGTGCGTCCATGGTTCTCAACATGCCCAACGCTCCTTCGCGATCCCCGACGCCCCGGCGGCGCCGCGGGACGGGTTGACTGCACCCGTTTGGTTGCCCGAAGTCAAGATCAAAGCGCCTCCCCGGCCGCAACGCCCGGCCCACGCTCCCGCGTCAGGACGCGGGCCTGGTCTCGAAGCGCCGGATCGGCTGTCATCGTCGCAATATCGACAGGATAGCGCAACCTCCAGTTGGGGTGTTGATCCACGGTCCCGGGAAGATTCATTTGCAGATCGAACCCTAGAATGTCCTCGAACTGAACCATCAGCAACTTCGACGGAGTCCGGGCCAGGAAGGCGTGAACGGCCTCGGCGAGACGCGCAAGATCGGCGCGCGACAAGTCCGGACCGGTCGGAAATTCCGGATCGAGGACGCCCTCGCCCGCCAGCAGGGTGACGAGCTGGCGGCGGTCCCGGGCCCGCCCCGCTTTTTCCGCCTCCCCGAGCGCCGGATCGGAATAAAGCGCCAGATGCTCTCTCTCGGCGATATCGGCGCCACGCCACCAGCCCGCGAGACTGGGAAGATCATGGGTGCCAAAGGCGACCAGCGTCTGTTCCGCGTAGTCCGCAGCCGGACGCGCGGCACCGGCCTCCTTTTCAAAGACCATCAGGCGATAGCCCAGGATCGATCGTTCCGCCATCCGTTCCCGGAAACCGTCGGGAACCGTCCCCAGATCCTCGCCGATGATCTGGCAGTTCTGCCGCCGGCTGGCTAACACCGCGAGATGAAACAGACTGTCCTCGGGATAGCGGACATAGGCGCCCTGATCAGCCTTGGCGCCCCAGGGCACCCAGTAAAGCCGGCGTAAACTCATGGCATGGTCGAGCCGGAGCGCGCCGGCATGGCGCATGTTCGCCTCGACCACTCCGAGGAACGGCAGATAGGCCTCCTGTTCCAGGGCTAGGGGATTGAACGGCACCAGTCCCCAGTCCTGTCCGGTCAGATTGAGGGGATCGGGGGGCGCCCCGCCCGACACGCCCTGGCACAGCAGCGTCTGGTTGGCCCAGGCCTCCGCCCCGTCGGCGGCGATCCCCACGGCCAGGTCGCGGTAGAGCCCGACCGCCATGCCGCGCCGGGCGCAGGCCTCGGCCGCGGCGGCCAACTGCTGGTCGGCGATCCATTGCAGATAGAGATGGAACCCGACTTCGGCCTCATGCTTGCGGGCGAAGGTTTCGACATCCGCGCCATCGGGATCGCGGAACCCCTCCGGCCAGTTCCGCCAGTA
Source organism: Telmatospirillum sp. (assembly GCA_009712185.1). Taxonomy (GTDB): domain Bacteria; phylum Pseudomonadota; class Alphaproteobacteria; order Rhodospirillales; family Magnetospirillaceae; genus Telmatospirillum. Next base: position 161,666 of record WASQ01000100.1, on the reverse strand, counting down.
GCCAAGAGCCGGATCCCGTGCCAGGAAATGTTCGTGCAGGGACTCGAACAGCGCGAACAGACGGAGCGTCCGGCCGCCGGCCCGGCAGAAGGCGAGAAAATCCTCTCCCCGCGCCGACGCCCGGGATCCGAGATGCCGGTCGCGGAAACTGTCCCAGCAGGCGGCCAGAACGGGACGCTTCAGGGCCGCCACCCCGGGATAGTCGACCAGGGCCGCTCCACGCACGGCCTCCAGTCCCGATCTCATCGGCGCCGCCCTCAGCAGGCGTCCCGCCTTGTCACTCTCGGGCAGATCGGGAACCGCCTCGACATCGATGAAAATGGTGTTGAGAAAGATCCGGCTCGACGGGGAATAGGGACTGAACCGGTCCGCCTGCGCCCCGAACAGGGCGTGAAGCGGATTGACGCCGATCGCGGCGGCCCCGACATCGGCCATCCGGCGCGCCGTCTCGGCGAGGTCGGAAAAATCACCGATACCCCAGTTTTTTTCCCGGCGGAGCGCATAGAGCTGGGTCGCCACCCCCCAGACCCGCCCCCGTCCCGCCAGGGCAGCAGGGCGATGCGCGCGACCGGGGGCGATGATCACCGTCATCGTCGCACTCCCGCCCTCGTCGTCCTCCAGGTCGAGACGGTGCACGCCCGGCAGCGGGACCCCGGGCAACCGGAACAGGAATCGCCCGACCGGCCCTCTCCCCGCGTCACCGCGATCGGTCAGCGGAAGATCGCAGGGGCGCCACTCCCCCGTATGCAAAGCGCCATTGTCCTCGCGCAATGTCCAGCGATGGCGCAGCCCCTGCCGGTCCAGCGGAGCCGTCACCGGAATCGAGGGCGGCCCGTCCCGGTCGCAGGCCACGAGAACCGGCGGCAGGCGACGACGCCAGGGTCTGGCCTCCAGTTCGGCCAGGCTGTCCGCGATCGCGCCCTCCCCGCTCACATCCACACCCATCGCGGACAGGAACGCAAGACGCGTCTCGTCGGGCACGATGCGGTGCCGCCCGAAAAAATCGACCCAGCCCGGCTCGATTCCGACCAGGGAGGAGAGGCGCTCCAACCGTTCATTCGCCATCACAAGATCCTCCCGGTTGGGCCGGGCTGCGGTTTCCGGCCGTGATTGTCCTCGTCACCGCGCCCACCGCCACGGGTCGGGATCCTGTCCAGCGGCGTCTCGATGAGCTCAACTCATCGAGACGCCGCATCATTCCGACACCGGGGCGGCGGATGTCCGGGACGAGCCGGAGGCCTGCCGGCGGGGCCGCCCCTTATGTTCCAGCAACACCAGAGAATGAGGCCGCACGGCATAGGAGGTGCCGACCTCCTGCGCTTCCGGCAGCCCGTCGACCTTTCCCGTATCGATCAGGCAGCCCCATTTTCCGCGCCCGACCTCGGGCAGGACATAGGAAATGGGCTCGACATAGGAATTCATCATCAGGAGCAGCGTGTTTTCGCCGGTCTCCAGGGGATCGGCCCCCAGCAGAAAGCCGACCGAACGCGCGAAGGGCGCATCCCAGTCCGCCCGCTCCATCTCCCGGCCGTCGGGCGTGATCCAGGTGATGTCCCTGGTCGCCGTGCCAGGGTAACGGGCGCCGGTAAAGAAACGTTTGCGCCGCAGGGCCGGATAAGCTTTGCGGATTGCGATCAACTGACGAACGAAGGCAAGGAGATCCTCGTCGATATGGCCCCAGTCGAGCCAGCTCAGGATATTGTCCTGGCAGTAGGCGTTGTTGTTGCCCTTCTGCGTTCGCCACAGTTCGTCGCCGGCCAGAATCATCGGAACGCCCTGGCTGAACAGGAGGGTGGCGAAAAGATTGCGGACCTGACGGCGCCTCAATGCATTGATCGCGCTGTCGCGGGTCTCCCCCTCGACCCCGCAGTTCCAGGAATAGTTGGCGTCGGTGCCGTCGCGATTCCCCTCGTAATTCGCCTCGTTATGCTTCTTCTCATAGGTGACGAGATCGCGCAGGGTGAAACCGTCGTGGGCCGTGATGAAATTGATGCTGGCGGACGGGCGACGCCCTCCCCAGCCGAACAGATCCGACGATCCCGTGAGGCGCGAAGCCACCTCGCCGATCAGGCCGGAATCGCCGCGCCAGAATCGCCGGATGGTATCGCGGTAGCGCCCGTTCCATTCGGACCAGCCTGGAGGAAAGCCGCCCAGACGGTATCCGTCTCCCCCCAGGTCCCAGGGTTCGGCAATCAACTTGACCCGGCAGAGAACCGGATCCTGGCGGACCGCATCCAGAAAGCCCGAGCCCCCGTCGAATCCCGCATTCTCACGGGCCAGACTCGCGGCCAGATCGAAGCGGAAGCCGTCGACATGCATCTCCTCCACCCAGTAACGCAGGCTGTCGGTCACCATCTGAAGGACGCGGGGATGCCGCAGATTGAGCGTGTTTCCGCAGCCGGAATAGTTTTCGTAGAACCGTTCATTGCCGGGCACGAGATGGTAATAGGAGGCGTTGTCGATTCCCTTGAGCGACAGCGTCGGCCCCAGATGATTGCCCTCGGCGGTGTGGTTGTAGACGACGTCCAGCAGGACCTCGATTCCGGCCTCGTGAAGACGCTCGACCATGGTTTTGAAGTCGCCGTGGGCGGAGTTGATGTAGAGACGTGGCGAGGCCGCGAAAAAGCCGATCGGGTTGTAACCCCAGTAATTGCGCTGATCCCGGTCGACCAGGATGCGCTCGTCGACGATCGCCTGCACCGGAAGCAGTTCCAGCGTGGTCACGCCGAGCTGAACGAGGTGGTTGATCACCGCCGGGGACGAAAGCCCCAGGAAGGTGCCGCGCAGCGTCTTCGGAACCAGGGGATGGCGCATGGTCATGCCACGCACATGGGTTTCGTAGATCACGGTATCCGGCCAGGGAATCGCGGGCGGCCGGTCGCCCCCCCAGGAAAAGGCCGTGTCGACAATGCGGCATTTGGGCATGTCCTGCGCGTTGTCATGGCGGTCGTAGGTCAGGTCGGCCTTCGGATGGTCGGCACGAAAGCCGAAATGGGTATTCGACCAGGTCAGCCCCCCCACCAGTTCGCGGGCGTAAGGATCGATCAGCAGCTTGTGCGGATTGAACCGGTGGCCGGCGGCGGGTTCGTAGGGGCCGTGAACGCGGTAACCGTAAAGCTGGCCCGGCCGGCAATCCGGCAGATAACCATGCCAGATCTCATCGGTATATTCCGGCAGCACGATCCGGTCGGTCTCCCGCCCGGTCACGGCGTCGAACAGGCACAGCTCCACTTTTTGCGCATGGGCGGAAAACAGGGCAAAGTTCACCCCTTTGCCGTCCCAGTTGGCGCCGATCGGATAAGGGCTTCCCGACTGGATGCGGCGTCTCGTCGTCATGGCTCGACCTATTGCGACCGTGGACGGAGAATCAGAGCGGCCAGCGGCGGCAGCCGGAGCGCGACCGAGTAGGGCTGGCCATGCCAGGGAATGGGATCGGCCTGGCATCCACCGCCGAGACCGACGTCGCTGCCACCGTAGATGCTGGCGTCGGTGTTCAGAAGTTCCTCGTACCAGCCGTCGCGGGGAACGCCCAGCCTGTAGAAGTCCCGGACCACCGGCGTGAAATTGGCGACCAGGACGGCCAGATCCGCGGGATCGGCCGCGCGCCGGATCCAGGAAATCACCGAATTGTCGCGATCATTGCAGTCGATCCAGGAGAAACCGCGTCCGTCACAGTCCAGTTGATGAAGGGGCGGCAGCTCCCGATAGAGACGGTTGAGGTCGCCCACGCACCGCCGCAGCCCGTCATGGAGAGGATCCTCCAGCAGATGCCAGTCCAGGCTCGCGTCGACGTTCCACTCGTTCTCCTGGCCGAATTCGCCGCCCATGAACATCAGCTTCTTGCCCGGATGGGCGAACATGAAGGCGTAATAGGCCCTGAGATTGGCGAAGCGCTGCCAACGGTCGCCCGGCATGCGTCCCAGAAGCGACCGCTTGCCATGGACCACCTCGTCATGGCTGAGAGGCAGGACGAAATTCTCGTGAAAGGCATAGAGCAAGCCGAACGTCAGGTCGTCGTGATGGTACCGGCGATGAATGGGATCCTTGCTCATGTAGCGCAGGGTGTCATGCATCCAGCCCATGTTCCATTTGTAGCCAAATCCCAACCCGCCCAGATGAACCGGGCGCGACACCATCGGCCAGGCGGTCGATTCCTCGGCCACCGTCATAACGCCCGGGTGATCGCCATAGACCTCACGGTTGACCTGCCGGAGAAAATCGATGGCCTCCAGATTCTCGTTTCCACCGAACCTGTTCGGAATCCACTCCCCCGGCTCCCGCGAATAGTCGAGGTAGAGCATCGAGGCCACGGCATCCACCCTGAGCCCGTCGATGTGATATTCGTCCATCCAGAACAAGGCGTTGGAATAGAGATAATTCGCCACCTCTTTCCGGCCGTAATTGAAGATCGCGGTATTCCAGTCCTTGTGGAAGCCCTGCCTGGGATCCGCATGTTCGTAAAGATGGGTGCCGTCGAACTCAATCAGGCCATGGCCGTCGGTGGGGAAGTGTCCGGCCACCCAGTCGATGATGACGCCGATCCCCTCGGCATGCATATGGTCGACGAACCAGCGGAAATCGTCGGGAGAGCCGAAACGGCTTGTCGGCGCGTAAAGACCGATCGGCTGATATCCCCACGATCCCGTGAACGGATGCTCGTGAATCGGCAGCAGTTCGATATGGGTGAAGCCCATCTCGCGCACATAGGCGCCAAGTTCCACAGCGATTTCGCGATAGGTCAGAGGACGATTGTTCTCCTCGGGACGGCGGCGCCAGGATCCCAGATGCACCTCGTAAATGCTGACCGGCGCTTCGCGGGCGGAGGCGGCCTGCCGCGACGCCATCCAGTTCCCATCCTGCCAGTCATAGGATTTCAGATCATAAACCACCGAGGCCGTGCGCGGCGGCAGTTCGGCGGCGAAGCCGAAAGGATCGGCCTTCACGGGCAGCAGGGAACCGTTGGCCCCCTTGATTTCGTATTTGTAGAGCGCGCCCTGCGCCACGCCGGGCACAAAGATCTCCCAGACGCCGCAGTCGGGGTGCAGCCGCATGGAATGGACGCGACCATCCCAATTGTTGAAATCACCCACCACCGATACCCGCCGGGCGTTGGGCGCCCAGACCGCGAAAACGACGCCTGCCACCCCGTCGAGCTCGGTGATATGGGCACCGAGGCGCCGGTACAGGTGGCGGTGCGTTCCTTCACCCAGCAGATAGCGGTCAAGCTCCCCCATCACCGGCGGGAACCGGTAGGGATCATCGATGACGCGGACGCCCCCCTCTTCCTCTTCAACCGACAGACGATAGGCAAACCGCTCCGTCCGGCCGACCGGGCCGGCAAAGAATCCATCGGGATGAAGGCGCTCAAGCGGGATCGCCGGCCCGGTCCCGTCGGCGCCGATAACCGTCACCGAAACGGCACCCGGCAGCATTGCGCGCACCACCAGTCCGTCGCCGGAGTCATGCATCCCAAGAATCCCGAAGGGATCCCGGCATTCCGCGCGAACAACGGAACGGATCGCCATGTCAAGAGGAGACTTGTTTTTCGTGTTTGGTTTGGTCAATACCAGCCTCCAGGATAGCGATCATTGCGGGTATTTCGAACAGAGGCATGATCGGCCAGGATCGGCGGACGGTCCAGAGCGTATTTCATGAAATCGCAAGTCTGCCGGAGTCCGGGCCGGGGCTCCCGGTCATGGCGCGTCAAGGTGGCAGGAACAAGGCAACCGGGTTTCCTTATCGCTCAAGGGTGGACAAGAACCCTTTGATCGGCTAAGCCTGTCTGGAATAATTCGAGTCCGCCACTCGCCCGTAAGGAGAAACGCCATGTCCGCGACTGCCAAGACTTTGGGCTCCCTCGGTCTCGCCCTGGTCGGCCTGATCGTTTATCTCGCCATCTTCATCGGATGCGCCGCCTTCAAGATCAGCTTCTTCGGCATGGCTCTTTATCTCGGCCTGGCCCTGACGGCCCTGCTGTTTGTCGTTATCCTGATGCTGACCTCGGCCAAGGATGTCGAGGATTTTCACGCCTGATTCCGGACGGGACCGGCCAGCCGCCGGTGACTGGCCTGTGACAGGCTGAAAAGGAGCGTGATGCCGGGGAACCGGTTCACGCTCTTTGCATCTGGACCGGTCGCGCGCCAATCCGGCGATCTCTGTCCAACGTCCAGGGGTTGCGCTCAATGGGGCAGCGTCACCTGGACGCAGAGCCCTCCCTCCGGACGATTCACGAGAACGATATCGCCGCCATGCGCCCGGATGGCGGACCGGGCCACCGACAGGCCCAGACCGGTTCCACCGGTATCCCGGTTGCGCGACGTCTCAACGCGATAAAACGGGGCGAACACGCGTTCCAACTCCGCCACCGGAATACCCGGCCCCTGGTCCGCCACCGACACCGAAACCAGATCTCCGGCGGCCGTCAACGTCACTTCGGCGACACCGCCGCCATATTTCCAGGCGTTTTCCAACAGGTTGGTAAAGGCCCTCTTGATCCCGATCGGCCCGGCGAAAACCTTGAGAGTCGCGGGGCCGCAATAGCGCGCATCGAACTCCTCGCACAGTTCGGACAGCATCTGACCCAGATCGACCTCGCGCCGGGGCTCGCGCGTCACGTCGTCGCGGGCGAAGGACAGGGTCGAGGCGATCATCTCCTCCATCTCGTCAAGGTCCGACAGCATCTTGAGACGCTGTTCATCGTCATCGACGAATTCCGCCCGCAGCTTCAGCCGGGTGATCGGTGTCCTGAGATCGTGGCTGATCGCCGCGATCATCTGGGTCCGGTCCTCGATGAAGCGGCGCAACCGGGTCTGCATGTCATTGAAGGCAATCGCCGCCTCACGCACTTCGCGGGGTCCCTCGATCGGACCCGGGGGCGCCGTGACGTCGCGTCCAAGCCGCTGCGCGGCGGCGGCCAGCACGCCCAGGGGCTTGGCGGCGCGCCGGACAGCCAGAACCGACAGCACGATGATGACGATGAATCCCATGGTCAGCGGGCCGAAGAAACGGGGGCGCCAGAGCGGTTCCTCATTGGGCAGTTCGGCAATGAAATTGAGCCAGGATCCGTCTTCGAGATGCACGGCGACCCGCATCATGGCCGGACGGCCGTGCCGGATCATGCCCGGGCCGCGATCCGGTCCGCTGGAAAAAACCGCCTGCGGTCCCGGCGGCGGAGGAGGAGGGGGCGGCGGACGCATCGAGACCCGGACCTCCGTGGTGCCGAGACGGCCGGCCAGTTCGGCAATGACGGAGGCCTCCTCCGGCCCGCTTTCCCCGAACAACACAAGCGGCGCCTGCCCCCAGCCGATCCGCATCCCGGGAAGTTCCATCGCATGCAGGATCCGGCCCCGCTCGCTGTCGGGCGCATTCTCCACCAGCTTGACGACACCGGCGATCCGGTCGGCGGTCTGCCGTCCGCGCAGGCTGGCCGCCAGTTCAAGCCGGTTCATCGAATAAAGGACGACGCCTGCGAGTTGTAAAAGCATCAGCCCGATCAGCATCACGAGAATGGTGCGCCCGACCAGCGTATCCGGCCAAAGCCAGCGCGGCGCCTGCCTCATGCGGAGACCTCGGCGGCGAAGACATAGCCGCCGCCGCGCACCGTCTTGATCAGCCGGGGCTCCTTGGGATCCTCCTCGATCTTGCGGCGCAGCCGCATGACCTGGATATCGATGCTGCGGTCGAAGGGAGCGGCCGACCGGCCGCGCGCGAGATCGAGCAACTGGTCGCGGCTCAGCACCCGGCGGGGGTGGGTGACGAAGGCCTGGAGCAATTCATATTCGCCGGTCGACAGTTCCACCTCGGCTCCCGCCGGCGACATCAGACGCCTCGGCCCCAGTTCCAGCGTCCAGCCGTCGAAATGCAGAATCTCCCCCGTCGGAGAAGGACCGGCGGGAAGGGCCTGCACGCGGCGCAGCACCGCCTTGATCCGGGCAAGCAACTCACGCGGGCTGAAGGGCTTCGGCAGATAGTCGTCGGCCCCCATTTCCAGGCCGACGATACGGTCGGTGTCGTCCCCCATCGCGGTCAGCATGATCACGGGCAGGGTCGATGTGGCTCGGAGCCGGCGGCAGAGCGAAAGACCGTCCTCGCCGGGCAGCATCAGGTCCAGCACCACGAGATCGATGCCCGAGGCGTCGAGCACCTTCATCATCTCGGGACCGTCCTTGGCCGTGCTGACACGCAGGCCGTGCTTGACCAGGAAACGAGCGAGCAGATTTCGGATTTCCCGGTCGTCGTCGACAACAAGGATGTGGGGGGCGATCGGTTCTGTCATGGAACGGATTATAACCCGCCGCAGTTCGACGGTCAGCGGTTTCGCGTAACGTCCGGTTTCGACAGGAGGTTGTGTTACAAAGTGATACCAAAGGCCGCCGCATACGCAATTATGCTGTTACCGGGTCATGGTCCAATCAGCCTGTCTCAGCGATCGCCTCCAAGGTCCCCCGGAGGCTCTCCGCCGGGACAGCCCACTCCTGCCCCGTGGCGCTCATTGCCCCACCCTTTGGGCGTCGCGACCGCCCCTTTTCCGGTCCCCCCGGGAAAGGGGCGCCCCTTTTCTGAACGGCTTTGGACAGTTCGGGAAATAGTCTCTCCGGGGTCCGGACGTCGCAGGGGGCTCTCACTCCGGCCTGCACAGACGCCGCAAGGGCCTGGGGCCCGCCGATCAGGTCATGGACCGACAGGCCGTCGGGACGCCCCCTCCCGGCCACCCCCTTCAATGCGACAGAAGAACCGGGATCGTCATATGGTACAGGATATGCCGTGTGGCTCCGCCGAGGACGAGTTCGCGCAGCCGGGATCGGCCATAAGCCCCCATGACCAGGAGGTCGGCGCCATCATCGGCAGCGCGGGACAGCAGCATTCCGCCGACGCTGACGTCCGGCGCGCGCAGGCTTTCGCAGACGGCGCTGACACCATGGCGGGCCAGATGGAGGCAGATGTCCGCACCCGCGATATCGCCATGCCCGGACGGCCCGTTGCGCGGATTGACGACCAGGATCTTGACCGACTGCGACTTTTCCAGAATCGGCATGGCGTCACCGACGGCGCGCTTCGCCTCGCGGCTGGCATTCCAGGCGACAAGGACCTTGCGCCCCAGTCCCGCCGGGCATCCGATGAACGGTATCACCAGTACCGGCGTACCGGCGTCCAGCACCAGATGGTCGGCCAGATGATGTCGGTCGTCCCCGAGGTCGTCCGTATCGGCATCGCTCTGGCCGACGATGACAAGGTCGGCATAGCGGGCGTGCAGCGCGACAGTGTCGATGACATCCCCCAGGACATCGCGCCACTCCACCGCGAGGCCGCTTCCCCGCACCGCCTGGTCGAACAGGGATTGTGCGGTCTGCGCCGCCTCGGCGGTATAGTCCTCATGAATACGTGACAATTCGCCGCCGTAGCCGGGCGCAACGACGCCCGGAAACTCAAACCGCTTGCGCACATGAAGCCCGATGAGATGCGCCTCGAACGTCCGGGCCAATTCCACCGCCGCGGCGAGCCGGGCCGGGCAGGACCGCGCATCATCGACATGAACCAGGATATCCTTGAACCCCATCACGATCGCTCCCTCCTCCTGCAAGGACGTGCCCCGGGGCGGGGTCCGGCCGGATCCCCTCCCCCCTTGCCGGAGGGAATGGGATCAATTTGACGAACCGCCCCGCCCCGGCGGCTTTGCCAGGCCCCTGGTCAATGCATATGCTGGTGGTCGCCCATGGCGTGATCCGGGGCATCCCCCCCACCCATCGCACCGGTCCCCATTGCTCCGGCCCCCATTGCTCCGGGCTTGACGACCTCGGCCACCACATCAACGGTGCCGGCCTTGGCGAAATGGAGCGTGAGCGGCAATGTGTCGCCCTCCTTCAAAGGTTTGGGCAACCCCATCACCATGATGTGATAGCCGCCGGGCTGGAGAGCCACCGCGCCGTGGGCGGGAACATCGATACCATCGACGTCGCGCATCTTCATGACGTCGCCATCCTTGACCGTCACATGAATGCGCACGTCGGGGGCCGCCGGACTGGAAACCGAGACCAGCCGGTCAGCCTCTCCGTCGTTGCGGATCTCAAGGAACGCCCCCGTCGCCGCCCCGACCGACGCCCTCACCCAGGCCTTGCCGATCGTCAGATCGCCCCGTTTCGCCGCGTCGGCGGCCAGGGCGGAATGGGGCCCCGTCAGACCGAGCACTCCGGCGATCAGGGCCACAAGAAAGGCAAACCGCATCATGACGCTCTCTCCCATCTCAAAGGACCCACCCTGTCCCCCCGGGCTGGCGCGCGGGAGCGGCCGGGAACGGGCGGGAACGGGCGAAGTTCGGAAGCGTTAAAAAAACACAACCATGCGGAGTTTCAATCCCTTTTTCTCTCCCCGGAAGCGTGACGACGGCCGGGGACCGCCGGGGGCCGCGCACAGGGTCCCCGCCAACTGGATTTCCCTGTCCCTCCGCCGCACGCCTTATGGCATACTCCGGTCCACAGGAAACCAGCATGGCAGATCCCAATGAGCGGCAAGACTCGCGAACAGATCATCCACGAGATCGAAACCCATATCGCCAATATCGGCGGAAACTTCCAGGAATGGTTCTTGAGCGTCAGCGACAAGCCCAAGAACGCCCTCTTCAACGTTCATGGCCTGCGCAGCTCCGGGGACGCCTGGATCGCCCGCAAGGCCAAAGACGACTTGCAGGCCTGGGACGTCGAGGAGTATTTCCGAACAGTCAGGAAAACACGAGGCGCCCGTGGGGAGACCTCCCTCGATCATATTTATGTCTATGCCTATCGTATGAAACCGCACACGAAGCCTTGACATCGGAGGGTCGCGCCACGGGAACCGGTCGCCATCGGCACGGATGAGGGGCGAGCATGTTGCATCGTTCCGTGCCGAAGGTTAAGATTTGAACAATCTTGAAGTGCGCCGATCACACGGTGCCAAGCGAGGATACCAATGAATTACGAACAGTTCTTCGCCGATCGCATTTCCGATCTGCACCGGGAAGGCCGGTACAGGATTTTCGCTGATCTCGAACGCCAGGCCGGCGCCTTCCCCATGGCGAAGAACTACCGCGACGGCAAGGTCCAGGATGTGACCGTCTGGTGCAGCAACGATTATCTCGGCATGGGGCAGCACCCCATCGTGCTGGAAGCCATGTGCGAGGCGGTCCAGCGCTGCGGCGCCGGGGCCGGGGGCACCCGCAACATCTCGGGCACCAATCACTATCACGTCCTGCTTGAGGAGGAACTGGCAAGCTGGAACCGTAAGGAAGCGGCCCTGCTGTTCAACTCGGGCTACGTCGCCAACCAGACCACGCTGATGACGCTGGGGAACCAGATTCCCGGCCTGCATATCTTTTCGGACTCGCTCAATCACAACTCGATGATCGAGGGGATCCGCCAGGGAAAGGCGATCCGCCACATCTTCAAGCATAACGACGTCAAGGATCTCGACCGCCTGATGTCGGCGGTCGACCGGGATGCGCCGAAGCTGGTCGCGTTCGAGTCCGTCTATTCGATGGATGGCGATATCGCGCCGCTGGCCGACATTTGCGATGTGGCCGAAAAACATGGCGCGCTGACCTACTGCGATGAGGTGCATGCCTGCGGCATGTATGGCGTGAAGGGATCCGGCGTTTGCGAGCGTGACGGCGTCCTGGACCGGATCACGATCGTCCAGGGCACCCTAGCCAAGGCCGTAGGCGTGGTCGGCGGCTATATCGCCGCGTCGCGCGCCCTGACCGATTTCATCCGCAGCTTCGGCCCCGGCTTCATCTTCTCGTCGGCCCTGCCGCCGGCGATTGCCGCAGGCGCTCTGGCCAGCATCCGCCATCTCAAGGAACACAACGAGATCCGCATCCGCCATCAGGAACGGGCAAACACCTTGAAGAGCCGGCTGGCCGCCGCGGGCATCCCCGCCTTGCCGTCGGTCTGCCACATCGTCCCGGTGATGGTGGGCGATGCCGTCCTGTGCAAGCAGGCGTCCGACGATCTGATGCGCCGCCACAACATCTATGTGCAACCGATCAACTATCCGACAGTCCCCAAGGGATCGGAACGCCTTCGCATCACGCCGACGCCGCTTCATGACGACGCCATGCTGGAGCGCCTGATGGTGGCCCTGACCGACGTCTGGGGCCGTCTTGGGATCCGCAAGGCCGCCTGATAGCGAGTGAACCCGCGAAGGCGGGGGTGAAAAGACCGGTTCCGCGGATGGGGGCGGGCGCAAGCGCCGCCCCCATCCGCCATCATCTTCGGCGCATGAAGGTCATTCAGCCAGACAATGCAACCGGGGGAGCCCTATTGCCCGCCCCTGACTGATGACCGGGAACGGTGGACGGAACCGCCGCAGCGACCTATATTGGTGGCAGTCAGTTTGCGACCGTTGAAGGAGCAGGTATGTTCTCCGATCAGACTCTCACCCCGAAGGAGGCCCTGCGTCTTTGCGCGCTTGGCACCATCGCGGCCGGGCCGATGCGGTACAGCGACCTGGCGGGTGCGGTTCGCGATTTCTGCAGCCATGTCATGGGCCCCTCCCTCGACCTGATGGGCCTCTCGATCGAACTTCTGAAATATGAGGGGCTGGTCGAACCGATTGACGGCACCGGCATGGAGGATGACGCCCTTCTGGCTATCAGCGAGGCCGGACGGAGGGAACTTCACCGGCTGCTGACCGCTCCCTTGCGCCCCTCCACGGATCTGACCAAACTGGTCACCACGCTGAAGTTCCGTTTCCTCAACCTGCTGGATGCCAGGGAACGCGACCGGCAGATTGATATGCTCCTCGACGTCTGCGAATCCGAACTGGCCCGGATAGAGGACCTTCGCGATGCCAGCACCCGTGACGGCAGCCTGCTGTTGTCATGGCTCGACCATGACATCACCCAGTTGCAGGGTCGCTTGGCATGGCTTGAGGAGATGCGCCGCTCGTTGTGACGGGCGGTCGCGGGATCCCGCGCCCGATCGGTCATTCCCCGGATCATTCACTCCCCGGACCATTCACTCCGTCGCACCGTCCGGGCGGATCACCACGCTTTCCCCGGTCCTGAAATATTCATCCGCCAGATGGCCCTGGATGAAGTTGATGCCGGCCGACCGCGCGAATGCCAGGGATTTCGGGGTATCGCACCGCGTCAGAATGACGTTGGCCGACGCGGTCCGCAGATCCTCCACCAGCACTTCCAGGTCCTCCGCCGGCAGTTTTGAGATCTCCGGGCTCCACTTCAGCTTGACGTAGGCGCAGCGAAGGCGCGCCATTCTCAAAAGCTGAACATCGTTGTGGGTCACGCCGTCGATGCACAGCGGGACCCGCATCACATGGCTGCGCTGAACGATATCGGGCAGAAAATCGGAATGCTGGATGAGATCCGTCCGGTCCAGTTCCACCAGAATCCGCCCCCCCAGCTTCACCGGCAGAGACCCGATGAACTCGCGGAATCCGTCCGACATGAAGCTGTCGACCAGCAGGTTGAGGCTGAACGCCTTGTGACGATAGTTCGGGATCTCGTCGATGATCGACCGCATCACCGCGGCGTCCAGTTCCCGTTTGATCAGATTGAACAGCCACGGATTGCCGGCGATGGAGCGGTCCGGAACATAAAGCTGCTCCAGCTTTCCGATCGATGTGTAGAACTCAAGAAACTCGATCGAGGTCTTTTCATGGCTGATATTGTAAATCGGCTGGTTGAAGATGATAAACCGGATATCGGTGTCCCGGATCTGATTGCAGATCATCTCCATCTGCGCGATCGAAATGGGCTGTTTGTCCCGCACCGCCCGGGGTTCCGTGGTCAGCATTGACCGGATACCGTCGACCAGCGGCTGGCTGTCGCGCGACAGGTCGAAGATCTTGTAGTTGCCGATGTCCCCGTAGACATTGCGGCGCTGCGGAACGCCGACGAAAAGGCTGGTCTCCAGAGCCGTGCACAGCGCGACGATGGTCGATGTCGGCACCTGGGAATAAATAAAAACGATATCCCCGTTGCTGAGGTGGAAGATCTTGTGGTAGCCGCCGGCCTCCAGGACCGACAGGATCACGCGGTTGGCAGCGCCGGCCTCTCGTTCAAACCGGCGACGAGAGGCAACCGCCGACGACAGCACATGAACCGCCCGCATCCCCTGCGGCGACTTCCGCAACCGGGTCAGTTCGCGCAATACCTCGCGGTCGACCCCGCCCAGCGTCGTCGGGGGCGGATCGATCAGCGAAGGCTGCGACCGGCCGGTCTCTCTATTCAGCGCGGACGCCATGGCGTTCCGTCGGCAATGGCCTGCCCGCAAGACCGGCGGCGCGCCGGGCAGGACCCGATAATCAGTTTTTCCCTCACAGGATGATCGCCCTTATGGGTTGGGAGTTCATTATTTCCTGATCTGACGGCAACTGTAAATCGCCGGGGTCGCCGTCACAACATCTGATGTCCGGATGGAGCACCGGCATATCCGTCCCGGGGCGGACGGCCGGACGCGCCGGTCACAGGAGCGGGCCGAGTCACGATCGAAGGTGACGCCGCCGGACAAGCCCCGCCAGGATGCCGCCACGGGGACCGGCCGCCACCGACAGCATATAGATCGCGCCGGCCACCAGAACGATCGCGGGACCGGACGGAAGATTGTACTGGTAGGACAGCACCAGTCCGGCATAGCCGGACAGGAAGGCAATTCCGGTCGCCAGAGCGATCAGGGACCACACTTCGGCCACCCAGAACCGCGCGGCCGTTGCCGGCAGCATCATCAGGCCGACGGCCATCAGTGTTCCCAGTGCCTGAAAGCCACTGACCATGTTGAGCACGACCAGAATCAGAAAGACCGTGTGGTAAACCCCGCCCTGGTCGCGGACCGCCCGCAAATAGGTGGGATCAAAGCATTCCGCCACCAGACCGCGGAAGATGACCGCGAACAGCAGCAGCGTGACGGTGGCCACCCCCGCCATCAGCATGAGCGAGGTGTCGTCAACCGCCAGGATCGATCCGAACAGGACATGCATCAGGTCGACGGAACTGCCGTGCGTCGAGACCAGCAGGACCCCGACGGCGAGTGAGATCATGAAGAAGGAGGCGAAGCTGGCATCCTCCTTCAGCGGCGTATAGCGGCTGACCAGCCCGGAGGCCAGGGCGACCAGAAGGCCGGCCACGAAGCCGCCAAGGCTCATGGCGGGAAGCGACAACCCGGCCACCATGAAGCCGACCGCGGCCCCGGGCAGGACCGAATGAGCCATGGTGTCGCCGATCAGACTCATCCGGCGCAGGACCAGGAACACCCCGATCGCGCCCGATCCCAGCGACAGGGAAAAACAGGCGACCAGAGCGCGGCGCATAAAGCCGAAATCGGCGAAGGGGCCGATCAGAAGATCGATCATCCTGCCGCCCTCTCATCCTCGCAGACCGGAGCCTCCGCGTCCCAGGCCTCGCTCATCGCGCGCGCGGCCAGAAGATTGCCGTCGGTAAGGACATCGGCCGTCTCCCCCCAGGCCACTTTCCGCCGCGCCAGCAGCAGGGCCTGGGGAAAATACCGCCGGACCTGCCCGAAGTCGTGCAGGACCGCGACGACCGTCCGCCCCTCGTCATGCCAGAGGCCGATCAGACCAATGAGATCGGCGGTGGTCCGCGCATCGACCGCGCTGAAGGGTTCGTCCAGCAGGATCAGCGGACTGTCGGCCACCAGGACGCGGGCGAACAACGCCCGCTGACGCTGGCCGGCGCTCATCGACCCGAAGGACCGGGATTCGAATCCTTCGAGACCGACCGTGGCCAGCGCCTCCCGGGCGGCAGCCTTCATGGCCCGGGTGATGGTTCCGAAAGCGCCGACCCGCCGCCAATGCCCAAGCAGGGTGGCATCGAGAACCGAGATGGGAAAGCTGTCGTCGATTGCCGCCAGTTGCGGCATATAGGCGATGTCCCGTGAGGAAAGGCCATGAAGGGCGACATGCCCCCCGGCCGGACGCACCAGCCCCGCGATCGCCTTGATCAGCGTGCTCTTTCCGGCACCATTCGGACCGACCACCGCCGTCAGGCTGCCCCGGGCAAAACCGCCGGTCAGGTGATGCAGCGCCGGATGGCGGTCATAGGTCACGGTCAGATCGCCCAGTTCGACCAGATAGTCCGCCGTCGTCATAGCCACCAGTCCAGGGCCCATCCGACCGCCGCCCAAAGCCCCCCGATCGCCGCAGCCACCACGACCAGCCGCTGCCCGACCCCCCAACTGAGGGGCGAAAATCCCTCTTCCCAATCCATATGGGACACCCTTGGCCTCTGTCCTGCGATTGATGACGTTATAATATAACAGATCATGATCGATCCGCCCTGTCCATGCCTTATAAGGACAAGGCAACGGGTTGACCGCGCAAAAACGGCATGGGGATGGAGGGGGGCGACAGTTACCCGAATTCGTCCTTGCGAAATGCAACATTATAACATAACACTTTACATCCCGACGGAAGGAGGGCGGGATCATGATCGGAAGGCTGCTGACGCGGGCATGGGCACGGATACGACAGCGGGCACGGGCGGGGGCTCGGGCTCCGGTGCTGGGACTGAGCCTCGGACTGGGGCTGGTGTTGCCCCCCCCCGCCGCGGCCGCGCCGCTGAAAGTGATTGCCAGCTTCAGCATCCTGGCCGACATGGTCCGGGAAGTGGGAGGCGACCGGGTGACGGTGACCCCGCTGGTTGCCCCCGGGGGCGACGCGCATGTCTACCAGCCGACGCCAAGCGATGCCAAAGCCATCGCCGCCGCCGACCTGGTGGTCGTCAACGGCCTGGGACTTGAAGGATGGATCGACCGGCTGATCGCCGTCTCGGGATACAAGGGACCGATCCTGGTAGCCAGCCATGAGGTGGCGACGCAAACCGTTCCGGCCCGGGTCGGAGATCGCCCGACCGGTCCCGGCATGGTCGATCCGCACGCGTGGCAGAGCCTCCGCAACGGGCGCATCTATTTCGCCAATATCGCGGATGCGCTGTCCAAAGCCGATCCTGCCCACGCCGCCGACTATGCCCGCGAGGCACGACGGATGGATGGGGAGACAGCGTCCCTTGATGCCTGGGTCCGCGACCAGATGGCCGCTATTCCCCAGGAGAAGAGGCGGATCATCACCTCCCACGATTCCTTCGGCTATTTCGGATCCGCCTATGGCATCACCTTTGAGGCTCCGGTCGGCCTCAGCACGGAAGGCGAAGCGACACCCGCCGGCCTCGGAAAGCTGATCCGCCAGATCCGCGCCGAGGGCATCAAGGCGCTGTTCATCGAATCGATGGCCGATCCCCGCCTGATCGCGCAGATCGCCCGCGAAACCGGAGCCGTCGTCGGCGGTCCGCTTTATTCCGACACTCTGTCGCCTGCCGGCGGTCCGGCGGACGGCTATCTCAAGATGTTCCGCTACAACGTTCCCATCATGGTCGCCGCCATGCAGCGGAACTGACAGCCCGACCGCCGCCCCGCCATCGGGGAAGTCGGCATCGGCACGCCTGAAAACACTCTTTTTAGATGTAATATTAGCAAGGATTCACCGCGCTATGGCTGCGAAACCTTTGACGTCCCTCGCCCTGCTGGCCGTTTTTGCCCCTCCGGCGCTGGCCGACAGCGGGGCTCCTCCGGACACGACCCAGACGGTCAATATCATTGCGAAACGGTTGGATGACGCGCGCAACAGCCTGTCTCCCAGTACAGGCACCAGCGCCTATACGATCGACAGTCAGGCCATCGCCGAACTGCCCCAGGGAACCAACACCTCTTTCGACAAGGTCCTGGAACAGGCCCCCGGCGTCGCACAGGATTCGTTCGGTCAGGTGCATGTCCGGGGCGAACATGCCAACCTTCAATATCGCCTGAACGGTATTCTGCTGCCGGAGGGGATCAGCGGTTTCGGACAGGTTATGGACGCCCGCGTCGTCGACAGGGTCCAGCTTCTGACCGGAACGCTGCCGGCGCAATATGGCTACCGGACCGCCGGCGTGGTCGACATCCGGACCAGGAGCGGCTCTGTCGAGGATGGCGGCACCGTCGACCTTTACGGCGGCAGCCGGGGAACCGTCGAAACGTCCCTGAGCTACGCCGGCAGTGCCGGACCGGCCAGCTATTTCGTCAGCGGACGCTACAAGGGCAGCGATCAGGGAATCGAGCCGCCGACCTCGCAATTGACCCCGCAGCATGACCACACCGACCAGGGCAAGGCGTTCGGCTATTTTTCCTACATCTTCAATCCGGACAACCGGCTGAACGTCGTACTGGGATCTGCCAACAGCCTTTTCCAGATCCCCAATAATCCGGGTCAGAGCCCGTCCTACGCCCTGTCCGGAACAACGCCCGTGCCGTCCGGATCGATCAATGAGCGTCAGCGCGAACAGACGCAATATGCGACCGTCGCCTGGCAGGGTGTGCGCGACAATCTCAATTTCCAACTGGCACCTTATCTGCGCTACACGCGCCTGCATTTCAGCCCCGACCCGGTCGCCGATCTGCAATACAACGGTGTCGCCTCGAACGTTCAGCGCGACAATTTCGCCACCGGGTTGCAAGGCGACGGAAGCTATCAGATCGGCGACAGCCATGTCCTGCGGGCCGGTTTTTCCACCCAGCATGAACGCGCGGTCGCCAACAACAGCGCGTCGGTCTTCCCCCTTGACGCCAACGGAGCGGCGCTTTCCGCTCCGGTGACCGTCGTCGACGATCAGGCCAGGAACGCCATGATGTATGGCCTTTATCTCCAGGACGAATGGCTGCTGTCGGACGCGCTGACGGTCAATTACGGCACCCGTTTCGACGCGGTGAACGCCTATGTCAACGAGACCCAGTGGAGTCCGCGGATCGGCGTGGTCTACAAGGTCGCCTCCGGCACCACGCTCCATGCCGGCTATGCCCGCTATTTCACGCCGCCCCCCCTGGAACTGGTGACGCAGACCTCGATCGGAAAATTCCTCAACACGCCCGGGGCCCCCTCCATTCTGCAGAACGCCCCGGTCAAGTCGGAACGGTCGCACAATTTCGATGCCGGCGTGACGCAGCAGATCACCTCCCGGCTGCAGATCGGGCTGGACGGCTATTACAAGCGGGTCCATGACATGCTGGACGAGGGCCAGTTCGGACAGGCCTTGATCTATACGCCCTTCAACTACGCCCAGGGCCGGATCATGGGGGCCGAGACCACGCTGTCCTATACCGGCGACAAAATCGACGCCTACCTCAATGTCGCGGTATCCCGGGCGGTGGGCCGCCAGATCATTTCCAGCCAGGAAAGCTTCAGCGATCCCGCAGAGCTCGCCTATATCGCGAGCCATTGGGTTCATCTTGATCACGACCAGCTTTACACCGCCTCCGGCGGTCTGACCTGGCGGGTCGACGACGCCACCCGGGTCAGCGCGGACAGCGTGTTCGGCAGCGGCCTCCGGAAAGATTTCGCCAACACCGGGCATATCGCCCCTTATGCCACGCTCAACCTCGGCGTGACCCATCACTTCGGCATTCCCGATGACCGGGGGGTCGACGTCCGGGTCAGCATCGTCAATGTGGCCGATGCGAAATATCAACTGCGGTCCGGGACGGGCATCGGTGTCGGAGCCCCGCAGTTTGGGGAACGGCGGGGATATTTCGCCGGTATCAGCCGCAGTTTCTGATGGGACCGGAGCGGGGGGATCCCGTGTCGTCCCGCTCCCGTTCACCGGCGATCACCGGCTGATCCCTCCGAACCATACGGTTTCTGCCGGACGGACGAAAAAGCCTGCTCCGGACAGGGGACCGCCGGACAGGGATAACCATCCGGTTACGCTCTTTTGCCGGAACAGCGCCCGGCGGATCGGACCGGAGACGGGTTGCAAGCCGCCGATTTCCTTGGAAAATTCATCATACAACATTGTGAATGACAACTTGAAGGCAGGACGGGCCAAGGGTAACGTAACCACCCGGTCTTCCCCCTCCCCATCCCGAGAGTGTCATGTACCAGATCCTGCGCCGCGAACAGTTCTCCGAGACCTCGTTCCTTTGGGACATCCACGCCCCCGACGTCGCCCGTTCAGCGGAGCCCGGGCACTTTGTCATGATCCGTCTTTATGACGGCGGCGAACGCATCCCCCTGACGGTCGCCGACTACGACCGCGAACGGGGAATCGTCACCATCGTCGTGCAGGCCCTGGGAAAGACGACCCGGGAAATGCGTGACAACTACCAGGAAGGCGATTTCTTTGACGACTTCGTGGGGCCGTTGGGGTTGCCGCAGCATATCGCCAAGGTCGGCCATGTGGTGATGGTGGGCGGCGGCCTGGGCGTGGCCCCGGTCTTCCCCCAGTTGCGGGCCTTCCGCGCCGCCGGCAACCGGACCACCGGCATCATGGGATTCCGCAACCGGGATCTGGTGTTCTGGGAGGACCGGTTTCGCGCCGAAAGCGATCGCCTGCTGCTCTGCACCGACGATGGCAGCTACGGCCGCCCCGGATTTGTCACCGACGCCCTGCGCGAGGTCCTGGAGACGGATCGGCCCGATCTGGTCGTCGCCATCGGCCCGTTGCCGATGATGAGAGCCTGCGTCGAGGTGACACGCCCCTTCGGTGTTAAAACCATGGTGTCGCTCAATACCATCATGGTCGACGGCACCGGCATGTGCGGATCCTGCCGCGTGACCGTTGGCGGCGAGGTGAAATTCGCCTGCGTCGACGGCCCGGATTTCGATGGTCATCAGGTCGACTTCAAGGAACTGGAAGCCCGCCAGAAACGGTTCCGGTCCGAGGAGGCACGGGCCAACGAGGATTTCGCCCATGTCTGCAACCTGGAAAAGAAACTGATCCAGGACGGCAAACGCACCTACAAGAAGATGTCCGAACTGACCCCGACCCAGCATCCGATGCCGGAACGCGACGCCCATGAGCGGGCCTCGAACTTCAAGGAGGTCAATCTCGGCTATTCCATGGAGACGGCGCTTCTTGAGGCGGAGCGCTGCATCCAGTGCCACAAGCCAACCTGTATCTCGGGTTGTCCGGTCGGCATCGACATTCCCCGGTTCATCCGCCATTTGCTGGTCCGCGACTTCGACAAAGCGCTGGAGGCGATCTACGAGACCAGCGTGTTCCCGTCGATCTGCGGACGGGTGTGTCCGCAGGAATCCCAGTGCGAATCCCAATGCATCATCGGCCGCAAGATGGAGCCGGTGGCCATCGGGCGGCTGGAACGCTTCATCGGCGACAATGCCCGTCCCCCCAAGGCCCTGCCGCCATCCTTCGCCGGCCGCCTGGGCCGGGTGGCCGTCGTCGGGTCGGGCCCGGGAGGACTGGCCGCCGCCGCCGATCTCGTCCGCTTCGGCGCCGACGTCACGGTGTTCGAGGCCCTGCATGTGGTGGGCGGTGTCCTGAGGTACGGAATCCCGGCGTTCCGTCTTCCCCGCGATATCATCGAGCGCGAGGTGCAGCGTCTCAAGGATCAGGGCGTGGTCTTCGAAACCAACAAGGTCATTGGCAAGACCTTCACCGTTCCACAGCTTCAGGCCGACATGGGATTTGACGCGGTCTTCGTGGCCGCCGGAGCCGGCGCGCCGACGTTCCTGGGAATTCCGGGCGAGTTCGCGGGACGCGTCTATTCCGCCAACGAGTTCCTGACGCGGGTCAATCTGATGGGGGGCGACAAATTCCCCTACCGGGACACGCCGATCAGCCTTGGGAAGAGCGTGGTGGTCATCGGCGCCGGCAATACGGCCATGGACTGTCTCAGGGTGGCGAACCGCCTGGGCGCCCCGACCGTCCGCTGCGTCTACCGGCGGTCCGCGGCCGCGGCGCCGGCCCGGATCGAAGAGTTGCGGCACGCCAAGGAAGAGGGGATTGAATTCTACTTCCTGCATGGACCGGTCGAAATCAAGGTCGACGGCCAGGGCGACGTGACCGGCATGCGTGTTCAGAAAATGGAACTGGGCGAACCGGACGAGCGTGGCCGCCGACGCCCCGTTCCGGTCGATGAATTCGTCGATCTGGACTGCGATACGGTGATCTACGCGCTCGGGACGAACGCCAATCCGGTCGTCGGGCAATCGACGCCGGGACTTGCGCTGAACAAATGGGGCTACATCGTCGCCGACGAGCGGACCCAGGCCACCAACCTTCCGGGCGTCTTTGCCGGCGGCGACATCGTCACGGGCGGCGCCACCGTCATCCTGGCCATGGGGGCGGGACGCCGCGCCGCCCGGTCGATCGCCGCCTATCTGCAGAGTGGCGGCCGGACCTGGCCGCTGACCGAGGAGGATGTCTCGGCCTTTGTCCCCGGCAGCCTGCCGGCCCTCGCGGGCGCCGCCGGCGAGGATGGCCGGGCGCCTCTCTGCCCGAAATGCCATCGTCCGCTGGACGGCGATGAAAGCTATGTCTGCTGCGCCGATCAGCCCGTGGCCTGGCGGTGCAGCGAGTGCGCCAAGGTCAGCGAGGGATTCGCCTTCCCCTACGGCGCCTGTCCGCATTGTGGCGGCCGGCTGGTGGAAATCACCCTCGCGGCTCCCGGGACCGATGCCTCCGTGGCCGCGGTGAGAACCGCCTTCGAGATCGAATTGGGAGGGCTGTCCTTCTATCGCCGGGCCGCGAAGGAAACCGGCGATCCGGAGCTCGCCGACCTGTTCGGCCGTTTCGCCGGCATGGAGGAGGAGCATATGGCGACCCTGTCCCGGCGCTATCATCTCGATATCCCCGCCCCGGCCGATGACATCCGGCTCGATGTCGCTGCCCTTTACTCCGGCGTCGGCGGCCGGCCGGAGGATCCCGCGACGCTGTTCACCATCGCCATCGGTCTCGAAAAACGGGCCGTCGCCTTCTTCACCGGACGCAGCGCCGAGGCGGCGGAAGGATCGGCCGAGCGGCAGCTTTACCGCGAGCTGGCGGCCGAGGAGTTCGAGCACGTCGCCCTGTTGCAGACGGAATACGATCGCTGGAAGGCCGGACGCCCCGGACTTCTTTAATCTGTCAGGAAGGGCGTCCGGCCGGATCCGTCCGCCCTTCCATCCTGAACCGGTTCCACGGCTCCGGACCTGCCCCTACGCCCCCGAGGAGCATGGTCCGGGCGTGATATCGGGGAGACATTGCATGGCCGATGATGACGATCGGGTCCTGGCCCTGGCGTCCGCCTGGCAAAGCCAGGGACGCGAACTTGCCCTTGCCACGGTCGTTTCCTGCTGGGGATCGGCGCCGCGGCCGGTCGGAAGCCATCTGGTCATCGATTCGAACGGCGATTTCGTCGGATCCGTCTCCGGCGGATGCGTCGAAGGTGCGGTCGTCCGCCAGGCGGTCGACGTGATCCGGGACCGCCGCCCGAGGATTCTGGAGTTCGGGGTCAGCGACGCCGATGACTGGCAGGTCGGTCTGGCCTGCGGCGGGGCTATCCGTGTCCATCTGTCCCCCATGGCCGGCATGGCCGCCCTGTTCGCGCGCCTGTCGGCCATTCGCGCCGACGGCGGATCCGCCGCCCTGGGCGAGGATCTGACCAGCGGCCGGCGAATCCTGGTCCCCGCCGATGGAACCGGGGCCGGCGGTGATCTGCCCTTGCCGGCCGAAATCCTGGCGCGGGTCCGGGACATGATGTCCCAGGGATTGAGCGGCGAAATCGCGGCCGGCACCACTCCGATCTTCGTGCGGTCCTACACCCCGGCCTGGTCGATGATCATCGTGGGGGCGGTTCATATCACCCAGATCCTGGCGCCCATGGCACGGCTGGCCGGGTTCGAGGTCACGGTGATCGACCCGCGCCGCGCCTTCGCGACAGACAGCCGCTTTCCGGATGTCACCCTGACGGCAGACTGGCCCGATACCGTCATGGCGGAGATGCCGCCCGGCCCCCAGACCGCCGTCATTGCCGTGACCCATGACCCCAAAATCGACGATCCGGCCCTGGGGGCGGCGCTCCGGTCGCCGGCCTTCTATGTGGGAGCGCTGGGCAGCAGCCGGACCCACGCGCACCGACGGGACCGCTTGCGCGCGGACGGGTTCTCCGAGACGGACCTGGCGCGGATCGCCGGCCCGATCGGCCTCGATCTGGGTGGACGCCTGCCCGCCGAGATCGCCGTGTCGATCCTGGCGGAGGTCATCGCCACCCGCCACGGCCGCCCGCGCGTTCCGCGATAACCGGCGGAACCGCGCCGCCGTCGGAACGTCCACCTCTCCTCCCCGCCGCCGGGCTGGCCGGGCAGGTTGCGGACGGATTGGGAGTGCCCCAAGACAGAACGCAGGCCCAAAATCGCACTCCGGACGGACCGGACCGCTCCCCCCACCGGATCGTCGATCCCTCCGGCCGGTCGGCTCAGGGGTCGTGTTTACCGGCCGGTAGAAGGAGGAATAGCGGCATATCGAAGAGGCCTTCCGCCACGATTACGGGTACACTTGTCCCGTGTAACCGTCCGTGAGGGGCAGGGGGCGATCCGGAGCTGCTTGGCAGAGGGATTTTCGACGACAGTCCGGCCCGGAAGAGAGGCGTCGGAGCGCCGCCCCCCCGCCCCGATCCCCCGCATCCTTTCGGATCCCGACAATCCCGATGCCGTCCGGCCCCACACCGGGAGACGACCATGAGCTTCGATCCCGTTCCGCTACGCCGTCAGTTCCCGATCCTGGCCGCCGGCCCGGATGGGAGAAGCCTCCATTACCTGGACAATGCGTCGGTGGCCCAGATGCCGCGCGACGTGATCGACGCCATGGCGGCGCATGAGATGACCGCCCGGGCCAGCGTCCATCATACGCGCCACCCTTTCGCGGCGAGGGCCGCCCATGCCTTTCAGGCCGCGCGGGCCAAGGTGGCGCGGTTCCTGAATGCGGATGATCCCGCCGGAATCGCCTTCGCGGCCGATTGCACGACGGCCATCGCCCGGGCCGCCGCCTTTCTGACCGCGCCGCTCGAGGCCGGCGACGAAATCGTATTGTCGGCACTGGAACATCAGAGCAACCGGGTTCCCTGGCTGGAAGCGGCGGCGGAGAGGGACCTGGTCGTCCGGACGCTGCCGCTGGATGCGGCGGGGCGCATCGACGAAGACCGGCTGTCCTCGGCGATCGGCCCGCGTTGCCGCGTGGTCGCCGTGACACATGCCTCCAACATCACCGGCGCCCTGTCGCCGGTCCGCCGGCTGGCCGATGCCGCCCACGCCGTCGGGGCGACGATCCTGGTCGATGGGGCGCAGATGCCGCCGCATGGCGCCGTGGACGTCCGTAAACTGGGGATCGACTGCTACTGTTTTTCCGGCCAGAAGGTCTTCGGGCCAACGGGAATCGGAGTGCTGTGGGCAAACCGCCGGACCCTGCCGGATCCGCAGGCTCTTCTTGAAACCGGCGCCCCGCCGCAGACACAGGCGGTCGGACTGGCGACCGCGCTTTCCTGGCTCGACGGCCTGGACCGCCCGGCCATCGCCGCCAACCAGAGGCGACTCGTGGTCCGGATCCTGGACGCCTTGAGGACGATGCCGGAGATCGCCGTTATCGGACCCGTCGATGTCGAGCGCCGGATCCCGCTGGTGTCGTTCACGGTACCCGGACGCGACCCCGACGGAGTCTGCCGGGCGCTGGGCGAAAAGGGCATTGCCGTCGGCAGCGGGTCCTTCCGTGCGGAGGCGGCCCTGACCTGTCTGGGGGTAACCGGGGTCGTCCGGGTCAGTCTGGCACTTTACAATAATGATGGCGATGTCGACGCCTTCCTGTCCGCCCTGACGGCAGTCGTCCGAACCGCCTGATCCCGGCCGGCCGCACCGGACGCCCGCCCGCATGCCGGAGGCATGCGGCTTCGCCTGACACCGGCGCCAAAGGCCGGTGTCACTCTTTTTCTCAATCGCAAACGTCCGCGACGGGTCGTGATTCCGGCATCGCCCACATCGTCCGGTTCCGCCCGGCGGACTTCGCCCGGTAGAGCGCGGCGTCCGCCTCCCGCAACAGGGTGGCCATCGGGGTCTGGGCCTCCGGGGACAGGGCAAGGCCAAGACTGACCGTCACGGAAACGGGACCGGCCGGGGTCATGATATTGGCATCACGCATCATTGATCTCAGCCGTTCGGCCGTCGCCTCGACCCCGGCCCGGTCGCAATCCGGCAGAAGGGCGATGAACTCCTCGCCGCCGAAACGGGCGAACAGGTCCCCTTCCCGCAGGATCTGCCGCGCCAGATGTCCGAACCGCGACAGGACCAGGTCGCCTGCCGCGTGGCCGAAACGGTCGTTGACGTCCTTGAAATGATCGAGATCGGTGGCGATAACCGCGATCGGCTGGCGTCGCCGGCGATGGCGGGCCAGCATTCGCCGGGCCTCGATCTCGAAGGCGCGCCGGTTGAGAGCGCCCGTCAAAGGATCGTGCGACGCCTGCTGGACCAGTTCCGTCTGAACGCGCTCGAAAATCAGAATCACCATGCCGAGGCAGCTCGCCATCGTATTGATGATGGCCCAAACATAGATGCAGGCAAGCCACCCGGCGTTCTCGGGCGGCACCGACGCGGGAGTGGCCAGCATCAAACCCGCCAGAACGACTTCCGCCAGAACATTGCCACCCTTGAGCACACCCACGGCAATGCGGGCGACCTCATGCCGGGTGGCGCCCTTCAGCAAAGCCCGGCTGCACAGGCCATAAAGCAATGCCACCACGGATGAGAATACGATCATCCGGGCAGGCAGGCCCTCGACCCCGACGAACAGGAAGGTGTTGGAAAGAATTCCTGCGGCGGACAGCAGAAGCGGCCCGGTGAGACGCAACCGCTCTCCACACATCACCCGGAACCCGGCGAGACGCAGGCAGAGCGACCCTTGCATGCCGAAATTGAGGACGAACACATCGACAGGGGACAGGGGACGCGCATGCCAGGCGGTGAAGGTCAGGGCCGTCGCGCAGAGGAAAAGCCCCGACAGCCACCAGCCCGGGCCGGTCACCGACCGGTTCAGATAGTGGACCAGCGACAGGGCAAACGCGCCAACCCAGACGAGGACGCAGGTCACGACCTTCAGAGTATAAATGTCCAATGGCATGCCGGACAGGCCTCCGCCCCTGTCACCGATAGCGCAAGGCTTCTGGGAGAAGGCCCCAACCTATTGATGCCGCCTACTCTTGTCGATAGGGCTTTTCCATCCCCTTCGGGGTCAGGCCCAATCCGCCCGCTTGCGGATCAGGGCTTCCTGGCATACGGACACGGCCAGCTTCCCGTCACGGGTGTAGATATTCCCCCGGTTGAAACCGCGACCATGGGAGGCACTGGGGCTGTCCTGCGAATAAAGCAACCAGTCGTCGACCCGGAAATCACGATGGAACCACATGGCATGGTCGAGGCTGGCCGTCTGCATATCCTTCGAATAGAAGGTCTCGCCATGGGGCCTGAGGCAGGTGAACAGGAACCCCCAGTCGGAGGCATAGGCCAGCAGACATTTGTGGATGGTGGGATCGTCGGGCATCGCGCCCACGGTGCGGATCCAACTGTGCTTGAAGGGAGGCTTGCGGTCTTTCAGAAACGGATCGACCGGATCGATGGGGCGGACCTCGATCGGGCGGTCGCAGGTGTAGTTCTCGCGCCGGTCGGGGGGAATCCGGTCGGCCATGGCCCGGGCTTTCTCCAATTCGGACTGTATTCCTTCCGGTCCCGGAATTTCCGGCATGGGGAATTGATGCTCGAACCCCTCCTCCGGCGTCTGGAAAGAGGCGGACATGGTGAAAATCGGCTTGCCCAACTGATAGGCTTCGACCTTGCGCACGCTGAAGGTCCCCCCGTCGCGCACACGCTCCACCCGATAGTCGATCGGATGGCGGGTGTCGCCGGGCCGCAGGAAATAAGCGTGCATCGAATGGATCGGACGGTCGGGGACGGTATTGGTAACGGCGACAAGCGCCTGCCCGATCACCTGACCGCCATAGACCCGTCCCCATCCCAGATCCTGGCTCTGGCCGCGAAAGAGGTCTGGCTCAAGACAGTCGAGCCGCAACAAATCCAGCAATTCCCTCAACATTTCCCGCATCTCACATCCCTTCCTGCATGCGGTCCGCCATGGAAGACCGCCGGCACGTCCCGGAAATCCGGTCGCCGGCAGCCGAGATGATCATCTGATCCGGAAGCGCTGGGAAGACCCTTCCCGGGAAACCGCTGTCCTGCCGGAGACCGGGTCGCGAACGCCATGGTGGAGACGGCTAGGCCTTCCCGGCGACGACCTTGGACTGACAATCAGCGATTTATTGGAGGAAAGTGGCGCGCCCGAAGAGATTCGAACTCCTAACCCTCAGATCCGTAGTCTGATGCTCTATCCAATTGAGCTACGGGCGCTTGCCTTGCCTCACCAGTTCGGTGGGGCGGAGGACGGGGAACATACGCAAACGATCCGCACTCTGCAAGCCAAATTTTTCACTCTTCTCAAAGACAGGTTCCGCACCCCCGTCATAGGGCCAAAAGCGGCTTGTCGCCTGTTGTGCATTTGAGTACACTCCCCGAAGATTTGCTGGGGGAGCAAATTTCTTTCTGTTGCAGAAATTCCAAACAAATCCCGGCCGCATCGACCATAACACGCGAGTCAAGGTGCCTTGCCCGATGGCTTTTAATAAATCCCACTCTGTCGCAGTTTTAGCGGCACTCCTTCTCGGTGGATGCAATTTCACCGACCAAGCTTTATTTCCAGCCCTGGCGCCGACTCCGGATAGTTCCTCGTCCCCGGCAGGCACCGTTGCCGCTCCGGCGCCGTCGGCGCCTGTCGCCAACGCGGCCGGAAGTTACAACCTGCCCCCGGTGTCTCCGGGAGAACAGACGGGAACGTTCGTCGGCCAGAAGGTGTCGACCTTGCGCAGCGACCTCCTGCATCTCCAGAGCACGCTGTCCGACCAGGGCATCCAGTTGCAGCAGATCCGCAACCAGACCGTTCAGGATTCGCAGGCCTATCACGGCACCGTCGCGGCGATCGAGTCGCGCTTGCAGGTTGGCACCACTCTGGGCAACCCGATTCTGGTCTCCCAATGGAACGAGGCCGTGTCGTCGCTCGACCGCATCAACGAGGATGTCCTGAAGGCCAACCGGCTGTCGACGGAAGTGGCCTCCACCTCAGGAATGGCCGCCTATCTTCTCGAATCGGTTCGCGCCGCGCGCAATCTCTCGGGCGCGGTGGACGAGGACCATCGTCAGCTTCGCGTGCTGGAGGATGAGACCAACGGCACCATTGTTCTGATCGAACGGTTGCTGACCGATCTGGCGACGGACGTCCAGCGCCAGCAACAATATGTCGCGACGGAGCGCAGCAACCTCAACACGCTGGCTGTGGCTATCAAGAATGGTCAGCTTTACGGCTCCTCTCTCGCCAACACGGCCACCTATGCGAGCCCGACGTCGGCCCCTCAGACTGCGGCTCCCAGTCTGGCGGCTGCGGATCATCCGCTGGTCGTGATCCGCTTCGACCGCCCGCATGTGGCTTACGAGGATGCGCTTTACACCGCCGTCAAGGGCGCGCTCGACCGTCGCCCGACTGCGGTTTTCGACGTGGTCGCGGTTACCCCGTCGGCATCCACTCCGGGCGCTGCCGCCCTGGGCGAAACGACGGCCCGTCGCAATGCCGAAGCGGTGGTCCGGTCGCTGTCCCAGATGGGCCTGCCGTCCGACCGGATTCGTCTGTCGGCGCTCAGCAGTCCCGATGCCAGCCGTGGCGAAGTCCGGGTTTTCGTTCGCTGACCGAGGGGTTTAAGGGGACATCCCCGCATGAGACAAGCCGGCCTCTGTGCCGGCTTGTTTTGTTTTGACAGCCCGCCTCCGGCATCGGAATACCATAGCATTCGCATTCCGTTTGCCGCCATGTTATGCGTTTCTCGGCGGTTGCCTCCGGCAATCACCTGCGGTTAAATGCGCCCCCTATTTCGGAGAGGGTTCATATGGGTCAAGATTTTACCGGCCATGCGGCAATCAAGATCGGTTGGGACGCGCTTCATCGTGATTCCGTCATTCTGTCGCAGAAGCTCCGGTCCAAGGGACCGTTCAAGGGGATCATCGCGGTCGCCCGTGGCGGCCTGGTTCCGGCGGCCGTGGTGGCGAGAGAGCTGGACATCCGCCTCGTCGACACCGTCTGTGTTTCGAGCTACGACGATACCGTCCAGCGAGACAAGGCGCTGATCCTGAAACCCGTCGATGGCGACGGTTCGGGCTGGCTGGTCATCGATGATCTGGTCGATTCGGGAAAGACATTCCGCGAGTTGAGAAAGATGCTGCCCAAAGCGCACTTCGCCACCGGCTATGTGAAGCCGGTGGGGCAGGATTCGGTGGACACCACAGTCATCCCGATCGACCAGGAAATCTGGCTGGTCTTTCCGTGGGACGAGGATCCCGCCAACTGGCGTCTGCATCGCGGCTGACAGGGTCCTGCGTCGGAGGACGCCCCGCAGCCTCCTATCAACCAGCGCTGGGGATACCCATCGCTGGTTGATAGGGCACGCGCCCGTCGAAGCCGATCAGCGGGGCAGAAGCCCCAGATTGTCGATCAGGCGCGTCCGCCCCAATCGGGCGGCAACCAGAAGACGGCCGGGCCGATCCAGGGAGTCGAGCGGCTTCAGGCTGGAGGCATCGCGCAGATCGAGATAGTCCACTGACCCGAATCCCCCGGCCAGAACTTCCGATTTTCCCCACGCGGTGGCGGAGACGGCATCCTCTCCCGCGATCAGACGCGCGCCGACATCCTGGAGCGTTTTATAGAGAAGCGGCGCCGTTGCGCGCTCCGTCGCCGACAGATAGGCATTGCGCGAACTGAGAGCCAGGCCGTCCGTCTCGCGGACAATGGGGACACCCTCGATCCGCACGGGGATATCAAGATCGGAAGCCATCCGCCGGATCACCTGAAGTTGCTGATAGTCCTTCTCGCCGAACAGGGCGACATCCGGCAGGGCCTGCAGCAAAAGTTTGGTGACGACAGTGGCGACGCCGGAGAAATGCCCGGGGCGCGTGACGCCGCACAGCCCCTCGGAAACACCGCCCACCGAAATGGTGGTCGAGAATCCTTCCGGATACATGACATCCGCCGATGGCGCGTAAAGCGCGCCCGCCCCGTTCGACGTCAGCAGGGCGGCATCCTGGGCTTCGCGGCGGGGGTAGCTGGAAAAATCCTCATTGGGGCCGAACTGGATGGGGTTCACGAAGACGCTGGCGATCACACGATCAGCCAATTCCAATCCCCGGGCAACCAGTGCCATATGCCCGGCATGCAAGGCTCCCATGGTTGGAACCAGGGCGACCTTCAATCCGTCGCGGCGCCAGTCCGCAACGATTCGTCTCAACTCCGTGACCGATCGAAGGATCGGAAGGACAGTCTCAGGGCTCATGCTGGGCTCGCTCAATGATCTGAAGAGGGCTTTTCGACGCCGGTGCATTGTTCAGTCGTCGGGAACGTCCGGGCACGCACATCGAAGGCGTAACGCCCGGCGGCGTTGTCCACCGCATCCCCAAGGTCGGCATAACGTTTGACAAATTTCGGAACCGTCTCGCCGGACAGGCCCAGCATATCCTCCACGACCAGAATCTGTCCGTCGCAGGCCGGCGATGCGCCGATCCCGATCACGGGAACCGCCACTTCGGCCGTGACAATGCGGGCAACGGGCTCGACGGTTCCCTCAAGAACGAGGGCGAAGGCGCCGGCATCCGCGACGGCTTTGGCGTCGGCCAGAATCTTCCGCGCCTCGTCGGATCCTTTTCCCTGGGTCCGGAATCCCCCCATGGTATGGACGGATTGCGGGCGCAGGCCGACATGCCCCAGAACCGGGATCCCCCGCTTCACCAGAAACTCGATCGTGTGGGCCATCTCCGAGCCCCCTTCGAGCTTGACGCCGGCGGCGCCGGTCTCCATCAACACGCGGGCGGAGTTCCGGAACGCCTGCTCAGGGCTTTCCTGGTAACTGCCGAACGGCAAGTCGACGATCACACAGGCATGGCCGGAGCCGCGCACCACCGCGCGCGCATGCGCGATCATCATATCCAGCGTGACCCCGATCGTGGTCTCCATCCCATAGACCACCATTCCCAGGGAATCGCCGACCAGAAGAAGGTCCACATGACGGTCAAGAAGGCGCGCCATCGGCGTGGAGTAGGCCGTCAGCGCAACGATCGGGATCCCCGCCTTTCTCTGGCGGATGTCCCGGGTGGAGATCCGCTTTGTCACAACATCACTGCTCACCGGGCTCTCCTTTGTGGCGGCCGGGTTCGCAGTGCCGCAGTTCATGGCACCCACGGGCCCCGCCTTCCGCCCCGTTCGGTCCCGGGCTCGGGAAACGGGGTCCCGAGTCTTACATCGTTTTGGGCGGAGAGAACAGGGGCAGGGCGGCCTATGACGGGAAACCGGGGACAACCGGCCTAGCGTCCATCCCGGCCTCAGAGCGCCGGAGGGCGGTCAGGCGCCGTCGGCCATTCCGGCAAGTTCATCGAAACGCAGAATGGCCACATGGTTGACGTCAGGCAGGGCGATCAACCCGTCACGGCGCAGGCCGGTCAACGTACGGCTGACCGTCTCGATCGTCAGCCCCAGAAAATCGGCGATGTCCGAACGGCTCATGGGCAGGGCGAACAGGGCGGAATTATTCCCTTTTTCCGAAAGCCGGCGCCGCAGCATCACCAGAAAAGTCGCCAGCTTCTCCCGTGCCGTCTTGCGCCCCAGCAACAGCATCTGCTCCTGCGCGGCAGCGAGCTCCTGCGTGGTTGCGCCAAGAAGTTTCTTTTCCAGCATGGGCATCTCGCTGAACAGCGACTCCAGTTTCCGGCGCGGAAACCTGCACACCACCACCGTGGTCAGCGATTCCGCCGTATAGGCGTAGCTGTCGTTGATGGACATGCCAAAAAAGTCGCCGGGAAACATGAACGCGGTGATCTGGCGGCGTCCATCCGACAGCAGCTTATAGAGTTTCACGGCTCCGGCGGTAATCGTATACAGATGCTGTGACGGATCCCCTTCCCTGAAGATCGTCGTGCCGGGGGCGAAACTCGCCTGCCCCAGAACCGTCATGAACCGGCGGAATTGCTGCGTCGTCAAGCCCGCGCAGAATGCCGCCACTCCTAAGTCGCAATGGGTGCAGCTCACCACCATCGGTGCGGTTCTGTCCCGCTCGGCCACTGCGACGTCCAAAGCAGTCCCCCCCCAACAGCCCATTAGCACCACTCTTCTTCTGGATGATTATACGGCTCTCGCACATGTGCAAGAAATGGTCGCACTGCACTGCAAAAAAATTCGCCTTATCGGTGCAGATCCTTACTTTCGTCGACTTTCGTTTCCAACTCGTCATAGTCGAACAGGATGCGGTTGGCGGCGCCGTCCAGATCCTCGAACTGCCCCGACCTCAACGCCCAAAGAAACGCGACCAGCCCCAGGGCTCCGAGAACCAGAGCCACCGGAATCAGCATCAGCAGATTGGTCACCAGAGCCTCCCCCGCGACAGTCTCAGCGCGTTCGAAATCACCACCACCGCCGAGGTGGACATGGAGATCGCGGCAATCAGCGGCGTCACCTGACCGGCAATCGCCAATGGCACCGTCAGAAGATTATAACCCAACGCCAATGCGAAATTCTCCCTCACCAAAGCCCCGGCCTTGCGCGATACGGCGAGAGCCTCGGCCACCGGTCCCAGACGATGTCCCTGGAAAATAACATCCGCAACGGTCTGGCTGATGTCGACCGCCGACGACGGCGACATGGACACGAACGCCGCCGCCAGCGCGGGGGCGTCATTGAGACCGTCGCCGATCATCAGGACCTTGTGCCCCTGGGCGGCCAGTTCCGACAGCCGGGCGCATTTGTCCGCCGGTTTGCAGCCGGCCTGCCAGTCCTCAATATCCAGTTCGCGGGCGATGGCGCCGACAACCGACGCGCGGTCGCCGGACAGGAGAGTCAGATGGTAGCCCTTCTTTTTCAGATGCCTGACCACGTCGCGGGCGTCGGGGCGCAACGGATCGGCGAACGCGAATCGGACGGGATCGTGCCCTGGCCGCGCCAGAAACAGTTCCGGCCCGGTCTGTTCATCCTTCGCATCGGGCAGGCCCAGCCATTGCCGGCTGCCCAACCGGATATCGCCGGCTCGCAGCCCGCAACCGGGGACCTCCTCCACGCCGACGGCAACGGGCGCGGACGGCATCGCGCGGGCGACGGCGCGGGCGACCGGATGCTTGCTGGTGGCGGCGAGCGAGGCCGCGATCCGCAGATCCTCGCCGGACCAGTGCCCGGGGCTCAATTCCGGGCGGCCTTCGGTCAAGGTTCCCGTTTTGTCGAAAACGATCCGGTCGACCGCCGCCAGGCGCTCCTGCGCGGTCGCCGACTTGGCGAGGATGCCCTGGCGAAGCCAGCGCCCGCTGGCCACCACCTGAACGACCGGAACAGCCAGGGCCAGCGCGCAGGGACAGGTGATGATCAGGACCGAGACGGCATAAAGCAGCGCCACCTGCCAGGGCGTGTCCGTGAACAGCTCCCACCCCGCGAAGGTCAGCGCCCCCATGCCATGGACAACGGGTGCATAATAGCGGGCCACCCGATCGGCAATGGCGACATAGCGCGCCCGCCCCTGTTCCGCCACCTCCATCATCCGCACGATCTCTGCCAGCAGCGTGCCCTCGCCCACCGCTGTCACGGCAAGGCGCAAGGGACCGGCCAGATTGAGCGTTCCGGCAAAGACCTCAGCTCCGGGTTCGACCGCCACCGGCACTGTCTCACCGGTGATCAGGCTGGTGTCGACATCGGACCGTCCGTCCGTCACCCGTCCGTCGACGCCGATCCGTTCGCCGGTGGCCACCAGGACGGTCATGCCGGCCTCAACCTGTCCGGGCGGCAACAGGCGACGGGTTCCGTCCCCGTCGAGAACCGTCACCGTCACGGCACCCAACGCCAGCAGATGTTCCGCGGAGGATCGCGCCCGCCCCCGCGCACGGCTGTCGAGATAACGCCCGATCAGAAGGAAAAACAGCAGCGAGATGGCGGCGTCGAAATAGGCATGAGGCCCGTCGCGCATGGTCTCCCAAAGACTCATGGCGGCCGTCAGGGTCACGCCGATGGTGATCGGAACATCCATGTTCGACCGGCCGGCCCGAAGGGCGGATAGGGCGGATTTGGCGAATGGTCTGATACAGTAAACGACCGCCGGTAGCGCTATCAGCGCGGAAATCCAATGGAACAGGGACCGGGTGACCCAGTCCATGCTGCCGGACTGACCGGCCCATATGGACACGGAAAATAACATGACATTGCCGGCCGCGAATCCGGCGACGGCCAGGGCGCGCAACAGCTCCTTCTCAACACGCTCCGACGCGCGTCCGAGAAGGACGGGATCATAGGGCTGAAGCCTGTAGCCGATGGCAAGGACGGGGGCCAGAACGCTGTTCGCGTCCGACTGCGACGCCGTCCAGCGGACGGTCAGCCGTCGCGTCGTCATATTGAGACGCGCTGTGACCACGCCCGGCTGGCGCGACAGAACGGACTCGATCAGCCAGACGCAGGCCGCGCATTGCAACCCCTCCACCATCAGATAAAGCGTGGAGGTTCCGTCGCCATCGACGTGGGCCTGGGCCGCGTAATCGCCCGCCGCCCCGTCCTCGTCGGGGCGCAGCAACCGGGCCGCCGGGTCGAGACTGCGGCGGCGGTAGTACTGGTCAAGCCCCATGCCCTGAACCAGGGCATAGGCGGCCTCACAGCCATGGCAACAAAACCGGCTGCCGCCGGTCGACCCGGGGCCGACCTCGGCACCGCAATGCGCGCAGGCGGCCATCAGGGAAGATAGACGCGTTGAGCGAACTGATAAAGCTGCTCACCCCGATGCGCGCGGGCCGACATTTCCCATTGCCCTCCCAACGTCAGAGACAGCCGGAGCAGGTATCGCCCCTCCCCCTGTTCCGTGAATGGCAGGGACTTGTCATGCCCCTCCGCGGTCGGCCGGATGAAGTCGGCGTCGACGGTGAGGCCGGTGACGGGAAGTCCGTTCCGGTCGCGGACGGTCAACACGATATCGGCGCTGTGAGGCAGGCCGCCATCCAACGGCCGCACCTCCGCCTTGACCGACCAGCCCAACTGCTTCTGGGCCCGCTGGGCATCCATCCGCTCATTGTATTTGAGGCCTTTTTCATAGGCCTGATCGGTCGAGACGCCTGAAAATGTCTTCACCGCGGACATCATGAAGATCAGATTGACCGCGAGAACCACCCCGAAGGCGCCGACATAAATGTAGGGATACCACCATCCGGGACGGCGGCGCGTGCTGGCTTGTTCAGTCATTGCTGGTCTGGCCCCGCAAACAGATTTTGATGCCGGATAACCCGGCCGGTGTCGAGATTGGTCAGCACCAGCGACAGATCCGCCTTTTTACCCTTCAGGGAGGATCGCGGTGCGGTCACGAACATCTTATAGGTTCCGACGCTGTCGGGATCGGCGGTCAGATCGATGGTCTGCGCCTCCTGCTGCTCATTGACGCCGATGACCGTCATGGCCGCGTTGTTCACGCCTTCCAGGGCAAGACGGAAATGTCCCGGCTCACGGACCATGTTCAGGATTTTCACCGTATAGCCGTTCCGGATACGGTTGCCGGACAGTTCGACGTAAACCGGGGACCGTTCATGCAAGACATTGAGGTCGAAGGTCTTGCGCGTCGACAGGGTCACGGCCATCACGCCGACCACCGCCGAGATCAGGGCGATATAGACCAGCGTGCGCGGTCGGAACAACTGGCGCCGCGTGCCGGTCGTTCCCTTGGCGCGGGCCAGTTGATTGAAGGATGAGTCATAGCTGATCAGACCGCGGGGCAATCCCATGCGGTCCATCACGCTGTCGCAGGCGTCGACGCAGAGCGCGCAGCCGATACAGGCGAGCTGGCTGCCATTGCGGATGTCGATCCCGGTCGGACAGACCTGGACGCACATCTTGCAATCCACGCAATGGCCGCGGCCGGAGAAGATCGCCTTCGCATCGCGCCCCTGAACGGCCCCGGAGAGTTTCCCGCGCGGCTCTCCGCGCCAGGCCTCATAGCTGACGATCAGCGAGTGTTCATCGAACATCGCGCTCTGGAAGCGCGAATAGGGACACATATAGATGCAGACCTGTTCGCGCGCGAAACCGGCCAGAACAAAGGTCAGCGTCGAGAACAGTGCCATGAAACCCAGGCTGTTGATGCTGGGCTGACCGGCCAGGATGTCGCGCATCATGGTGGGCGCGTCATTGAAGTAAAGAACGAAGCCCTGCCCGGTCGCCACGGCGATCACCAGCCAGCAGACGATCTTGCCGGCCTTTCTCAGCACTTTGCCGGCCGTCCACGGGGCCTTGTCGAACTGCATCCGGCGATTACGATCGCCCTCGAACAGACGCTCGATCCACACGAACAGATCGGTCCAGACGGTCTGGAAACAGGTGAAGCCGCACCAGACACGCCCCAGGAGGGACGATATGAAAAACAGGCTGAGCGCCGCGATGATCAGCAGACCGGTCAGGTAATAGACCTCCTGCGGCCAGATCTCGATGGCGAAGAAATAGGCGCGCCGGCCCGGCAGGTCGATCATCACCGCCTGGCCCGGCGCCCCGGGTCCCCGGTCCCAGCGGATCCAGGGCACAATCCAGTAGAGCCCCAGCAGAACCGACATCACCACCCATTTGACCCGGCGAAAGGTCCCCTTGTTGAGAAAGCGCGGATAGGCCTTCTCGTGACGGGCATAAAGGGAAACCGTCCGTTGGGCCGGCTTCTGGTCGGTCAGCACATCAGTTTCGGGAGGCATGGCAATCGTCCTGCTGTTTCACCCGGAGGGGCCAGGAAGGACGATTGGGGGGTCCTCCCTGGGCAAAACCGCAGGAGACCGCGGTCAGGAGGGCTCCTGCGGGGTGAGTATAGGGTACCCGGGTTCTGGAAAAATATGACAAAATCACATTGCCGGAGGGGATCGGCGGAAGATCGCGATGGGCTGCAACCTTCCGCCGACAGGGGAGCTATTTGCCGCCGCCCAGGGAATGGACATAGACGGCGAGGATCTTGAGGGTCGTCTCGTCCATGCCGCGGTCACTCCAGGAGGGCATCACGCCACCCTTCGGATTGCGGACCTGCGACATGATCTCGGCCTTCTGGCTCTTGCCTTTGTAGAGCCACAGACCGCTCACCAGAGCCGGGGCGCCGACGGCCTGATTGCCCTCACCTGCCTCGCCATGGCAGGGCGTGCAGCGCTCGGCATAGATATCGAGTCCCTTCTGCGCCGCGGCCTGATCCGTCGAGCTTTTCGACAGGGACAGCACATACTCAGCCAGATTGTTGAGATCGGCGTCGGACAGCGGATCGCCGCCGCCCCAGGCCGGCATCTCGCTCTGGTGCGAGTTGGGGTTGGTGTTGCGGACGCCATAGGTGATGGTTGTCTTGATGTCGTCCAGGGTACCGCCCCACAGCCACTGGTCGTCGGCCAGATTCGGGAAGCCGTAGGCGCCGACGCCCCCGCCGCCATGGCAGGCCGCGCAGTTCTCGTTGAAGATCGACCGGCCGCCGGTCAGGGCGAAGTTGAGCAGATCCTTGTCCTTGACGATATCCTCCAGCGAGGCGTTCTGGATCTTGGACAGATAGACCGCTTTCGCCGACTTGGCCTGATCGATCTCCTGAACAACCTGGGTCCGCGAATGCCATCCCAGGGTTCCCTGCCAATAGCCGGACAGTGTGGGCCAGGACGGATAGAGCACCCAATAGGCCACCGCCCAAACGATGGTCGCATAAAAAACCCACACCCACCACCGCGGCAGCGGCGTGTTCAATTCCTTGATGCCATCCCACTCGTGACCAGTGGTGTATTGCCCGCTGATCGGGTCCTTCTCAGCATTGGTCCCCATGGTTAGCGCTCCTCGCTATCGTCATCCCTCAGCGGGATTGTTCCGTGAGCCTCGATCTTCGCCTTGGGGGTGAGGACGTAAGCCCACAACACGATTCCGCAGAAGAAAATCATCACCCACACGCTCCACAGGGAACGCAGCACATTGATCGTCTGATCCAACATGGCCATCCCCCCTTAGCGAATGGCGTCAGGCTTTTCCGTGGAGAAATCCACGAGGGTGCCCAACATCTGGAGATAGGCGACAAGGGCGTCCATCTCGGTGATCTGGTCGGTGGTCTTGTCCTTCTTGCCGACACTGGCTTTCGGGTAACGCTGGAGCAGCGCGTCGGTCGAGGCGGCATTGCTCGCCTGGGCGACGATATCGTCCTTGGCGTGGGCGATGTCGTCCGCGGTATAGGGCACGCCGACGACCCGCAGGGTCTTCATATTGGCGACGATGTCGTCAAAATTGAGCGGCGTATGCAGATGCGAATAGGTCGGCATGATCGATTCCGGCACCACATCGCGCGGATTGTTCAGGTGGCGGACATGCCAGTCGTTGCTGTATTTGCCGCCGACACGGGCCAGATCCGGACCGATACGCTTCGACCCCCACTGGAAGGGATGGTCATACATGGACTCCGCCGCCAGGCTGTAGTGACCGTAGCGTTCGACCTCGTCGCGGAACGGACGGATCATCTGGCTGTGGCACACATAACATCCTTCGCGGACATAGATGTTGCGCCCCTCCTGTTCGAGTGGCGAATAAGGACGAACCCCCTCCACCTTCTCGATGGTTTCGGTGATCGTGAACAGCGGAACGATCTCAACAATGCCGCCGATGATCACCGTCAGCAGGATGCCGACCATCAAAAGGACGACGTTCGTCTCGATCTTGGCGTGATGCTTCAGGATGGACATGGATCTCTCTCCTTTAGCCCCGAGCCGTCGCGGTGGCGGGCGCTTCATAAGGCGCCTCGTCTCTGACGTCGCCCTTGATGGTCCGATAGAAGTTGTAGGCCATGATCAGCGCACCGGCGAGGAACAGGACGCCGCCCGTGGCGCGGATGATGTAATAGGGATGCATCGCGGCGACGGTCTCGACGAACGAGTACTGGAGGAAACCCAGATTGTCATAGGCGCGCCACATCAGCCCCTGCATGATCCCCGAGATCCACATGGAGGTGATGTAAAGAACGATGCCGATGGTCGCGATCCAGAAATGGTAGCTGACGAGACGCATCGAATAGAGCTGCTTGCGCCGCCACAGCATCGGAACCAGGCAGTAAAGGGCGCCGAAGCTCACGAAGGCAACCCAGCCGAGACCGCCCGAATGGACGTGCCCGATCCCCCAGTCCGTGTAGTGCGACAGGGAGTTCACCGCCTTGATCGACATCATCGGACCCTCGAAGGTCGACATGCCGTAGAAGGCGACCGAGGTCACAAGGAAGCGGATCACCGGATCGGTACGCAGCTTGTCCCAGGCGCCGGACAGCGTCATCAGGCCGTTGATCATGCCGCCCCAGGACGGCATCCACAGCATGACGGAGAAGGTCATGCCCAGCGTCTGCGCCCAATCCGGCAGAGCGGTGTAATGCAGATGGTGCGGACCGGCCCAGATGTAGAGGAAGATCAGCGCCCAGAAATGCACGATCGACAGACGGTAGGAATAAACCGGCCGTTCCGCCCGCTTCGGCACGAAGTAATACATGATGCCGAGGAAGCCGGCGGTGAGGAAGAAGCCGACGGCGTTATGGCCGTACCACCACTGGGTCAGGGCGTCCTGGACACCGGCATAGATCTCGTAGGACCGCCACCAGGTGCCGCCGAAGATCGCGGTGGGAACCGCAAGATTGTTGCCGAGATGCAGCATGGCGATGGTGATGATCATCGCCAGGAAGAACCAGTTGGCGACATAGATATGCGGCTCGCGGCGCTTGTACAGCGTGCCGACGAAGACCACCAGGTAACAGACCCACACGACCGTCAGCCAAAGGTCGGTGTACCATTCAGGCTCGGCATATTCCTTGCCCTGGGTGATGCCCAGCACATAACCGGACGCGGCCAGAACGATGAATAACTGGTAACCCCAGAACACGAAATTCCCCAATGCCCGCCCACCGAAGAGGGAGGCCCGGGTCGTCCGCTGCACAACGTAAAAGGACGTCGCGAACAGGACGTTGCCGCCAAAGGCGAAGATCACCGCTGACGTATGAACCGGACGGACGCGGCCGAAGGAAAACCACTGCAGGTCCAGGTTCAGGGCCGGGAAGGCCAACTGCCAAGCAATGAAATCACCGACCAGAAACCCGACGATGCCCCAGAAAGTCGCTGCAATAACAAATTTCTGTATGACGTCGTCGACGTAAGGCGTCGCTTCTTTGGCGCCGAGCGCCGTGGTCGCTTGGGTCATGCCGAACTCCTGTCTCGACCAAGTAATAGTGAATTGATAGCGGATTCCGCTCCGCCGTCCCCCCATTCGGGAAATCCAATCTTCCCCTTTTTCCCTTCGGTTGGGCACCCCTTATCGATGCCCCTAGCCGAACGGAGATCCCTCGTGCGAGGAGAGATCCGGCGGACTATGCAGCTTCCTCCCGGAGCGGCCATTGATTTGAATCAAAAGCGCAACAATTTCTCACATATTGCGTGTGGCCTTTGGGGGGATGCACAACTTTATCGCCACATCATTGTATTCACCACGATAAATGCCCCGTCCGTGATTCCCTTTCAGATCAAGCCCTCCCGTCGGTGCGCGCTTAGCGGATGACTTTCAATGACACCTGCCTATACACTCCGGCCATGACCTATCCATCATCAACCGCATCCGCCTTGCCGCGGATCCAATTGCAACCGGGACGGTCACGCCGTTTCCGGTCGGGCCATCCCTGGATCTTCTCGAACGAGATCTCCATGACCGCGGAAGCCAAGGCGCTGGAGCCCGGCGGGCTTGTCACCATCGTCGACGCCGGCGGCGAAGCCCTGGGAGTCGGCACTTTCAATCCGCATTCCCTGATTGCCGTTCGCTGTCTCGACCGCGATCCGGCACAAGCGGTCGACGCGGCCTTCCTCGCCGGACGCCTCCGGCGCGCGCTGGAGCTGCGGGACCGCCTGTTCGACCGCCCCTTTTACCGGCTGGTCCATGCGGAAGCCGACGGCCTGCCCGGCCTGGTGATCGATCGTTATGGCGATGTCATCGCGTTGCAGGCCAACACCGCGGGGATGGAAGCCCTTTTGCCGCAGATCCTGTCTGTCCTTGAGGATCTGCTGCATCCCACGGCCGTCGTCCTCAAGAATGACAGCCCGGTGCGCCGGCTGGAAGGTCTGGACCTTTATGACAGAGTGGAACGGGGCCAGTTGGAAGGTCCGGTGCGGCTGGAGGAGAACGGTGCCGTCTTTTTCGCCGATCTGGTGACCGGACAGAAGACCGGCTGGTTCTTCGACCAGCGCGACAACCGGGCGGCCGTCGCCGCGTTGGCGCGTGACCGCAGCGTTATCGATTTCTACAGTTATGCCGGAGGCTTCGCGATCCAGGCGGCAAAAGCCGGCGCCACGCAGGTCACCGCCGTCGACCGGTCGGAGGGCTCGCTGGCCCTGGCGGCCCGCTCGGCGGAGGAAAACGGTGTCCGAGTCGACTGTGTCCGCGCCGACGCCTTTGCCGAGATGGAGCGCCTCGCCGCCGCCGGCTCCCGCTTCGGCGTCGTGGTGGCCGATCCGCCCGCCTTCGTCAAATCGAAAAAAGACATGGCGGCCGGGGCGAAGGGATACCGCAAAATGACCCGACTCGCGGGGGGACTGGTCGAGGCCGGAGGGTTTCTGCTGGTGGCGTCCTGCTCGCACCACATGGATCCGGCCTCCTTCGCGGAGGAGGTTCGCCACGGTCTGTCCCAGGCGGGCCGCACCGGTCGGATCCTGCGCCAGTCGGGAGCCGGCGCCGCCCATCCGCTGCATCCGTGGCTGCCGGAAAGCGCCTATCTGAAGGCCCTGCTGCTCCAGCTCGACTGATCCGGAAGCTTTCCGGGGCGGGGCCGCTCTGCCGGCATTCGGTCGGTTGGGCCGGACGTCGGCGACGGTACCGTCGCGCGGGGGGTCCCTCAGCGGGGATCCAGAATCAGCAGCGAAAGACCACCCGGATGGATCTCACCGGGTGTCGCCCCGTTCTGCCCGAAAACCAGATAAAGGCGCCCGCTGTCCGGATCGAGAGTCATCCGGCGGGCGCCTGCCGGGGTGGCCTGGGGGGCCAGCGGACGCGGGATGCCGTCGCCGCCGATATCGGTTCTGGACAGCGTGCCATCGGCATTGGAACTGTAGGCAATCCGACGCCGGGGATCGATGGCGACAGCATCGCTGTTCGGGCCGGCCGGCAAAAGCGCCTCCACCCCGCCCCCAGCGGTTTCAACAACGGCCAGACGGCTGTTCGCGCATCCTGAATAAAGGCGATGGCCCGGAAAATCCAGTGCCAGGCCGTGCGGGGACTGACAGCCGGGCATCGCCCACCGCGCCGTTATCTGCAGGGACCGCGTGTCGATCCGGAGAATTTCGGCGGTTGTTTCCACATTGACGAACAGAGCGCCGGTTCCATCGACCGCTCCGAACTCCGGCTTGCCGGGAAGCGGAAGGGTTCCCGACACCCGGCGGGACCCGGCGTCGATCGCCGTGATGGTCCGCGCCTTTCCGTTCATGACGAAGATCTTGTCGCTTGCCGGATCGTAAAGGAC
Organism: Telmatospirillum sp.; assembly: GCA_009712185.1. Classification (GTDB taxonomy): domain Bacteria; phylum Pseudomonadota; class Alphaproteobacteria; order Rhodospirillales; family Magnetospirillaceae; genus Telmatospirillum. Next base: position 118,266 of record WASQ01000100.1, on the reverse strand, counting down.
CGCGTCCGCCCCCGCCCCGGTCTCAATCCGGCCCAGGGCGTTGAGACGGTCGAGATCGAAGACCGTCACTCCTCCGCCATTCGTCACATATCCCTGGCGGCGCCCGGACACGAAGGCGATCCCGTGCGCGTTCGAAAGGCCGGCGACCCGGCCGGCGACCGCGCCATCGCGATCGACAACCGTGACCTCGCTGTCGTGCGCGATGAATACCCGTCCCCCGTCGAACGCCAGATAGTCCCAGCCGTCCGGACCTCCGAGCGGCACGCGGACGACCTCCGTCAGCGGCTCTTCCGCCGGACCGGATATCGGGAAAGGGGATGACTGACCGCAGCCGCAAACCGGGAAAAGGAGGACAAGCGAGACCAGAGCCGGCCAAAGCCGCAGGAACCGTCGCGGTCCGGAAGGAGCACGGGGAGTCATGGGAAAGGCGTGAGCGGACATGCGCTTCTCCTGATCCGGACGCGCTCCCTGGCGACGCCGGATTTGTCACGGTCGTAAGGACGGTTGCGGTTGCGGTCGGGGTCAGGACTGGGCCTGGAACACCACGGTGATGGACAACTCCAGCAGATGGCCCGCCAGGCCCTGGGGTGGCGGCGGCAGATCGGCCGCCTCGAGAGCGGCCAGCGCTGCCGCGTCGAGAACCTCATAGCCGCTGGAACCGGCGACGCGGGCCCGCGTCGCCTTGCCGTCACGGTAATCGAAGGTCAACCGGCACTGGCCGGCCAGATGGCGGATCCGGGCGGCGTTCGGATAGCGCAAAGCCGCCTGCACCGCCGCCCGGGCTGCGGTCTGGAACCGGTCGAGCGCATCCGGCGCGGGACCCGCCGGTGGCATCGGCGCCGACACGGGCGGCGGAGGCGGGACGACGGGGGCCGCCACACTGTCCGCATCGCCCGCTGCCGGCGATGGCGGGATCACGGGATCGGGCCGGGCCGGAAGGGGCGGACGCGATAACGGCGTCACGGGACGCGCCAACTCGGCACGGTGCGGCCGGGGAACCGGCTGCGGCCTTGGCGGTTCGACAGGCGGGGCCGGCTTGACCGGCTGAGGCTCGCCGGGCCGGGGTGGTTCCGCCGCGACCGGCTGTGTCAGGTCCAGCAGGACCGGATCGCGGGGCGGGACCGGTGGTGGAGCCGGCCTCGTCAGCAGCCAGCCGGCGGCCGCGACGGCCGCCACTTCCGCCACCAGGGCGGCCCCCAGGGCTTTTCCCCAGTGACGGGACTCCCCGCGGCCGCTCTCAGGAAGAGCGTCACCCCGGCGCACCACGTCCCTGACCGGAACCTCCCTCATCGCGGCGGTTCCGCTCACGGCCGGGTATCCGCCTGGGCCGCCAGCCCCAGGTGGGTCACCCCGGCGCTGCGGCAGGCATCCATGACCGCCATCACCTGCTGCACCGTCACCGATTTGGCGCTCGCGATGGTGACGGAGGTTTCGGCCGGCGTTCCCGACGCCAGCTTCCGGGTCAGGTCGTCGAGAGACAACGGCTGATCGTCAACCGACAGAGTGCCATCGGCGGCAACGGCGACCAGGACCTTGGGATGAGCCATCTCCGTGGCCGTGGAGCTGTGGGGAAGCTGGGTCGCGATTCCGCTGGAGGGAATCATCCGCAGCACCACCATGACGAAGAACACCAGAAGGAAAAACATGATGTCGATCATCGGCACGATTTCGATCCGCGCCTTGCGCTGCTCCAGATACCGCATCAGATCCCCCGGACACTGATCTGGCGGGTCACCTGGACCGGTTCCTCGGCCCCGGTCAACCGGTTGACCAGCATGGTCTTCAATGTTTCCAGGTCATGGATCACCAGACGGACGCGGGCCTGCAGGCTGTTGAAGAAAATCAGGCCGATGATCGCGATGAAAAGCCCGGATGCCGTGGCGATCAGGGCCTCGGCGACGCCGCCCGTGATTTCGGTCGGCGCGGAACCCGGCCGTCCCAGCACCTGAAAGGCGTTGAACATGCCGATGATGGTGCCGAGAAGTCCCAGGAGGGGGGCCAGAGTGACTGCGGTATCCAGCATCCATAGAGACCGGTCGATCCGGGGCACCTCGCGCAGGATCGCCTCTTCGAGCCGGTCGGCCAGGCGCGCATGATCACGTTCGTCCGGGAAACGGAGCGGCACCTGCAAGACGGATCCGATCGGATGCCGTTCCACCCGCGCCAGTTCGGCTTCGATCACGCCCCGGTCGAGATCCGTCATCTCACCGACCCGCCGGATCACGGCCCGGCTTCTGGACATCAGCCGGGCAAGCCACCAGGCCCGCTCGAAGCTGACGGTGAGCGTGACCAGGAGAAGCAGCGGCATGATGAACAGGACGCCCCCCGAGGCGGCGGACAGCTCGATCAGATGGTCTAAAGACATCGTGTTACTCCGGGCGGACAAAGATGATCCCGGCAAACCGGGGAGGCGCCCGGACGGCGGCGGAGTCCGCGACCGTCGACCGTCCGGGGGACGGGAATCCGGGCTGTCAGAAGCCCACAGTGACCGTTCCCATGAAGGTTCGTCCCGTCATCCAGGCCCAGGTGCTCCTACCGAAGTCGACCCCGGTATTGCCGGGAAGATATTTGACGGAGCCGTCATAGATCGGACGCTGGTCGAACAGATTCTGAACCTGAAGCTGCACATTGATGTCCCTTGTGCGGGGCAGCAAGTCGCCCAGGTGATAGCCCACGGTCAGGTCGGTCGTGGCGTAGCTGGCGATCCGGTTGCCATTCGTCGTCGCGACCTGGGGACCGATATACTGGTTGCCGACATATTTGGTCATGGTGGAGCCGTAGAGGCCGTCCCGGTCGTAGATCACGCCCAGGGCCGCCGTGGCGTCGGGAACGCCGCCGACCCGCAGATGGCTGCCCTTTGACTGGGCGCTGAGGAGGCCGCCATTGGCATAGAGGCTGAAGCCGCCGCCGACCACCAGGGTGCCCTGCGCCTCGACGCCTTTGTAATAGACGCCGCCCAGATTGGAGTAATAGGACTGGTTCGATCCGGGCAGGGTCAACTGCTGGATGTAATTGGCGAAATTGATGAAATAGGCGTCGGCGTCCACGGTCACGCGGTCATTCCGCCAGACCATCCCCGCCTGATAATTGTTGGTCGTCTGAGGTTTCACGCGATTCAGAGACGGGTTGGTAATCTGCTGAAGGCCGACGCTGGGTTCCTGGAAACCCTGAGCGAACTGGGCATAGCCCGACAGTTCCGGCAGAAAGCGGTAGCGCACTGCCAGGAAGCCCAGATCGCGCCGGTAGGTCGCGTCGCTGACGCCGATACAGCGGCAATTGGCGACCTGATTGGGATTGCCGAAGTTGTTGCGTTCCAGCCAGACGTTTTTGTAGCCGGGAATGATCGTCAGCCCCGGCAGCGGCCTCCATTCATATTCCATGAAGGGTTCGACGGTATCGAGTGTGGTCTGGATGTGATACCAGTAGGCGTCGGGATCCAGCGAATCGCCGACGGCCGTATTGCGGGTCACATCCATCATGATCTGGTAGCGCGGACTGCCGGAATGCTCGTACCACAGTCCCGTCCTCGCCGTTCCTTCGGCGGGCGTTCCCTGGAACAGATCGCGCGACAGCTTGAGAATGTCGCCCGACGTCCGATACCGGTTTTCCTTGAGGGCGCCGAAAATATCGGTAGGGCTGATCCCCGCGGCCGCCTGTTGCGCCGACGTCGGGTAAGCCTTGGAATAGTTACCCCCGTTCGGCCCGGCCTGCGTGAAGCTGTGCGGCGATTCGAGGTCCTTCAGGATGTAGGAATAGGTGTAGAGCTTGTTGTCGAGCTGAAACCAGCCGGCATCGCCGACAATCCCCAGATATTCGAAATCGGTACTCTTCCGGCTGATCTGGAAATCTTTGAAATTGACGTTGGTCGGATCGTCGGAAAGAAGCGAGTAATTCTTGCCGTACTGGCGCTCCTGGGCGTAGGTGATCTTGTTGTTGGCCACATACTCGGCACTATTGACCGAACTGACGAAGGTGCCGGTGAAATCCGGCCCCAGCTGCTGATCGATCTTGACCATGTAGTTGTGGTGTTCGGTGTGAACGTCCTGCAGGGCGCCATCGCTCAGGGTGCGGTCATAATTGACCAGGATTCGGGTCCCGGTTTCGCGGATCAGACCCGACTGGACGGTTCCGCCATAGTCCCAGGTCTTGTTGCTGCCGAATGACAGCGTTGCCTCGCCCCCCGCCTGATCGGTGAGCGCCCGGGAGAACAGGCCCAGCGTTCCGCCGAAAGTGGCATAGCCGATCGTCGAGGCGTAGCCGGGACCACGATCGACAATGATCTGCCCCAGGGTTGCCGCCGGAAAGAACGAGGTCGTGTGATGGGTCTCGTCATTGGTGTCGCCGAACGGAATCCCATCGAAGGTGATGTTGTACTGTCCGTCGGAAAATCCGCGGATCAGCACCTTGCTTTCCGACCCGCCCGGTCCGTTGGGCGAGGTGACGACAACGGACGGCGCATATTTCGCCGCGGATGCGAAATCGGCCGTCGGAGCCGTCATCTGGCGGAGAAAGCGATCACTGATGATCGACGCCGGCTGGGTGGCATCCAGACTGCCCTGCGTCGGCGCCACCGCCGCCGCGGTTCCCGGCGCCGCCTGACTGCCGACGGCCCCGTCCCCTCCGCCGCCGGCAACGCCCACCGACCCCAGATCCAGACTCTGGGCACCGGCCAGAGATGTTGACGCAAGCAGGGCCGTCACCGACAGGATGACGGAACCTGCAAAAGGAAAACGGACCCTTCCGGCCCGGTCAGCGATACCTGCCAACACCGTTCAACCCCCATTGGAATGAAGTCGGCAGCAATATGTCACAAGATGAAAATTCGTTAATGTCGGAAAATTACGCTATCTATGTCAGGAATATCCCGTCAATCATCTATAAATATGACAAGATCAGAAATATAATTGTCATATATTTAGAAATTTTTGGCGATACCAATTTTCAATATTGACGACAGTGTCGACTGGAGATTTCATTGACCGAAGCCACAGCCGACAAAATTTATCAGTAGCGGATTTATGCTTACTTCTTTTCGGATCAGATCCGTGCCGGCAGCGCTCCTGGCCGGGGCCGCGACCCTACGTGAAAAATCCGCGGCGGTTTATGACAGTTCGGATAAATCCGCGTTGCGACAAAAAAAACCGAAATATGATAAAAAAACAGAATATTCCCCCCGACAGACAATTTCGAATGACTATTCGAACATCCCTTATACCCTTCGCAATTATTGCAATTTCCGCATCTATTCCGTTAATTATTTTAAGCATTATAAGCGGATACCGGTCTGGCATTCAGGAAAGACAGACCGTCGCTCTTCAGGTCACCCTGAGAGCGGAGCGTCTCGCCCATCAGATCGAATCCCAGCTGACCGGCGAAATCGACGCCGCCCAGCCGCTGGTCAACCTCCGCCGCCTCAATCGCGACGACACGTCGAGCTTTCTCGAACATGCCCAGCGTCTCAGCCATCTGCATCCGGAGTGGCTGACCATCTCCTTGGCGGCGCCCTCGGGCCCGCAGGTTCTGAACACCGCGGCGGAGGAGGGCGAGCCCAGGGGGGATAACAGCGGCGTGGACGGGTTCCGCGCCGCTGTCGAAACAGCACAGCCCGTGGTTGGAGGATACCTGGACCCGGGAGTGCTGGCAGCGGGAGCGGGCATCCCCATCCACTGCCCGGTCGTCCGGATGGGGGAACCCCGGTTCGTGATCACGGTCGGCATCGACGCGCGCATTTTCAGGGATGCGCTGGCTTCGGCGGGACTGCCCTCCAATTGGAGGAGCGCTCTCGTTGATCAACGGGGCCGGGTGATCGCGGGGGCGGGCCATCCCGGAGATCCGTGGCCCGCCGAAGCCTCGACGGATCAGCCTCCGGAGAGGGACGGCCTGGAGGTGACGACGGGAGCGGATGGCCTGGCGGTCTACGCGCTGTCACGCAAGGTCGGCCTGTCCGGGTGGACGCTTCATCTTCGCATTCCGAAACAGGATCTGGACCAGCCCGTTCAGACCGCCTGGAGGAGGATCCTGCTGGCGGGCACCGGAACGCTGTGCCTGACCGCCCTGCTCGCCAGCCTTGTCGCCCGGCTGATCGCGGCAAGGCGGCGGGCCGAAATGCAGAGCGCGGCGCTGGTCCTGAGGCAGTCGGAGACCTGGCGCCTTCTCGCGGTGGAAATTGCCGATATCGGCACCTGGCATTGGCCCGCGGGAGCCGACAAGATTGACTGGTGCGATCGCTGCCTGAGGCTGTTCGGCCGACCACGCCCGCCCGGCGCTTATGCCTCTTTCCTTCTGGGGGTCCACCCGGACGACCGGTCCGCAGTCGACCGGGCCATGCAGACTTGCCGCCGGACGGGCGACCCGGCGGAGGTGGACTTCCGCGCGGTGCTCGCCGACGACACGGTCCGCTGGCTGCATTTGTCCGGCCGATCCCCGGAACGTGGCGATTTGTCGGGTCTCTATGGCGTGCTCATTGCCGTCGACCGGCAAAAAAAAGCGGAGGCGGATCATCGCGATCTTCTGTCGCGCCTCCACTCCGCCCAGGAAGACGAGCGCCGCCGCATCGCCCGCGATCTTCACGACCGCGTGGGACAGACTGTGACCGGTCTGTCGCTCCGTTTGAAACGACTGGAACTGCAAAGCGGATCGGAACGGACGAAAGAGGCCTGCGCGGAATTGAAGAGGATGATCGCCGACATCAGCCGGGATCTCCATCGCGCCGCCGTCGATCTGCGCCCCACGTCTCTCGACGATATCGGTCTCAAGCCTACCCTGATCAATCTTCTGGACGACTGGCGCGGCCAGACGGGTCTCGATGTCGATGTTCTGATCGAGGGGCTGGACGGGTTTCGGCTTCCTCCGTTTGTCGAGACGACCCTTTACAGAATTCTGGTCGAATTGCTGACCAATATCGTGAAGCATGCCGACGCCCATTCCGTCAGCATCACACTGCGACGCCGGCCCGGCCAGGTCGCCCTGATCGTCGAGGACGACGGTCGCGGGTTCCCGCCGTCGGCAGGGCCTCCCGCCAGGCAACGCCATCTCGGCCTTCTGGGGATCCGTGAACGCCTGGAACTCGTCGGCGGCACCCTCGATATCGAAAGCGGGACCGGAAGCGGCAGTGTCATTTTTGTGCGGATCCCGCTGTCTGACGCCCATCCGGCTGAACAAGGAGATGTTGCATGACCACCCTTCGCGTCGCGCTGGCGGATGACCATCCGATCGTCCTGACCGGAATCCGCGCGCTGGTCGAGGCCGAACCGGACATGCGCGTCGTCAGCGCCGAGACATCGGGAGCCGGCGCTCTGGAGGATATCCTGAGGACCCGGCCCGATGTCGCCGTCGTCGACATCTCTATCGGCGACATGGACGGGATCGATCTCATCGGGCGACTGCACAGGCGGCTGCCCGACCTTCGCCAGCTGGCGCTGACGGTCCACGAGGACCAGGGATATCTGCAGCAGGCACTGGCCGCCGGGGTCGGCGGATATCTCCTGAAGCGGTCGGCGGCGGAGGATCTCGTCCGCGCGATCAGAACGGTGGCGCGCGGAGACATGTATCTCGATTCCGCCATCGCCGCCAAAGCGGTGGCCCCGGTTCCGCGCGCCCTTCCCGACATCGATCTGCTGAGCGACCGCGAAGCCAGCGTCCTCCGCCTCCTGGCCCAGGGCTTCACCACCAAGGAGGTGGCGCAGTCACTGGCGATCAGCATCAAGACGGTGGAAACCTACAAGGTCAGGGCGGCCGAAAAGCTCAATCTCAAGACGCGCGTTCAGATCGTGCGCTTCGCGGCGGCCCAGGGATGGCTGAGCGGCCCGGGAACGCCCGGCGCCTGACCTTTCGGCCGGCATCAGGGAACGGCATACCCCAGGGCATGGCGGACTTCGGCGCGGGCCCGGCCGAAATCGGCCAGAAAGCGGGGATCGCGGAGCAACTGCCCGGCAATGACCGTTCCGGCGATCCGCCCGGCTTCGATATCTGTCGGGAAATGGGCCCCGGCAATCAGCCGGTTATGGGAATAGTCGGCCGCCCGCGCGAAGATCTCCGCCCCTTTTTCCGGCACCATCGCCGCCAGCAGGATTCCGGTCACATAGGCAAAAGCCGCATGACCCGACGGGTAGGCCCCGCTGCGCCGCGTGGAGGACGGACCGGGCTCTCCGTCGGATCGCAAGGGCGCAACGCGGGCGTCGACCGCCTGGGGGCGCAGCCGGTCGAATCCGACCTTGGCCGCGGACACCAGCGCATGGGTGTCATGGGCGGCACGATCCAGGAAAGGCAGGGCATAAGGCAGGTTGTCCGCCGTGAACCCCGCCCCCATCGCGTCGGCGAAACGCAGTGCCGAGGTCGTCGCGTCGGCGGCGGCCCGCGCCGCTTCCGCAGCCGTCCGGCCCTGCGACGCGGCGATCACCGCGGCAAGATCCGCCGCTTCCCCGTCTGACCCAGGTGCCGGCGGCGGCGCCAGCAACACGGTCAGATCCACCGTCGCGGGAGCAAGATAGAGAAAGTCCGGAGAGGCAGCGGCCGCAACGCCGGTGACGCCAGTCAACAGCGCCAGGGCCATGACGAAGCAACGAACGGAAAAAAGAGATGCGACCCGCTTGAACGGCCGTGGCGTCAGGGTCTCGGACGATTCTGGCATGAGGAGAGATCTTCCCGGTATGGTCGGCTGGATGGGCCGAAAATGGCCACAGCCGCCACCCGGGGGTCAAGCCGGGGGATTCCTGACTCCCGGTCAGCCCGGTCTCTGCTCTTCGACCAGGGCCCGCAACTGGGAGCACAGCTCCACGACGTCGCGCCGGTGAGCCTGATCACCCGACAGGCTGGCGCGCTCCGCCAGACCGACGGCCCCGTCGTCCCACAGCATCAACGGCCGGTCCGGCTCGCCGACATAGGGGCGGAATGGAACCGTCGGACGGGGCAGCAGACGCTGGGAAGGAAAAATCCCTGCAAGGACCGATTCGAAAATCTCGGCGACGGTCCGGACCAGATCGTCAACCTCGGCTGGAGAAACGGGAAGGCCTCCCAGGGTGGCAACCTCGATGTCGCCCGGGTCGGAACCGGTGGCATCGAACCGGATCGCCAGCTCCATGCATCCCTCCCCCTGGGAGAAATGCCGCGTGCCACGGCGTTCCACGGTATATCCCGTGTCGATGCTGAATTCCGTGAGGCCTCTGCCGGATCCGCTCGCCCACAGACTGACTGCCGGGGACCCTGTTCTGGGACCGACCAGATCCTGGGAGATCCGCCCGAAAGCGTTGGCCCGGATCACCGCCAGAATATTACCGAACAAACGGTCAAATGTCGCCCGGTCAATCATGGCTTTCCCAGACATCTTTAGAGCCCCTCAGTCAGACAACACGCTGAAGATGATAGGATGCAGCCACCATGTCAATCATGGTTTCAAGATATTTACAAATAAAAAGAGACATTTCCCACTGGCACTGTCTTTATTACTCAAATTGTCATTATTTTTATCTATATTAAAATCCGGCAATCATCAAAATGCCACACCCGCCATGCGGCGAATGAGGATGATTGCCCTTCCCCATCGTCCCCTTTGCGCGATCACATCTGCCGCGCCTCGCGACGTTGGGCCGCTTACAGAGAACAGGGACCAAGGTGGACGAGGCAACCGCATCCGGATGATTTTGTCTGTGATCTTCATCACGCCGACCGCACCGCTTCACTTTTTCCTGGTCGAAAAAAAAGATTTCGCCCGGCGCGGAACCATCCATAGAGGACTTGAAAAATCGGGGCCAACTGATTGAATAATGGTCGCGGGTGTGTTGTGGCACCCCTCCGGCCCGGTCACCCCGGACCCTCCGCCCCCGGCACGACGGGACGCGGACGCTGACGATTTCCCGTCTTGGCGATTGACTCCCCCGCCACAACTCCTTATACACCGATGCTCATTTTTCCGTGGGCCCGTTTGGAGTTCAAACCGTGAAACGTACTTATCAACCCAGCAAGCTCGTCCGCGCCCGCCGCCACGGCTTTCGCGCGCGTATGGCCACTGTCGGCGGTCGCCGTGTGCTGTCCGAGCGCCGCGCCAAGGGCCGCAAGCGTCTTTCTGCCTGATCTCGTCGGCATTGCCGGCAGAACGTGACCGTGGCGCGCCCGGGGCGCGGACCATAACGATCGAGCGCCTGAAGCGCCGTTCGGAATTTCTCCGTGTCGCCGGCATGCGTTGCAAGTGGGCCGCTCCGGGATTGATCCTGCAAGCGGCTCCCACCGCCGCCCCCCTCCCCCTCTCCAACACGGGCAACGGGGGTCAGGCTTCCACGACAGCGGACGGGACGCCCCATGCCTGCGTCATCCGCGTCGGGTTCACCTGCAGTAAGAAAGTGGGCAATTCCGTTGCCCGGAACCGCGCCCGGCGACGTCTTCGGGCCGCGGCGGCGGAGCTGTTGCCACGACTGGGGACGCCGGGAACCGACTATGTGCTGATCGGCCGTCGCGAAACCTTGGACCGTCCCTACGCTCAGCTCTTGCAGGATTTGCAAACCGCGCTAAAACGTGTGGGCGCTTCCCGCAAGGGCGGCTCGGCAGACAGGCCCCAGGGTCGACAGGATGGTCAAGAGGCTCCATGAAACTGGTCCGCGCAACGCTACGTGGTTTGATCCGCGGCTACCAGTTGCTGCTGTCGCCGATTCTTCCGGCGCATAGCTGCCGGTTCCTGCCCAGCTGCTCGGCCTATGGCATGGAGGCGATCGAAAAGCACGGCGCCATCAAGGGCTGCTGGCTGACGGCGCGACGGCTCCTGCGCTGTCACCCCTGGGGAGGATCGGGTTACGATCCGGTTCCCGAACCAGATGCATCCCGAAGGGACGGCCATCGCCACGGCCACACCTGTTGTCCCACCGGTTCCCGCTAACCCTCCGGCCATACCGGAAAGATAAGTCATGAACGAACAGCGCAACATTATCCTGGCGATCGCCCTTTCGGTGGCGATTCTGCTCGGCTGGCAATATCTGATGCCGAAGCCGAAGGTACAGCCCGAACAGACGGCGGCCGGTCAGACCGCAACCCCGCCTTCGGCGCCGCAGTTGTCCGAGGCTCCGCAGGTCGGCTCCCCGAAAATGCCGGATGCGGCCCCGACCCAGGAGATCACGTCCGAGACCCGTGCCGCAGCCCTGAAGGCGTCCCCGCGCGTGCGGATCGACACGCCGAGCCTCAAGGGCTCGTTCCCGTTGCGCGGCGCCCGGATCGATGACGTCGATCTGGTCCGGTATCACGAGGAACCGGAGGCGGGAAGCCCGGCGATCACCCTGCTGTCCCCGGCCATTGGCGCGGGCGCCTACTACGCGGAATTCGGTTTTGTGGCAGGCGGCGACACGAAGCCGGCCCTGCCCGGCGCAGACACCGTCTGGACGGCCGACCGCGACACTCTGACGCCCGACCATCCGGTGACCCTTTCCTGGGACAACGGCCAGGGCCTGACCTTCACCCGGACCTACGCGGTTGACGACAACTATATGTTCACCGTCACGCAGAAGGTCGAAAATCACGGCGCGGCCGCCGTCACACTGTTCCCTTATGCCCTGGTTTCGCGCTGGGGCACACCCAAGACCCAGGACATCTATATCCTGCATGAGGGGCCGCTCGGCGTGCTGGACGGCACGCTGAAGGAGATGAAGTACAAGAAGCTGCGTGAGGACGACCATCTGCTGGAAGTCAAGAGCACCGGCGGCTGGATCGGCGTCACCGACAAATACTGGCTGACGGCGCTGATTCCCGACCAGTCCATGGCGGTTCAGGCACGGATGGGTTGGCGCAGTGTCGACGGCGTCGACCGCTACCAGACCGACTGGCTGGGAAGCGCGCTGACCGTGGCCCCCGGCGCCTCGACCGAGACCGCCAGCCACTTCTTCGCCGGCGCCAAGGAATTGACGAAGCTTGACGATTATGGCGACAAGCTCGGCATTCCGCGTTTCGATCTCGCCATCGACTTCGGCTGGTTCTATTTCCTCACCAAGCCCTTCTTCCATTTCCTGCGGTTCATCCACGGACAGGTTGGTAATTTCGGCATCGCCATTCTGATCTTCACCGTGGTCATCAAGGGCGCCTTCTTCCCCATCGCCAACAAGTCCTACAAGGCGATGAGCAAGATGAAAAAGCTGCAGCCCGAGATCAAGAAGCTGCAGGAACGGTTCGGCGAGGATCGCGCCCGCCTGAACCAGGAGATGATGGCTCTCTACAAACGGGAAAAGGCCAATCCGGTTTCGGGCTGTCTGCCGATCCTGATCCAGATTCCCGTGTTCTTCGCCCTCTACAAGGTGCTCTACGTCACCATCGAAATGCGGCAGGCGCCCTTCTTCGGATGGATCCATGACCTGTCCGTGCCCGATCCGACGACGGTATTCAATCTGTTCGGCGTCATCCCGTGGGATCCGCCGCAGATGCTGCATATCGGCGTGTGGCCTCTGATCATGGGCGTCACCATGTATCTGCAGCAGAAGCTGAACCCGGCGCCGACCGATCCGGTCCAGGCCAAGATGTTCACCTTCCTGCCGATCATCTTCACCTTCATGCTGGCGAATTTCCCGGCCGGTCTGGTGATCTATTGGGCGTGGAGCAACATTTTGTCGATCCTGCAGCAATGGCTGATCATGAAACGCCAGGCTTAGGCCTCGGCAACCCCACCCCCGAACAGGAGGAGGCGGCCCGCGTTGAGGCGGGCCGCCGACTCTTAACCCAAGTTATACCCTTCGTAGACCGAACCCCCACTATTGGACGGCGTCGCCCGGC
>WASQ01000100.1:41883-105518 GCA_009712185.1 Telmatospirillum sp. | reverse complement strand
CGCCCCCCCCCCCCCCCCCCCCCCCCCCCCCCCTCCTCTTCACCCAGGATTGCCGCTTCGTCGCCGGCACCGCCACTCTTGACCGCCTTCCCCCGGCCCAGTTGCCGGAGATCGCCTTCACGGGACGCTCCAACGTCGGAAAATCGAGTCTGATCAATGCCCTGACCGGGCGATCGAGCCTTGCCCGGGCATCGAACACGCCCGGCCGCACCCAGCAGATCAATTTCTTCGATCTGGGGCGCCGGCTGCTGCTCGTCGATCTGCCGGGGTACGGTTTCGCCCAGGCGCCGAAGGACCAGGTCGCCCGCTGGAATGCCCTGGTCAACGACTATCTGCGGGGCCGCACGGTGCTGCGCCGTGTCTGCGTTCTGGTGGATGCCCGCCACGGACTGAAAGACAGCGACAGCGACATGATGGCGATGCTTGACCGTGCCGCGGTGACCTATCAGGTCATCCTGACCAAGGCCGACAAGATCGGCGTCAACGCCCTGGCCGCGCTTGTCGCCGAGACCGGCCGGGCCGTCGCCCGCCGTCCGGCGGCCCATCCTGAAATTCTTGCCACCAGTTCCGAAAGCGGTCTTGGGATCGCGCCTTTGCGCGCCGCCCTGGCCGCCTTGTCTCTTTCCGTTCCTGTGCCGGAGACACGCCCATGACTGTCGATCAGACCCGCGCCGACGAGCGCGCAACCTGGCTCGAAAAGGCCCGCACTCTGTCTGAAGCTCTGCCTTTTTTCCGCGAACACGCGGGTGAAACCTTCGTCATCAAATATGGCGGCCATGCCATGGGTGACGAGAATCTGGCGCAGTTGTTCGCGCGCGATGTGGTGCTTCTGCGGCAGGTCGGGATCAACCCCGTGGTCGTCCATGGCGGCGGGCCGCAGATCGGCGCCATGCTGGACCGCCTCAAGATCAAGAGCGAGTTCATCGACGGCCTGCGCGTGACCGACCAGGCCACGGTGGATATCGTCGAGATGGTTCTGGCCGGCTCTATCAACAAGCAGATCGTGACCGCCATCAATCAGGCCGGAGGATTCGCGGTCGGCCTTTCGGGCAAGGACGGACAACTGATCCGCGCCCGGAAACTGCGCCGCACACAGCGCGACCCCGACTCCAATATCGAGAGGGTTCTCGATCTCGGCTTTGTCGGAGAACCGGCGGAGATCAATCCCCATGTGCTGAACTTCTTCCATCAGTCGGACATCATCCCGGTCATCGCGCCAACCGGTGTCGGCAGCGCGGGCGAGACCTACAATATCAACGCCGATACCGCCGCCGGCGCCATTGCGGGCGCGGCCAAGGCGTCGCGCCTGCTGTTCCTGACCGATGTGGCCGGCGTTCTCGACAAGCAGGGGAACCTGATCCCGGACATGACCGAGACCCAGGCCCGACAGTTGATCGCGGACGGGACCATCAGCGGCGGCATGATCCCGAAAGTCGAAACCTGTCTCGACGCGGTGTCCCGTGGCGTCGATGCCGCCGTCATTCTCGACGGCCGGGTGCCCCATGCGATGCTGCTGGAACTGTTCACCCCGCACGGCGCCGGGACCCTGATCCGACGCGACGCCACCCACTGAAAAAAGGGCGGATCGTTCATCCCCCCACTGTGGACGCCCCGCCGCCCGGAAAGGACGGCGGGGCGTTCTTCATTTGCCACCCGGGGGCGGACGAAAGCGGAGAACGAGAGGGTACGAACGGGAAGGGACGAACGAGAAGGGCTTGGGACACGTCCCTGGAACCGGAGCGTCGCCCTACCAGACCAGCTTGATCAGCAACAGGCTGAAGCCTGAGATGAAGATCCAGGCGAAGCCGCCCAACAACGCCGGACGCAGGCCCTTCGCCATCAGTTTGCGCACGTCGGTTTCCAGTCCCATGGCCGCCAGGGCCAACGACAGCAGAAAGGTCGTAGCCTGGACGATCCATCCCTTTGCCTCCGGCGGGATGGTGACGACGCTGTTGACCAGGACAAGCGCGATGAAGCCCGCGACAAACCAGGGCAGCGCAATGGGTTTGCGCCCCTTACCATGGGAATGCGCGGCGTGATGGCGGGCGCCGGCCAGTCCCAGAGCCAACACCAGCGGCGCCAGCATCAGGACACGGCTCAATTTGGCGATGGTTCCGAACTCACCCGCGTCCTTGCCATCCTGGAAGGCGGCGGCGACCACCTGGGCGATCTCGTGGATCGAAGCGCCGGCCCACAGCCCGTAGGCGTGCGGATCGAGATGAAACAAGGCCGGCAAAAGTGGATAGGCGAACATGGAAATCGAGCCGAACACCGTGACGCAGGCCACGGCATAGGCGACATCCTCGTCATGGGCCTCTGTCACCGTGTTGGTGGCGATCACCGCCGAGGCGCCGCAGATCGAGGTGCCGGCGGCGATCAATTCCGCGAGCTTCCGATCGACGCCGATCACACGTCCCGCCCACTTGGTCACGGCAAAGGTCGCAATCAGCGTAGCCGCGATGATGCCGACCCCGACGACGCCGACGTCGGCCACCTGCGTCAGGGTCAGTTGCAGGCCGAGAAGAATGATCGCGAACCGCAACACCTTCTTCATCGAAAAGGAGACGCCGGCTTTGGCGCGCGACGGCGTTCCGATCACATTGTGGAACAGCATGCCAAGAATGATCGCGATGATCATCGGGCTGAAGGTCGCGACGCCGGGAATCCGGCGCAGCGCGAAAGCGGCCGCCGCCAGGGCCGCACTCAGCAGCAGGCCGGGGACGATTCCGCTGTGGCGGTGTCCGTGATGGGCCGGTTCCGCCAGAATGACGGCTTCGGAAACTGGGAGACTGGTGTCGCGGGGCATGTCGCAAACGTCCTTGATAAAACCGTCGCGACAATAAGGGATGATCAAATCATCAATCCAATTTATTATATATGTTGTTTTAACAAGAAATTTCGATTGGTTTGCCCGTCATGACGCTGGAGCAGCTCCGGATTTTCATCGCCGTCGCCGAACGCCTGCATTTCACTCAGGCCGCTCAGGCGCTCGGACTGACCCAGTCGGCCGTCAGCGCGGCGATCGGCGCATTGGAATCGCGCTATGCCGTGGACCTGTTCCACCGCGTCGGCCGCCATGTGGAGCTGTCGGCGGCGGGGGCTGCCTTTCTCACGGAAGCCCGCGATGTTCTCGCCGCCGCCGCCCACGCCGAGGCGACCTTCGATGATCTGGCCGGTTTGCGCCGGGGACGGTTGGCGCTGATGGGCAGCCAGACCATCGCGACCTATTGGCTCCCCCCCCGTCTTCTGGCGTTCCGGAACGCCTGCCCCGGGATCGCGGTCGACCTTTCGATCGGCAATACCCGTCAGGTGGCCGAGGCGGTGGCGGCAGGGACGGTGGAACTGGGCTTCGTGGAAGGCGATATCGACAATCCGGTGCTGGAACGCACCGCCGTTGACGACGACCGCCTTGTGCTGGTTGTCGGTCGCCCCTATGCCTGGGCAGGCGATCAGGCGCTGGGGCCGGACGAATTCCGCCGGCTGCCCTGGATCCTGCGGGAGCCGGGATCCGGCACGAGGGCCGCCACCGAGGCGCTGCTGGCCACACGGGGATTGGAGCTCGGGGATGTGTCCGTGGTGCTGGAACTGCCAAGCAACGAGGCGGTTCGGACGGCCGTCGAGGCGGGAGCGGGGGCGTCGGTTCTGTCGCTGATGGTGGTCAGCACCGGCCTCAAGGCCGGAATGCTGACGGCAGCCGCCTGCGCCCTGCCGACCCGCCGGTTTTCCCGGCTGCGCCACCGCGAACGGCGGCTCGGCGGAGGCGCCAGGGCCTTCGTTTCCGCGCTGAAAGAAACGCCCGCCCCGTGATCGCCCCGCCTGTCGCAAGGAGGCGACCGGCGGCGGACGGCGGCCCCAAACGCCGCAAGGGGCTGGTGCATTGACTCAAACAAAAGAGGCACGCGGCCGGTCACCGCACTTAAGCCCGAGCGGCGTTTGGTCATTGAAAAAGCAGCGCTTTTTCGCTCGTGCAACGTCTCGTGCTTGAGAGGAGCTGTTGTGTCACTTATTGATCAACAGACCCTGAGACGCGGCTTCGGTCAAACGAAACCCGGCCCCGCCTTGCGGCCGGACCGGGTCCCGCAAACACCGTATCTTACTCGAACAGATTGCTGAGCGTGGCGGCCAGCTTGGCGGTCAGCAGCGGAGCGGCCTGTTCAAACTTCATATTCATCTGGTCGGCATAGGCGACCTCGCGCAGTTGATACTGCTTGAAGTCGGACTCCTCGTCGACTTCCTGGGTCTTGACGCGGGCGTTCAGCGTTCCGGTTCCGCTATAGCCGGATCCGGTCGGAACCTGGGAGGTCTTGGCACGCGACGTCGACCCATTGGCCTGAACCGCGGCGGTCGAGGTGGTCTGTTTGACCTTGGCGCCGCTCAGCGGACGCTCGGACAACTGGATGTCCACGGCCACCGCGTATGTCACGGTCTTAAAGGCCTGATTGAGGAGGAAGGTCCCGGCGGCAACGCCAAGACCGGTCGCGGCGGTCGCGGTCCGGTCACCGCCGGCCAGATTGGCAATACCGGCGGCAGCGGCGCCCGCCAGCAGCGGCTCGCCATATTTGGCGCCCAGAAGTTCGCCCTTCGACTGGGGATCAACCGGACCGGCATGCAGCACATTGACGCGCAGCATGTAGTGGGCCTGGTTCGGATCCTGAACGACCGTATAGCCCCGCTGGGCAATGGCCTGAATCAGCGGAGAGCGCAGATCGACCTCGGGATGGTCCGAGGTATTGCGGGCACTGACATAGATGGTCCGCTGGTCCGGCGGCACCGGATCCAGGAACACCGTTTCGCTCATGTGCGTCTGCACGGTGAGATCACCGTGGTTGATCGCGGAATCGGCCGCCGCACAGGCTGCCAGCGTGCCGGCCACGGTGACCGAAAGCATCAGCTTTGGAAAAGCGTTCATGCGAATCATAATGCCCCTGCTGTCATCAATAATCGGACGGTACTTTGGTATTCTCAAGACCCTGGTCGCGTACAACGGGATCCGCGCTTGCGAAGGGACGGCCCCGTTTCGCAAACATTCAAATAGTCTCCGTTTTAGAACGGGCTGTACACACATAATTACAACAGTCGATCCCGGCAAAATTGAGGCGATCCCGTCACCCGGACACCTCCCCGACCATCGACGCAAAGAACTCAAGCTGCCAGGACATCTCGTCCTGAGTCATCGGGAAAGCCCGGGTTCCCGGCCGCGACCTCAGCACATCGGCCGGCGGGATCCGTGCGAGCCGCGTCTGCAGCGCCTCGGCCGCCTGCATCGAGAGACCGCATTTCCAGGCCAGGGAAACGATCCCCTTGGCGCTCTGGGTCGAGACGATCTTTCCGACACGGTTCGCGGACAGGCCGCTGCCTCCGGCCAGCAGGTGAATAACGAAGTCTCCGTCGTCCTCCGCCAGGGCATCCTGAACCATCTTGTCGGTCAGGAGACCGTTCGCCAGCACGCGGGCGACGCGGGACTGCACCGGTTCCACCGCCGTCCCGGCCGCCTTCTGGGCGTCGGCCCTGCGAAAGGCCACCATATCCGCACCGGCATCCTCGACCCGGCGCCGCACGGCGGCGGCCACGGCGGCCTTGGTCGCGGCGTCGAAATCCTGCCGCTGATCGAGAACCTTCAGCAGATTGTCCGCGACAAAACGGGCCAGCCGCGTCGCCGCGCGGACGGACAACTGCGGCCGGTGAACGAAGGGGGCGTGCCAGGCCTCCACATCCGGCGCCCGGTCCAGCAGCATGTCCAGCGTCTCCTCCCGGATCTGGGCCCGGGGATTGGACAGCAGAACGGTGATCGCCTCGATATCATCCGTGCGCGCGATGCCGTCGGCCACTCTGGTCCCGACCTCACGGCGGCGCGAGATCGCCGACAGCGCACCCGAAATCGGAGAGCCCTGAATGATATCGAGAAGATCCTCGTCCGAAAGGACGGGAGAAAACTCCAGGATCGGAGAGGCGACAGCCAGTTCGCCGTCATGGGCGAGCTGACGGATGACCAGGGGCGGCGCGTCGGCCACGTCCTTCAGGGCATCGGCCAGGATCTTGCGAACCCGCGTGATCTGGTCGCGTGCCAGCAGTTGCAAGGTCTCATATGTGATCCGGCGCAAGCGGTCCCGCTCGTCGTCCGACAACCCCGGCGCCAGTCGTGCGATTTTCTGCGCCAGATCGCCGCGCACCGACGGATCGGCATCGCCGGCCAGATGGAAATCCGCCTGGGCCGGCGCGGACTCGTTGGCCGCGATCTGGCGGCGGACCATCGGCACCGGATCCTCCGCCAGGAAATAAAGGATTTCCGGCGGCAGATCGGATCGCCCCGCCAGCAGACGGCGCACTTCCGGGTCCTGGTGGCTGGCGAGATCGCGGGCCTGTTCGTAATTCAGCGGATGCTTGCTGCCCACCAGTTGCATCGCGTCATCGACCTTACGCCGGAACGCCGACAGGATCCTGTTCACCACCCGGGTCAATCGCGCCCCTCCGAGGTTTCAAGCAACGGAACCGGCCCCGCCAGACGATAACTGCCCTTGCGGTCGTTCTTGGCGCGGTACATGGCCTCGTCGGCCCGCTGGAGAAGATCGTCCAGCAGTTCCCTCTGATCCGGTGCATGAACGGCAACACCCAGCGACATGGTCAAGGGGGTGTGGTCGCCACCGGAATAGGACATCAGGGCCTGGGCCGCCGAGATGATATCGTCGCAGCGGCGGATGGCGGTCGCTTCGTCGGCTCCTTCCAGCCAGACGGCGAACTCGTCTCCTCCCAGCCGGGCGATCAGGTCGGACGGACGGGTGTGACGCACCAGAATCTCGCGCACCGCCATCAGCGCCTCGTCGCCACGGGCATGGCCATGGCGGTCGTTGACGGCCTTGAAATTGTCGAGATCGACATAGATCAACGCCGCCGGGCGGGTGTCCCGCGCCAGCCTCTCGAAACGCCGGGACAGTTCCTCGAAAAAAGCCCGGCGGTTGAAAAGCCCGGTCAGCGCGTCGGTCCGCGACAGGGCGACGATCCTTTCGTGATTGCTGACCTGTTCGTTGGCGATGCCGATCTGATCGGCCAGCCCCTCCATCAGATAGCGATCGTCATCGTTCCAGGGACGACCGTCGGCGCTGCGCCAGACGATAACGGCGCCGTTGACCTCGCGCCGGTAGCGCACGACCTGGGCCAGAACCGGCAGGCCGTCCACCACTCCCTCGAAGGTCTCGCTTTCGGACATCGCCGCCAGAACCTCCGTGATCGATCCCGTCTGCCCGTCGGAGGCCGCCGGGACGAATGCGCCATCGGCATGGCGGCAGATTTGCGCGCCGATCGCGCCGAAGGCCCGCGACGCCGCCCCGGCCGCGGTCCGGAGCATGTCCGGCGGGTCGGCGACGTCGCGGATGGTCCGCACCACATAGGTCATCAGACGCTCGCGGTTATTGGCGCGCGCCAGCGCCGTCTCCCTTTCGCGCTCCCGCGTGACGTCCTTCCAGACGCCTCGCGCCCCGCGACGGTTTCCTTCCGAATCGCACATCGGAGAGGATGAGGCGCGAAGGCAGGCCGCCGTGCCGTCGGCGCGGCGCATCCAGATCTCCGCATCCTCGACGGGTTGATCGGAATGGAATGGAAGCTGACTGTCCACCCCGGGGTGGGGGATGGCGAAATCCTCCGGCCGCCGGCCGACCAGTTCAGCGGCGCCATATCCCAGCGCGCCCCGCGGCGACACGAAGCCGAATGTGCCGTCCGGCCCGATCTCCCAGGCGAAATCCGACGACACCTCCACCAGATCCTTGTATCGCTGCCGCGATTCGACCAGAACCGAACGCAGGCTGCTTTCCAGCGTCACATCCTTGGCGACCAGCAACGCCCCCCCTTCCAGCAGTGGCAGAACCACCATCTCGAAAAGCTGGGCGCCGCTTTCCGCCGGTACCATCACGACCTCGATCTGGGCCTCCGACGAAGCCTTCGCTCGCTCAATCAACTGGGCAATGCCCGAAACGCCCCCCTCCTCAACCGCCTTGCACAGGGAGACCGCGGCCGGATTGGCTGGCGACAGGGTCCCGTCGCCGTCGGATACGAGAATCGGGTGAGGAAAGCCGGCAATCGCCGACAGCGTCAGGGTGACCGACCAGCCCCGGTCCGTCGCGCGTACCGCCCCTCTTTTCTGGAACATCTTCAACACAGTCGTTACTGGCCCCCAGCAGAGGTCGTTTGCCGCAATCGTCGAAGGCATCATAGCAGAAAGAAGATGCGGGACCGCAGCCAATTGACAGCACGTAAAACGCGCATAATCAATAAAAGACAACGGCAAACACTGGCGGTCATATTCCGGCATGGCCGATGATCAAAGACCCGCAACCGGAACTACCGGACTCCAGGCGGATCAACAATGCCGGGTGGGGTCTCTCCCTTTTTCGCGTCACCTCCCGGCGAATGACTGGAATGCTCTTAAAGGGTGTGGCATTTATCATCTGCTCTCCTGCACCCCACCCCGACCGTGGCCGTGATCGCGGGCACCCGGCGCGGCGGCGCGGCGCCTGAGGACATGCCGTCAGCCATGGCCTTCGGGTTCCCCCGTTTGCCATGGGCCTTTCAGGCGCTTCACTTCCGGGGCAACCCGCTTTAGAGTACCGGCTTCCCCCCTTGCGGCGACGATCTGTCGTTGTCGCGATCCCGGCGCGAGTGGCGGAGGACGGGCCCGCGTGGACGAGCCGTCGCCCCACCGCCCCCCCTTCCCTGGCCCCCGACCGGAACATTTTGTGCGATGACTGACGCGCCTGACCTCCGCCCCCCCGATACCGCCGCCCGCAACGCGCCATCGTCAGCGCCGCCGTCGGGGCTTTTGCATGTGGATGCCTGGATTTTCGATCTCGACAACACCCTTTATCCGGCCTCCTGCAACCTGTTTGCACAGATTGACGTCCGGATGCGCCAGTTCATTGCCGACGCGCTCGGTCTGCCGCTTGACGATGCCTTTACTTTGCAAAAACGCTATTACAGGGAATACGGGACCACGCTGCGCGGGTTGATGGATGCGCATGGCGTCGAACCGGAACAGTTCCTCTCCTACGTTCACGATATCGATTACTCTCCACTCGCGCCGGCCCCCGCCCTTGACAGAGCCTTAGGCGCGCTCGCCGGCCGTAAGCTGATCTTTACCAACGGATCCACGCGCCATGCGCAAAGCGTTGTGAACCGGCTGGGGATCGCCGGCCATTTCGACGGGATTTTCGACATTCGCGCCGCCGGCTACATCCCGAAACCCAATGTGGAAAGCTACCGGCTGATGATCGAGCGGTTCGGATTGACCGCGAACCGGTGCGCGATGTTCGAGGACATCGCCCGCAATCTTGCGCCCGCGGCCGGGGCCGGCATGACCACGGTATGGGTGCGTGAAGTCGGGGTAAACCGTTGGGCGGGCCAGGACAGCGCCGACCTCAGCCATGTTCATCATGTCACGGATGATCTGGCCGGCTGGCTTACGGCGGTCGTCGCGGCCCGGAAAGGGTCCGCAGTTTCTTGACAGCGCCCTGCCGACGGATAAGGTTCGGCAGGACATCACCCGATCAGACGAGAGAGAAAAGCACGCCATGGTCAGTCCCGAGATCATCGCCCGCATCGAGGAAGCGTGGGAAAACCGCGCGACCATTTCCACAGCCACCCAGGGACCGGTCCGCGACGCGGTCGAAACCGTCCTGGAGGCGCTCGACAGCGGGTCGGTCCGCGTCGCTCAGCCCGGCAATGACGGCTGGACGGTCAATCAATGGGCCAAGAAGGCCGTCCTTCTGTCCTTCCGACTGAACGACAACGCGATCATCGGCAACGGCCCCGGTCAGGCGATCTGGTATGACAAGGTTCCCAGCAAGTTCGACGGCTGGACCGAGGACCGGTACAAGGGGGCTGGGTTCCGTTCCGTCCCGGGCGCCGTCGTCCGCCGGTCGGCCTATATCGCCCCCGGCGCCATCCTGATGCCGTCCTTTGTCAATCTGGGCGCCTATGTGGGCGAAGGCACCATGGTCGACACCTGGGTGACCGTGGGATCCTGTGCGCAGATCGGAAAACATGTCCATCTGTCGGGCGGCGTCGGCATCGGCGGCGTTCTGGAGCCGCTCCAGGCCGGGCCGGTGATCATCGAGGACAACTGCTTCATCGGCGCCCGCTCCGAAGTGGTGGAGGGGGTTGTGGTCGAGACGGGGGCGGTCCTGTCGATGGGATGCTATATCGGCGCCTCGACCAAGATTATCGATCGCGCCACCGGAGAGATCTTTTATGGCCGGGTTCCGGCCTATTCGGTGGTCATTCCGGGCAATCTGCCCGGCAAGCCGCTGCCCGACGGCACTCCGGGCCCCGGCCTCTATTGCGTCGTGATCGTGAAGAGGGTCGATGAGAGAACCCGGTCCAAGGTCTCGATCAACGACCTGTTGCGCGATTGAGCGGTTATAGCGATCCCCTGCCGCTGGCCCGGACGCTGATCGGGAAGGCGAGCGTCACCCCGGCGGACGACGGCGCCATCGCCGCCCTGGCCGGGGCGCTGGCCTCCCTCGGCTTCACCTGCCGGCATCTGTCGCTGGGAGCCGACGAGGGGCGGCCGCCCATCGAGAACCTTTATGCGCGGCTTGGCGATCGGGGGCCGAATTTCTGCTTTGCCGGACATACGGACGTCGTGCCGCCGGGGCAGGGCTGGACCCACCCCCCCTTCGCCGCCACGGTCGCCGATGGCTTTCTTTACGGACGCGGCGCGGCCGACATGAAAGGGGCGATTGCCTGTTTCGTCGCCGCCGTCGCCCGGTTTCTGGATCGCGGGACCGCCCCCGCCGGTTCGATCAGCCTCCTGATCACCGGCGATGAGGAGGGACGGGGACTGGATGGAACGGTCCGGGTTCTGGAATGGCTGGCGGAACAGGGGGAGACGCTCGATCTTTGCCTGGTGGGAGAACCGACCAACCCGCGCCGGCTCGGCGAAATGATCAAGATCGGACGGCGCGGCAGCCTGAATGGGCGGCTCCTCGTCCGGGGAACCCAGGGACATGTCGCCTATCCCCATCTGGCGGACAATCCCCTGCCACGGCTGATCGATATGCTGAAGCTGCTGACCGGTACCGCGCTCGATGCCGGGACGGCGCATTTCCAGCCCTCGACCCTGGCCCTGACCAGCATCGACGTCGGCAATAATGCGACCAATGTCATCCCGGCGGAGGGACGGGCGGCCTTCAATATCCGGTTCAACGATCTCCACACCGGAAAGAGCCTGGAGCAATGGCTGCGCCGGCAGCTCGACACGGTCGGCGGGGCCTATGAGCTGGATATCGAGATCAGCGGCGAGAGCTTCCTGACCCCGCCCGGGCCCTTGAGTGATGCCCTGGTCGAGGCCATCCGCGCGGAGACCGGTCAAACTCCGGATCTCAGCACGTCGGGCGGAACCTCCGATGCCCGTTTCATCAAGAACGCCTGTCCGGTGACCGAATTCGGACTGGTGGGACAAACGATGCATAAGGCGGATGAACGCGTGGCGCTGGCGGACCTTGAAAAGCTGACCCGGATTTACGGCCGGGTCCTGGACAGGGTCGTGGGGACGGCATGCTGACACTGCGGGAACTGGTTTACGCGCTTTACGGCGTCGGGCGTCTTCTGCGATTCCGCGTGGACGGATTTGACGCCTTCGACGCCTCGCCCCGGGGGTTCTGGCGGTCGTTCTGGGCCGCCCTTCTCGTCCTTCCCGTCTGGGGCGTCATCCTGCTCGACCAGACCGGCGAACATGGGGCCAGCGCGCGCTTCGCAATCACCGAGACGATCGGTTATGCGATCAGTTGGCTGGCCTATCCCCTGGTCATGCTGAAAATCGCCGACCTTCTGGACCGGTGGCCCCGATATTACAGCTATATGGTGGCTTACAACTGGTTCCAGCTTTTGCAGGCCGCGGCATGGCTGCCGCTGGTCCTTCTGGTGAAGGTTCAGGCGCCGCCGGGGCTTATCGCCATCGTGTGGCTGGCGACCCACGGCGCGCTGATGACCTACAACTGGTTCCTGGCCCGAAAAGGACTTCGGGTGGATGCCGCACCCGCGATCGCCATCGTGGTTATCGACCTGCTTCTCAGCCTGGTGGTCGACCGGTTTGCGGAAATGATCGGTTGACGTTTGAGAAAACCGCCGGCTGCCGCCGGCAACCGGCCCGATGGCCGGCTCCGTCAGTCGCCGGCTCAGTTGATGGTGGAGATCGTCTGGGCCATCTCGGAGAGCTGCTCGGCGGTCACGCCGCTATCAGACAGCCAGGTCGAAATCCGGGCGGTATCAAAACCGACATTCACCAGCACCGCGAAGGCAAGGGCGGCAACGTAAAAAGCAAGGCGAAACTTCAACATGGGAAACCCCTGATTTGTAGTAAATTTACAAGAACGCGGACGGGACATTAGCTCCGAACCCTCACGCCTTGCTATGCAATTTTCGAAGACCAATCGCCACTTCTCTGCAAATCCCTAAAAAATAACAAAAAGTCCGGCGATGGCGATGGCTTGATCATTTTCTTTCCATCGAATCCCACCATCGGTCCTGGAAAATTTTTACACCCCTGACATGGTCACACATCCCGGGTCAAAGGTCCCCCGAGACTCCGGCGATGGCGACACTGAGCGCTCCCGGTCACTGCCGCCGGTTGGCATGCCCGTCCAATTCCGCCGCCTCCGACCGCACCATCGCCCGCAGCGCATATTTCATGATCTTTCCGGTCGGCGTTCGCGGCAGCCGGTCGAGACACCGGATTTCGCGCGGCACTTTGTAGCGGGCCAGCCGGGCCGCACAAAATTCAGTCAGCGCGTCACAATCCAGGGACCCGTTGGCGACGACCAGGGCAACAATGGTCTCGCCCCAATCCGGATGGGGGCGCCCGACCACGGCGACCTCGACGATTCCGGGATAGGCGCTGATAACGTCCTCAACTTCCTTCGAATAAACATTTTCGCCGCCCGTGACGATGGCGTCGCGGGCCCTGTCGACGATGAACAGATAGCCGTCCCGGTCCATCCGGGCGAGATCGCCGGTCCGATACCAGCCGTCCTGAAACGCGTCCCGGGTCGCCACCGGATCGTTGAAATACCCCAGCATCATCGACTGGCTGCGCATCCAGATCTCCCCCACCTCCCCGGCGCCGGCGGGATCCGTCGGGGTGCGCATGAGCCGGATTTCGCAACCGCTTCCCGCGGCGCGACCGATCGATCCGGCCCTGGTCGCGTGTTCCGCGGGAAGAAGGGCACTTCCGGACGGCCCGGTTTCCGTCATTCCATAGACCTGGACGAAATCCCCGATCCGGTAATGGCGGGTCAGGCGGGACAAAGTTTCTGGATCGATCGGCCCCGCGCCATAGATCCAAAGACGCATCGTGGCGATATCGCTGTCACGGATGGCGATGCCAGTGTTGAGCGGCATCACATAGGCGATCGGCGGACCGAAGAAGACCGTACACCGGAATTTCGCGATAACGTCCAGAAACCGGGCGGGATGATAGTCCTCCATCAGGATCGACGTGGCGCCGACATAAAGACCCGCGAACAGAAGATTATTGAGGGGAAAAGCATGCCAGGCCGGCATCGCCACGAGAATCCGGTCCGTCTGCCCCAGGGCGAAGACCAGGCTGGATGAGAGGCCGGCGAGCAGAACCCCGGCATGGGAATGCACGCACCCCTTCGGGCGGCCGGTCGTTCCGGAGGTATAGAGGATCTCCACAGGGTCCGTGGCCTCCAGGGGGACCGGCCGGAACGCTTGCCCCGCCCGCATCGCCACCGACAGGTCAGGGACACCGGACGATTCCGGACCGGCCGGTGACAGCAGGAATCGCCCCGCCGGATGGGGAACGGCACCCGCAAGGCCCGAGAAATCCCCGTCAAAGAGCCAAAGGCTCGCCTCGCAGTGCCCCAGAATGAAGGCCACTTCCGGAGCGGCGAGTTTATGATTGACTGGAACCACCACCCCGCCCGCCCGGATAACCCCGAGGACGGCCACGACCCACAGCAGGCTGTTGCGCCCCATGACCGCGACGCGCCCCCCCCTCTCCAGTCCGGCGGCCTGGAACACCGCCGCCGCCGCAGTGACCTCGCGGTCCAATCCGGCGAAGCCGAGCCGGCTTTCCCCCAGAACAAACGCATCCCGATCGCCAAATTTCCGGGCATTGCTGGCGACGATTTCGTCAATCGTCCACATCGACCCCTCCCCTTATCGCTCTAGGCTGACCGGCCCGTTCCAAGCGGACCCCCGGATCGCAGAGATCGGCATCCGGTTCAACGCAATCCAGACCGACGGACGTCCAGGCTATGCCCGGTCGCCGCACGGACCTCGCCGACCGGGAACCGGGCACCCCGCAATCGGCCCCTCCCGAACTCCTGGACCATGGCCGGTATCCGCTCCAGGACCGGTTGGCGTTACCCGGCGGGCAACGACCGGTCGATGATCGGGCCCGGGTCGAGCCCGGCGGGCAGCAGACCCGCCACCGTCCCCCACTCCCCGCCGAACCGCGACGCGCAGAAGGCCTCGGCCACCGCCGCCGGACCCGACCGCAGCAGCAACGCCGCCTGGAGGGCCAGCACCAGTTGCGCGGCCAGACGCCGCCCGTCGGCTTCGGCAGAAACGGCAAGATCATCCTTGAGCCGGGCGACGTGACGGTCGAACCGGGTCTCCATCCCCAGCGCGGGCCTGAGCTCGGCAAGGACGGCTTCCCGCGCCAGCTCCCCTTTTCCGAGCGCGCGGAGCAGATCGAGACACATCACATTGCCGGATCCCTCCCAGATGGAGTTGACAGGCATTTCCCGGTAAATCCGGGCCAGCGGGGCCTCCTCGACATAGCCGGCACCGCCCAGAACCTCCATGGCCTCGGCGGCGAAGGCCGGTCCCCGCTTGCAGACCCAGAACTTCCCCGCCGGCGTCATCACGCGACAAAGGGCCCGGGAGTCCTCGGTATCCTCGTCGAACGTCCGGGCAAGCCGCAGTCCCAGCGCGATTGCGGCCTCCGTCTCGACCGCCAGATCGGCCAGGACACCCCGCATCAGCGGCTGATCGATCAGATGACGCTGGAACGCCGTCCGATGGGCGGCATGGAAGGCCGCCTGAGACAGAGCCTGACGCATCAGGCCGGCGGTTCCCAGGATGCAGTCCAGGCGCGTGACGGCCGCCATCTCGATAATCGTGGGAATCCCCCGCCCCTCCTCGCTGACCCGCAGCGCCCAGGCATCTTCGAATTCCACCTCGGCGCTGGCATTCGACCGGTTCCCCAGCTTGTCCTTCAGACGACGGATCCGGACGGCGTTCAAGGTCCCGTCGGGACGCCAGCGCGGCAGTAAAAAGCACGTCATCCCCCCGGGGGCGCGGGCCGTGACCAGGAAAGCGTCACACATCGGTGCCGACAGAAACCACTTATGCCCCTTAAGGAGATAGGCTCCGTCACCGCCACCGGCAGGGATCGCGACCGTACTGTTGGACCGGACGTCCGATCCCCCCTGCTTTTCCGTCATTCCCATGCCGATCATGACCGCCGTCTTCTGATCCGCCGGCAGAAAACGCGGGTCATAGCGCCGCGACAGAACCCGGGGCAGCCAGTCCCGGACGGCCTCCCCCGCCCGGCGCAGAACCGGAACGGCGCTGAAGGTCATGGTCACCGGGCAGAGCGCGCCGCAATCGGACTGCGAGAACATGACATAGCGCGCGGCACGCGCCACATGGGCACCCGGACCGGGCTCCGCCCAGGGCGCCGCGTGCGCCCCCTCCCGCAACAGGGTCGTCAGAATGCCATGCCAGGCCGGATGGAACTCGATCTCGTCCCGGCGATGTCCGAACCGGTCATAGCCACGCCATTGCGGCGGATGGTCATTGGCAAGACGGCCCGCGTCAAAACAGTCGGACGACCCCGCCAGCCGCCCACTGGCGACCAGACCGTCCCAGGCCGGTTCCGCGCCCTCACGACGCACGGCCTCGCAAAGCGCGGGATCGGACAGGAACAGGTTGCGGTCCGCCAGCAGTGGCGGCTGATTGGTCACCTGATGGGTTTCAAAGCTTGCGATCGGCATGGTCATCACCCCGGTTCACGATGCTGGGAGCTGGGAGCTGGGAGCTGGTCGCCGGGCCGCGAGGGCCCTGAGGCAGAAAGCCGCCATGGCATGGGCGCGGGCCTCGACTGCTTCGGCGTCGAGCCCGGACTCCGGCGCCAGGGGGCCGACCAGGGCCTCCGCCAGGGCTCCGACGATCGACGCGGACGCCACGGACGGGTCCTCCGAAAAGAAGACACCGGCGTCCATCCCCTCCTGGATCAGGCGGCGGAACACGGTGTCGTAAGCCCGGCGGAACATCAGCCGCTCGGCCTCGATCGCCGGATCGACCGGCTCGGCGATCAGCGAATAGGCCAGTCTGCGACCACGCGCCGCGCGCCGGGTGAATTGCAAAATGGCCCCGGTCAACCGCGATCCGGGCTCTCCCGGCGCCTCCGCGATCGCGCGGACATGCTCCACTTCGGCTCCGGCCGCGATCCGGAAGACCTCGGCAAACAGCAGCGGCTTAGCCGGAAAATGACGATATAGGGTCCCGGTCGCGACATCGGCGGCACGGGCGACATCGCTCATCTGAACGGCGCCAAACCCTCCCGCCGCCACCAGACCCCGTGCCGCCTCGAGAATGCGATGACGGATGTCCGCCCGGCGTGCCTGGGTCAGTTCCGTTTCCCGGTAGACCAAGATATGAATCTCCATTCACTTTTTTGATCCAATGATCACTTGTTGAAGCAGCTCCGTCAAGCCACGCAGCCACCCCTGATCGTTGGTTTCATATCTTTGGATATAACCCCTCCATCTCTCCGCCCCCCGGATGCTCTTTCCGTTCCCACTCTGTTATCATCGGCCCGCACATGGGCCGCCACCGGGAGACAATCATGCCGGGGAAACGGGGAAACCCGACCGCGAAGGCGCGCAAGCCGGCCGCGATGGACAAGATGATCGCCGATTGCGTACGCAAGTCACGGGAACGGAAACGGTCCGGAGAAACGGACGCGACGTGGCGGAAGGACTATGCGGCGACGCTCAAGGTGTCGGGACCGTCGGTTCCGTTGAGCGACAGCCCGTTCGACGGCGACACCCTTCGGAAAAAACCTTAAAACCGACCGGCAATCAGGACGGGTCAGGGCCGCTTTCGGGTGCGGACCGCTCCTCACATGGCGAGGACTTTCGCGAGAAAGCTCCGGACGCGCCCGTCCAGATCGGCCGAGCGTTGCGCCAGGGACTGGGATGCCGCCAGGACATTGCCGGAGCCGCGGCCTGTTTCGCCGGCCGCACGGGTCACTCCGATGATATTTTCCGACACCTCGCGCGTTGCCGCCGACTGCTCCTCAATCGCGCCCGAAATCGACGCGTTGATGGCGCTCACCTCGGTGATTGAGGCCACGATGTCGTGAATTGCGGCGGCGGTATTCTGACTGGACTCCTGGATCGTCCGGATCTGCAACTCGATCTCGTCGGTTGCCCGGGCGGTCTGATTGGCAAGGTTTTTCACTTCGCCGGCGACCACGGCAAAGCCCTTGCCGGCCTCTCCGGCTCTTGCCGCCTCGATGGTCGCGTTCAAGGCCAGAAGATTTGTCTGGCCGGCAATCTCGTGAATCAGGGCTGTGACACTGCCGATCCTCGCCGCCGTCTCCACCAGTTCGGAAACCAGTTGTTCCGAGCTTCGCGCACGGGCGACCACCGCGGAAATCGTGCCGGATGCTCCCGCGATCTGTCGGGAAATCTCAGTGACGGAGGCCGATAATTCCTCCGTCGCGGCCGCGACACCGGCCGACTGCTGGTCCGTCTCCCTGGCCGCCACGGCCAGGGACTGGGCGATGGTCTGCATATCCCGGGCCGATTGCGCCACCGAATCGACCAGCGCCTGCACCCCGCTTTCGAAATCCCGTGCAATCGCGCGGTTAGCTTCCTTCCGGCCCGACAGGTCGGTCGCGAATTTGACGATCTTGCAGACCCGGCCATTCAGATCGCGAATCGGGGTGTAAGTGGCCTCGATCCAGACCTCGCGCCCGTCCCGCCTCAATCGCCGGAACTGTCCCGCCTGGAACTGCCCCTGATTCAACCGCTCCCAGAACGTCCGGTATTCAGCGCTGCCACGACTTGCCGGATCCAGGAAGATCGCATGGTCCCGCCCCAGAATCTCGTCCAGGCGGTATCCCATGAGGTTGAGAAAAATGCTGTTGGCGGTCAGGATCTTTCGATCCAGGCCAAACTCAATCACCGCCTGCGACCGGTCGATCGCGTCGGCCTTTCCCTGCAAATCGGCAAATCCGGCTTTGCGGGACGACACGTCGGTGGCGATCTTCACCACCTTGACCGGCTTGCCGCCCCGTCCCAGGACCGGGTTATAGGATGCCTCGATCCAGATTTCCCGTCCGTCCTTGCCGTATCGTTTGAATTCGGCAGTCTGGAATTCCCCGCGTCGCAGCTTTTCCCAGAACTCCCGATGGCCGGCGCTGTCGCGATGAGCCGGGTCGACAAACATCGAGTGATGCCGCCCCCTGATGTCGTCCAGCCGATATCCCATCAGCCGAAGAAAATTATCGTTCGCCCACCGGACGGTCCCATCCATCGAAAACTCAACGATGGCCTGGGACCGGTTCAAAGCGGACAGAACGGCGGCGGCGCTCCAGGCAGGGAAAAAGGACATCGGTGCATACTCTGCTCTCTGAATAGCAGAGTATCATACAACAACATTCAACCATCAGTCCCAATACCGGGACAGGCCAGGGGACAATCGGGCGAGCCGCGTCCGGAACGGTTCCCTCCAGGATCGCAGGCCGGCTGATGGAAAAACCGAAGAACCGAGGTCTGCCGCAACCGAAAAGCTACATGGCGCGGACCTTCTTGAGAAACTCGTTGACACGGCCATCCAGTTCTCCCGATTTGGCGGAAAGCGACCGGGAGACGTCGAGGACGCCCGCCGCGCTCCGGCCTGTCTCATCGGCAACCGCGGTCACCGAGGTGATATTGGATGAGACCTCCCGGGTCGCCGCCGACTGCTCCTCCACCGCGCCGGAAATTGATGTCGTGATCATGCTGACACGCCGGATTGTCGCCACGATGCCCTGAATCGAAGTGGCCGTGCCCTGGCTGGAGTCCTGAATAGCCTTGATTTGCTGCGCGATTTCATCGGTGGCGCGCGCGGTTTGATTGGCGAGACTCTTGACCTCTCCCGCGACCACGGCAAACCCCTTACCGGCTTCGCCCGCCCTCGCGGCCTCGATCGTGGCGTTCAATGCCAACAAATTGGTCTGACTGGCGATATCGCTGATCAGGGCGGTGACTTCCCCGACCTTCTGCGCCGTTCCCACCAGGTCGGCGACCAGCTTCTCCGACGCCGAAGCCTCTCCGACGGCGGTTTCGATCGTCGCGGAGGCTTCGGCGATCTGGCGCGAAATCTCCGAGATCGAGGCCGACAACTCTTCCGTCGCGGACGCGACGTCCGCAGCCTGTTGCTTGGTCTGCTCGGCCGACGCCGCAAGAGACTGCGCTGTTGTCTGCATCCCTCTGGCGGAACCGGAGACGTCATCGACCAGGGACTTCACGGACGTTTCGAAAGCGTCGGCGATCCCGGCGTTTTCCCGCTTGCGACCGGACAGGTCGGTCGCGAATTTCACCACCTTGCACACGCGGCCATTCAGATCTCTGACCGGGTTGTAGCAAGCCTCGATCCAGACGCGTTTGCCGTTTTTCCCGAAACGGAGGAACTGGCCCATTTGGAACTGTCCGGCATTCAGATTGTCCCAGAAGGCCTTGTAGTCCGGAGTTCCGACATGACCGGGCTCAACGAACATCGAATGGTGATGTCCCTGGATCTCGTCCAGCCGATAGCCCATCAGCGTCAGGAAGTTCTCATTGGCCGTCAGAACCGTCCCGTCGAGATTGAATTCGATAACGGCCTGCGATCGGCCGATCGCCTCGACCTTTCCAAGAAGATCCGCGAATTGCGCCTTCCGCTTCGTGACATCCGTGGCGTATTTGACCACCTTGAAGGGGCGTCCGGATCCATCCAGGACCGGATTATAGGAAGCCTCGATCCAGACCTCCCGTCCATTCTTGCCGATTCTCTTGAATTCCTGGGCCAGGCATTTCCCCTGCCGCAACGTTTCCCAGAAGGCCTTATAGTCAGCGCTGTCACGGTACGCCGGGTCGACGAACATGGAATGATGGCGGCCACGAATCTCGGCCAGCTCATACCCCATCACCTTCAGAAAATTCGCATTTGCCGTGACGATCGTTCCATCCATCCGAAATTCGACGACGGCCTGCGACCTGTCGAGCGCGGCAAGGACCGCCTTGTCGACCGACGATTGAAACCTGATCATGACAGCTCCTTGGTATCCCGAATTGGAAGAACTCTATGCCATCCAGCAGAGTCATACTATCCTCATCTGGGGACATTCCAGTGTGGGTATCCAGAGCCTTATAAACGCTGCTATTTATGTGATTTCGACGCTGCCGCGGCAGATGCCGGCCTATGCCGGATGGGTGCTCCGGCCGGCCTTTCCGATTCATCTCAGGACGCGCGGACTGCCAGCGCCTGGGGATCGAAGGGGGACAGATTGTCGAGAAACTGATGGGTGCAGGCTTCCCAGGAGAAGGCCAGCGCGTGGGCCCGGCAGACGTCCGGAGGAATGCCCAGTGCCGACCGGGCCGCGCGGCCCAGGTCCTCGTCCAGGACCCCGGCGGGCGACCCGCCGATGACATCGAGGGGCCCGGGGACCGGATAGGCGGCCACCGGAACACCGGAGGCCAGCGCCTCCAGCAGGACCAATCCAAACGTATCGGTCCGGCTGGGAAACACGAACACCGACGCGGCGGAATAGCAGGCTGCCAGTTCCTCGCCCTGCCTCGCGCCGGTAAACAGGACATCGGGATGGCGGCGTCGCAGGTCGTCCAACTGGGGGCCGTCGCCGACCACGACCTTGCTGCCACCAAGGTCCGCCGCCAGGAACGCGGCGATGTTCTTCTCCACCGCGACCCGTCCGACGTAAAGAAAGACCGGCTTCGGCAGATCGGCGAGACTGGGCGCCAGGGCTCGGATTTCCTCAATCGAACGGGGGCGGAACAGGCTGGTGTCGACACCGCGCGACCAGCGGCGGATCTTCCGGAAACCGCGGGTCTCCAACTCGTTCTGGATCGTCTGGGTGGCGACCATGATGGTGGCCGACGGATCGTGGAAGCGGCGCATGATGCGATAGCTGAGCGGCAGCGGAATCCGGAAACGGGCGCGAATATATTCGGGAAACTTGGTGTGATAGGCCGTCGTGAAAGGAACGCGGCGCTTCAGGCAATACCGTCTGGCCGCCCATCCCAGCGGCCCCTCCGTCGCGATATGGATCGCGCAGGGCTGGTTGGCCTCGATGGTGCGCGCCAGGCGCCGGCCCGGCCGGATGGCTAAACGGATTTCCGGGTAGGTCGGACAGGGAAGGCTGCGGAACTGGTCGGGAGTCACGAAGACGACCTCGTGGCCGACGCGCATCAGTTCCTCGCGCAGGGTTCCCAGGGTGCGGACCACGCCATTGACCTGGGGATACCAGGCATCGGTGACGACAAGGATGCGCATGGAGGAGGGCGCCCTATTTCTGGGTTGCGGGAAGCGCGGGCTCCTCGAACAACGACAACTGCCGCTGTTCGGCCCATCGCACGATCTCAAATCGTCCGTCGAGATGTTCGACCAGGGCCGTGCAGCTTTCGACCCAGTCACCGTCATTGGCGTAGCAGATGCCGCCGATCTCCCTCAGTTCGGCATGATGGATATGGCCGCAGATGACGCCATCGACACCCCGCAGCCGGGCGACATCGATCATCGCCTCCTCGAACTGGGCGATGAACTGCACGGCGTTTTTCACTTTGTGTTTCAGATAGGCCGACAGGGACCAGTAGGGATAGCCCAGTTTCCGGCGCAGCGTGTTGAACCAATGGTTCATGGCCAGCGCCAGGGTGTAGGCATGGTCTCCGAGATAGGCCAGCCACTTCGCATATTTCACGACGCCATCGAACTGGTCTCCGTGCATGACCAGGAAGCGCCGCCCGTCCTTGGCCTGATGCACAGTTTCGTTCAGGACCTGGACTTCGCCGAAATTGAACTCAAGATAGTCCCGCGCGAATTCGTCGTGATTGCCCGGAATAAAAAAGACCCGGGTGCCTTTCCGGGCCTTGCGCAACAGCTTCTGGACAACGTCGTTATGGGCCTGGGGCCAGTACCAGGACCGACGGAGACGCCAGCCGTCGATCATATCGCCGACCAGATAGAGATAGTCGGAGTCGGTACATTTCAGAAAATCGAGAAGAAATTCCGCCTTGCAACCCCGCGTGCCCAAATGCACGTCGGAGATCCAGATCGCGCGATATATCTGCACGCCGGACATCACCGTCATCGCCGTTGCCGTCCACCTGCCTCCGGCCCCAAACCGGAACCAGACAGGCTTATAGTAGGCCGCGCGCTGCGTTGTACATAAACATTGTAGGTTGCTTCTTGTTATTTCATAAATATGACCAAATATTGTCACGCAATCTTCATTGATGACTTATCGTCCGAAAGGTATAGACGGACCCATGGATCTGACCCTGCCTCACAGAGCGACGGAACCCGGGATTCGCCGCAGGCGGGTTCTGGTGATTTACAACCCCACCGCCGGTCAATGGAAGCGGCGGCGCCTTCAGGCCACGCTGACACAACTGGAACAACGGGGATGTCAGGTCACCCTTCACGAGACGACGCGGGCGGGCGACGCGGAGGTCACGGCGGCCGCGATCCCTGCCTCCGACGTCGATGTGGTGATTGCGGCGGGTGGCGACGGCACCATCAACGAGGTTGCCAACGGCCTCGTCGCGGCGCCGTTCCCGGTTCCGCCGTTAGCCATCATTCCGCTGGGCACGGCGAATGTTCTCGCCCAGGAAATCGGGCTCCGGGGCCGCGCGGCCACCATCGCCGCCGCCATTACCGACGGCGTCCGGTTGCCGGTTCACCTGGGTCGGGCCAATGGGCGGCATTTCATCATGATGGCGGGGGTGGGCTTCGACGCCCATGTGGTGTCAAACATCGACCTGGCGCTGAAACGGCACACCGGAAAAATCGCCTATGTGGTGGAAACCCTGAGCCAGGCGCTTCGCTATGGATTTCCGGTCTGCCGTGTCAGCATCGACGGACAACAGCATCACGCGCGATCGGTGGTGGTCTGTAACGGACGTCACTATGGCGGCCCCTTCGTCGCCGCGCCGGATGCGGATCTCGGCACTCCCAGCTTCGAGGTCTGCCTGTTTGAGCACGGGGGATGGCCCCACGTCCTGCGCTATGGCGTGGCCCTTGTTCTGGGGCGACTGTGGGCGCTGCCCGACGTTCGCATCCTGCCGGCAAAACGGCTCGTCATCGACGGTGCGGCCGGACTGCCGGTCCAGGGCGACGGCGATATCATCGCGTCCCTGCCGGTCAGCATCGAAATTGCCGACCGGACCCTGGATCTGATCGTCCCCGATTAAGGGCCTGACCGGGGGCCCGATTAAGGGCCCGACTTGGGGGCCCGATTGAGGGCCCGATTGAGGGCCCGACTTGGGGGCCCGATTGAGGGCCCGACTTGGGGGCCCGATTGAGGAATCGTCGCGCGATGACCGCGGGACCGGGCGCCCCCTTTTCCGGCCCAAGTAGTGCTTGAGCCCGCGTCCCTCAGGCCCCGGCGATGGTCATGCCGTCGACCCGGATGGTCGGCGCGTCCGTCCCGTAGCGGAACACCAGATCATTGGCCGGCGTCAGATGCCGGAACATGTCTTTGAGATTTCCGGCAACGGTGATTTCGTTCACGGGATGGGTCAGTTCCCCGCCCTCGATCCAGAAGCCGGCGGCTCCGCGGGAATAGTCGCCGGTGACCCCATTGACCCCCATGCCGAACAGCTCTGTCACATAGAGCCCTTCCGGGATATCCGAAATCATCTCGGCGGGTGTAATGGCGCCCGGCTCCATCCAGAGATTGGTGACGGATGGCGAGGGCGGACCGCCGACGCCGCGCGACGCATGTCCGGTGGTTTGCAGCCCCAACTGCCGGGCGGAACGGAGATCCAGCAGCCACGAGGTCAGGGCGCCCTTGTCCACGAGCGCGCGCCGGCGGTTGGCAACACCCTCGCCGTCACAGGGCTTCGACCGCAAACCACGGGCGCGGTGCGGGTCGTCGATCACCGTGATGCCGTCGGCGAACACCTGACGGCCCAGGCTGTCCTTCAGGAAACTGGTCCCCCGGGCGATCGAGCTGCCATTGATGGCGCCGGCGAAATGTCCGAGCAGAGTGTGTGACACCCGGGGATCGAAGAGGATCGGCAGCCGGGCGGTCCGCGCCTTCCTGGCGCCCAGCCTGCGGACCGCGCGCAGGCCGGCCTCGCGGCCGACCTCCTCGGGAAGGCGAAGGTCGGCGCCATAGACGGCCGAGGTGAAATCATAGTCGCGCTCCATCCCGGTCCCGGCGTCGCCCGCCAGAACCGAGGCGGAGATGTGGGAGCTGGAGCCGTCGTAACTGTGCGCGAAGCCGTTCGAGGTGACGAGCGCCACAAAATAGCGCCCCCACCCGGCTTCCGCCCCTTCGGAATTGGTCACCCCGGAGACGGCCCGGGCGGCATCCTCGGCGCGCCGGGCCCGTTCGACCAGAAGATCAGCCGCCGGCTCGACGGGATCGCAGATATCCAGAACGGGAAGGGCGCGGGCCAACTGATCGGGATCGGCGAGACCGCAGAACGGATCCTCCGGCACGGTCCGGGCCATGGCCACCGCCCTGTCCACCAGGTCGGCAAGCGCCGCGCCACTCCGGTCCGACGAGGACACGAAGGCCTGATGATGGCCGATCAGGACGCGAAGGCCGACATCTCCCGCCTCCGACCGTTCCACCTTTTCCGGCCGCCCCAGACGGAAGGCGACCGAGAGGGAGGACTGATCGAACAGCAGGGCGTCGGCGGCGTCGGCGCCGGCGGCCTTCGCCTTGGCGATCAGGTCGGACAACAGGGTCAAAGCGTCATCGGCGGACATCAGCAGGGCTCCTTCCCAAGGAAA
The DNA here is from genome assembly GCA_009712185.1 of Telmatospirillum sp. Lineage (GTDB taxonomy): Bacteria > Pseudomonadota > Alphaproteobacteria > Rhodospirillales > Magnetospirillaceae > Telmatospirillum. The sequence continues at coordinate 80,489 of WASQ01000100.1, read as the reverse complement.
ACGTCACCGCCCCGTCGCCGGAGGGCGAAAGGAACAATCACTTCCAGATCGGCCGGCCGCTTCCCGGCAGGCCGTAGCGTTCCCATTTGCGGGTTACGTCCTCGACCACCGAGGGATCCATCCGGATCTTGGTCCCCCAGTCCCGATGGGTCTCCGGCGGCATCTTGTTGGTGGCGTCCAGCCCGAGCTTTCCCCCAAGGCCGGACTCCGGAGACGCAAAGTCCAGATAGTCGATGGGCGTGTTCTCCACCACCATGATATCCCTGGCGGGATCCATGCGGGTCGAAATCGCCCACATCACATCCTTCCAGTCACGGGCATTGATGTCATCATCGACCACGATCACGAACTTCGTGTAGACGAACTGCCGCAGGAAGGACCAGACCCCCATCATGACCCGGCGCGCGTGCCCCGGATAGGATTTGCGGATCGACACCACCGCGATCCGGTAGGAACAGCCTTCCGGTGGAAGCCAGAAATCAACGATCTCGGGGAACTGCTGCGACAGAAGCGGAATGAACACTTCATTCAACGCCTCCCCCAGCACCGAAGGTTCGTCGGGCGGCCGGCCGGTGAAGGTTGACAGATAGATCGGATTCCGCCGCATGGTGATCGCGGACACGGTGAACACGGGGAACTTCTCAACTGCGTTGTAATAACCCGTGTGATCGCCGTAAGGCCCCTCATCACCATAATCGTTGAGGGACACATGGCCCTCAAGCACGATTTCGGCTTGCGCCGGGACTTTGAGCGGAACCGTCCGGCAATCGACCAGATCGACCTTGCGACCGCGCAGCAGACCGGCAAACTGATATTCCGACAAGGTGTCCGGCACGGGGGTGACGGCGGCCAGGATGGTTCCCGGATCGGCACCGATCACCACGGCGGCGGGCAACGGCTCGGCCCGCCCCTCCCCCCAGCGCTGGTAATGCTGGGCGCCGCCCCGATGACGCAACCAGCGCATCAGCGTGGTCTTGCGGCCCGTGACCTGCATCCGGTAGATGCCAAGATTGAAGGCGTCCCGCCGGTCGGCGTCGGTTCCCCGGGGATTGGGACCCTGTGTCACGACCAGCGGCCAGGTGATCAGCGGCGCCGGCTCGCCCGGCCAGCAGCTTTGGATCGGAAGCGCCGCCAGATCGATATCGTCGCCCGTCAGGACGATCTCCTGGCAGGGGGCCGATCCCACGGTCTTCGGCCGCATGGCCATGACCGTCCGCAGCAGAGGCAGCATCTCGATCGCCTCCCGCCAGCCGCCCGGGGGCTCGGGTTGCTTCAGGAACGCCAGAGTTTCGCCAATTTCGCGCAATTGATGGGGTTCGCGGTCCATGCCCCAGGCGACCCGCTCGATAGTGCCGAAAAGATTGACCAGCACCGGCATCCCATAGCGTTGCCCCTCTTTGCCGACAACGTTCTCGAACAGCACGGCCGGCCCGCCCTCGGCCAGAAGGCGGGTCTGGATTTCGGTCATCTCGAGAACCGGTGACACCGGCTCCGCGACGCGGACCAGACGGCCATCCTTTTCGAGACGGGCCATGAAATCGCGCAACGAGGAATAGGGCATGTCGTTCGTCAGTCGGGTGGGAGGGGCGTCTATTGGACGGCCAATGCCGGCCGGCGTCAAACAGAAAAAGGCCCGGCGTCTGAGACACCGGGCCCCGCAGCAACGGGTCTTAATGAAAGGGAACGGCTCAGGCCGCCTTGAACAACGTCGAGAACGCCTGCACCCGGGCATTGAGCGGGGCGACGGAAGTGGTGACGACGCTGTTGGCCAGCTCCTGCAGCTTGCGGCTTTCGGCGATGAAGGTCTCGATGCCGGTCTTGGTGAGGCCGTTGTAAATGCTCTGGAACTCGGCCGGGTTCTTGGCGGCGCTCAGAGCCTTGACAGCGGCGGAGGTCTGCTCGATCGACTGGCTGGCGAACACGGAATAGGCCTTGGCCAGATCCTCGAAGCCCTTGACGGCCAGGGTGCCGCTCTTGACGAAGGCCTCGACATTGTCTTTTCCGAAAGCGACGAACTGATCGAAATTCTGAACGGGCATCGGTGCATCCTCGCTGAACTAGGTTGGGGCGGTGCCAATCGCCCCTGGCGATTGCTGCACTGCAACATCAGGGAGAATACCTAAAATACTGCTGGTTGCAAGACATATTTTGTGCGGTGCACAATTCCGCATATCCCCCTCCCAAAGGGCAGGGGGAAGCCGGACCGGAAGACGGCCGTCTTCCGGTCCCGGTGCCGTTACGAAGCCAGGGCGGCTTCGATGGCGGCCAGGGCGTCGGCCGCATGTCCGTTGTCGGGACCGCCGGCCTGAGCCATGTCCGGCCGCCCGCCCCCGCCCTTGCCCCCGAGCGCTTCCGCCCCGGCGCGCACCAGAGTGACGGCGGAGAAACGGGCCGTGAGATCCTCAGTCACGGCCACCACCAGCGACGCCTTGCCATCGGCCACGCTCAGCAGGGCGATCACGCCGGATCCGATCTGCTTCTTGACCTCATCGGCCATTCCTTTCAGATCCTTGGCGGGCACCCCCTCCAGCAACCGGCCGGCAAAGGTGATGCCGGACACCGTCTTGTTGGCGGCCTGTCCACCACCGGTCGCCATCTGGCGCCGCAGGTCCGAAATATCCCGTTCCAGACGCCGCTTTTCCTCAAGCAGGGCCTCGACGCGGCCGGGCAACTCGCCCGGCGTGGCCTTCAGGGCGTGGGCCGCCCGGGTCAGCAGGTCGTTCTGCTCCGCGACCCAGACCTCCGCGGCGGCGCCGACGACGGCCTCGATCCGCCGGACGCCGGCAGCGACCGCGCTTTCTCCGACCACCTTCATCAGACCGATATCGCCGGTCCGCCGGACATGGGTACCGCCGCACAGTTCGACAGAGTATTTGTCCGCGCCCTCGCCCATCGAGACCACGCGCACCTCGTCACCGTATTTTTCACCGAACAGCGCCATGGCGCCCGCCTCAATGGCGGCGTCCGGGGTCGTCAGCAGGGTCTCGACCGGCAGATTGGCACGGATACGGTCGTTGACCTCCTCCTCGATCTGACGGATGTCCGCGGCCGACAGGCTTTTGTTATGGCTGATATCGAATCGCAGGCGATCCGGCGCGACCAGAGATCCCTTCTGCGTGACGTGATCGCCAAGCTGGTGGCGCAATGCCGCATGCAGCAGATGGGTGGCCGAGTGATGGGCCCTGAGCGCGTTGCGCCGGGATCCGTCGACCACGAGATCGGCGAAATCGCCAACGGCGACTTCCCCCTCCTCGACCGCCCCGAAATGCACGATCAGATCGCCCAGCTTCTTCTGGGCGTCGGTAACCGTCACCCGCCCCTTGCCGGCGACGACGATGCTTCCGGCATCGCCCATCTGCCCCCCGGATTCGCCGTAAAAGGGGGTCTGATTGGCGATCAGGGCCACCTGGGCGCCGGCTTTGGCCGTCGTTACGGGCTTTCCATCAACCAGGAGAGCCACGATTTTTCCTTCCGCGCGTTCCGTGTCATAGCCCAGGAACTCGCTGGACCCGACCTTCTCGCGGGTTTCGAACCAGACCGCCTCAGTCGCCGCCTCGCCGGAACCGGCCCAGGCTTTCCGTGCTTCCGCTTTCTGCCGGGCCATGGCGGCGTCGAAGCCGGCCACATCGACCGACAATCCACGGGACTTCAGGGCATCCTGGGTCAGATCGAGAGGAAAGCCATAGGTGTCGTAAAGGCGGAAGGCGACCTCGCCGTCGAGACGGCCCTTTTCCGGAAGCCGGGCGGATTCCTCGTCCAGCAGCTTGAGGCCGCGCTCCAGCGTCTGCTTGAACCGGGTTTCCTCCAGCTTCAGCGTCTCGGTGATCAGCGCCTGCGCGCGGATCAGTTCGGGGAACGCCTGTCCCATCTGCGCGACCAGGGCCGGAACCAGACGCCACAGAAGCGGCTCGCGGCAGCCCATCAGCTCTGCGTGACGCATCGCGCGGCGCATGATGCGTCGCAGCACATAGCCGCGCCCCTCATTGGACGGCAGAACGCCGTCGGCGATGAGGAAGGAGGAGGACCGCAGATGATCCGCGATCACCCGGTGCGAGACCCGGTGGGGTCCCTCCGGATCCGCCCCCGACGCATCCGCCGACGCGGCGATCAGGGCCCGGAACAGATCGATGTCATAGTTGTCGTGGACGCCCTGGAGAACGGCCGCCAGACGTTCGAGCCCCATGCCGGTGTCGATGGAGGGACGCGGCAGCGGAACCCGCTCGTCAGGCGTCACCTGCTCATACTGCATGAACACCAGATTCCAGATCTCGATGAAACGGTCGCCATCGGCGTCGGGGCTGCCGGGCGGGCCGCCGGCGATCTCCGGTCCATGATCATAAAAAATTTCCGAACAGGGACCGCAGGGACCGGTGTCGCCCATCGCCCAGAAGTTATCATGGGTCGGGATGCGGATGATCCGCTGCTCCGGCAGACCGGAAATGCGCCGCCACAGGTCGAAGGCCTCGTCATCGGTGTGATAGACGGTGACCGACAGGCGGTCGGCGGGCAGGCCATATTCCTTGGTGATCAACCGCCAGGCAAAGTCGATGGCGCCTTCCTTGAAGTAGTCGCCGAAGGAAAAATTGCCCAACATCTCGAAGAAGGTGTGGTGGCGCGCGGTATAGCCGACATTGTCAAGATCGTTATGTTTGCCACCGGCACGGACGCATTTCTGCGATGTGGTCGCGCGCGCATAGTCGCGCTTCTCCATGCCCGTGAAAACATTCTTGAACTGCACCATTCCGGCATTGGTAAACATCAATGTCGGGTCGTTGCGCGGCACCAGTGGACTGGACGGAACCGCGGCGTGGCCGTTCTTGGCAAAGAAGTCGAGAAACGTGCTGCGGATGTCGTTTGCTGTCTGCATGACTGTCTATGTACCCAAACCGGCGGGCCAACCACAGGGGGATGGACCGTCTTGTCCAATTGATTGGCTGTTGTAACAAGCCCCATGCCGGGTGTCCATGACAACGCTTGAGCTCATACCCCCCGGTGCTGGTCGGAACCGATCGGCATAGGACCCGCGAAGGTCCCCCGGGGAATGGCGGGTTCGCAATCATGTGCCCTGGGGGGAGACCGCGGAGGTACCCCGGAACGGACAAGGGCGGGAACGCTTGTGCGTCCCCGCCCTTGTCCGTTCATCCGCCCGCGGGGGCGGGCCGGCCGACAGCCGGCGAAGAGTTCCCCATCAGCGGTTGAGCTCAGTCCTCGGTTACGACGCCGTCGGCATCGACGCTGCCGTTCCCACCGCTCAGCGCGTCCGAGATCAGTCCCGCGTTCTGACGGATCGCGCCCTCGATCTCCGCCGCGATGGCGGGATTGTCACGGAGAAAATTCTTGGCGTTCTCGCGCCCCTGACCGATCCGCTGGGAATTGTAGGAGAACCAGGCACCGGATTTTTCGACCACACCGGCTTTGACCCCCAGATCGATCAGTTCGCCGGTCTTCGAGACGCCCTCACCATACATGATGTCGAATTCGACGACCTTGAAGGGCGGCGCCATCTTGTTCTTGACCACCTTCACGCGGGTCTGGTTGCCCACGACCTCATCGCGGTCCTTGATGCTGCCGATACGGCGGATGTCGAGACGGACCGAGGCATAGAACTTGAGGGCATTGCCGCCGGTCGTTGTCTCGGGCGACCCGAACATGACGCCGATCTTCATGCGGATCTGATTGATGAAGATCACCATGCAGTTGGACCGGGAGACCGTGGCGGTCAACTTGCGCAACGCCTGGCTCATCAGCCGGGCCTGAAGGCCGACATGGGAATCGCCCATCTCGCCTTCCAGTTCGGCGCGGGGCACCAGCGCGGCGACCGAATCGACCACCAGAACATCGATGGCCCCGGACCGGACCAGGGTGTCCGCGATCTCAAGCGCCTGCTCCCCCGCGTCGGGCTGGGAAATCAGCAATTCGTCCAGATTGACCCCCAGCTTGCGGGCATAGGACGGATCCAGCGCATGTTCGGCGTCAACGAAGGCGCAGGTTCCGTTCTTCTTCTGCGCCTCGGCGATCACATGAAGGGCGAGAGTCGTCTTGCCCGAGCTTTCCGGACCGTAGATCTCAATGATACGCCCGCGCGGCAGGCCGCCTATCCCAAGGGCGACGTCCAGTCCAAGGGAGCCGGTGGAAATGGCTTCCACATCCACGGCCTCGTGGGATCCCATCCGCATGACCGAACCTTTTCCGAAGGCCCGTTCGATCTGCGTCAAAGCGGCTTCCAAAGCTTTCTGCTTGTCCATCGTATCCTTGTCCACCAGCCGGAGAGCGGTCTGATTCATGTTGCGGTCCCCACTTATTTCATACCTTGCAAGGGCGATGCAATCCGCAACACTGTACCCTTTTTGTTCGCCAAGGCAAGCGGTTGTTCTTCACATGTTCTCATCAACCCGGTCCGACCGCGCCGCCCGATCATCCAGCCCTGCCCGACCCTGCCACTTCGCCTCCCTGTCACTTCGCCTCCCCCATCACGTCCTTCACCTTGCCGGCCAGTTGCTTCAGCGAGAACGGCTTCGGCAGGAAATGGATCCCATCCTCGCCCGAGAATTCTCCCAACGCCACATCCTCGGCATAGCCCGACATCAGGATCACCTGGATACTGGGCCGTTCGATCCTGACCAGACGGGCCAGGGTGGCGCCGTCCATGCCGGGCATCACCACATCGGTCACCAGGACATCCACGGCCGCCTCCACATGCAGGACGTCGAGCGCGCTTTCGCCCGATCGGGCTTCCAGCACCCGATACCCCTTATTGCGAAGAGCACGGGCGCCGAACAACCGGACCGCGTCCTCATCCTCGACGATCAGAATGGTCCCGGTCCCCGTCAGATCGCCGCTTTGCGCCGACGCCTCCACCCCGGTCTGCGTCTTGACCCGTATTCCGGTCTCACCCGCGTTGAATCTCGGCAGGAAAATCGAAAAGGTCGATCCTTCCCCCGGCTGGCTGTCGACGAAGACGAAGCCATCGGTCTGACGGACGATCCCGTAGACGGTGGACAGACCAAGACCGGTTCCGGCGCCAACCTCCTTGGTGGAAAAGAAGGGCTCGAAAATCCGGCCGATGTTGTCGGGGTGGATTCCGGTTCCGGTGTCAGCCACGGTGATCAGCACATAATCGCCTTCAGGCATCACATCGGCGCCGCGCTGGTAGGGGCGCTCGTTGTGGACGACCTTGGTGGCGATGGAAAGCTGGCCGCCGCCCGGCATGGCATCCCGGGCGTTGACCGCCAGATTGACGATGACCTGATCGAACTGTCCCGGATCGACGCGGACCAGCCCGAGGTCCCGCCCGTGGGTGATGGACAGGTCGATGGTTTCCCCCAACAGCCGGCGCAGCAGATTGGACAGGTCCGCCAGGGCATCGGTGACATCGAAAAGGCGGGGTTGCAGCGCCTGACGTCGCGAAAAGGCCAGAAGCTGGCGGACCAGACTGGCCGCGCGGTTGGCATTCTGCTTGATCTGCATGATATCCGCGAACGAGGCATCGCCCGGTCCGTGGCGTTGCAAAAGCAGGTCGCAAAAGCCGATCATCGCAGTCAGCAGATTATTGAAGTCATGGGCGATCCCGCCGGCAAGCTGCCCCATCGCCTGCATTTTCTGGCTCTGCGCGAACTGGAGTTCGAGGTTCTTCTGCTCCGTCGTGTCGATGAAATGCAGCATCAGTCCGGACACGGCCCCCTCGTCGGCCGCCGGACTGACGTAAAGGGTCGCCACCACCTCGCCGCCCCGGCCGGCCAGCCGCACCGGGAAATGGGTGCCGGAACTTGTCCCCATCAGCACCCGTCCCAGATGATCGCCGGCAACGGCCCGGTCCTCCTCGGCGATGAAGTCGCCGACCGGGGACCCCGTCACGGCGTCGATCGTCACTCCGGCCATATCGGCGAACGCCGGATTGCAAAGGCTCACCGTGGCATCGGGATCGACCAGGACGATGCCGACCGGGGCATCCTCGAACAGCCAGTGGAACCGTCGCTCCGACGCTTTCAGGGCGCGTTCCCAATGCCGTTCCGGCATCAGGTCGCGTACGACAACCGACCGGGTCAGGGTTTCCCCGCCCTCATCGAACACCGCATGGGTGACGAAGGCCTGGAAGACGTCGCCGTTGCGTCCCTTGAGACGCATGTCGACCCGATCCTCCTCGGGATTGGGGACGACACCCAGAACCTCCGCCAGACCGAGACCGACCAGGGCTTCGGCCGGTCGGCCGAGCCATTCGGCGAGCCGCTGATTGACGAAACGGAACCGTCCCTCGGTATCCGCGGAATAAAAGCCGACCGGTAGAAAATCGATAAAATCCGCCAGCATCTCGTGGTCGCGGCGCAGGGTTTCCTCGATGGCGCGCCTCGCCGAGACATCCTCGGCGGTCCAGAGCACGCCCCCGCCGGGCAAGGTATGCACCGAAAGCGCGAGCCAGTCACGACCGCCCCCCGGACCGGGAAGGGAGATCTCCGTGGCGTAGGTGCCCCCGTGGCGGGCCGCCCCGGTCAGCCGCTGGAGCTCCTCCTCGGCACGGATGTCGCCCATGATCTTGGCGGCAAGGGACGCCGCCGGATCCTCGGGCGGGCCGAACAGCCATTCGGCGGCGGCGTTGCGCAGCACTTCGCCGCCCCCCTCGTCCAGAACCAGCCGGGCCCGGCGGTCTCCGCCCAGCGCCGCCTCCAGTCTCTGAATCCGGTGAAGAAGCTGCCCCCGGTCGCCCAGCTTTCCGAGAAGCCCGGCCAGGGCGGCGGCGGCCAGGGCGAAAGTCGCCAGAATGGCGACCCAATGCCGGTCCCCCGCCAGAGGGGACAGGGCCAGAACGGCCAGAAGCCCGACGGCGGCCAGCGCCACCCAGGCCAGGGGATTGCGCAACGCCTCAGCGGCGGAGCTTGCCTTTGAGACGCATGACATAACTGATCACCTCGGCCACCGCCTTGTAATGATCGGGCTGGATTTCCCGGTCCAGGTCCACTGTCGCATAGAGCGCCCGCGCGAGCGGGGGATTTTCGACGATCGGGATGTCGTTTTCCTCGGCGATCTCGCGGATTCGGAACGCCACCAGATTCTGCCCCTTGGCCACCAGAACCGGCGCGTTCATGGTCTCGGCGTCATATTTTAACGCGCAGGCGTAATGGGTCGGGTTGGTCACGACCACATCGGCCTTGGGGACCGCCGCCATCATCCGTGTCCGGGCCCTTTGGATCCGAAGCGACCGCAGACGGGATTTCACCAGCGGATCGCCTTCGGACTGCTTGTTCTCCTCCTTGACCTCCTGCTTGGTCATCCGCAGCTTCTTCATGTAGGTGAAGCGCTGATAGAACCAGTCGGCGGCGGCGATCACGATGGTCACCAGGGCGATGCTGAAAAGCAGACGGATCAGCAGCCGGTGCATATAGGACAGGATGGCGATCGTCTCCATCGACGGCAGCAGATCGAGATCGGCGATGCGCGGACGCAGCACCAGATAGCAGATCACCGCGACAACCAGCATTTTCGCGGTGCTTTTGGCGAGTTCGATCACCGAGCGCAAAGAGAACATCCGTTGGAACCCGGCCAACGGATTGATCTTGTTGAGGTCCGGGATGATCTTCTTGACCACCAGCAGCCAGCCGGTCTGTCCGAGGCCGGAAATGAGTCCGACCAGCATCAGAAAACCGAAGGGGAGCACGGCGGCAAGCGCCAGATTGCCCGCCACATCGGCGGCAAAGGACGACAGCTCCTCTCCCGTTCCGATCCGGATCGCGTCGGGATGGGCGAGGAACCCGGACAGATAGACCTTGAGCCGCGACATGGACATCGGCGCGATCAGCCAGACGAAGACGGTCATGGCGGTCAGCATGGCCGCCGTCTTGACCTCCATCGACTGGAGGACGTCGCCCTCCTCCCGCGCTTTGGAAAGCCGTTTGCCTGTTGGTTCCTCGGATTTGGAGTCGTCGTCCTCGGCCATGGCTCACCCGGGGGCCAGGAAGGACGTGAGGCTGTCGGTGAAGAAGCGCAGGAACCAGATCATCAGGGCCGGAAGACAGAAGGCCAGGATGGAAAGACCACCCATCACCTGGATCGGCACGCCGACGAAGAAAACCTGCACCTGCGGCACCAACCGGTTCAGAAGTGCCAGGGCGCTGTTGAAGGTCATGGCGAAAACGATGGCCGGAGCCGCCAGCTTGAATCCGATTGTCATGGCGTCGGACGATGTCCGCATCAACATTTCGGAAAAGCCGTCGAAGGGCGGCGTCGCGCCCGGCGCAAACAGCGTATAGCTGTCCACCACCGCCTGAAACATCAGATGATGGGTGTCCGTCGCGAACACCATGGTCACGGCGATCAGATTGAGCAGGCCGGTCATCAACTGGCTCTGCTCCTGCGTGACGACGTCATGGGTGAACATATTGGTCAGACCGAGCGAAAACCCGATCGACGCCCCGGCAATATCGATCGGCAGGAACAGCACCTGCCCCAGGATGCCGAAAAACACCCCGATCGTCGCCTCCGACGCGATCAACAGCAGCATCGACAGGGGATCGGCGGGCATCCGGGGCAACTGGCCGCCCAGCGTCGGCACCAGCAGAAAAGCGATGGAAAGCGCCAGCAGAAGACGGATCCTGACCGCAATCGCGGCGCTGCTCAATCCCGGAAAGAACATGATGGCGGCGCCGACCCGCACGAAGATCAGCAGGAAGCCATAGACGTTCGTCGACAGAATGTCGCGCAGCATCGTCAGCCGCCCGCTATGGCGCGATCCAGGACCATATGGGTGAAGTCCATCAAGGTGTGCAGGATGAACGGCAGAAAAATCAGCAGCGTGAGAAAGACCGCGAGAACCTTCGGGACGAAGGTCAGGGTCATCTCCTGGATCTGGGTCAGCGCCTGAAACAGGGAAATCGCGAGACCGATCAGCAGACCCGCGAGCAGCGGCGGGGCCGCCACTTTCATCATGACCAGCATGCAGGCGCGCGCCAGCTCGATCAGGTCTCCCTCTGTCATCACACTCCAGGTCGGTTGGGGGAAGGATGCGAACGGACATCATCGTCCGCGTCGTCATCGCCATCCCCGACGTTCATCGAACCGAACGGATCTCCGTCTCCGGCCGTCGATCCCGGAAAAGCGGCGCCCCTTGGCGGCGGCCGGCGTTCCGGGGTCATCGGGGCGACGGCGGGGAGAGCCGGGAGCCCCCTCCGTCCCGCCCGAGATGTCAGATGGCCATATGCAGGATTTCGCTGTAGGCGGAAATCACCTTGTCGCGCACGGCGACGACCGTCTGAAGCGTCAGCTCGGCATTATTGACAGCGGTCACGACATCGCGGACATCGGCCTTGCCGGCCAGGCCCGCTTTCGACAGCTCCTCGCTTTTCTTGCCGGCGTCGATGGCGGCCTTGGCCCCGTCGCGCAGCAGACTGGCGAAATCGCCGCCGGTCTCGCCGGTTTCGGCGGCCGCGTCGGAGGCGCCCCCACCCGTTACGGATTTAGCCGCGTTATTGTAAGCGGCGATGGCGTCGGTGATTGAGGTTATGGCCAAAGTCCACCTACCATTTCATCGTTTTGCCGGGAGCCGGAAAGTTGACCGGCATTACTTCAACATGTCAATTGTTTTGGAAAGCATGCTCTTCGACACGCTCACGACGTTCAGATTGGCCTCGTAGGACCGCTGCGCCTCGCGCATGTCCATCAGTTCGATCAGGGGATTGACGTTGGGGGCCAGCACATAGCCGCTGCTGTCGGCGGCCGGATGTTTCGGATCGTACTTCTTCTGGAATTCCGACCGGTCGACGTCGACCTTCTTGACCTTGACCATGTCGGCGCCCGACGTCTTGTCGAGGATATTGCGAAAGCTGATGATTTTCCGCCGGTAGGGCGTGTCGTCGGGCGATGTCGGCAGGGAATCGGCGTTGGCGAGATTCTCCGACACCACACGCATCCGCTCGGACTGCGCCTTCATCCCGGATGTCGCGATCAGCGATGCTTTGTTAAGGTCGTCCAAGATTCCATCCCTTCATCCCGCGGAAAACCCGGCCGGACCCCGTCCGCCGGCATTTTTCACGGGAACCCCGGCGTCACGACCCGCCACCCTTGCCGATGGCGGTCTTCAGCATGGCCATGTTCTTCTGCAACAGATTGGCGGCCAGCTCGTAATTGCTTTTGACCTCGCCGATCTTCTGCATCTGCTCCTCGATCAGGACCGAATTGCCATTGGGCTTCGATTCCTCGGGCCGGCGCTCCGTCAACGTCTCGAAACGGACCGGTTCGACCATCGGCGAGACATGCATCGGGTTGGTCGTCACCGCCCGCACCGCCGTGTCCTTATCGACAAGATTCTTGAAGGACAGGGGCGCCAGATCCTTGGCCTGATAATTTCCCGTGTTGGCATTGGCAACGTTCTCGGACAACACCTCCTGACGCTTCGCCAGCCAGTTCATCGACTTGCGCGCCATCGCGAAAAGAGTGAGATCCTCGAACATGGCCCTGATTCCCTGAAAGCCCTGATTTCCTGAAATCCCGCGACCATCGGCCGCCGGCTCGCCCGGCCCCGGCCAATGCCGTCACGGGATCAGTGTAAGGCCCGGCATTTTAAGAAACAATGAACAGTGCCCGAGGCCTGTCCATCATTGCAATCCCCTCCGATCGGCGGTCCGCACGGATCATGCGTCCTGCGGTCAGATCGGGCCGAAACTTTGCACCAGGGATCCTGCGATCAGATACCAGCCATCAACCAGAACGAAAAAAATGAGTTTGAATGGCAAAGAGAAGGTCGCTGGCGGCAACATCATCATGCCCATGCTCATCAACACCGACGCCACCAGCATGTCGATGATGAGAAACGGCAGATAGATGAGGAATCCGATTTCGAACGCGCGTCGCAGTTCACTGATCATGAACGCCGGAATCAGGACCTGGAGCGGTGTGTCCGCCGGGTCGGCCACGGGCTTCGTATGGGATAGATTGAGAAACAGTTGCAGGTCCTGCTCGCGCACATGATGCATCATGAAGGCATGGACCGGCTTCACGGCACGGTCGAATGCCTCGATCTCGTCGATCCGGTTGGCCAGAAGAGGTTCGATCCCCTGCTGATAGGACGCCTGCAAGGTCGGCGTCATGACGAATCCCGTCAGGAACAAAGCAAGACTGATCATCACCATGTTCGGCGGCGCGGTCTGGGTGCCCAGGGCCTGCCTCAGGAATGACAGAACGACCACGATCCGCGTGAAGGATGTGACCATCACCAGAATGGACGGCGCCAGCGACAGCACCGTCATCAAGGCGATGAGCTGGACCAGACGGCCCGTCGTCGAGGCTCCCTCGCCAAGATCGAGGGTAAACTGCTGCGCGGACGCCGGATGGGCCAGCATCAGCCCTCCCGCTACGACCGCGAGGCCAACCAGAGCGAAAGACAGCCGGCGCCTCACCGATCCTTATCCTTTTCCTCGACGGCGGCGTCCAGATCCTCGTCGGAGGACGACCACCCCTTTTCCACCACCAGATCCGATGCCCCGCCGATCAGCAGAAGATGCTCGACACCGTCCTTGCGTACCAGAACCAGACGGCGCCGATTGTCAAGGGGCAGCACCTCGACCAGCGCCAGACGACGGGCCTTGCGCCCAAGGGCCAGGGCCCCTCCCAGTCCATAACGGCGCGCCACCCACGCAGCCGCGGCAATCAGCGCCAGGACGACCCCCAGCGCCAGAACGGCCCGAAAATAGAGATCCCAATCCATGACCCGTCAGCGTCCGGCCGATGGCACGTCGTCGCCGCTTTCGGCAAGGCGTTTTTGCAAATCTCTCTCAAGCTGGTCCAGCCGGCCGATCAGCGCCTCCATATCGCCGATGAGATCCTGACCGTCCTCGCGGGGCATGGATCCGATCGTTTCGCAGACGGCCCGCACCCGTTCCTCCAGAGCGGACAGATCGACCAGCTTGCCGGACGCGATCAGGCGCCGGGCGGTCAGGGCCAGCGATGAAACCTTGGAAAGCTCTTCGCGGGTCGACGGATCGCAGGTCATGTCAACCCTCCCTCCCCGAACAGGGGATCCGGCGCCGCCTGCTGATTGGCCCGATAGACATAGGCGAGTATTTCCGCGACCGCCATAAACGCTTCCAGTGGAATGACACTGTCGACATCGACAAGCGACAAAAGCTCCGCCAGATCGGCGTCCTCGCGGACCTTGACGCCGCTTTTGAACGCGCGCTCCAGGATCCCGCGGGCCGTCTCGCCCCGTCCGCTTGCCACCACCCGTGGCGCCTGATCGCCCGCCTGCGGACGATAGGAGAGGGCAACCGCGATCTCGCGCCGGGCCGCCTTCGCATCCTTGCCGTCGTCCGCCGCCACGATCCCGCCTTTCGGATGTTGCTCCTGAAACCATGCTCCGTCCGCCTTTAAGAAAGGCTTAAACCCTGGCTCCGCCGCCCGGGCAGGACGGGTCTGCCCCGTCCCGGAAGGCAGGCGGACAGTGTCCCGTCCGCCCTCAGTTGATCGCCGACAGGCCGCCCGACTGAAGCCGCTTTTTGTAGGTCCCCATGAAGGTCTGAAAGCCCTGCGCCTCCTTGATCTTTTGCGCGATGGCCGGCATGTCCGGTACATCCTTGTCGAGAGCGCTGGTCAGAAGGGCGAAGCCGTCGTTATAGGAGGTCCCGGACAGGGCGGCCCCGAAGCCGCGCCGGAGAGCGGCCAGACCGCGCTCGTCATTGCCGAGCACCAGACAGGTCGCCCAGGCCAGGACAAGACGGGCCGAGGCATCGTCCAGTTTCGCGCCACGGTCCGGAGGCGGCACCATGACCTCCAGCGCCTGCGCGGCATTGCCCCAGTCCTGCTTGCGCCAGTAGATCTCCGCCCTGAGCTGCTGCGCCTCGGCACTATTGTCTCCGGCGAGAAGCTGGATCGCCTCCGGGACATGATCGACGTCCGACAGAGCCCGGGCTTTCAGATGACGCCTCTGCCGCTGCAGGTCATCGGGCAATCCCGGCGCATCGCTGCCGTTGATCGCATCCAGGGCAGCCTGTGGCTGCTGGTTCAGCAGATCGAGCAGGGCAAGCTGGGCGCCGACCCGTCCCTTGTCGAGCCCTTGGAGCCGGAATGACACCTGATGTTTCAAAAGTTCGGCGGCGCGGTCAAGAAGATCGACCGAGGCCAGACGGTCGGCCAGACGGCGGATCATCTCGTCGCCCTTGGCCCCTGTCGGCGTCAGATCACGGAACTCGTCGTAAAGCCCGATCGCCGATACCGGCGACATGCTGTCGGCCACCCCGCCGAGATAGAGGCGGGAGAAGGTGTCGCTCATCATCGAGGACACTTCCGACACCCGTTTATTGTCGGGATAGTTGTTGACCACCGAACGCATGGTGCGCAGTGCCTCCGGATAGGCCCCGGCTTGAACCTGCAACTCGGCCAGCCGCTTCAGCAGGCCGAACTCGAAGTCCTCCTCCCGCCAGGCAAACCGGAGATGGTCGAGGCGGTCGGCCGCTGCAAGCGGCGTGATCCGTCCCAGCTTCAAAAGCAACTCAGTCTCGGCCAGTGCCGCGCGCGCGCGGTATTCCCGGTTATCCCCCTTCGCCGCATGTTCGTAATCGTCGATCGCCTTGTCGAACTGCCCGCCCATTTCGTTCAGGGCGCCATGCAGATAGTCGAGCAGGGCCTCCTCCCGCGGGGAGATGATCGACCGGTCGAGAACATCGAGAGACTTTTGCGCCGCATCGTCGTCGGCGGCTGCCAGCGACGCTTTCGCCGCCAGAACCGCCATGGGCCAGGCCAGCGGCTTCGGATAGCCGCCGATGGCCGGCAATCCCGCCGCCAGGGCTTTGTCCCAGGCGGCGGGACGATCGCCGGCCGCGACATGCGCCGCCGCCTGCCAGACGCGGCTTTCAGGATCATCCTTGACCAGCGGACTGTCGAGATCCGCAACCGCCTCGTCGGCCCGCCCCATCAGAAGATTGCTGGCACCGCGCAAGGCGCGGAACGGCCCGGTGTCGGCAAGGGACGGATCCTCCCCTGCGGCCAGACGCAGGAAGCCGAGAGCCTCCGGCGCGAAGCCATTGGCGAAGAAGAACCGGGCCGCCTCCATATGCGCGGCACTGCGGCCGGCCGGCGGGACCAGCGGAAGATTGGCCTCGAACTTCCGGCGTTCCTCGGCAAAGGCATCCGGGCCGCCCCGCTTCCAGGTGCCGACATCGAAGAATCCCTCGGCGGCCGACTGCCGGGCTGCCGCGACCTGGCGTCCGCCGACGCCCGACAGCCGGAGACTGCCGCCATTGCCCTGCGAAATCGAAACGGTTCCCCGCGTCGGACGCACGTCAAGCCCGTCAACATGCGGGACCATGGCAATGCCCTGGACCGTGGGCAGCAGATCCACGTCGGGCGTGTCGCGCCCCGGATAGACACCGGCGCCCAGGGGAATGACGGGCACCACGAGGATGCTGTCCCCGACCTCGGGGTCGGTCACCGTGACGACATTGCCGGCATCGGCCACCGCGAGCGAAATGCCGATGCCATTGGGCAGCGACGAGGGCGCCGTGACGGGAATCGGGTCCTTGGGCAGGGCGGGCTGACGCATCAGATCGATCACCCAGAGCAATCCGTCGCGACGCACGCTGGGCTCGTAGTCCGATTGCACGATCAGGCGCAGGACCGTCGCCTCGCGGTTGGGGATCTGGTCCACCGCGACGACCGCCTCGCCGCCCAGGCGGCGCAGCAGCTTTGTATCGACATCCTGGCTCCGGTCGAAAACGACCCACAGATAACCGGCACGGCGGAAAACGGCGGCCGCGACCGGCTTTTCCCAGGACACGCTGAGGCTGAAGACCTTGTCGTTATCGCCGGCCGGTGCCGGAACGGCGGCAGGAGCCTGCGCGGTGGGGATCTGCACCACCGGGACCTGCACGACCGGGGCCTGCACCACCGGGGCCTGCGTCACTGTCGGCCGCGCCGACGCCGCGGGGGCGGGTGGTTCAGCCTTGGCCGGGGAAGCGGAGGATGCGGACGACGCAGGCGGCGACGATGGGGAGGCGGATGCGGGAGACGGGCCGGGTTTTCCACCGGCGCTCCCCGCGGGCGGGCGGGGCTGGGATCCCGGGGCCGGGGCGGTCAGACTCTCCGATGGCAGCCTGGGCGGCTCCTGTCCGGACAAAGGCTTCAGCGCCGGCAGCACAAGGTCGCCCTCGGCGGAGGCCGGCTTGCCCGCGGTCGCCGGAGCCGACGCCGCGGCATCGCGGACAATATCGATAACCACCTTGGGGCCCGATGTGAAGTGCCGCAGGCGTGCGCTGTCGGGAAGCGTGAGGGTCACTCCTGAGGAACGGGTTCCTCCCTCGGCCACCTGGACGGAGATGTCGGACGGCAACGCCCCCTGAAGCGGAGAGAGGTCGAATTTCACGGACCTCGCGAAGGTGACGCTGGCATGCCCGCCCTGCTGCTCAACCCGATAGGTCACCGGCGACGGGAAGGTGAAGACGACCCGGTTGAAGGTGCCATGTTCACCGGCGCGAACCTCGACGGCGCCTCCCGGCTCGCCGCGCCCGGGCCCCGACGAAGCGGCGCGGGGCGCGGCGGGGGGCGGCGTCCCTGCGGCCGGGGATGGCGTCTGGGATGCGGTCGGAGTGGATCTTTCCCCCGAGGGCGGCGTGCCGGCAGACGGCACTCTCGGAGAGGACGGCAGCAGTGAAACCGGCTGACCGTCGGTGGACGCAGCCCCGTCGGCACCGCCCGACGACGGGGCCGTGGCCGGACGGCCGGCTGGCGGCTGGACGGATGCCGACTGGCCGGATGCCGACGTGTCCTGGGGAGAATCGAGCAGATCGACGGTGATGGCGTTGTTGTCGCCGGAGAAGGCGCGAACCTGAATCGGATGCGCCAGGATGAAGCTCGCGGTCTGATGGTCCTCGGAAACCGACACGCCGCGGAGATAGCGGCTCAGCGGCCGCAGCAGGCTGTGGAAGTCGCCATGGATCGGGCGGTCGAAGCGGACCACCAGCTCACCATTGATCACATCCGCGGAATACTGGACAGGCCCGTCCCAGTCGAACACCATCCGCGCAAAGCCGTCATGCAGGGTCCCCCGGGGGGACGGACCGGCGGTCTGGGCAAGAACGACAGGGCCGGAAAGGCATAGCGCGACCGCCAGAGGCAAAACCCGACGAAGACGCCGAAACTTCATTTACTCGGTGCCCCCTTGCTCCGGGTTCCGTGGCTCAACCGCAATAGCTCCCGCCCGGTGCCGCGACCGCGGCGGGCCCGCCCGGAGCCCGGCCGCCGGGGATGGCACAAGAAAACCGAGGGGATCGCTGACGGCACTGGAACCCCGGCCGCCCGCCGGACCACACGGCGCGCGACCGGACATGATGACTGTCACGAATTGTCGAACAGAGCGTCGATCGCCGCCTGATCATGAGCCTGGTCAGGCATTTGCGGGCCGTTCAGAAGATCCTCGTCACTCGGGAACCCCTCCTTCACCGCTTCCGCAGGGGCCTCCGCCGGCCTTTCGAGTTCCGGACCGAAGGCCTCCACGAGGGCGTCGATACGTTCCTCGATGTGTTTGAGCGCCCGCACCACCTTGGTGATCCGTTGCCCCGTGATGTCCTGGAAATTACAGGCTTCGTAGATGAGTGTGGTCTGCTCGGTCAGCCGCTGGCCGACCTCGGGAGCGAGGTCGGGCGTCAACGACTCCAGTTTTTCTGCGGCATCCAGAATGGCGTTCGTGGCGTTTTCGGTAGCACCGACAATGGCATCCAGTTCATCCGTCGCCGAAGCGATGTACTCGTGCTGAATATCCTGTGGCCGGAGCGCGGCGATTTCCATCTTGGCGTTATGGATGTAGGTCGCAAGCGCCTGGACTTCGGAAAACAGTCGCAGATCCCCTGCCGAAACATCGCCGGACAAGGATGTCAGAAGAGAGCGGACGACGTCTCCCACCTCCTCGACCTTGACCGTTTCGCCCTTTTGCTGCCGCAAACTGTCCAGATGCAGGGCGAGATCCCGATCGACGGTCGATGACATCGAAGGTCTCCCTTAGAACTCGCCGAGAACGCTGACCATCTTGGCCTGAAGAGTCTCAGCGTTGAACGGCTTGACGATATAATTGGAAACGCCGGCTTCCTTGGCCGCAATGACGTTCTCCGATTTCGATTCCGCCGTCACCATGATGAAAGGCGTATTCTTCAGCTTGGCGTCGCCGCGAACCTCGCGCAGGAGCTGGAGTCCGGTCATCGGCTCCATGTTCCAGTCGGAGATGACCAGACCATAATTGCCGCCGCGCATCATTTGCAGCGCCATCGAGCCATCGGTCGCCTCGTCAATGTTGACGAACCCGATCTGCCGCAGGAGATTGCGGATGATACGCAACATGGTCTTGTAATCGTCCACAATCAAAACATGCATGTTTTTGTCGACAGCCATCCGTCACTCCTTTTATGCCACAGATCAAATTACCAAAACGTGGCAACAGTGGTATTGACTCTAGTTAAAATACGGAAATCCAATTGGATCAAGTGTTTTTAAGACCGAGGGTCAGCCACCTCCCTGACCTTCCGCTTTTGTCGCGCGCCGCATGGCGATAGCATCTGTTAGCTGCTTGGCCGAACCGGGCTCCATCTGTTCCATGATCGGCGCGACCTTCTGTTCCTTCATATGGGTGATCACGCCAAGAAGGATCGGCATGTCGAGCTTTTCGAATATTTTCGCAGCGTCTTTCGGCTTCATATTTTCGTAAATCTTGACCAGGCTTTTCATCTTGCCGTCATCCTGGTCATCGACCTGCTTCAGCATTCCCTCGACATTGGACTGAAGCGTTTTCATCTCCGCGATCTTCTTGTCGATCCGGCTTTCAGCCGCCTTGATCATGTTTTCCCGGAGGTCGAGATCGCGCTGACGGGCGTCCAGCGCCTCGCGGCGCTCCGCCAGCTTCTGAAGAACATCGATTTCGTTCTGCGTGAACGTCGGCGGCTCCCCTTCCGACGCCGGCGCGCTCGGCACGGCCGCCGGCAATGGCGCCTGGGTTCCACCGGCCGCGGGTGCGGAGCCGGACGAGGCCGGTGTCCCTGCCGCCGGCGACGTGGGTGCCCCCGTCTGCGGCGGGGTCTGGGCCGCGCTATCGCCCTGGGCAGACGGCGACGGCTGTCCGCGTTTGCGTCCACCCGGCGGCGGTGGCTGCTGCGCCAGCGTCTCATTCAGCGTGAGCGATGGCAGCCCGTTGGTCGCGATCCCCCGCCAGATGTCATTGACGCGAACCGACAGCATCAAAGCCGCCACAAAAATGGTCACGGGAAGAAGCCGCACCCCCGGTGCCTGCCGACGCCTCTGCGCCACCTTCTGTCCGGCGGTAAAAGGAGTTGTGGATCTGGGTTGTTTCGCCATCGGTCCCTCAACTCAACGCACGGCCTGAAGGGCGCGCAACAATTCCCGCTCGGCCTCGGAGCGATCGTCCTCAAGGTCGTCGCCCCGGGTCGCCGTCAGCGGCGGCATCGCCGATACCGCCGGCTGGGCCGGCGCCGCCGCCACCGGCGCCGCCGACGCCGGTGTTGCCGTCGGACGCAAGATCGGCCCCCTCGGCGACTGTGGCGCCGGCGAAGGCTTGCCTTCCGTACGGGCCGACCGCACCACACCTTCCAGGCGGTTGGCCATGGCGTCCGCCCGTTCGATCATAAAAGCGAGGTCATCGCGTAGAGATTGAGCTTTTTCCACGCGTTCCACAAGGGTGGAACTCGCCTCCTCGGAAACCCGTTTCAACTTGGGAATTCCTGCCTCTGCGCGGACTGTAGCCTCATTGAAAGCCGCCACCAGCTTGGCGAGATCATCACGGTTTTTACGAAGTTGATTCAACTTCCCGTTGAGAATTGCGGCATAGACAATGGTCGCCGCCAGCAGCACAGCGATGATCAGATCGAGAGCGAGCTTGTAATCCATCAAACCCGTTCCTTCTTGATCTTGTCTTCAATCCGGATGGCGATATGGGTCCCCTTGCGCCCCATCTTGCCCCCGAACATCGGCACATCACCGCACCTCAGCTCGACAGTCGATTCCGGCATGGCGTTCAGCATGATCTTGGAACCGACACGTAGATTGAGGATGTCGCGCAGCGGCATGACCTGCTCGTCGAGCACAGCCTCCATCTCGACGTCGGTCAGCCACAGTTCCTCCGCCAGGTGGGTTTCCCAGATCGAATCGCGACCGAACTTTTCGCCCATGAACATCTGCAACAGAAGTTCACGGACCGGCTCCAGGGTCGCGTAAGGCAGCATCAATTCGAGACGGCCGCCGCGGTCCTCCATATCGATGCGGAGTTTGGCGACGATCGCGGCATTGGACGGACGGGAAATCGTCGCGAACCGCGGATTGGTCTCCAGACGGTCGAAACGGAAGGTCACGGGGGACAACGGATCGAATGCGGCGGACAGATCGGCCAGCACCACATGGACCATCCGTTCGACCAGATTGCGCTCGATCGTGGTGTAGGGCCGCCCCTCGATCCGCATCGCCGCGGTGCCGCGGCGACCGCCCAGCAGAACGTCAACGCTCGAATAGATCAGCGAGGAGTCGACCGTCAGCAATCCATAGTTGTCCCACTCCTCGGCCTTGAACACCGCCAGCATGGCGGGGAGAGGAATGGAATTCAGATAGTCGCCGAACCGGAGCGAAAGAATGTTGTCGAGCGACACCTCGACATTGTCCGACGTGAAATTGCGCATGCTGGTCGACATCATGCGCACGAGGCGGTCGAACACCACCTCCAGCATGGGCAGACGCTCGTAGGAGACCAGCGCCGAATTCAGGATTGCCTGGATGCCCGACCGGTCGCCGCTGCCGGCGGCGGAATCGTCAAAACCCAGAAGGGAGTCGATCTCGTCCTGGTTCAGAACGCGGGTCGAGGTCCCGGCCGCCATGGCGTCGCCGGCCTCGGCATCGGCTCCGTCCTCGGAACCGCCCAGCATGGCTTCCCATTCCGCGGCGACGGAATCGGCGTTCTCCTGGCCGCCACCATCACCGGCACCGACGGCATCCGCACCGGCCTCCTCCTCGCCCTCGCCGCCGGCCATGGCGGCCCATTCGCGCATGAGGGCTTCTTCGTCCTCGGAGGACCGGCCTTCGCCACCGTCTACGCTGTCGTCAGCCATCGCGGCCCCCACCCGTCACTGAACCAGCATTTCCTTGAACAGAACGTCATTGACCTTCGCCGGCTTGACCGCGTTGTTGACGCGGGTCAGAAGCTCCTCGCGCAGGCGCAACATCCCGGCGGAGCCCTGAAGATCCTCGATCCGGAGTTCGCGAAGATAGACCTGGAAGTTGTCGATGATCCGCGGCATCACCGCCTCGACCTTCGAGACATCAAGCGGGCTGTCGAGTTCGAGGCTGATGCGGATCTTGAGAAAGTTCTGCTTGCGCCCGGCGGAATTCAAATTCACGAGGATTTCCGGCAGGTCATAGAAGACCGCCGCATGCACTTCCTTGGGCTTCTCCTCCTCCGCATGCCTCTCCGTCTTGGAGGAATGCAGCAGCGGATCGAGCAGTCCCGAGAAGTAAAGACCGGCGGCAACGCCGACAACCGCCAGAATGGCGACAACGACGAGGATGAGGATCAGCCGTTTCTTCTTTGAACCACCTTCCTGCCCCGACGATGACGCCTCCTGTTCGTCGGAGCCTTCGCCTTCTTCAAAGTCTTCTTCCAGGTCTTCGGCCATGATACTCCATCCTCGCAAGGCACCTCGCCCGGCGCCTGGAGTTCGTCAACCTACACAGTAGGCTTCGGCGGTTAACAACTGGTTGATAGCACCCGAAAATGCATCCCCGGGGAACCATAACAAGGCCTCGGGGACCGGGCAATAACTACCCGGCACCCAATTCCCCAACCGCCCGCCACCGCCGTCCCGAATTGGCAAAAATAAGCAATATCAATAGATTACAGATCTTTCTAAAAGATGGCACACATCCTGCATTGGATTTCGGCGTCCAACTTCGCAGGATTTCCGCGTTATGGAAAACACGTCTTACGTCGCCCTGTCCCGCCAGACCGCCCTGTGGCGCCAGCTCGAGGTTGTCGCGAACAACCTCGCCAATGCCAACACGCCGGCGTTCAAGGACCAGCAGGTGATGTTCACCGACTATCTGGTGAAGACGAAATCCGACACGACCCCCTTCGGCCGTCAGGTCTCCTATGTCCGCGACGTCGGAACCCTTCGCGACACCCGCGAAGGCCCGGCGAAAAAGACCGATGCGCCGCTCGATATCGCCATCCATGGCGACGGCTATTTCACTGTCGATACCCCGGCCGGCCCCCGCTACACCCGAGACGGTCATTTCCGTTTGGACGAGAACGGGATGGTCGTCAATTCGGCCGGACTGCCGGTTCTCCAGCAGAACGACACGCCGATCGTGCTGGCGCCCAACGAGGCCGAGGTCTCCGTGGCGGGCGACGGCACCGTCTCGACCGAGAACGGCATGATCGGAAAGCTGAAGGTCGTCACCTTCGACAATGACCAGGAATTGCGCGCCGTCGGAGACGGCACCTATCAGACCGCCCAGACCGCGAACGTGGCGGACACCGCCAATGTTTCGCAGGGAATGCTGGAGGAATCGAACGTCCAGCCGGTGGTCGAAATGACCCACATGCTGACCATCATGCGCAATTACGAGAGCATCCAGAACCTTATCCAGAACGAGCACGACCGGCAGATGAAGGCCATGCCCGTGCTGTCGCAATCGCAGCAGACCGCGTAAGAAGGGACCGAGACCATGAGGGCCATGAACATCGCCGCCACGGGAATGCAGGCACAGCAGACCCATGTGGAAGTGATCTCCAACAACATCGCCAACATGAACACGACCGCCTACAGCCGGCGGCTTCCCGAGTTCACCGACCTGCTGTACCAGAACCTGCAGCGCGTCGGCACATTTTCCTCGGACAACAACACCATCGTTCCTTCGGGCGTCCAACTCGGACTCGGCGTCAAGACGACATCCGTCTACCGCGTCACCGAACAGGGGCCGATGAACAACACCAACAACACGCTGGACGTCGCCATCCAGGGCAAAGGTTATTTCCAGATCCAGCTTCCGAACGGAAGCACCGCCTATACCCGGGACGGCACGTTCCAGTTGAGCCCCCAGGGCCAGCTCATCACCGCCACCGGCTACACCGTTCTCCCCGGCATCACCATCCCGTCCAACGCGGTCAGCACCACGATCAACAGCGCGGGACAGGTCTCCGTGACCATTGACGGGCAGAACACGGCCTCCGTCGTGGGACAGATCCAGCTCGCCAACTTCCCCAACGAGGCGGGTCTAGAGGCGGAGGGCAACAATCTGTTCCTGCAGACCGCGTCCTCCGGCGGCCCCATCTCCGCCACGCCCGGAAGCCCCGGATTCGGCTCGATCCTTCAGGGTTGGCTCGAAGGATCCAACGTCAATTCCGTGTCCGAGATGACCAATCTCATCAGCGCCCAGCGGGCCTATGAGATGAACTCCAAGGTCATTCAGACGGCCGACAACATGATGCAGACCACGTCCCAGTTGAAGTCTTAACCGTCCTCTGCATACAAAGGTCAGGATCATGAAGCGTTTCGCGTTTGCCCTTACCGTCGCCGCCGGATTTGCCGTCAGTCTCGCCGCCGCACCGGCGCTGGCCGGGACCGCCGTTCTGCGCAACAATGTCGTGGTGGACGGCGACATCCTGAAGCTGGGCGATCTGTTCGACAACGTCGGATCCAAGGCCGACACCGCCATCGCCCGGTCTCCGGCGCCCGGGCGGCGGGCGATCCTGGACGCGGAATGGCTGCAGAGGGTGGCGGTGACCAACCGGATCGACTGGCAGCCGCAAAACGCGTTCGAACAGTCGGTGGTGGAGCGGTCGGGCGTCACGATCTCCCACGACCAGATCGAGATGGAGATCCTGGCGGCGCTCGCCGACCAGGGCGTGCCCGCCGATGCGCAGATCGAGCTTGCCAACCGGACGGCCACCCTGGTCGTCCCGGTCGGCGCCAATGCGCAGATCGGTGTCAGGGACGTTCTTTACGATCAGCGCTACAAGCGCTTCACCGTCACGGTGGAAGCCCCCGTAAACTCTCCTTCGGCGACCCGCATCCGCCTCGCCGGCCGCGTTTTTCAGACCACCGAGGTTCCTGTTCTGTCGCATCCGGTCAATCGGGGTGACGTGATCACGAAGCAGGACATCACCTGGAACCGTGTGCGCGAGGACAATGTGCGCCGCGACGTCATCACCGACGCCAGCCAGATGATCGGCTACACGCCGCGTCAGATGCTCCGCCCGGGCCAGATGGTTTCGACCGCCGACATTCAGAAGCCTTTGGCAGTTCTGCGCGGAGCGCTGGTGACCATGGTTCTGAAGTCGGGGACGATGTCGCTGTCGACCCAGGGCCATGCCGTCGAGCAGGGAAGCGTCGGCGACGTCATCCGTGTCACGAACAGCCATAGCAACCTGACCGTCGAAGGCCGGATTGAGGGCACCAACCTCGTCAGCGTCTCGATGAATGGGGCGACCGCCCTCGCGAATTGAGGATCAGCATCATGTCCCACGCGCGCTCCTTCACTTTCAAAGCCGCCCTTCTGTTGTCGGCGACGGCGATGGTCAGTGGCTGCAACTTCTTCGAACGCATGTCGGAAATCGGCGAAAAGCCCCAGGTGTCGAGGATCCAGGATCCGACCCAGACGCCCAACTATCAGCCGGTCAGCATGCCCATGCCCACCCCGACCGCCGCGCCCTCGGGAACGAACTCGTTGTGGCGCCGGGGCGCCCGCGCGGTCTTCAAGGACCAGCGGGCGACCGAAATCGGCGACATCCTGCCGGTCTCGGTGAACATCAACGAGAGCGGCGCGCTCAGCAACAAGCCCACCACCGCGACGAACAGTTCCGAGGCCGCCAACCCGAGCTTCACGTTCCTCGGCCTCGAAAAAAGCATAGGACACGTCTTCGGCGGCGCGAGTTCGTCCAATCTGTTCAGTTTCGGCAGCTCCAGCGGCATGACCGGCAATGGATCCATGGCGCGCGCCGAGCAGGTGACGATCAACCTCGCGGCCACCGTCGTGCAGAAACTGCCCAACGGCAATCTGGTCATCGCCGGTAAGCAGGAACTGCGCGTCAATGGCGACATGCGGGAACTGTCGGTCCAGGGAATCATCCGGATCGAGGACATTTCCTCAACCAATACAATCACGTCGGACAAGATCGCCGAAGCCCGGATCACCTACGGCGGCCGGGGCACGCTCAACGATATTCAGCAGCCCCGTTACGGACAGCAGATCTTCGACGTCGTGGCGCCCTTCTGACGTCCTCACCAAAGGACGGCCAGAGGGGGGACCTCCCTTCAGCGGAAAAAATTACCCACTCCGTCCGGACGGGCGGAGTGGGCTGTTTTTCATGGATTCCGGATCAGGCGCCCGTGATCGTCGGATCGAGGGCGGCATTTTTTTCCGCCCGCTCCGACGCCGGGCCCGGCAGGTGCCGGCGCCCGTCCGCACCGTCGATCCCTGGGGGACTCTTTCCTCGCGAACGGACACCGATACCGCAGCCCCGATGCCGGTTACAGATACTGGGCCAGGTTGAGCTTCGAGATCTGTGACACCGCCAGATAAGAGGCCTGAAGCTGCGTCTGATACTGCGATACTTTGGCCGCCGCCTGCGCGGTGTCGACATCCTTGACGCTGGACAGGGAATTCTGGAGGTAGGTCACATAGGTGGTCTGCTGGGTACCGGCCGATTTCAACTGCGACGAGGCAGAGGCCACTGTTTCCTGAAGGTTCGACAAGTTGGTGACCGCCGTCGTCGCCACACCATAGGCCGCCTTCAACTGCGTCTGAACCGCCTGGGTGAAGGTGCTGTTGGACAGTCCCAGGTTCGAAAGCGCGGTTCCCGTGCCGTTCGTGAAGGTCAGCGCCGCACTGCTGCCGCTTGAGACCTGGAGGGAATAAACGCCGTTGTTGCCGACGACGTGGGCCGTCACGCCCGTAGCGCCGGCAGCGGCATTGATGGCCCCGGCAATTGTTTGCAACGAATCACCCGCATTGACGGTCACGGTGCCGCCGCCGTTGATGGTGAAGGTCCCGGCCGCCACGCTGGTGGCGGCGGTGGGGCTGGTGGAGGTCAGCGATCCGTTGATCGTCGTCGAGGTCAGATTGGCCGCCTGGATAGTCGCCTGCACAGCGCGCATGGCCTGCTCGAACGCGGGATTGTCGCCGGTCACGCCATAGCTGACGGACTGCTGAGGCGAAACCCGGACCGACAGCACGGCGGTATTGCCGGTGTAGTAGCTGGTATCCGACGCCCCGGCGGTGAAACCGGCGGCGGGATATCCGGCCAGAGACACGGGAGCCGTTCCGGAATTGGTGCCGGCGAACAGATATCCCCCGGAGTCCTGGGTATTCATCTGACTGACCAGGGTCTGCTGAAGCGACTGGACGGCAGCCCCCAGCGTCGATGTGTCGGTTGACGCCATGACCGCGCTGATCTTGCTTTCGAGGCTGGACATGGTGTTGACCATGTTGCCGATGGCGCTGTACATCGATTGTGTCCGGTTGCCGATGGTGGTGGCATCCGAGGCCCAGGTTTGCGCCTGCTCGATCCCATGCTGGAAATTCAGCATCTCGCTGCTGGCGGAACCGCCGAGGGTCCCGAAATCCGACGCGACCAGCCCCGATGCCTCCTGCGTCACCGCCTGGGCATATTGCGACTGGGAATTCATCGCCGAGCCGACAACGAGACTGTTCATCTGCAAGGTCGAAACCCTGGTCATGATCTTTCTCCTTTAGGCGCTGACAGCGCTGATCAGGGCGTTGAACATCGCCTGCACCGTGCTCACCACGCGGGCCGACGCCGAATAGGCGCTCTGCAACTGGGTCAGCTTGGCGGTTTCCTCGTCGGTGTTCACACCCGACTGGGAGCTCAGGTTGTTTTTCAGCGTGTTAAGCGTCGTCGTCTTGTTTGTGGCGTCGGTCGAGGCGGTCGAAGCGCGGGACGCGACATCCGAGATGATCGCCGAGGCGTAGCCGGCCAGGGTCGTGGTGGTCGATCCCAGATAACCGGTGGGGTTGCTCGCCAGTCCCAGACTGGAGAGGACGCTGCCGCTGTTGTTGGTGAAGGAGACAGAGGTCCCGCCCCCTCCGATCTGGAGCTGGTAGCTCCCTGTGCCGACGACCTTGGCGGTGATCCCGGTTCCGCCCGCGGCGGCCGTGATGTTGCTTGCGATGGTGGAAAGCGAGTCCGTCGGGGAGACGGCGATCGTCACCTGCCCGGTCGATCCATGGATGGTGAAGGTGCCGGTCAGGCCAAGCGCGGCCGTGGCGCTCTGCTGGGTCAGGGTTCCGGTCGCCGTGCCGGAGTTGAAGGTCTGGGTGCCGAGCAGCGCGTTGGCAATCGCCGTCGCGGTCGTGCCATCCGAGGCGCCGATGCCCGAGAAAGGCGGCGTTCCGGTGTTCGTGGTATTGAGCGTGCCCGTCGGGAACAGATAGGAGTTCTGAAGAAGCGTGCTGTTGACCGAAATGGTCGAAGCCGAATTACCTCCGGTCACCACGTCATTCAGATGGAAAAAGGACGAGAAATTGGTGGCTGAGGTCGAGCCGGCGCCGCTCAAGGTCCCGCTGATGGTGGAGACCGCGATTCCCTGCCCCGTGGTGGTGGAGGACAGCACCAGTTGTCCCGACCCGTTGAGACTGGCGACCGTCGGAGGCGGTCCGCCGAAGGCTGCATTGATCAGGCTGACGACGCTGGGAGACGGACCGCCGACGGAGGTCGCGGAACTGAGATCGATGTCTCTGTAACTCTGCACATTTCCGGAACCGTCGACCATCGCCACCCGGATCTTCAGGTTGGCGGACGGTGTCACCGCGTCCGTGGCGGCAAAGCTGGTCCCGGTCGCGCTGGTCAGCGTCGACGGCGGCGGATTGGCCGACCCCTGGTTCGAAATGGCGTTCAGCACGCCGGTCACATTCTGAGCCAGCGTATCCAGGGCGCTCTGCGCGTTGGGAAGTTCCGTATCGCGCATCTGGATATTGGCCGCCAGAGATCCCGACCCGATCGACGAGGTGATATCGGTATTGCCGACCATGATCCCGTTGATCGTGCCATTGGCGTAGGACGTGGTCGAACTGATCGACACCGCGGTATGCGAGATGGGAATGACACCGTCCCCCACCAGCAGCGGGACGCCGCTGGTGGTGAAGATCTGCATCTGATCGTTGGCATTGACATAGGCATTGACGCCGAGATCAGATGTCAGGGCCGTCAGCGCGT
The DNA here is from genome assembly GCA_009712185.1 of Telmatospirillum sp. Taxonomy (GTDB): domain Bacteria; phylum Pseudomonadota; class Alphaproteobacteria; order Rhodospirillales; family Magnetospirillaceae; genus Telmatospirillum. Next base: position 51,295 of record WASQ01000100.1, on the reverse strand, counting down.
TGTTGCGCAGATCCTCAAGCGCCGCCGTCGGCTGCCCCTGTCCGCGCGCAACGGCGATCTGCTTGTTGATCCCATTGATCGTGTTGAGCTGGTTGTTGGCATCGGTGACGATCGAGGAGATGTTGGCGTCCGCCGTGGTCCGAAGGCTCTGGATCTGCGACGAAATGGACCGCAGATTGGCGGTCAGATTTCCGAGAGCCTGAACGACCTTCGAGTCCAGGGCCTTGTCGTTGGGCGTCGTCGCCAGGGTCGTCAGCGCCGATTCCAGCGTACTCATCTGGGACGCCAGATCATTTCCGCCCGTTGTATTGGTGGTAATGGTCCCGAGAGCGTTCTGCAGATTCTGATAAAGCTTGCTATAGGCACTGGATTGCGAGGACGCGGTCGAGGCGCTCTGCATGGCCGCCAGGAGAAACTGGTCGACATTGCTGGTCGTACCGAGATCGGAAACGCCGGTGCCATAGCCGCCCGAAACGGACGACCCGAGGATGACCGATTCCTGGGAGTATCCGACCGTATTGGCGTTGGCAATATTGTTCGAGGTCACGCCCATCTGCTTCTCGATGACGAGAAGCGAACTGACGGCGGAACTCAGGGCGACGTTGAGTGAGGTCATGAGATTGTCTCCGCTCTCCGGTTAGCGTCGCCCGGCGGGGGGAAGATCCCGCTGCGGGTTGTCATTGTCGTCCGGCTCCGCTTCCAGGGCCCGGATCGCGTCCATCACCCGGTCGACACGCCGGCGTGTCGCATGCAGGGCATTCGACAGCAACTGACGGTTTTCCTCCGTCATGGCATAGAGTTCCGCCGTCGCGGTCAGGAGTTTCTCCTGCAGTTCGGCATTGCTCATGATGTCGCCGCCGCCCATCAGATCCCCGCCCTTGGAGCCGAACTCCTCGGACAGCGCCACCTTGAGGTCGATGGTGTCGAGAAGAGTGGCGGGCAAACCACGGTTCAACAGGTCGTTCTCAGCGGCGATGACCGCTTGCAGCCGTCCCATCACCCCCATGAAATCCGACAGGGCGACGTCGTCCTTTTTTTCGTCTTCGGGCCGATCCGCTGGGTCTTGCCGGACGTCCATGCTGCCTCTCCTCGTCACGCGGCCACCGATCTCAGTAGGGCATCGGGCCGTGGCGGTTCATCTTCACCGTCCGGCTGTAGGCGCCAACCGCGCGGCTCTGGCTGTTCACGCGCTTCAACTCGTCGCCGATGTCGGCAAGATGCTCCGACATTTCCGAGATCAGCCGTTCAAGCTGGCTGTAGGCGACAATCGCCTTGAGGCGCAGCTTTTCCTGCTCCTCGGGCGGCAGGGACGCCATATGGGCGTCGGCCTGCCGGCGCAATTCCTCCTCGCCGGCGGACTGGGCGATTCCGGGAGCCAGGATCTGGTGGATCTCGTCCAGTTTGCGCGCGGCCCTGGCCTGCATGAGATCCAGCATCTTCCGCTGTTCTGCGTCATATCTCATGGTTCAACCTCCCGACAACCCCGACCCCGGCTTACTGAATAACCTGGAGCAGGGCCTGGAACATCTGCTTGTCGGTGCCGATGACCTGCGATGCGGCGGAATAGGCCTGCTGCGCCGTGATCATATTCGAGAACTCGACCGTCGTATTGACGGTGGAGGATTCGAGGGACTGCCCTTTGATGGCGCCGGCACCGTTGGTTCCCGCCTGGTTCAGCATGTAATTTCCCGACAGGCTCGACTGCGTGTAGACGCCGGCGGTGTTCTGGATCAGCCCGTTCTCGTTGGGGAACGTGACGACCGGAATTTTGTAGATCGCCACCTTCTGCCCATTGTCGTAAGCCGCGATCACATTTCCCGTGCTGTCGATATTGACACCCGTCAGCGACCCATACTGAACGCCGTTCTGCGTTGTGGTCTTCACCGCGATCGCAAGCGAGGTCGAGGAGGTCGTGGAGAACTGCGACAATCCGTCCGTCTTGCCCGAGGTGCCGAGATTGAGCAGGACCGCCTGGGATCCGGTCGAGGGAGCCGCGCCATCCGACCACAGGGCCTGGAGCATCGGCGCCGACGAGGACGACAGGGGCGCCGACCCGCCGGACCCGTCCGGCAGCGACGTGAACTGTCCCAGCGTTCCGTTCGAATTGAAGCTGACCTTGTAGGTGTAGGAGCTGACGACCGATCCGGCGGAGTCGATGAGCTGGCCGGTGCTCTTGGTCCCGGCCGTATTGGTCGGCGAATTCACCGTCATCAGCCAGGAATTGTTGCCGGCCGCCGTCCAGGTGACCCCGAAGGACTGGGGCACGCCAAGCGAATCATAGACCATCATCGATGTCGATTTGCTGAACCCGGATCCGGCCGCTGCCGCGAATGTGGTCCAGGACGTCGCGGCAGAGCCCGGCAGCGCGATCGTCGAACTGGTCGCATCCGACGGTGTGATGCCCGGCAGATTGGTCGTGGTCGTGTTCGTCGCCAGATTCACCACCTGGGTGATAGCGCCGGTATTGGAATTGACGGTCACGGAATAAAGAAGCTGGCTGCCCGTGGAACTGGCATCGTGGATCGTGGTTCCGGTCGCGCTGTCGATGGACACCATATAAGTGGCGGTCGGCGTGGTTCCGATGGTGCCCGTTCCGGTCTGAACATAGGTCATCGACAGATCCTCGGTCACACCCGAGGAATTGACGTAGGCAACCGTTCCGAGGCTGTTCTGCGCCGCGGCGGGGAAGTTCGCCGACATCGTATATTGCGTGGTGGCCACCGCCGACGAATTGTATTTGTCGATATTGACGACCTGTAGCGAGGCGAGATTGTCGGAATTGGTCGAGAGCACATTGCCCGACGTGTCCGTGGGCCAGCCCTGGAGGTAATAGTTGGTTCCGGACAGGTACAGGTTACCGGCATTGTCGGTATCGAAGGCGCCGTTGCGGGTGTAGTAGGTCTGGCCGCCCGACAGCCCGTTCATGACCGCGAACATGCCATTGCCGTTGATCGCCATGTCGGTCGTGACGCTGGTCCCGGTGATCGTGCCCGGCGCCAGCAGATTCTGGCGGACCGAGGCGGCGACACCGCCGGTGGTGAAGGTGGCGCCATTGCTGAGCTGCGTCAGCAGGCTGGTGAACTGCGTCTGGACCGACTTGTAGCCGGTGGTCTGCGAGTTCGCCAGATTGTTGGAAATATTGGACAGCGCGGCGCTCTGCGCCTGCAGGCCCGAAACCGCCGAAGACATTGCTGCGTCCATGGTCCTTCTCCTTGCGCTTAGTCGGTTTGGGCCAAACCTAACTATTGATCGATGTGACTTTGGAGACCGGAACGGAAATGTCACCGATCTTGAGATTGGTCGTTCCGCTGGAACTGTCGACGCCCGTCACCTTGCCGATCAGATTGACCGAGGTGGTGATATCGTCGCCGGACGCGTCGGTGGCGCTCACTTTCAGCGTGTAATCGCCGCTGGTCAGCGCGCTGCCGCCCGATGTGTTGCCGTTCCAGGTGAAGTTGTGCGTTCCGGAGGTCGCGTCACCGGTCGTGGTATAGACGGTGGTGCCGTTCGAATCGACGACCGACAGCTTCACATTGCTGCCCGCGTTGCTCAGCGTATAGCTCCATTGCGCCGATCCGTTCTGCATCGCCGTCGTGCCGCCGCTGGCCGTCACGGTCTTGCCGATGTATCCAAGTCCGTTCGACGTGGCGACCGAATTCAGGTTCGAGGAAATCGTCGACAGGGTCGCGTTGATCGCCAGTTCCTGCTCGACACCCGATAGCTGGATCATCTCGCTGGTAAAAGTGTCGGTATTGGTCGGATTGAGAGGATCCTGGTTCTTGAGCTGGGTGGTCAGCAGCGTGAGAAACGTCGTGTAGGATGCGCTGGCCGATGATGCGGCCGCCGCCCCGGTCGTCGATGCACCCGAGGTTCCGCCTGCCGTACCCACGCCTGATGTCGTCGTCATCGCCCTCGTACTCCCAACCTGCCGGCGCGTCCTCTGGCCGGTTACGGTGAAAATGCTACCTAGCCCCAGCTAGGAAGAATTTTCCCGTCACTGCAGAATTGACCCACCAGGGGCCGGCCATATCCGGGACGATTCCCGGCACAGGCCTTTCTACCGCCCCCTCTCCTTGCAGATGCCGTGCCATTTTTCCGGGATCCCCCCATCCCTTTTTGACGGCGGACGGACTATCCTTCGGGGCAAGGTTTCGTTAATCATGGTCCGCTAGTCTGAGCCGTTAACCTGCGCCGCGGCTGTTGCCCACGGACGTCCACCACTTGGAGCCTTTTCCCTGTCCGACGCCGACGCGAACAGAACCCAGACGATGAACCGGAAGCAACGCCGCGCAGCCAAAGCGAACGCGGCCCGGCCCTCCGCCGATGCCCTCCATGCGGAGGCACTGGCCCTGGCGGTCGGGAATGAAACCGCCGCACTCGCGCGGGCAGTCCCGATGTTTCGCAAGGCGGCTGCGATCCGGCCACATGACGCCGATATCGCAAGCGATCTTGGAGCCGCGCTCAGAAGCCTGGGACAAGCGGCCGAGGCCCTGGCCGTCTTTGATCGCGCCATCGCCCTCGCGCCCGCGCACGCTCGCGCGTTCCATAACAGGGGACTGGCGCTTCGCGATCTCGGACGTCCACAGGATGCGGCCCGGTCCTATCTCCGCTCGCTGGCCGTCCGCCCGGACGATCCCGAAACGCGCAACAATCTCGGGGTCGTGCTCGACGGCCGCCGCCGCCACCGCGAGGCAGCCGCCCTGTTCGAGTCCGCGGCGGTCCTCACACCCGGGAAGGCTGACGTCCTCAATAATCTGGGCGCGGCCCGGATCTGGCTTGGCGACTATGCGGCCGGCCTGGCCTGCTGCGAACGCGCCATCACCCTGGATCCGACCTATGTCGAGGCGCGCACCAACCTCGGAACCGCCCTGTTCGAGCAAGGGTCGTTCGGGCAGGCGGAGGCTGTCGCCCGGGCGGCTATCGCAATCGATCCCGGGTCTTCCGTGGCGTTCAACAATCTTGGCGTGGCGCTCCAGGCCCAGGGCCGGACCGCCGGAGCGAAAGCGGCCTTCCGGCGGGCGCTCGCGATCCGCCCGGACTTTCCCCAGGCGCATTACAACCTGGGAACGACCCTGTTGCAGGAAGGCGATTACGCGGTCGGATGGGCCGAATATGAATGGCGGTGGAAAGGCGGCGTCGAAACCATGGTGCCGCCGGATCTCGGCAAGCCGGAATGGACCGGAGGCCCGCTTGAGGGCCGGACCCTCCTGTTCCACGCCGAGCAGGGATTGGGCGACGTCCTGCATTTCGTCCGCTTCGCCCCCTTGCTGGCGGCCCGGGGGGCGCGTGTCCTGGTCCAGGCCTATCCGCCGCTGGGCCGTCTGTTGCGGTCGATGCCGGGACTCTCGCAGGGCGTCGCCACCGGGGACCCCCTGCCGGATTTCGACTGCCATCTCCCCATGATGAGCGCGCCGCTGCGGCTGGGAATCACCCGTCTGTCGGCGGTTCCCGCGGCTGTGCCCTACCTCGCCCCGACACCCGACCTGACGGCGTTTTGGGCGCAGCGGCTTCAGACATTGACAGGGTCCGGAGCCGAGCGCCGCATCGGCCTCGTCTGGTCGGGCGACCCGCGCCCCCATGATCCGCATGCCAACGCTGTGGACCGGCGCCGGAGCATTGCGCCCGAGCTGCTGAAGCCGCTTCTCCGCCAGCCGGGGATCCGCTTTGTCAGTCTCCAGAAGGGACGCGCCACGGCGGCGCTTGCGGCCTTGCCGGACGGGATGCGGCCGGTCGATCCGATGCCGGATGTCCGGGATTTCGCCGACACCGCGGCCATCATCGCCAATCTCGACCTCGTCATCACCGTCGACACGTCGGTCGCCCATCTTGCCGGCGCCATGGGGAAGCCGGTCTGGATCCTGTCCCGCCACGATGGCTGCTGGCGCTGGCTTCTGGACCGCGACGACAGCCCCTGGTACCCGACCGCCCGCCTGTTCCGCCAGGGGGCCCCCGGCGACTGGGCGGGTGTGATCGAGCGTGTCTCGGCGGCTCTCACCCAGGGAATGCCGGACCGCCAGGACATCCGGACGGCCGCGCCGCGACCGGACCGCATCGCCGCCGCCTCTCCCACAGCCCCTGACACCCTGCCGTCGCAGATTTTCGCCGACGCCCTTCGCGCGCAACAGGCGGGCCGGAATCCGGAAGCTCTCGCCCACTATCGCAGACTTCTTGATGTGGCACCGGACCACGCGCCGGGCCTGCACAATCTCGGACTGATCCTGCTGGGACAGGGGGACGCGCCGGAGGCCGCCCGGCTTCTCAAGGCGGCACTCTCGCTGCGGGCCGGAGATGCGGAGACCCACTACAATCTCGGCGTGGCGCTTCAGCGGTCGGGGCGGGCGGCGGAAGCGGCGGAGAGTTACCGGCGGGCCCTGGACCAGAAACCGGATTTTGCCGAGGCGGCAAACAATCTGGGTACGGCGCTGATGGCGCTACGGCGGATCGAAGAGGCGGAGGAGGCGTTCCGCGCCGTCCTGGCGCTCAGTCCCGACCACCCTGAGGCTCACTACAATCTTGGCGCCAACCTCCTGTTGCAGGGACGCCTGGAGGAGGGCTGGCCGGACTATGAATGGCGCTGGCGGGGAGGAACGGGCAGTCTGCCGCAAAGGGTCGTCCCGGTTCCGGACTGGCGGGGCCAACCGCCGAAATCCCTCGACGGGACAACCGTGCTCCTCACGGCGGAGCAGGGACTGGGGGATGTCCTCCAGTTCTCCCGTTTCGCGATCACGCTGGCCGCACGGGGGGCGCGGGTCCTGCTGTCGGTTCCGGAGAGCCTTCAGCGTCTGCTGCAATCCGTTCCCGGCGTGGACCGGGTTCTTCGCGAGGGAGACCCCGTCCCGGCCGGGACCGATGTCACCCTGCCGCTGATGAGCGTCGCGGCCGCGCTTGGCGTCACCCTCGACAGCCTTCCCGCCGGGGTCCCCTATGTCAGCGCCGATCCGGCGCTGGTCGCCCGCTGGCAAAGCCGGCTGCCGCGCCTCGACGGTGTTGCGATCGGACTGGTGTGGTCCGGCGCGCCCCAGACCCACGGGCCTGACAGTTGCGCGCCCGATCTCCGGCGCAGCATTCCCCTGTCCCGTCTGCTGCCGCTGCTGAGGCTGAAGGGCGCGTCTTTTGTCAGTTTGCAGAAAGGACCGGCGGCATCGGATCTGCGGACGCTTCCCCCCGAAGTCCGCGTGACCGACCCGATGGACGGGGTTGTCGACTTTGCCGACACGGCGGCCATCATTGCCCGTCTCGATCTCGTCATCACCATTGACACCTCGGTCGCCCATCTCGCCGGCGCCATGGGCAAGCCGGTCTGGATCCTGAACCGGTTCGACGGCTGCTGGCGCTGGCTGCGAAACCGCGATGACAGCCCCTGGTACCCGACGGCCCGCCTGTTCCGGCAGAACAGCCCGGGAGACTGGTCGTCCGTTGTCGCCGACCTTGAAAAAGCCCTGACCCGGCATCTGGAGGAGAGGGCGACAATCGACCGCCGCTTCACGGACGCCCTGCGCCTTCATCGCGACGGCGACCTCGGGCTGGCGGAATTTCACTACCGCGACATCCTGGCGATCTCGCCCCGCCATGGGCCAAGCCTCTACAACCTGGGGCTTCTCTCTCTCCAGAAGGGAGATTACGAGGTCGCGGCGGAGCGGATCGCGGCCGCCCTTGCAGCAGACCCGGGCAATGCCGAGGCAGCGACCAATCTGGGATCGGCGTTGATGGAACTGGGGCGCTTCGCCGACGCCGCCGCGGCATTCCGGAAATCGCTGTCGCTGCGTCCCGACGACGGACGGGTTTTTTTCAATCTGTCGCAGGCGCTCGCGCGACTGGGCCGCCAGGATGAGGCGCTGAGCGTCTGCCGGACGGCATTGGCGCTCATTCCGTTCCTGGGCGAAGCCTGGACCGGCCTGACCCACCTGCTGGCGGCTTCCGGTCGTGCCGCAAAGGCGGTCGCGGCGGCCCGCCGGGCCCGGGCCCTGACGCCGGCGGACCCGCGGACGTCCTACGATCTTGGCAACGCCCTGACTGGGACCGGGGCGTTGGCCGAAGCCAGGACCGCCTTCGAGGAGAGTATCCGTCTGGCCCCGGACTTCTTCCCGTCGCACGGCGCCCTGTCCATGATCCATCTGATGATGGGACGCCCGGTTGAGGCGGAGGCGGCGGGACGGGCAACCCTGGCCTTCGATCCCGACAATGTGCCCGCGCGTTCCAATATCGCCGCGGCCCTGTTCGATCAGGGCCGGTTCGCGGAGGCACTGGCGGCCGCCCGCGGCGCGCTGATCCTGCAACCCGATTTCGCCCTGGCCTATAATGGCCTCGCCGTGACCTTGCAGGCCCTCGGCCGGATGGCGGAGGCCAGAACGGCCTACCGTCGCTGTCTTCATCTGACGCCGGACTATGCGGAGGCGCATCACGGCCTGGGCACCGCCCTGCTTCAGGACGGCGATTATCCGGCAGGCTGGCGGGAATATGAATGGCGCTGGCGCGACGGAGAAGGCCATATGACGCCGCGCCCCTTCCCCGGCCCGGTCTGGGACGGCGGCAGCCTTGCGGGAAAGACCATCCTGCTGCATGGCGAACAGGGACTGGGCGACGTCCTTCAGTTCGCCCGTTTCGCCTCTGTCCTGGCACAAGGCGGCGCGCGCGTGGTGCTGGAGGTCTATGCCCCGCTGGTGCGCCTCCTGACAACCGTTCCGGGGGTGGAGGCGGTGGTGGCGACCGGAGCGCCGTTGCCCGCCTATGACACACATCTGCCCATGATGAGCGTCCCCGACCGCCTGGGATTGACAGTGGACGGTATTCCGGCAACGGTCCCCTATGTCGCCGCGCCGCCCGCGCGGATCGCCTTCTGGCGCGACAGGCTGGCGGGACTCCGCGGACTGAAAGTCGGCCTTGTCTGGGCGGGGAACCCGCGGCCGGAACAACCACGCGCGACGCTGGTGGACGGCCGGCGCAGCGTCGCCCTGTCCCGTCTTACCCCCGTCCTCACGGCTCCCGGCGTCAGTTTCGTCAGTCTCCAGAAGGGCGGGACCGCGGAGCAGCTCGATGATCTTGCACCCGACCTCCGCCCGTTCGACCCGATGGCGGAGGTCGAGGACTTCGCGGATACCGCCGCGATCGTCGCCAATCTCGATCTCGTCATCGCCGTCGACACCTCGGTCGTGCATCTGGTCGGCGCCATGGGAAAGCCCGTCTGGATCCTGAACCGGTTCGACGGCTGCTGGCGCTGGTTCAAAGGACGCAGCGACAGTCCCTGGTATCCGACCGCGCGATTGTTCAATCAGCCGGCCCCGGGCGACTGGGACTCCGTCGTGCGGGAAATGGCCGGAGAACTCCGCCATCTGACCGGAACAACCGCCCCCCCCGCCGCCGGGGGGGGGGCGGGGGGGGGCGCGGGGGCGGGGGGGGGGGGGGGGGGGGGGGG
>WASQ01000100.1:0-41873 GCA_009712185.1 Telmatospirillum sp. | reverse complement strand
CCGCCCCCCCCCCCCCGCCCTCCGCCGCGACAGCGGCGGAATTTCTGAACGTCGGCCTCTCCGGAACACAGGCGCGGAGGCCTGTGCCACTGACTTTTTCACAAGCTCGGAGGCCCGCTCCGGGCGGAGATGGGCCCGATGGCTCAGATGAAACGCTGGCAACCGACCCTGCCGGCGCCGGGGCCGACAGGAATGATGGCGATGAGGCGGGACGGCGTCTGCGGGCGGCGATCGCCTCGCACGAGGCCGGACATCTTGACGCGGCGGAGGCGGACTATCGGGCGGCGCTGGCGATAAGGCCGGACTATCCGGAAGTGCTGACCAATCTCGGCTGCCTGCTCCGCGCGAAAGGACGTCTGGAGGAGGCCGTGGCGCTGCAACTCGACGTCGCGAAGCGCTGGCCCGGCTTTCCGGCGGTTTTCAACAATCTTGGCGTCGCCTGGAAGGACCTCAACCGTCCGGCCGAAGCGGTCGGCGCCTTCCGGCCCGCCATCCGCCTGAAGCCGGACTATGCGCAGGCGCACGCCAATCTGGGGGGCTCACTGCTTCTCGCCGGCCAGTTCCGGGAAGGCTGGAGCGAATATGAATGGCGGTGGCTGGGGGGCATCCGCAATCTGATCCCGCGCCCGTTCCCCAGCCCCTTGTGGACCGGCGGCGATCTGACCGGCCGGCGTCTTTTGCTGCATGCCGAGCAGGGTCATGGCGACGCCATCCATTTTTCCCGCTATGCCGCCCTGGCGGCCGCCCGGGGGGCGACCGTCATCCTGGAGGTCCATCCGGGGCTGAAGCGGCTTCTGGCGACGGTTCCGGGTGTTTCGGACGTCATCGCGGGGGGCGACCCTCTTCCCGCTTTCGATTGTCATCTGCCCCTTCTCAGTGCCCCGCACCGGTTCGGAACCACGCTGGCCGATATCCCCGCCGATTGCCCCTATGTCAGCGCCGACCCCGCCCTGGCAGCCTCCTGGGGCCGGCGTCTGCCACGGGGACCGGGCCTGCTGGCCGGCGTCGTCTGGGCTGGCGATGCCCGGCGGCACGATCCCGTCGCCAACGCCATCGATCGGCGCCGCAGCATGGCGCTGGCTGCGATGCGTCCCCTGCTGTCCCTGCCGGGAATCCGCTTCGTCAGTCTTCAAATGGGTCCGGCGGCCGGGGAAATCGCCGATCTTCCCGCCGCGATCCGCCCCCTCGACCCGATGACGGAAGTCGGCGACTTCGCCGATACCGCCGCCATCATCGCCAATCTCGATCTGGTCATCACGGTCGATACGTCCGTCGCCCATCTGGCCGGCGCCATGGGCAAGCCCGTCTGGATTCTGTCCCGCTTCGACGGATGCTGGCGCTGGCTGACGGAACGCGACGACACGCCCTGGTATCCGACGGCCCGCCTGTTCCGCCAGACCTGTCCGGGCGACTGGACGGGAGTCATCGCCCGTGTCGCCGACGCTTTTGGCACGTTGACCGGGAGTGACAACTCCGCCATTCCGCCGTCAAAGGGCTTGGCGCCCGCGTCTCCCATGCCCGCCGACGAGGTTTCCCGCCTGTTCCGGGAGGCCGTCACCCATCATGCCCAGGGCGCGTTCGACACCGCGGAGGTTTTCTATCTGACCCTTCTGGCCGGTCATCTGGTCGGCCCCGGACATGCGGAAGCCCATAACAATCTGGGGCTGCTGCACCGGCAGTGCGGCCGCAGCATGGCGGCACTTGAGAATTTCCACCGCGCTATTCTTCTGCGTCCCGACTACGCCGACGCCCACAACAATCTGGGGCTGATTTTCAGTGATCTGGGAGAGACCGCCCTCGCGGTCCGTTGCCACCGCAACAGCCTGATTCTGGATCCCGGCTCGGCCCAGGTCCTGTCGAATCTCGGGGTTGCGCTTCAGGAGACGGGACAGATCCCGGACGCCATCGCCGCCTACCGGCGGGCACTGGTTTTAGAGCCCGCGCTGGCCGGCACCCATTACAATCTGGGTCTGGCGCTGCTGCTGACCGGCGATCTGGCGGAGGGCTGGCGGGAGCATGAATGGGCCTGGCGGGGTGGCGTGCCGGAGGCCCGTCCGCGACATCTTTCGGCCCCCCGCTGGACCGGCCAGGACATCGCCGGGAAGACGCTGCTGTTTTACGGGGAGCAGGGACTGGGCGATGTCCTTCAGTTTGTCCGCTATTCCGCAGGAATCGCCGCCCGCGGAGCCCGCGTCATCATCGAGGTTCAACCACCTCTGAGGCGGCTTCTCGCGTCCGTTCCCGGCGTCTCCCAGGTCATCGCGGCGGGCGAACCGGTCCCGCCGGCCGACCTGTCGCTGCCGATGATGGGTGCCCCCTGCCTGTTCGGCACCACGCTCGACACGGTTCCCGCGGATGGGCCCTATGTGACGGCGGACCCGGAGACCGTCGCGGCATGGCGCCATCGTCTTGCATCCCTGTCAGGAGTCCGGGTCGGCCTGGTGTGGGCCGGGGCCCCCCGCTCGGACGATCCCCGGGCCCATGCGGTGGACAGACGCCGCAGCATCGGCCTCAGACATCTGCAACCGCTGCTGAGACGGGCGGGCGTCTCCTTCGTCAGCCTGCAAAAAGGCGACGCCGCCCGCCAGATCGTGGATCTTCCCTTGGATCTGCGCCCGTTCGATCCGATGGGCGGGGTTGTGGATTTCGCCGATACGGCGGCCATCATCGCCAATCTCGATCTCGTCATCACGGTCGATACCTCGGTCGCCCATCTGGCCGGCGCCATGGGCACACCCGTCTGGATTCTGTCGCGCTTCGATGGTTGCTGGCGCTGGCTGACGGATCGCGACGACAGCCCGTGGTATCCCTCGGCCCGCCTGTTCCGCCAGATGGTTCCGGGAGACTGGGACAGTGTGATCGCCCGTGTCGGCGAAGCGCTGACCACAGCCGTCGCCGGAAAGGCCGGGCGGACCGGACCGGCGAACGGGGAGGCGTCATTGCCCGTCCCGCCATTGCCGCGTCAGGTCCCCCCTCCCCGGCACCGGTCGCCGACGGAGATGGAACGGATCGGCCGCCTGTTCGCCGACGCCATCCGTCTTTTTGAGGCGGGCCATATGGCCGAGGCCGCCCCCCTCTACCGGACGATCCTGTCGCTCGATCCCGACCATGTCGACGCCCGGCATCATCTTGGCCTGACCGCGCTCAAGGAACACCGGCTTGAGGAGGCGGCAAAGACCATCGCCGACGCCCTGGCGCTTCGTCCCGACAATCCGGAGGCGACCAGCAATCTCGGCGTGGTGCGCCTGAACCAGGGACGTCTGGCGGAAGCGCGGGACCTGTTCCGACGCGCAGCCCTGATCAAGCCGGACTATGCGACCGCGCTGTCCAACTGGGCCAGCACCCTGGGCGAACTGGAACAGTGGGAGCAGGCGACGATGGCCTGCCGCCAGGCGATTGCGGTCGCCCCCGCCTTTGCCGAGGCCTATGCCAATCTGGGGGTTGTCCTCAGCGAGACGGGACGGCTGACAGAGGCCGAATCCTCCTTCCGGACCGCCCTCCGTCTTGGCCCGGATCATGTCGAGCCCCATTACAATCTGGCCACGGTCCTGCTGGCGCAGGGCCGGTACAGGGAGGGCTGGGCGGAATATGAATGGCGCCGGCGGGGCGACGATCCCGAAGTCGCGCCGAGGGAGCTTCCGGGCCCGGAATGGTCCGGACAGCCGCTTCACGGCAAAACCCTGCTGCTTTACCCGGAGCAGGGGTTCGGCGACCTGCTGCAGTTCTGCCGCTATGCCAGCCTGTTCGCCGCGCGCGGCGCAAGCGTCATCCTGGAATCCTATCGCGGACTGGCCCGCCTGCTCGCCACTCTGTCCGGCGTTTCGCGGGTGGTGATCAAAGGGGATCCCCTGCCGCCCTTCGATTATCACCTGAGCGTGATGAGCGCGCCGTTCCGCCTGGGCACCCAAGGGGACACCATCCCGTCGCGCGTTCCTTATTTGCGGGCCGATCCGGAAGCGGTGGCCGCCTGGCGCGACCGGATCGCCGCCCTGCCGGGCCTGAAAGCGGGTCTGGTCTGGTCCGGCGACCCCAGGCCACACGACCGCCGGGCCCATGCCACGGACCGGCGCCGCAGCCTGCGTCTTGAGCAGATGCGACCGATCCTGGACTGCGCCGGCGTCAGTTTTGTCAGTCTGCAAAAGGGCGCGGCGGCCGGTCAGATGGAGGGGCTGCCTGAAGGCCGCCGGCCGGTCGACTGGATGGAGGCCGTCACCGATTTCGCCGATACGGCGGCCATCGTCGCCAATCTCGATCTTGTCATCACCGTCGACACATCGGTGGCCCATCTCGCCGGGGCGCTGGGAAAGCCCGTCTGGATTCTGTCTCGGTTTGCCGGTTGCTGGCGGTGGCTGGAAAACCGGGAAGACAGTCCCTGGTATCCGAACGCCCGGATTTTCGGGCAGCCGGCCCGCGGGTCCTGGGCCCCGGTGGTTCAACGGGTCGCCGACGAATTGCGGTCGCTGGTGGCGGCACGACCGGCCACGGGGCGCACCATTGATGCCCCGGGAACGGCCCGCCCGGAGCCCCGGCCCACCGGCCCCTTCGCCGAGGCGCTGGCGCATCACCGGGCCGGACGGCTGGAAGCGGCCGCCACGGGATACCGGAAGGTCCTGGCGCATGACCCCGGTCATTTCGACAGCCTGCATCATCTGGGGCTGATCGCCCTTTGGTCCGGCCATGCCGCCGAGGCGATCCAGTGGATCAGCCAGGCCCTCCTGCACGAGCGGAGCCATGTCGGCGCCCATCTCAACCTTGCCCATGCCCTTTTGCAGACCGGACAAGCCGCGGCAGCGCTGCTGACACTGCGCATGGCGGCGGATCTCCAGCCGGAAGATGCTGAGGATCTCTACCGGCTGGGCGCCCTGCTGCACGACCTTGACCGCCCCGCCGATGCGGCGGCCGCCTATCGTCAGGCACTGTCGGTCAGGCCGGACGTCGCCATGGCCTGGACCAATCTCGGCGGCGCGCTGGGAGAACTGGAACACCACGAAGCCGCGATCGCGGCCTGTGGCCGGGCCCTCGCCGTCGATCGCGGGCAGGTCCGGGCGTGCGCCAATATGGGGGCGAGCCTCCATGAGCTGGGCCGCATCGAGGAGGCCGTCGCTCTCTACCGTGACGCCCTGGCCGTTGCGCCCGACCTCGCCGAAACCCGCCACAACCTGGGAACAGCCCTGCTGTCGCGCGGACTTTATGACGAAGGATGGCAAAATTACGAATGGCGGTGGAAAGGTCTGATTGCCGGCCTGACGCCGATCCGGCCGGAACGGCCGGTCTGGAACGGGGAGGATCTCGCGGGCCGCACCCTTCTTCTGCGACGGGAACAGGGTCTTGGCGATGTCCTGCAGTTCGCGCGGTTCGCCGGGGTTCTCGCCGCCCGGGGCGCCCGCGTCCTGATCGAGGCCTATCCGCCCCTGGCGCGCCTTCTGGCAACGGTTCCCGGGGTCGCCGGCGTGGTCTCGGACGGGGATCCGCGGCCCGTCGCCGATGTTGAACTACCCCTGCTCAGCGTTCCATCGCGCCTTGGGACGACGGTCGAAACCATCCCGGCGGACGTCCCCTATCTGTTCGCCGACGAGGCCGCGCGGGACATCTGGCGACAACGTCTTTCCGGCTTGACGGGAATAAAGGTCGGACTGGTCTGGGCGGGCGATCCCAGGACGCACAACGTCCGCAACCACGCCATCGACCGGCGGCGCAGTATCGCGCTCTCACGCCTGATCCCCCTGCTGACCCTGTCGGGATTGAGCATCGTCAGCCTTCAGAAGGGCGAGGCCGCCGTCGCCGAGATGGACGCCCTGCCGCCGGATCTGCGTCCCTTCGACCCGATGGACGAGGTGGAGGATTTCGCCGACACGGCGGCGATCGTCGCCAATCTCGATCTCGTTATCACCGTCGATACCTCGGTCGCCCATCTGGCCGGCGGCATGGGCCGGCCTGTCTGGATTCTGAACCGCTTCAACGGATGCTGGCGGTGGCTGGACGGACGCGACGACAGTCCCTGGTATCCGACCGCGAGGCTGTTCCGCCAGACAAGGGCCGGCGACTGGGACGGTGTCGTTGCCCGGGTCGTCCAGGCCCTGTCGGAGCTCGCCGGGCAGGCAGCCCCTCCGCCGACCGAACGGCTGTTCGCGGAGGCCGTCGGGCATCACGCCGCCCATCGCCTGGACGAGGCCGACACCCTCTATCGCCGGATCCTGGCCCGCGATCCGGCGGAGCCCGTAGTTCTGCATCATCGGGGCGTCATCGCCCTGCAGCGGGAGGCGCCCGCCGACGCCTGTGCCGCCATCCGCCAGTCCCTCTGCCTCTCCCCCGCCTATGGCGAGGCCTGGACCAATCTCGCGACCGCGCAAAGGGACCTCGGCGACCGGGCGGGGGCGGAGGCCAGCCTCCGCCGCGCCACGCTTCTGCTGCCCCGACATGCCGAGCCGCTCAACAACCTGGGATCCCTTGTGCAGGAGCAGGGACGCCTGGACGAGGCCATCGCGCTGTTCAGGCGCGCCCTCGCGCTCTGCCCCGACCACCCTGAGATCCACTGCAACCTCGGGGCGGCGCTGCTTCAGGACGGGCAGTACCCGGAAGGATGGGCGGAGCATGAATGGCGTCTCCATCCCGGTGCCGGCTGGTCCCAGCGCGACGCCATGGCCGGACCGGTCTGGGATGGCGGCCCCCTTGCGGGAAAGACCCTGCTGCTGTGGTCGGAACAGGGTCTGGGCGACGATATCCAGTTTGCCCGGTTCGCGGCGCCGATCGCGGCGCTCGGCGCCCGCGTCCTGCTGGAGGCGCCGGCGCCGCTGGCCCGCCTCTTCGCCACCGTGCCCGGAGTGAGCGGCGGCGTGGTCCGTGGCGGAGAACTGCCGCCGTGCGACGTTCACCTGTCGGCCATGAGCGCGCCCTACCGGCTGGGCGTCACCCTGACCGACCTGCCGGCCAGGATCCCGTATCTTCGGCCGGACCCGGACCTTGTGACGCATTGGTCGGAGCGGCTGGCGCATCTTCCCGGCCTCAAGGTCGGACTGGTCTGGGCCGGCGATCCCCGTCCCCACGACCGCAGGGCCGCCGCCATCGACCGCCGTCGCAGCATGCCGCTGGCCGCCTTGGCGCCTGTGCTGTCGATTGCGGGGATCTCCTTCATCAGCTTGCAGATGGGTGACGCGGCCGCCCAGATCGGCACACTGCGGGCGGAATTGCGCCCGTTCGACCCGATGGCCGACGTCGGTGACCTCATGGACACGGCGGCCATCGTCGCCAACCTGGATCTGGTCGTGACGGTCGATACCGCGGTGGCCCATCTGGCGGGCGCGATGGGCAAGCCCGTCCGGCTCCTGTCCCGGTTCGACGGATGCTGGCGCTGGCTGCAAAATCGCGACGACAGCCCCTGGTACCCGACGCTGCGCCTGATCCGGCAAACGGTTCCCGCCGACTGGGACGGCGTCGTCGCCCGGCTCGCCCGGGACCTGGAGCGCCTTGCCGCCGGTCCCGGCCCCGCACCGGTCGCGGCCTCGCCCGTGGATCTCCCCCTCGCCCGGGCCATCGACCTGCACCGCGCCGGCCGGATCCCGGAAGCCGAGACACTCTACCGCGCCATCCTGACGCAGGTTCCGGATCACAGCTTCGCCCTTCATCACCTGGGCATGATCCGCCAGAGCCGGGACGGGAACGGTCAGGGACTGCCCTTGCTCAAGCGGGCCGTCACCGCCGATCCGACCTATGCCGAGGCGTTGAACAATCTGGGCGCGGCCCTGGCGGAGGCCGGCGCCCCGGAGCAGGCCGCCGACTGCTGCCGCCGCTCCGTGATTCTCCGGCCCGACTATGCCAAGGCCCTCAGCAACCTGGGAAAATCGTTGAAGGACCTGGGCCGGCCGCGGGACGCCGCGCTCTGCTACCGGCGGGCCCTGGCGCTGGAGCCCGGATTTGTCATGGGCCTCAGTAATCTGGGGGCCGCCCTGCAGGATCTGGAACGGCTCGAAGAGGCCCGGGACTGCTGCCGGCGGGCCCTGATGCTGGAGCCCGGACATCCGATCGCCCTCAACAATCTGGGGGTCACCCTGATGCAGGCGGGCGACGACGAGGGTGCCGCCATCGCCTGCGACCGCGCCGTGACGGCGGCGCCTGACTATGCGGAAGCCCATGTCAATCTCGGAATGGCGCTGCTTCTGCGCGGCGACTTCGCGCGGGGCTGGGCCGAATATGACTGGCGTTGGCGGGGCGGCATGGCGGCGCTGCCCGACCGTCGCCTGGACCGCCCCCGCTGGTCCGGCGAGGACCTGTCGGGCCGCACCCTTCTGTTTCACGGCGAGCAGGGGCTGGGCGACGTGCTTCATTTCGTCCGCTTCGCGTTACCGCTCGCCGGACTGGGCGCGCGCGTCCTGGTGGAGGCCCATGCGCCGCTGAAGCGGCTGCTGGCAACGGTGCCGGGCGTCAGCGGCGTTCTCGCGTTCGGCGAAACACTGCCTCCGTTCGATTTTCACCTGCCGATGTTGAGCGCCCCCCTGGCCTTGGCAGCCGCGCCCGCGACCTGGGCGGAGGCCGTGCCCTATCTGAAGGCCGATCCGGTCCTGACCGGGTTATGGGGCCGGCGCCTGTCCTGCCTGTCCGGCCTCAAGGTCGGCCTGGTCTGGGCCGGCAATCCCCGCCCCCACGATCCGGGCGCCCATCTGGTGGACCGTCGCCGCAGCCTGCCGCTCGCCGCGCTGACGCCCCTTCTCGCGATGCCGGGCCTGTCGTTCGTCAGCCTGCAATTGGGGGATGCCGCCCGCGAAATCGAAGCCCTGCCCCCGGATCTGCGCCCCACCGACCCGACGGGCGATATTTCAGATTTCGCGGACACCGCCGCCATCGTCGCCAATCTCGATCTCGTCATCTCCGTTGACACCTCCGTGGTCCATCTGACGGGCGCGATGGGAAAGCCGGTCTGGGTCATGTCGCGCTTCGACGGCTGCTGGCGATGGTTGAAGGAACGCGACGACAGCCCCTGGTATCCGACACTACGGCTGTTCCGGCAGGCCGGGGCCGGCGACTGGACGGACGTGGTGGCGGCGGTGATGGCCGCGCTTCAGAACCTCCGTCCGCCGCCGCGCCGGGACGAGGCGGGAACTCCGGCGGCCCGGTTCTCGGAAGCCGTGACGCATCATCAGGCCGGGCGGCTGGACGCGGCCGAGGCGATTTACCGGGATCTCCTGGATGGCGAGCCCGACAATATCGGCTGTCTTTACCATCTGGGCGTCCTGCGGGGACAAAGGGGCGACGCCACCGGCGCCATCGCCCTGTTGCGCCGGGCGGCGGACCGTAACGGCTCGATCCCCGGGCTGCATCTCGCGCTGGCGGACGCCTTGTCCTCGACCGGGGCGATCGGGGAGGCCATTGCCGCCTACCGCGACGCGCTGACCCTTGCGCCGGATCTGGTCCCCGCGCTTTATAATCTGGGCAACGCCCTGCTGGCCGGAAGCGATACCGGAAACGCGGCCCGATGCTTCCGTCAGGCGGTGCAATGCCGGCCGGATCTTCCCGAACCCTACAACAATCTCGGCAACGCCCTGTCCTCGACGGGCGCGTTCGACGAAGCCGGCCGTGCCTTCGCGCATGCCGCGGCGCTCCGCCCCGATATCGCCGCCGCCCATAACAATCTCGGCAATATCCGAAAGGAACAGGGACGCGAAACGGACGCCGCCGCCTGTTTCCACACCGCGCTCTCGATCGATCCCGGCTATGTCGAGGCGCGTTACAACCTCGCCAACCTTCTGCTTGAGACGGGCGACGCGGATGGCGCCCTGCGGCATTTCCGGCAGGTCATTGCGCTCCGGCCCGATCTCGCCGAGGCCTACAACAATTTCGGATCGCTGATGCATATGGCGGGTGATCTGGATCAGGCGGCGCTCTGCTATCGCCGGTGTCTCGCCATCGCGCCGGACTTCACCGAGGCGCACGCCAATCTCGGCACCGTCTGGCGCGACCAGGGCTCACTCGATCAGGCGGATGCCGCCTATCGGACGGCCATCGCGCTCAATCCGGGATATGGCCTCGCGCACACCAATCTGGGCGTCACCCTGCTGCTGCGGGGCGAGTTCGAAGAAGGGCTGGCGGAATATGAATGGCGGTCCCGCAAAGGCCCCGGCGGCGATCCGCGGCGCTATGACCGCCCCCTCTGGGCGGGGCAGCCGCGCGCCGGCCGGACGCTGCTGCTGCATTGCGAGCAGGGTCTGGGCGACGCGCTTCATTTCGCCCGTTATGTCCCGATCCTGGCGGGTATGGGGGCAAGCGTCGTCCTTGAAGCCTATCCACCGCTAGTGCGCCTGTTTTCGACATTGCCGGGCCTCAGCGGTCTTGTTCCCGCCGGGGCAGCCCTTCCCGCTCACGACTTCCAGCTTCCGTTGATGAGCGTTGCGCACCGGCTGGGAACACGGCTCGACAGCATTCCCGGCGATGTTCCCTATCTGTCGGCGGATCCCGTCCTGTCCCGCCGCTGGGCCGCCCGGCTTTCCCATCTCCGGGGGCTTAAGGTCGGACTGGTCTGGGCCGGGGATCCCCGTCCCCACGACCCCCGCGCCAGCGCCGTCGACCGACGGCGCAGCGTGCCTCTGGAGCGACTGGCGCGGCTGCTGCCTCTTCCCGGCGCCAGCTTCGTCAGTTTGCAGAAAGGACAGGCCGCCCGGACCCTGGAGACATTGCCCCAGGCCTTACGCCCCTTCGACCCGATGGCGGAGGTTTCCGACTTCGCGGATACGGCGGCGATCATCGCCAATCTGGATCTCGTCATCACCGTCGACACGTCGGTTGCCCATCTGGCCGGCGCCATGGGCAGGCCGGTGTGGATCCTGTCGCGGTTCGATGGATGCTGGCGCTGGCTGCAAGACCGCGACGACAGCCCCTGGTATCCGACGGCCCGCCTGTTCCGCCAGCCTTCGCCGGGCGACTGGGATGCCGTTGCCGGCGCCGTCGGAGCCGCCCTCTCCGCCCTGCTGACCCCGTCGCCGACCGGTTCCGGCGACCGGACTCCCGGCATCGTCTTCCCCGCCGCAACGGACCCCGTTTTCAAATGACGACCGAGCCCCCTCCGTTCTCCGAACCAGTTCCGTCGCGCCTGCGCCGCGCGCTGCAATGCCATCAGGCCGGGCGCATCGATGAGGCGGAAGGCCTTTATCGCGGCATTCTGGCGGAACAGCCGCTCAACCCCGAGAGCCTTTATCTGATGGGTCTGATCGGATTGCACCGGCGCGACTATGCCGGCGCGATCCACCACCTGGGCAAGGTGCTGGCCGTGCGCCCCCATCATCCCGATGCCAGCACCAGCCTCGGCATCGCGCTGCGCGAGACCGGCCGTCTCGCGGAGGCCGAAGCCGCCTTCCGGAAAACCCTGGTCATGCGCGCGCTCGATCCACAGGCGCTATTCCATCTCGCCGTGACATTGGAGCGGGGAGATCGTGCCCCGGAAGCGGAGAAGGCCTATCGCGACGCCCTGGCGCAAAAAGGCGATTTCATCGAGGCCCTTCTCGGTCTCGGCAGTCTTCTCGTCGACCTCCACCGGCCGGCGGAGGCGATCCCCAGTTTCCGCGCGGCCCTGTCGCTGTCCGGCGGCCAGCCGCTGGCGCAGTACAATCTCGGGATCGCCCTGCGCGATCTTGGCCGGTTCGAGGAGGCCGCCCAGTGTTTCCGGGCCGCGCTCGCGGCGGATCCCGGATTTGCCGAGGCGAAGACCAATCTCGGGATCGCGCTCTGCGAACTGGGCTCCCTCACCGAGGCCATCGCCGCTCTGGACTCGGCTCTGGCCCTGAGGCCGGGGGATGCACGCGCGTTCAGCAATCTCGGGGTTGTCCTCGCAAGGGCCGGCAGACTTTCCGAAGCGCTGGCGGCACACCGGGAGGCGATCGCCCGCGCCCCCGCCTCCTTCGAGGTCCATCTGAACCTGGGGCTGACATTGCAGGCGATGGACCGCCCCGACATGGCGGCAAGCGCCTTTGCCAGCGCCCTGGCCTTGCGGCCGGCCGCGCCACAGGTGCTGGACGCCCTGGCCCGGATCCGGCTGGACCAGGGAGAACCGGTCACAGCCGAGACCTTGGCGTTCCGGGCGATCAGGGTCGCGCCCGACTTCGCCGCCGCCTGGATCGGCATCGCCGGGATCAGGCTGGCGCTGTCCGACGAGGCCTTCGGCGTCTTCGCCAGCCGCCAGGCGGTGATCTGCTGCCCCAACTCAGCCGATGCCTGGTCGACGCTGGGCCATGCGCTTTATCGCCGGGGACGTTTCGGGGAGGCCCGGACCGCCGTTGCGCGCGGGGTGGCGCTCCGGCCCCGGCTGGCCGCAGCGCACAACAATCTCGGCGTCGTGCTTCAGGCGGACGGACGGGTCGATGAGGCGGTCGCCGCTTACGGAACGGCGCTTGAGATCCGGGCCGATCATCCTCCGGCCCGCTACAATCTGGGGACCGCCCTGCTACAGCGGGGAGACTGGGCGCAGGGCTGGACGGATTACGAATGGCGCTGGAAGGGCGGAGCCCCCGGTCTGACCCCGAGGACGATGGCGGCCCCTCTGTGGCAGGGAGAGGCTCTCAGCGGACGGACACTGTTGGTTCATGCCGAGCAGGGGCTGGGCGACACGTTGCAATTCGTGCGTTTCCTCGCTCCGCTGGTCGGTCAGGGTGCCAGCGTGACGCTGGAGTGCCCCGAACCGCTGATGCGGTTGCTGTCGACGCTGGAGGTGCCGGTCACCCTCATCGCCGCCGGCACCCCGCTTCCCCGCACGGATTTCCATCTGCCTTTGATGAGCCTGCCGCACCGGCTGGGCATCACCCTGGAGACGCTGCCGCCGACAGGACCTTACCTGTCCGTTCCGCCCGCCGCGCGCGAGGCCTGGGCGGACAGGCTGGCGTCGCTGACCGGTCCCCGCATCGGGCTGGCCTGGGCGGGAAATTCCCGGATCGACGATCCCGCCGCTCATGCCATCGATCGCCGCCGCAGTGTCTCCCTGGCGCAGTTCATTCCTCTGCTCCGCCGTGACGATATCTCGGTGGTCAGCCTGCAAAGCGGGGTGCCGGCGCTGGAACGCGAGCAGTTGCCCGACGGGTCGCGCCTCATCGATCCGATGGGTGAGGTCCGGGATTTCGCGGACACCGCCGCCCTGGTGGAACGGCTCGACCTTGTGATCACGGTCGATACGGCTGTGGCCCATCTGGCGGGCGCGATGGCAAAGCCCGTCTGGGTGTTGTCGCGGTATGACGGCTGCTGGCGG
The DNA here is from genome assembly GCA_009712185.1 of Telmatospirillum sp. Lineage (GTDB taxonomy): Bacteria > Pseudomonadota > Alphaproteobacteria > Rhodospirillales > Magnetospirillaceae > Telmatospirillum. Next base: position 28,654 of record WASQ01000100.1, on the reverse strand, counting down.
TGGCTGATGAACCGGGACGACAGTCCCTGGTATCCGACCCTGCGTCTTTTCCGGCAGCGGACGCCGGGTGACTGGACCGATGTCGTCGGCCGGATTCTGTCCGCCTTGGCGGTTTTCACGGGCGAGCGGCGATGAACCGGCAGCAGAGACGGGCGGAGGCGCGGGCAGCGGCCAGGGGGAAAGGGACCCCGGGGCAAGGACGTCTGGCGACCGACGCCTTTTCCCTGGCGGTTTCCCATCATCAGGCGGGGCGCCTGGCGGAGGCTGAAAAGCTTTACCAGTTGATCCTGGCATCGAACCCGGACCATGCCGACAGCCTCAATCTCCTGGGAGTGATTGCGGCTCAGACCGGTCACTCCGATCTTGCCATCGCCCGTATTGCCGGGGCGATCGCCCGCAATGACCGCGTTCCGGCCTACCACAACAATCTGGGCGAGGTTCTGCGCCAGGCGGGCCGTTTCGCCGAAGCGGCCGCCAGCTTCCGGCGCGCATTGGCGCTTTCCGACGACGATGCCGACGCCCATAACAATCTGGGGGCGGCCTGCCACGCTTTGGGCGAACTGGAAACCGCCATCCATCATTACCGGCGCGCGCTGGAGTTGCGCCCCCTTTATCCCGAAGCGCTCAACAACCTCGGCGCCGCCTGTCAGGAAAGCGGAGATCTCGGCGGTGCCGAACGGTGCTATCGGGAAACGCTCCGGCTTGGTTTCGACGACCCCAAGACGCGGGCCAATCTGGGAACCGTCCTTCTGGCGAAGGGTGATTTCGGGGAAGGGTGGCGCCTTTACGACTGGCGGGATAAGGGGCCGGTTCCGATGGTGGCGCCGCGCCATCCGGACGCTCCCCGCTGGACGGGCGGGGATCCGGCTGGACTGACCCTTCTGCTGCACGGTGAACAGGGCTTCGGCGACTGTCTTCAGTTCGCGCGTTACGCGACCGTCCTGGCGTCGCGGGGAGCCCGGATCGTTCTCGAGGTTCCCCGCGCGCTGACACGTCTGTTATCGGGCCTTGCCGGTATCGACCGGATCATTGCCGACGGAGAGACGCCTCCGCCGTTTGACGCGCATCTGCCTCTGATGAGCGCCCCCGGGCTCTGTGGCACGGATCTGTCCAGCATTCCCTCTGATGTGCCCTATGTCACCGCCGATGCCTCGCGCACGGTTTTCTGGCGACACCGGCTTAAGCCATTGCCCGGGTTCAGGGTCGGACTGGTCTGGGCGGGCGCGCCCCGTCCCCAGGACCTTCGGGTCAATGCGATCGACCGGCGCCGCAGCATGGCGCTTGCCGAACTGTCGCCGCTTCTCACGGTTCCCGGCGTCAGTTTCGTCAGTCTGCAAAAGGGGGAGGCGGCCGGACAGAAAAGGGCGTTGTCCGATCCGTCGGTCCTGTTCGATCCCATGGACGCCGTCGCCGATTTCTCCGATACCGCCGCCATCATCGCCAATCTCGACCTTGTGATTTCGGTCGACACGGCGGTCGCCCATCTGGCCGGCGCCATGGCAAAGCCGGTCTGGATTCTGTCGCGCTTCGACGGATGCTGGCGATGGCTGACGGACCGGGACGACAGCCCCTGGTATCCCACCGCCCGCCTGTTCCGCCAGACAGTTCCCGGAGACTGGAAACCGGCGGTGGCCCGCATGGCCGCCGACCTCGTCCGCGTCGCCCGCGGCGAGTTGCCGGCGGCTCCGCTGCCGTCGGCGCGCCCCCTTGCGACTGCGGCCGGGACGGACTCTCCGCCGCCGCTCGCGCCCTGCATCGACAATCGGCGCCTGACGCCGATCCGTGCCCTGCTGGATGCCGGTCGACCAGCGGAGGCAGAGGCGCTCTGCCGGTCGACGGCAGCGGGGGCCGTCCCGGAACCGCGCCTGCTGCATCTCATGGGACTGGCGGTCGACGGACAGGGCAGGGCCATGGAGGCAGTCGCTCTCTTCCGCCAGGCGTTGGCGCAGGATGACAGGGCCGCCGACATCCATTTCGATCTTGCGGTCGTCCTTCAGCGCGAGGGCCGGCCGGCGGATGCCGAACGGGCCTACCGGTCGGTCCTGGCGCTGCGTCCTCAGGATCCTGTCGCGTGGAACAACCTTGGCAACGCACTGCGCGAACAGGCAAGACCCCGGGAGGCGACGGAGGCCTTCCTGTCGGCCATGAGGCAGGATCCGGACTATATCGAGCCCTGCTTCAATCTCGGTGTCATGGCGCATGGCGACGGCCGGACCGACGCCGCCATCGGGGTTTACCGCGCGACCGCCGCGCGGGGGCCGGATTTCGCTCCCGCGCTGATCAATCTCGGGGCCGCGCTGAACGACCTGGACCGCCTTGACGAGGCGGAAACCTGGCATCGCCGGGCCATTCGTCTCGATCCGGAAGACGCGCGGCCGCACCACAATCTCAGCGTCACCCTGCACCGGGCGGGACGGCTTCCGGGCGCCCTGTCGGCCGCCAGGGAGGCGGTCAGACTGGATCCGGCACATGCCGCCGCCCACCTTCACCTTTCGCATCTGCTGCTGCTGACAGGGTCCTGGCCGGAAGGATGGCGGGACTATGAATGGCGGTGGAAGGGCGGTGTCCCCGGCCTTTTGCCGCGCTCTTTCGCCCGGCCGCAATGGACCGGCGGCCGGCTGTCGGGACGAACCCTTCTGCTGCATGCCGAACAGGGGCTGGGGGACACGCTGCAATTCGTCCGCTTTGCCCGGCCCCTGGCGGCTGCGGGAGCCATTGTCCTAGTGGAGGCGCCGGCGGCGCTGGTCCGTCTTCTCGCGTCGGCGCCGGGGGTGACGCGGGTCATCGCGGCCGGAGACCCTTTGCCCGCGTTCGATCTTCATCTGCCGATGATGAGCGTTCCGGCGGTTCTGGGAACCCGGATCGACACTTTGCCCGCCCCGGAGGCCTATCTCGAGGCCGACCCCGCACTCTCGGAACTCTGGTCCGGGCGGCTTGGCCCAAAGCTTTTGCCGAGAGTCGGACTCGTCTGGGCCGGCGATCCCCGGACGCATGACCACCGCCTGACCCTGCTGGACGGACGCCGCAGTCTCCCTCTCGATCTGTTGAGACCCCTTCTCGCCCACCCCGGGATCCGGTTCATCAGTCTTCAGAAGGGGCGCCCCAGTCTGCAGATCGAGACCCTGCCGGACGCGCTGCGGCCGGTGGATCCGATGGCGGAGGTGACCGATTTCGCCGACACGGCGGCCATCGTCGCCAATCTCGATCTGGTCATCACGGTCGATACGTCCGTCGCCCATCTGGCCGGCGCCATGGGCAAACCAGTCTGGATTCTGTCGCGCTTCGACGGCTGCTGGCGATGGCTGACGGACCGGGACGACAGCCCGTGGTATCCGACCGCCCGCCTGTTCCGGCAGACGCAACCGGGGGACTGGGAAACGGTGGTGCAAAGAGTCGCCGACGCTCTCCGCGAATGGCGGGACACTGCGGCCGTGGTGCGGCGGGCCGCCGGGCAGGAAGACCGGGTGCGATGACACAATCCCCCGACCCTCTGGTCGCGCTCACGGCCCTGGCCGCACGCGCCACCGCCCTGCTCAGCAAGCAGTTGTGGCAACAGGGAGACTACCGGCAAGCGGCGACGACTCTCGATCAGGCCATTGCCCTGGCTCCGGATGCGGGCGGCTGGCAGATCCGGCGATCGATTCTGATCCCGCCGGTCCCGGCATCGTCCGCCGAAATCGACGAGACCCGGGAAGATTGCCGCACCCGCCTCCTCCGACTGGTGGGGGACGGCCCTCCGCCGGTATCGGATCCGGTGGCGGACATCGACTGGACGAGCTATCTGCTGTCCTATCACGGTCTCCATCAGAATGGCGCGATGAACCGCCTTTTTCATCGGGTTTGCGCGATGGCCTCGCCCGGTCTGGACTGGCAGGCGCCACACTGCGCCGCCTGCCGCAAGCCCGGCCGCACCCGCGTGGGTTTCATCTCGTGGTATTTCAATGATCATACCATCCGACGGCTGTTCGGTGGCCTGATCGAGCGGGTGGATCCGGACGGGCTCGATGTCCGGGTATTCGGAATCGAAGGCAACGACGCCTTCCTCCGAGATGGCATGCTGTATGGGAAGCGCGCCGTCCCTCTGCCAGCCGATCTGCACCGTGCAAGGGAGGCGATTGCCGCGGAGGAACTCGATCTGCTGGTTTATCTCGATCTCGGCATGGATCCGTTCACCCTGTTCCTGGCCCACGCCAGACTGGCCCCGGTACAGGCCGTTCTCTGGGGCCACCCGGACACCACGGGCATTCCGGCCATCGATGTCTTCCTGAGCTGCGATGCCATGGAACCGGAGGATGCCGACGAGCACTACGATGAACGACTGGTGCGTCTTCCGGGCCCGGGCTGCTGGTACGTCCGGCCGGTTGACGGTCCGCGCCCCGGAGCCGCCGAATTCGGATTGCCCGAACAGGCCGTTCTCTATCTCTGCCCCCAGACACCACAGAAATTCCATCCCGATTTCGATCCCGTCATCCGGCAGATCCTGACGACCGTCGGAGGGGCGCATCTTGTCCTGACGGCCGGATGGTCCGTCCCCCTGATGGAACGGGTGAAGGCGCGCATCACCGCTCCGGCGCCGGACCTGGCGGACAGGATCCACATTCTTCCCGCCATGGACCGGGACCGCTTCATGGGACTGATGCGCCTCTGCGACGTCATGCTCGATCCGCTGCATTACAGCGGCGGCAACAGCTCGCTGGAGGCTCTGGCGTTTGGGATGCCCATCGTGACCTGGCCCGGACGTTTCATGCGCGCCCGGCATACCTTCGGCTTTTACCGGCTGATGGGACTGTCGGATTGTGTCGCCCGGGATCCTGACAACTATGTTGAGATCGCCGTTGCGCTGGGCCGCGATCCCGCGGCCCGCGCGGCTTTGCGTGACAAGATCCGGACGCGGAGCGCCTGTCTGTTCGAGGACGATCTGGTCGTGAGGGCGTTCGAGGCGTTCGCCGCCGCTGCGGTCGGCAAGGCCGCCGGGCAGCGATAACGGCGCGGACCGGTGCCGGTCCGCGGCCGGGCGCCCCTCTTCTCTTGGGACTATTCCGCCGTGATCAGCGGCATTCCGCAGATTTCGGCCCAGGCGTTCCGGGTGTCGCGGACAGCCGCGATCAATTTCGAGCAGGCCTCCTCGGCGGTCGGCTTCCCGACGGAGCGCAAGAGAGCCCGGCTGACGGCCTCGTACATCTCGCGCAGATGGACGGCGACCTCGCCGCCCTTTTCCATGTCGAGGCACCGGTTGAGACCGTCAACGATCCGCGTCGCGTTCATCACTTCATCGAATTGCGCCTGGAAATCGCCTTTCCGTGCGGCCTCGGCGGCCCGCGCGACATGCAAAAGAATGGTGTCGTAAAGCTGCACCACAGCGGCCGGAGAGGTTTCCACGGCGGCGGACGAATTGTCAGGCATCACTTCTCGCTCCCCAAGGGCACGGCCTTTGACGCCCCGCCACCGGCGGACCGCCAAGCCGCGTGCCGGCCATCATGCGGCGCGGATGATTAAGGAAGGGTTAGCGGGAAAATCCGGCATCGCGGGGCGGATCGGGCCGCCGCTCTGATCCCGTCCGGTCCCCGCCCACACAACGGCATCCGCCAGTTGGGATGCCGCCAGTTTCGGATGCCGTCAGTTGGCCTTTTTCCAAAGCCAGACGATGTCCTCGGCGGGAGGATCAAGCTCCAGGGCCAGGGCGACGATCCGGTCCGAGAAGCAATCCGGCGCCCTGTCGCCCATTCCGCGCAGGGCGCGCCGCAAAGCCCGCGCCTGCTCGATGATGTCCCGCGCCTCCTGGCACTCGTCGATCAGTTCCTGCGCCGGAATCCGATGCGACATGGGCCAAAGCGTCAGGTCTTCACCATAGCGGTCGATCAGGTCCTGCAGATCCTGAGGAGAAACGGCTGTGTTCAAGATCAACGTCCACCCGCTTGCCGTCCGGCATGACGCCGGCCGGCGGCCCTCAAGGATCCTCCCTGCCCGTTGGCCACGCCAGGGAGGCTCCGGTTTAAACAGCCTCCGACGTCGGCAGCCGCTGCTCGGGCGGCGGCGGCTGATCGGACGGAAGGGCGCCATTGGTCTGCCCGGCGATCTCGGCCCAGGCATCCCGAAGTTCGCGCACCGCGACGACCAGACGGTCACAGGCCTCCGCTCCGGTCTCCTTGCCGACGGAACGGAACAGGGTCCGCGCCACCGCCTCATAGGTTTCGCGCAGACCGACGGCGACCTTGCCGCCTTTTTCCATGTCGAGGTGCCGGTTCAGGCCGTCGATGATCCTGGCGGCGCTCATGACCGCCTCGAACTGCTTCTGATAATCGCCCTGGCGCGCGGCCTCGGCGGCCCGGGAAATTCTCACCAGAATACCGTCGTAAAGCATCACCACCATCGTCAGGGGCGGAACAGTCCTTTGCGCGGCCTGGTAGGCGGAAATCGCATATCGCGTTTGACTCATACGGAAACTCCTCGATCACCCGAAATCCTGCTCATCCACGCGTCTGCATCGCAAACATCTGGTTCAGCACCGTCGTTGTATAGGTCGCCGACGCGATCTTGGTCGTCAGACTGGCATATTGTTGCAGCAGGAAGGTGGTGTAATTGTTCGCCTGATTGATGATGGTGTTGTACTGGCTGGTCAGATTCGTGTCCGTATCCTGCAGCTTGGTCACCAAGTTTTGCACAGCGCCGTTCAATGTGCTGCCGAAATTGTTCGCTGTCGTGTAGAGCTGGTTCGCCATCCCCTGAGTTGCGGTCAGGGTCGCAACGGTCGTCGCGTTGGCCGGACCGGTAAAGGTGAAGGACATTCCAGAATAGGCGGATCCATAGACGCCGCTGATGGTATTTCCGCTGATGGAGAAAGCAGTGCTCGGGGATCCGTTGACGGTCACGCCGGTGATGCCCCCCGCCGCGTTGGTGGTCACGCCCATCGTGAAGGAGCCGGCAAAGGAACTGTAGTCGGTGCCGAGCGGCTGCAACGATGTGCTGGAACTGGACACCGTCGACTGGAACATCTTGAACACGCCATTGAAATTGTCGGTCAATGCCGAGGTCAAGGTCGTGCTGTTGATCGTCAGATTGTTGGCGCCATTCAGCGACACGCCGATATCCCCCAGCGCCATCCCGTTCACCATCGAGGTGATCGTGGTGTCGACGGACAGGCTGGCCGACCGCAACGTCGAGTCGCCGAACAGCACGGCGGAGGCCGCGGCCGTACCGTCGCTGTTGGTCGCCTCGTTCTGGGTGATGAATTTTTCCCAATTATTGTAAGCCGTCACGAATGCGGCCACTGCGGAGGCCGCCGCGCCGACATTGGGCGCCACGGTCAGCGTCACCTGCGTATTGGGATCGGCGGCGGTCAGATTGAGTGTGACGCCGGTCAGCACGTCGCTGACCACATTGGTATTGCGGGTGATGCCCGAAACGCCATCGACCGTGAGGCTGGCCGGCTGCGCCGCCTGGACCTGATTGGCGGCGCCATTGGCCGATACATTGGCAACCCCCAGGCCGGACAGCACATTGCCCGTCACTCCCGAGAATGTGACGACATTTGCCGTGCCCGTCGTAAGCTGCAACTGGTTGGATGCATTGATGCTGGCCGCGAAGGTCGTCGATGCCCCGAGCGTGCTCTTGGCCTTGTTGTTGATCGCGGAGACGATGTCCGACAGCGACATGGAGGAGGTGACGGTCACGGTCACCGGTGTCGCGGTTCCGCTGCCGTTCGTCCCGCCATTGATCGAGAAGGTTCCGGAAAGCCCCAGCGCCGTGGTGGTGCTGCCCTCGGAGACGGTCCCGTTGATCGTTGAGTTGCTGGCCGAATAGAGCCCCAGATTGGACAGAATGTTGCTGCCGTCCGAGAACTGCAGCGGGGTGTTGGTGTCCGACCCGGAAATGACCAGAACCGAATGATTGCTGTCGATCGACACCACTGATGCCGACACGCCGGTCTGATTCTGGGCGCCGTTGATCGATGCGGCGATCGAGGACAGCGACATCGACGAGGTCACGTTGATGGTGACCGGAGTCTTGCCGGTCTCGCCGATCGAGAAGGACCCGGAATAGCCGAGCGCGGCGGTGCTCGACATATTGATCGTCGAACTCACGTCCTCCTCGGCCGACGCGATCTGGTTGACCACCACCGAATGGCTGCCGGTATTGGTGCCGGCCGTGACGGAAGCCGACAGCAGGGCGCTGGCGTTCGAGGGGCTGCCGCCGGCAATGATGGACGACGACGTCAGATTCGCGGACCGGCTGTTGAACACGTTGGAGCCGGTCGTCGCCTGGGAACTGAGGTTGGCCGAGGCCGCCTGCAGGGCCTGGAGCAGGCTCTGCATATTCTGGTAGGCGGTCACCTTCGACTTGTTGCTGTTGATCTGCGTCATGATCGCATCGGCGCGGGTCAGATAAGGCTGGACCTTCGTCGATACCGCTTCCGCCAGCGACAGCGAGTAGTTGCTGCCCGTCAGGCCGGACACGTCCGTCGCGTTACCGGTGGTGACGGACGCCGACTGGGTCGAATTGCTTGTCGAACTGACCGAGCTCATGACACCTTCTCCGATGAACCGGCTCCCTTGAGCCGTTTCCGTGCCGAATATCCGTCATTCGCGCACGACAAAATTACCACTAACGGGGCCGAAGACACCATCTCTAATGGCCGCCGCCCAGCGCCCCGGCCGCAGGACGCCGACGGCCGCCGTGCCGGATCACGCCGGCCGGGCACACCATTGCGGCATTCGCTGCGTTTTTTGCGGACGGAACGGGCATACCGGTCATCTCCCAAGCACCTGCGACATCAGCGGGGGCAAGGGGCACCCGAATGGCACCCTCACCCTGTTTAACGGCCGCCGGGCGGAATTCGGGCGCGCAAACAGCATCAGGAGCGTTTCAGTCACCCAGGCCCACCCGCACATCGTTTTCGACCTGCCGCAACAGGTCACGCAACCGCTTCCGCCCCCGCTTCAGCAGGGATTCCACGGCACTGACCGTCGTCCCCATGACGTCGGCGACCTCGATATTGCTCAAGTCCTCGTAATAGGACAGCACCAGCGCGACCCTTTGCTGGGTCGGCAGCCGATGCAAGGCGTCGTCAAGACGACCGTAGACGCGCTGGCGATGGATCACCGTGACGGCGTCATCGACGTCCGCCGCCGGCTCCTCGACATCGTCCAGCCATTCGGTCTTCACCAGACGCTGTTTGTCGATGCAGCGATTGACGATCACCCGGTAGAGCCAGGTGCTGAATTTTGCCCGTCCCGCATCCCAGCGCTGCCGGTTGACCCAGGCCTTGACGAACGCGTCCTGCGTCACATCCTCAGCATCGGCGGGATTCTTGAGGATCCGCATGGCAACGGCATAGGCGTGATCGATGTGCCGTTCCACCAGGGCGCGGTAGGCCTCCACGTCGTCGCACCGCATCCGCTCCAGAAGATCCTCGTCGCTGCCGGCGACGGCCGACACTGCGGTGGATGTCCTGCTGGCGACCGAAAGCATCTTGTTCATGGCGCCGTCCGCTCCGATTTTCCCGCGATGCCCCGGGGGCCCGACGGGGCATCTCCGGACAGAACCGCGATAACAGCAAAGCAACGACCGTGCCATCTACTGAAGATATTGAATTACAACGACTTACACCCTCGGACACCCCCGCACACCCCGGTAATTTTTTCCAGCAGGAGTGTTTGGCCGGCAATTTTTGCCTGGATGCCGTGAAAAGCTGCCCCGGAAAGGACGTCCCCTTCGCGCCGGACGCCGACCGGGCCGGGCGCATCCCTGCCGATCAGCGCGGCGCGAACCGGCCGGAGGACCGGTTATGCCTGCTCGAAGAGGGGCGTGACCAGCACGGTCAGAACGCTGACCGGCTCCTTGAAGGCCGGCATGGCCATGACCAGGAAGGCTTCGTCTCCCAGGGCGCGGAAATAGCTGCCGTCGAGGACCGCGCCGACCGCCTGGATCGTGTCCAGCGGCTGCCGCTCGCCATATCGGGTGGTGGTCGCCTCGGTGATATCGGCGCCCCCCGGAAGAAGGATCGACCGGACGATTCCCCTCGCCAGGGGCCCGCGCAGAGGCAAGGCCGCGACCGAGTCGCAATCCTTCCTGAGACAGGGAATCCGGATGCGGATATCACCGAATGGCGTCAGCACCATGGAGACCGGGACGGGAATCCCCCTCTCCTCTTTGATGAGGGTCGCCTCGATATCGCCGACGTCGACATCCTTGAAAAAGTCATCGGTGCCAAGCCCGTATCCCGTCACCGCATAGGCGAATCCGGCCATGGCATTGTGGGCGGCCAGGCTGCCACCCAGCCAGACAGGAGGATGATGGATGCTGCAGACGGCGGGGAACGGCAGCGCCCCCATCAGATTGGTGATGTCACGGGTGGTGATGGTGGCGATCAGCCCCTTCGACCCCAGGCTGACGTCATGAAGCAATGGCCCGAAAGTCTGGCATTCGAGCCCCGTCGGCATCATCACGAAACGGCTGAGAATCGCTGCGCTCCAGACACGGTAAGCGTCGAAATCGGCAAAGGGATCGACGCCGAACCGGCGCATCGCTCCACGAAAAGCGTCGAAATAACGGACGCACTCGTCCTGCATTTCCAGGCAGAACGCGATTTCACGCGGTAGCCGGACGTCCTCTTCGCGGATTTCGCGGGCGCCGTCATAGCCCCGCGCGGACCCCACCGGGGCACAGCAGAACTCCTCGATCAGCGGGGCGTCGCGCATCAGGGCCCGCTTCGCTCCGGGGGTCATCACGGTATCGTCCAGATAGCCGCTGACGGTATCGTCCCCGGGCAGTTCCGAAAAACTCTCGCCATGGGGCATCAGATAGATCCCGTGCACCCGGATCTTGCGTCCGATCAGATCGAAGACCCGGCGCAGCCCCTTCTGGATATTGCCGGTATAGCCGATATCGACCAGAACCAGGTCCGTACAGTCATCGAACCCGTCCACCTTGGCCTTGAGATAGGTCAGCAGCGCCTCACGCAGATTATCGCTGACCTCTTTGAGAAGGTCCCGCCCCAGCAACCCGCGCATCTCTCCGGCGAAGACGTCCCCCGCCACCAGGCCATCCTCGAAATCGTCGAAATAGGCCCGGGCCCGGGCGGGCAGGTCGATCTTGAAAAACTGCTCGACCCCTTCCGCATTGACGAAGGGCATCGACGCGATGAGGGTCTCGATCGTCTCGAAGCCGCCGGCCCCTTCGGATCCGGCCACCATGGCGATCCGGCGATTGATCTCGACATAGTCGGCCCGCGCCGCGCCGCTGGCGGCCCAGACCCTCATCGGCAGATAACCGTCGCGGGCAAGAAACAGGGTCCGGATCGTCCGCCCGGGCGCCGTCAGTTCGGCAACCCTCCGTTCGATATGGCGTTGGAATCCGGTCATCACGGGACCGATCACGGCCGCCGCCACCGCATGATGCGGCTGTCCGGGGCGGAGTTCCGCCAGGGCGGCCCGGCGCAAAAGGCGCAACCCCTGATCAAGACGCCAGGAAAAACCGCCATCTGCCATGGCCAGCATGCGGGCCGCCGCCTCTTCACGCTTCCAGAGCGGCTCCCAGGGATCGGCCGGTAACGCATAAGGAACCATCGCAATCCCGGCGGTCGGCTGCTCGATCGTGTCCTCGTCGATTCCGATGTGAACGGCCTGTCCGGGTGAGAGCGCTTCGCGCGCGAGGTAGTAGGGGAAAAGGCCTCCGGCCTCCGACAAACCCGGCGTCGCCGAACTGTAGATGAAGTCGAACGACATGTCGGGAGCCACCGCCGCCAGCAGACGCCGCAGATGGGCTTCCGGCCAGTGGGTTTCAGCCACGATGCCGACCCGGCGACCCAGACGGCGGGCCTCGTCATAGACCCCCCTGATCTCGGGATTGACGAGACACAAGTCCTGCTCGGCGGCCAGTTCGGCCTCGATCAGCACCGGACGGATCGACCGCGGCAGATTGAGGGCATGAACCGCGAACCCGGCATAGATGGCCTCGATCGAGATTCCCGACATCATCGAAACGGCGGAACTGCCATCCCGGCCGGAGACCGGCGCGGCTCCCCCGCCGATCGCTCCGGCCGCCCCGTCACGCCGGTCGATCCGAAGCGTGTTCTGCGCCAGAGTCCGATGCTGCACAAAGGTCTCCGGCATGCGCTTGATGCGCTCCGGCAGGGGAGCCAACTGCACGGTCCGCTCATAGACCCCCTCGGACGACAGGCATTTGCGCAATAGCAACGTCCCGATCAGCGCGAAGGAGACCGAAGTCACGCCGGGGGCGCGGATCCAGGACAGGGGCGACACGCCCGGTTCAGCGCTCATTGTTCGACTCCATCGAAAAATTGGCCCGCTAGGCTATTTACCCATGTTTAACGCAATGCCATACACAATGAAATCCTGGTGTATTGGCACTGATTATTGGGTCATTTTTAACAGCACCGACACCTTGGCGGGAAAACCTTTCAATAACGCTAATCCCTAACCGGCAGGGGCAGGACAGAAAGCGACGTCATGACGGAAAAAATCCCGGAAACCCGGTACGCCGACATTGCCCGGTACGCCGATCAGTATTTCCATCATCTGGCAGCGGCGAGCAAAACCATCTCGTCAGGGTCTCTGCGCCAGGCCGCAGATATCCTGGCGCGCACGATTGATGAGGACGCATGGGTCTATGTCTGCGGAAATGGCGGGTCGACGGCCATCTCCAACCATCTGCATTGCGACTTCAGCAACGGGATCCGCAAAAGCACGGGCCGGCAGCTCCGGGTCTATAGTCTTTCCGCCCATATCGAAACCATGACCGCCACGGCGAACGACATCAGTTATGACGACGTCTTTCTTCATCAGTTGACGGGTCTGGGGCGCCCCGGCGACGTCCTTATCGCCATCAGTTCGTCGGGAAATTCCGAGAACATCATTCGCCCCCTCCTCTGGGCGAAAGATCATGGCCTGAAGACGATTGCTCTTACAGGGTTCGACGGAGGACGTGCAAAGAAAAATGCAGACATCTCGCTACATATCGATATCCATAATTACGGAATTGTCGAAGACATACACCAGTCGATCATGCACGTACTGGCGCAATACATCCGTCAATCGATGATGTCGCCGGAGGAAATCGCCCGCCAAAAGTTTTGATGAGCCCTGACCGCCGTCGATTGGAAACACGACCGCCAACGAACCGGATCTGATAAATCCTTTCAGATCCTCGTCAAAGGTCGGATTCCCGAATGCGCTCCGCCAGCCCCGCCAAACCCGCATTCCTGTCGAGGTTGATCGCGTGAGCCGTGGCAAGACCAGACGGTTTTTTGTCGTTAATCAGAATACGCTCCCCCACGGGAAGACCGAACAGGATCCGGTCATAACGAATTTTATGCCGGGCGAGTGCCCGTTCGGTTTCGCCGCGGAGACCCTCGTCGCGCGCCGTCATCAGAATGACCATATCTCCCGCAGGCAAAGCGTTTAGGAATTCCACCACTCCGGGCAGAGGCTGATCCTCACCCGACAGATGCCCGTTATGCAAAAAAACGGTCCCATCGACATCGACCAGCCAGGCTTTGGGTAGACGGCTAACCTCGATCGTCATGATTCGAGAGCGCCCTGAAGATGGTAAAGTCCGTTGTAATAGGCTGCGAGGATCGAATCGTAGTCGTCATCGACCCATCCAGACAAGGCCAGCCAGATCAGAGCATGCAGGATCCGGATCGTCCGGAGGCGCTGACCGAACCGCTCGCGGAAAACCTCCTTCAGATGGGACCAGCCGCTCTCTCTGATCTCCACATCCACACTGGGCCCCTCCTGGGTCAGAATGAACTGACGACGGTTGAAATTGTCGTAGTTGCCCGCGACCGAGTAATAGACCTTGGCCCAGTCATAATTCGGATCACCCAGAATTCCGGGACTGGCGAATGCCCCACGAGGATCGATAAACCAGGGTTTTCCCTCACCATCGATCATGGTGTTGCAGAACGTCGGATCGCCGTGAATGACCGTAAAGTCGTCCGCCTGCAACTCGCCGACCACCTGCTCCAACAATGCCTGCCCGCCCTTGAAAAGAAGATTTGGCACCGTTACCCCATTGACCTGCAGCGACGGCCAAGTCTCTATCTCAGGAAAAAGACGGCGGACCTTATCGAGACGCCCCCATGTCTTATCAAAATAGACCGACCGCATAGCGGCCTTGTCTGATGGTGCGGTCTTCAAGGCGTGTAATTTTCCAAGGGCGTCAAGAATCGAGTCGAGGCTGTGACGACGTCCCTTGGCACCCCACTGCAGCTGATAGGGATGGAGCCCGTCAATCCGGGCCAGGGTCATCGGGTTACGACCAATAAGCGCCGGGATATGGTCATATCCCAAAGCCGAAACCTGCTCGTACCATGCGATCTCGCGATCGATCATCGGGGCATAGTCCGGCAACACCGCCTCTTTCAACACTTCCGCCCCGCGGTAGGTGATCTTGTTGAAAAATCGGGTGGTGGCCCCGCTATCCCAGTGGTTCATCAATGCATTCAAGGTCCCCAGTTCGACGGCGTCGTCGCAGAAGTCGACATCAATGTCCTTGCAGTGGGCACCGACCCACCGAACAAACTCTCCTTCCTCCGGCAGGGCGGCCAGGAAACTTTTGTTGGGAAACCAGAACAGCCCCATCACGCCACGTTGATCGCTTCGAACCTCCGTCAGGTGCCATTTTCCATCCCTGCCCTTACGTGCGGACCAGCGGCATGGAAAGTTCCGGGACAGAAAAACCACCGGCTTTTCAGCCATCGGAGCTTTCAGCGGTCCACCGAACACCAGATCGCTCCAAACCAGCCAGAAAGGCTCACCATCGGGAATGCCGGAAAGCGATTGGGCAATGCCCGACGCGGTCCCTTTGCCGTTCGGAGACACCAGGCGCAATGGAACATGCGGAGGAAACACATCAACATATCGCTCAAGGACATCAGCCTTATAGTCGACAATGACATTGAACGATGAATCAGGAAATTTTTCGAACAAATTGTAAAGCATCGGCTTTCCCGATACCGGCACCAAACATTTTGGCTTGTTCCAACAATAATGCTCGAGGCGAGTTCCCTTTCCACCAGCCTGGATGATCACATGAGAATTAGCCATCGTTAACTCCTGTTTGCTCTCATCAGTCCAACCAGCGGCTCAGAATGGCCGGATCGAAAGGTTTCCTCGCATCCACCCTTTCCTCCGCAATGTCGTCGCGATGAAATGCCCGTGACACCGACCAGAATCGACAGGCCACGTCAAAAGGCAGACCCGTCAGATAGGCCTCGATCCCGTCCGCGTAAGGAAAAACTACGATCTTGCCGATATTCACTCGGGAAAGAAGATCACAAAGACCACTCCGCATCCCCAAAAAGTACCCACAATACTCTGCAAAAGGGATGATCTCGCCCACCGGGATATCGACCGGAATGGTTCCAGGAATGGACGGCAGGACCGGAGACCCCCGCGTTTCGATGCTGCGCGTACGGTTTGCGACGTTGCAGACCACGGCGAACCCTTTTTCAGAGAGAGCCTTTACGGCAGCCTCCCACCAAAGATCGGGAAGTTGGCATCGCCAGGAGTGGGCCCAAGGGGACAGCAGGACCGTTCGCCCAACAGGCACGCCCAACGCCTTCATCCGCTCCGCAGCTGCCAATCGACAAGCAGCAGGGAGAGAAGGCTCGACCATGGGGGCATTGGTCGGAATGCCAAGGACGATCCGCGCGATATCTGAAATTCCGATTCCAAATCGGGAGATCAGATGATTTCGCTCGCGTTCGTCATAGAAAATATGGGAAGCGCGAATCACTTTCTCAGGCTGGAAATGCGACACCATTTGCGGCAACCGAACCTGGGGCGGTGTTTCGAACTCCTGCAACCAATCGAAGGAACGCCCGGAAAAAAACTCCGCCAAATCACGCGATCCTCCTTTATTGGCAAGGACCATGACGCGTCCGCCGCACCGGTCGCGAAACGCGGACAAAAGGGATAGCCATAGAACCTGGTCGCCAAGCCCCCCGAACAGAACAACGGCTCTCGACCGCGTCACGCAATCCGTCACCCTTTTAGACGAGTCATCCGGCATCGATCCCTGAAGCCCCCGTTTCATCAAATAAAGGATTTAACTTTGCCCCAAGCTGGCAAATTTTGACAAATTTCACACACAGAATATCAACTATCACAGATCGGAACCGATCAGCACAGCCCTCTGTCGCCCCAGGCAGGTTTCTCCGAAACCCTTGGGCCTCGCTCGCTATCCACTCGCGGGCCCGGGGTGGGCCTGCCAGCCGGCGAGGAGCAACCCTCAGAGCCAGGTGGTATTAGACCGGATTTCGGATCCATTCGCGACAATAATGGGAATACTATCTTGTCGCCACACGACCTCCTCCCAAAAAAAAGAAACAGGACCAAAACGAAGCATCCGAATGTCACCGGAGCGAAACTGAGGCCTCTCCGATGGCTGTTCCCCATCAAAACTGATGGATCAGAACCAACCTTATTCCCGTAAAAGAGACCAGCCCTCCTCCGGAAAACCAGCGATAACCAATCCTTAACCTGTCAGCTTTTAACATTCGGTAAAATATTAATCTTTTTTGATTTACTCTTCGAAACTGCAAGCAGTGCTCATAACTAATGGATTTTATCGGAATCGATTGACGGAGCACCAGGCAGCCATAAGGATCAGCACGATGGTATGCAGTCAGGACAATCCGGGCGATCCTGTTACCGAGGGCCGACGCGTCCTCAATGCAGAAGCTACCGCATTGAAAATGCTCTCCGATTGTTTGGGGCATGATTTCAGTGACGCGGTTGGCCTGCTGTCGACGACGAATGGACGGATCGTTCTCACTGGCATGGGTAAGAGCGGCTTGGTCGGGAGAAAAATCGCGGCGACATTTTCGTCGACAGGGAGTCCCGCTTTTTTTCTGCACCCCGCGGAGGCCAGTCACGGAGATCTCGGCATGTTGACCCGCGGCGACGTGATTATCGCCCTGTCGGCATCGGGGGAAAGCGGCGAACTCGCGAACATCATTTCCTTTGCGCGGCGCTTCGCAATTCCCCTCGTCGGCATGACCCGTGCTCCCGGAAGCACACTGGGCCGCGCATCAACGATTCTTCTCACGCTTCCCGAACTCCCGGAAGCGTGCCCGCTCCAACTGGCTCCAACCACCAGCACAACAATGATGCTGGCCTTGGGAGATGCCCTGGCCGCCGCAATGATGCGCGCACGCGGCTTTACCGCCGGCAGGTTTCACGATTTTCATCCAGGGGGACAACTTGGCCATCAACTCCTGCAACTGCACGAGGTTATGCATCGGGGCGATGCTCTGCCGATTGTAACTCAAGCCACGTTGATCCAGGCTGTTATCGTCGAAATGACCGCGAAGCGACTCGGCTGTGTCGGAATTGTGGACGACATCGGCCACCTTATCGGCATTTTTACCGATGGCGATCTCAGGCGCCGCCTGGAACCATCTTTACTTGAGCGACCGGTTGCCGACGTGATGGTTTTGAATCCGCGACAGATTGGCCCCGATGCATTCCTGGCTGACGCCGCACGCATGATGGCGGAACACTCTATCCCGAGCATTTTTGTCACCGTCGGCGGAAAACCGGTGGGAATCGTTCATTTGCACGATCTCTTAAAGACTGGGCTAGTATAATAGCCTATGCAACATTCCAGTGTCGGTGCAGGGCGGTGCCCATTCGCGCGCCGACCAGAACTGAAGGAAAGAATATGAAGATCCTCGTCACTGGAGCGTGCGGATATAAGGGAAGCGTTCTTGTTCCGAAACTTCTGGCCAGGGGATATGAGGTTGTGGCCCTGGACATTATGTGGTTCGGAAATTTCCTGACATCCCACCCGCATCTCAGAGTGGTTGAGGGCGACGTTCGTAATGTCGACGCGATCGATCTGGACGGGATTGATGCCATTATTCATTTGGCATCGGTCGCCAATGACCCTTGCAGCGACCTGGATCCCAAGCTGACATGGGAGATCAGCGCCCTCGCGACGATGCAGCTCGCCGACAAGGCGGCACGGACCGGAATCGGCCGTTTCATCTATGCCTCATCGGGAAGTGTTTATGGCGTCAAGGAGGAGGATCAGGTCACGGAGGATCTCCCTCTGAAGCCAATCTCGGAGTACAATAAGACCAAGATGGTCGCGGAACGCGTCCTTCTATCCTACACCGGGGATATGGCGGTTCAAATCGTTCGCCCCGCGACGGTGTGCGGCCCGTCTCCCCGCATGCGCCTGGACGTTTCGGTCAATATGCTGACCATGCAGGCCCTGACGCGCGAACTAATCACCGTGTTCGGCGGCAATCAGGTTCGTCCAAACATTCATATCGATGACATTACCGATGTGTACCTGCACCTTCTCGACCACCCTGAACTGACAGGCATATTCAATGCCGGCTTTGAGAATCTGTCCATCCTGGCCATTGCCGAGATGGTCACAGCGATCGTTCCGGCACAGATCGCCGTGACCGAATCGAATGATCCCCGGTCTTATCGGGTGAACTCCGACCGTCTGCTGGCGACCGGATTCAAGCCGAAAAAGACAGTCCGTGATGCAATCTCGGAAATCGTCTCCCTGTATCGCACGGGCAAGATGACGGACGAAGATCGATTCCACAACCTGAAGTGGATGAAGCAAATGGTGGCGCGATGACCCGTTCTATCTCCTCGGGATCCCGGGCATCATGACGATCGCAAGCGGCCTCCCGTCCGACCCGGCCCACCTTGAGCATATTGCGCGCACGTTAAGGGTGCGCATTATTGAGAACTCTCACCGGACGGGAACGCCACATCTGGGCTCGTGCCTGTCATCGGTGGACATCCTGACGGCCCTTTACTTCGGGATCCTCGACATCGATCCGCAGGCCCCCGATGCCGAGCGCCGGGACCGCTTCATCCTGAGCAAAGGGCATGGTGTCCCTGCTCTTTTCCAGGTTCTGGCGCTGCGAGGCTTTTTCCCGGAGAACTGGCTCGACAGCTACGGCCAGGACGGCAGTCCGTTCAGCGAGCACCCTCCGATTCCGGGCAGGATACCGGGCATCGAAGCAGCAACGGGGTCCTTGGGACATGGATTGCCCATCGGGGTTGGCATGGCCCTGGCCGATCGCATCACCCATAATTCCCGACGCGTGGTCGTGTTGCTGGGTGATGGTGAATGCAACGAAGGAACGATATGGGAAGCGGCGATGTTGGCCGCATCCCAGCGCCTGGGGAACCTGGTCGCGATCGTCGATTACAACAAATGGCAGGGAACAGGCCGCACCGACGACATCATGGCCCTTGCGCCCCTTGCCGACAAATGGCGGGCGTTCGGATGGGACGCTGTCGAAATCGATGGTCACGACATGGGCCGGCTGCTTGACGAATTGACGCCGACGCGACAGGAAAATGGCAGGCCCTTGGCAGTGGTTGCCCATACCGTGAAGGGAAAGGGGGTGTCCTTCATGGAAGACGACAACAACTGGCACTATCGCATTCCGACTGCCGACGAAGTTCATGAGGCCAGGCGGCAACTGGGGATCGGGGCATGAGGAACGTCTTCAGCGCCGAAATCACGCGTCTCGCGCAGCGGGATCCCAAAGTAATCCTGTTATCGGGCGATATCGGGAATCGCCTGTTCGATCGGTTCAAGGACCAGGCTCCGGACCGCTTTTTCAATTGTGGTATCGCCGAGGGCAACATGATGGGAGTCGCCGCCGGCATGGCATTGAGCGGCTTCAGGCCTGTCGTTTACACCATCGCGCCATTCACCACCGTGAGATGCCTGGAACAGATCAGGGTCGACGTGTGCTATCATAATCTTCCGGTTGTGATTGTCGGCACCGGCGCAGGTTTGGCCTATGCGGAACTGGGAGCGACGCACCACTCCTGCGAAGATGTGGCTCTGTTACGTGCGCTGCCGAACATGACCGTCTTCTGCCCTGGCGATCCCTGGGAGCTCCGCGTCGGGCTGGAACGCTCTCTCGATCTTTCCGGGCCGGTCTATATCCGCCTCGGGAAAAAGGGAGAACCCGATGTTCATCCCGAACGCCCGGCCCTACAATTTGGTAAAGCGCTCACTCTTCGCGAGGGAACGGATGTCTGCCTGATCACCACGGGAACAGTGATGCCCGTCGTGATGGCGGCCACCGAACGTTTGGCGGAGGCGGGCGTGTCGGCGCAGGTCGAGAGCTTTCACACCGTCAAACCTCTGGATGTCGAGCGGCTGGAAGACCTGCTGCTCCGTTTCCCGGTCATCGCCATCATCGAGGAGCACAGTCGAATCGGCGGTTTGGGAGGAGCCATCGCGGAATGGCGAACCTATTCCAGTCATGTCGGCATGTCTGTGGGCGGGAGCTTGCCCACACTCTTGTCATTCGCCTTGGAGGACGCCTTTGTCCATGACCGGGCGTCACAGGCAGATGCCCGTCGCGAGGCGGGCCTCACTGTCGACAATGTCGTCGCCGGCGTCACGACCGCGCTTGCGAACAGGATGCGGATGTAAGGGATGCGCATCGGATTTGACTTCGACAATACGATCGTTTGCTATGACCGCCTCTTCCATGACACCGCCCTTAAGGATGGCCAGATCCCGGATCACGTTGCCGTCAATAAACTGGCTGTTCGAAACTATCTCCGGGGCATCGGACGGGAGGACGAGTGGACCTGGCTGCAAGGCCGCGTTTATGGCGCCAGCATGGACGACGCCCCTCCGTTTCCAGGGGTCATCGATATGATGACGAGGGCTTGTTCCGCCGGCTGCGCGCTTTTTGTCATCAGCCATCGGACACGCTATCCTGCGGCTGGCCCGGCCTACGATCTTCACCGCGCGGCGAGGAATTGGACGGACCGCCATTTAGGTGGCGCGTCCCCGCTCGTTCCGAGCGATCGCGTCTTTTTCGAGGTCACCAGGGACGACAAACTCCGTCGCATCCGGGCCTGCGGATGCGACGTCTTCATCGATGACCTCCCCGAACTTCTTCAAGCGCCAGGCTTTCCCCCGGCAACGGAACGGATCCTGTTTGATCCCGAAAACCATCACCGTAAAATGAACGGACTGTTCACTTTTCCGGACTGGGGCGCCATCGGCCGTCATCTGGAGGAACGATGGCACCGGATGAACTGACCAGCGTCGTTACAAAACTGTGGCGGGAAGCGTTCGGATTGCCGGAACGGCCAGATCTCACTCCCTGCCCGGTCAGCGGCAACAATCGGGTTTTTCTCGCCCACTCGCAAGATCGACGCGCCATCGTCAAGTGGTATTTCCGTGGAAAATCGGGCGATCGCGACCGGCAGGACTGCGAATGGCGCTTCCTGGCCTACGCGGAAAAGACGGGAACGGAACAGGCTCCCCGTCCGCTCGGGCGCGACATCGGCGCGGGCGTCACCTTGATGGAGTATCTGGCAGGGGAAAAGCCGACACCGGGGGAGGTCGGAGAGGCCGAGGTCATGTCTGCCGCCGATTTTCTACAACAGCTTAACAGCAGGGAACATTCTTGCTCCGCCGACCTATCCGAGGCTGCGGAAGCCTGCTTTTGCAGCAATCGGCACTTCGCGGTTGTTCAGCAACGGCTGGCCAGATTGACGTTCGAACCAAATTCCGACGTCGAGGAACAGGCTGCGAAACTGGTTGCCGAAATGAACAGGTTCTGGAACGACCTGCGGCCATCAATCACTATCGCATTGCAGGACCTCGGCCTTGCCCCGAATGATGAACTTGCAATCTCCGAACGCGCCATTTCCCCTGCGGATTTTGGTTTCCACAATGCGATACGCGGCCCCTCCGGGAGGATCGGATTTTTTGACTTCGAATATGGAGGTTGGGACGACCCGGCAAAGACCATTGCCGACTTCTCCCTGCAGCCGGCTCTTCCCGTTCCAGCCAAACTCCGTCCGATATTCGTGAGCCGTGCCCTTGAACTATGGCCGCAAGATCGAACCCTCGAGCGCAGGACAGAAATCATGATGCCATTATTTGCTCTGAAATGGTGCTGCATCATGCTGAATCCCTTTTCGAGACTTTTGGGTTCCCCTCGGAGATTTGCCGACCCAATGATGGATGTCGAAGAACAGAAGCAGCAGCAATTGGGGAAAGCGCGAGCAGCTTTTTCCCGCCTTGCGGCAACCGGCAGCAGCGCTCAAGCATTTCAGGACGAATCTCCTGCTGAAGCATCCGTCAGCAACTGACTTGATGAGCATAAGAGGAACAGCAAGATGGCGACGCCGCTCATCGATCAGAACCTGCAGAGCTGGATTAAAGGTATCCTGTCGGAAATTGACGATCTCTCCGACATTACAGGTCTATCCCCGGAAGAAAATCGTAAGATTGTATTTGTCTCCGGTGACTTTAACGTCGTTCATCCAGGACATCTTCGCCTTCTGAATTTCGCAGCGGACTGCGGCGCGATGTTGATTGTTGGTGTCCTGTCTGACGCATTGGGAAACCCTCTCCTGGGCGAGGATCTGCGGCTGGAGGGCGTCAGATCAATTGGCGTTGTCGACTATGCATTCATTCTTCGGGTGCCACCGGAACAATTTATACGGGCACTCAAGCCGGATGTTGTTGTTAAGGGCAAGGAGCACGAGCAACTTTTTAATGCCGAACAGGAAGCGGTTGAGAGTTACAGCGGTAAGCTGTTGTTCAGTTCGGGAGACGTTCGCTTTTCGTCCCTCGATCTTCTCCAGCGAGAGCTGCGCGAAACCAATTTTTCATCGATCAGAAAGCCCCAGGATTATCCCCTGCGGCACGGCTTCCAAATCCGCGAGTTGGCCGATGTGGTCCGCGATTTCGCACGGCTGAAAGTCACCGTTGTCGGGGACCTTATTGTCGATGAGTACATTAGTTGTGATCCATTGGGGATGTCGCAGGAAGATCCCACTCTGGTGGTCAGCCCCGTGCACACGGATCGTTTCATCGGCGGCGCGGGAATCGTTGCGGCACATGCG
The DNA here is from genome assembly GCA_009712185.1 of Telmatospirillum sp. Lineage (GTDB taxonomy): Bacteria > Pseudomonadota > Alphaproteobacteria > Rhodospirillales > Magnetospirillaceae > Telmatospirillum. Next base: position 5,756 of record WASQ01000100.1, on the reverse strand, counting down.
CGGGGATTGGGAGCAACGGTGACCTATCTGGGCGTCACCGGCCGCGATGCGACGGCCAAATTTGCCGAGGATGTTTTGACCGACCTGGGTGTAAACTGCATTCTTTTGACTGACGACAGCCGCCCGACAACGCTGAAACAACGGTATAGGGCCAGCAACAAAACGCTTCTTCGGGTCAGCCACCTGAGACAACACGATATTGGTGCCCTCCTGATTGCGGAACTTGAAAAGCGCTTCTTCGAAGCCTGCAAACAAACAGATTTGGTAATTTTCTCCGATTTCAACTACGGCGCCTTGCCGCAATCTTTAGTGGATCGACTCTGCAGCTTTTGCCGCGAAAAAAACATTATGACCGTGGCAGACAGCCAAGCCTCGTCTCAAATCGGTGATGTGTCACGATTCAAGGCAACGCGCCTTTTGACTCCAACCGAGCGCGAAGCCAGACTGGCCGTCCGAGACTTCCGATGTGGCCTCGTCGTTCTGGCTGAAACCCTCCGCCGCCAGGCCGAAACCGACGTCGTGCTCTTGACGCTTGGCGCTGAGGGCCTGCTGATCCAGGCGCCCCCTGAACTCGGTCCTTTTGCGACCGACCGTCTTCCGGCGTTCAACACGGCGCCTAAGGACGTTTCAGGTGCCGGAGATTCTCTTTTAACGTGCACATCGATGGCGATGGCCGTAGGCGCGGACATATGGCGAGCCTCCTATCTCGGATCGGTAGCGGCAGCCTGCCAAGTTGGGCGAATCGGCAACATCCCACTGACAGCCGAAGAACTGGTTCAGGAATTGGCCTCATGAGGGCCTTGCTGCTAGCGGCCGGCCTGGGGACCCGCTTGCGCCCCCTGACCGACCGGATTCCGAAATGTCTTGTGCCGATCCGAGGCAAACCTCTCCTGGATTATTGGCTGGACGCGCTTCTCACCTGTTCAGAGATCGACCGGATCATGATTAACACCGGATATCTCGCGGAGGAGGTCCGGCGTCATGTGGAAAGCAGCCGATGGTGTGACCGGATCGATCTGGCGCACGAACCACGCTTGCTGGGGACCGGAGGAACCGTTCATGCCAATCGAGCCTGGCTGACGGGCGGCCCTTTTCTGGTTGCACACGCCGATAACTTGAGCAGGTTCGACCTTGCCTCCTTCATCGCCCGTCACCGCAACCGTCCGGCGGCGGCAGCCATCACCATGATGACCTTTGACACCGACACCCCGCAATCCTGCGGAATCGTTGAGGAGGACGGCAATGGTCTGGTTATTGCGTTTCATGAAAAAAAAGCAAACCCGCCCGGCCGACGCGCGAATGGCGCCGTCTACATTTTCGAACCGGTGGTCAGCGCGTTTCTGGCCGATTTGAAGAAACCGGTCATCGACCTCAGCACGGAGGTTATTCCGGCGTTTCTCGGGCGAATTTGCACTTTTCATAATGACGTTTACCATCGTGATATCGGCACCCCGGAAAGCCTGACGCGGGCCGAGCACGATTACTCAACTCTTTCCGTGCCGCGGGCACGGTCTTTCTGACGACGGGAGGCGACGATCCAATCATGAAAAAGGCGCTTATCATCGGAGGCGGCTTCGCCGGTTGCGCGGCAGCTCACCAATTGGCGCTCATGGGTGGTTGGGATGTCACCCTTGTGGAAGCCGATCAGCGTCTGGGGGGCGGGTGTAAAACCCTGTGGCATGGTGGCCATCCGCACACCTTCGGCCCACGACACTTTCTGACCAGGAACGAGACGGTTTATGCCTTCCTGAACCAGTACCTGCCGCTCAGATCCTGCAACGACCATGAGTTCATCACCTATGTCGAACAGGACGCGCAATTCTACAACTACCCCATCCATCGAGACGATATTCCGCGGATGCCGGAAAAGGATGCCATCTCCAAGGAACTGTCACGGGTGACGCTGGACGGCATCGCCGCTGCGAAGAATCTCGAAGAATACTGGATCGCGTCGGTCGGCCGCACGCTCTACGACAAATTCATCGACGGTTATTCGAAGAAGATGTGGCTGGTGGACGACAATCGGAAAATCGACGATTTCGGCTGGTCGCCCAAGGGCGTCGCCCTGAAGGAAGGCCCGCGGGCGGCCTGGGACAGCGCCATTTCCGCCTATCCTTACGACCCGGAAGGCTATGACCCCTATTTCCGGATCGCCACGGCGAACGCCACCGTCCGCCTGAACACCGTCGTCCAGTCCTTTGACATTCCCCACAAGACGGTGGTGATCGACGGCGAGAAGTCCACCTGGGACATCATCGTCAACACCATCTCGCCCGATCTGCTGTTCGAAAAATGCTTCGGCGAACTGCCTTATGTCGGCCGCGATTTCCACGCCATCGTCCTGCCGGTGGAACACGCCTTCCCCGAAGGCGTCTATTTCGTCTATTACGCCGGCAAGGAACAGTTCACCCGCGTGGTGGAATATAAGAAATTCACCAAGCACCAGTCGGCATCGACCCTGATCGGGCTCGAAATCCCCTCCAAAAAGGGCAAATACTATCCGCTTCCGCTGACCTCGGAATATGCCCGCGCCGACCGCTATTTCGACTTGATGCCCGAAGGCGTGTTCTCCATCGGCCGCGCGGGCAGCTACCGCTACCAGGTCGATATCGACGATTCGATCGAACAGGCCCTGAAATTGGGCGAGCTGCTGTAGCCGGCCACGGCGTCCCTCCGCCGGTCGACCCGGCGGAGGGACGTCTTTCCACCGTGTCAGGAAAGGACGATGAAGGACTTTCCGGCCGCCAGCGGATTGCGCTGCAGACCTGACGCCTTGATATCGCAGCTTTCCAAAAGCGCCACCGTCTCGCCCGGATAGTGGGCGGCGTTCACTTCGTCGAACACCAGCACCGTCCCCTTGCCGGAGCGCCGCAGCACTTCCGTCAGGGCGATCTTCGTCGGCTCGTAGAGATCGACGTCGAAATAGGCCAGGGCCACGAGATCGGCCGGATTGGCGGCGAAATGTTGCGGCGACGTCTGATTGATATCGCCGATCACGATATCGAATTTCTTAAGATGCGGGATCGGCAGATCGCTTTCGTGCCCCGCCAGCAACGCCGCCAACAGTGCCGGATAATTGTCAGGAAGCCCGCCATAGGCGCCGACACGAACGGTGCTGTGTTCGCCGTCCTTGCCGTGCACGCTCGGGAAGCCGGAGAATGTATCGAAGCCGATAACCTTGCGCGTGAAGTTGAAGGGCTCCAGAAGACCACGCAGCATGGTGAAAAGAACAAGATTTCGACCAAAACGAGCCCCAAATTCATAAATATTACCATGCACATTGACGATGTGTTTGGCATACAGATCATAAAAAAACAGGATGTGAGAAATCTCTTTTTTCGTCAGAAACATGAATGTGTTTTCAACGAATTGTCCTGGTTCCATATATTTTTGGGCTTCCTGCCGCGCATTCGTGAGCGCCCCGAGATATTCCTGCTCGACAGAGCTTTTCCGATTCAAGACGTCACTCATTTGTTTCTCCACCGCCATCTTCGAAAGGCTTTTCTCTTGGAAGCGATATCCCATTGCCCGATTGACGAAGGCCGGTCCTGGAGCCGTTCGTCCTCCTCGCGCGCCGCCCCACAAAATGCAATCTGCGTCAAAATAAGTTTAACAAATAGTTAAAATAACATGGATATCAGAATAGGCTTTCACCTTATATCATTGCGGTCGAAAAATTTCCGTCATGCGGCTACACTGTTGCAGTATTTTGCACCAATTGGCGTTCCAGGAAATTTTCCTGAATTGCCGGATCCGGGAAAGCCGATATGGCCACCTCCCGCGGCGCACGCCGTCACTTGCCGATAGGCCTTTCCGCAACGCCTCACCGCATCTTTCGTTCGCAACAGGGAATTCCAATGTCTGAAATCGATCTGATGGCGCGCTACCCGAAAACAAAGCGCAAGGACATCATCGAAGAACGCGTCCAGGCCAGTGAAGCCGACAGGGAAATCGCGCGACGTTTCGACAAGGCCTATTTCGACGGACCGAGGCGCCTCGGCCTGGGCGGGTACCATTACAATCCAAAATTCTTCACGCCGGTGGTGGAGGACATGATCAGCCACTACGGCCTGACGGGAAACAGCAGTGTTCTCGATGTCGGCTGCGCCAAGGGCTTCATGCTCCATGACTTCAAGATCGCGCTGCCGGACATCACCGTGGCGGGGATCGACATCTCCGACTACTGCCTCCAAAATGCCATGCCCGATGTGGCGCAGTTTCTTCGGCACGCCAGCTGCGATTTGCTCCCCTTTCCGGACAAGAGCTTCGATCTGGTGATCTCCATCGCCACCATCCACAATCTGGATCTGGAAGGGGTTAAGCGGTCTCTGCGCGAAATCATGCGGGTCAGCCGCAAACACGCCTTCATCAAGGTGAACGGCTACCACACTGACGCGGAGCGCGATGCCCTTCACCGCTGGAACCTGGTCGCCAAAACCATCCTGCATGTCGACGAATGGCAGGCGATTTTCACCGAAACTCAATATTTAGGGGATTATTACTGGTTCACGCCGTAACCGGGACGGGGCGCCCTGTTGTGCCCCGGTTGACGCCCGTTCGTAAGGAGAACAGCATGTCGTCGTTGCCGAAGCTGCCCCTGCCCACACCTTCCATGGGAGTTGCGGCCTATGATGAGGAACGACGGCTACGCCTGGCTGGAGACAGCCGCTGCCGCGAGAATTTCGAGCTCTACAAACGCAGTCAGCGGGATCCTGACATCCGCTATTTGCCCATCAAGCTCGACATTGAGAACGTCAGCCGCTGCAATTTCCGCTGCACCATGTGCCAAGTCAGCGAATGGCCGAAGGGTAAGCGCGCCGAGGACATGTCGCTGGCGGATTTCAAAGCCCTGATCGATGAACAATACGGCCTGGTGGAAATCAAGCTGCAGGGCATGGGTGAGCCGACCCTGGGGGCGCCGGCCGTCTTCGACATGATCCGCTATGCCCGGGAACGGCACATCTGGGTCCGCACGGTGACCAACGCGTCCCTTCTTCACCTCAAGGATAATTATCGCCATATGGTGGACTGCGATCCCAACGAGATCCAGATCTCCATCGACGGCGCCACCAAAGAGGTGTTCGAGAGCATCCGCAAGGGTTCGGTTTTCGAAATGGTCGTCGAGAACACTGCCCGTCTCAATGCCTATTGCCGCGAGCAGAACGTGACGCGGACCAAGATGTGGACCGTGGTTCAGCACAACAACGCACACCAGTTGCCGGACCTCGTCGAACTGGCCGCAAGGCTTGGCTTCACCAGCATGGTCTTCTCGCTCGACATCGGCGATTGGGGCAACAATGTCGACTGGCATGATCGCAACAAGCAGATCTCGGTTGACGACGTCTCCATGGCGTCCGCCGAAAAGCTGATCGCCCGAGGCCACGAACTGGGCGTCACCGTTGCTTTCTGGAACATCGCCGCGAAATATGGCGCGAAGGCGAAATCAGAACTCTGCCCCTGGCCGTTTGAACGGGCCTATGTCGCCTCCGACCTCCGGGTCGTTCCCTGCTGCATGATCGCCAATCCGGACACCTATGAACTGGGCATGGCGAAGCCGTTCAAAGACGTCTGGTTCGGCCAGACGATGCAGGACTTCCGCCACGCGCACATCGAAGGCCGCCCACCGAAGGTCTGCGAAGGTTGCTATGATCTGGAATGAGGTGGCCCCGGGAAATCGGACAGAGCGATAAGCTAATCCCGACCTGAGGAAGGACGGGAAAATGGGTAAGGTTACACGGAAACGGTATTCGGCCGAG
>WASQ01000046.1:9638-11192 GCA_009712185.1 Telmatospirillum sp. | reverse complement strand
AAAACCCCCCTCAACCCCCTCAAACCCCGGCCACCCCCGCCCCCCACCCGACCGCCCAGCCGCTTTGGACGGCACCCAGGACCTTGCCGCGATGATCCGGCCTGATCACTTCGGCCATCAAGACCGCGCCGGCCGCCCACTCCCCGCCGAACCCCAGGCCCTGGGCGGCTCTCAACAGCAGCAACTGGGGATAGGACTGGCAGACGGCGGCCAGGACGGTGGCAGAGGCGAACCAGACGACGGCCAGTTGCAGGGCCCGGACCCGGCCGAGGCGATCGGACAGGGCGCCCCCCAGCCAGCCGCCCAGCGCCGAGGTGACAAGCGTCACGCCGCCGATCAGACCGGCATCGGCGCGCGTTACACCCCAGGCGGCAATCAGCGCCGGGATGACAAGCCCGAACGTCTGCATGTCCATGGCGTCGGCCGCCCATCCGCCGAAACAGGCCCAGAAGGTTCGCCGTTCCGCCCGACCGATCCGCCCGTACCATCCCCTCATGGCGTCCATCCCGGAGCTGACGGGGACCAACATCCCCGACGCCCGTTATCGAGAAGTCCCGCCCTATAGAAAAGCAGCCGGCGGCGCTTTTGTCAGCGGATCTCGACGTGATAGCGGAAGGTCGAAGCGGCGGCCCGCGACCGCCGCCATTCCAGAGCCTGCCCCAGATAGCCCCGCGCCAGCCGTTCGATCAGCACCACCGGCGTGTCCACCGGCAATCCCAGAATGGAGGCATAAGGCTGATCGACGGGTTCGACCGTCAGGGTTTCCTCGGCATAGGCGACGATCTGGCCGCAATGCTGTTCGTAGGAAGGATAAAGCAGCGCTCCGATCTCCTCGCCGGACAGGATCAGCAAGGGGCGGAACAGCTCCTCGGACAACCAGATCTCCTCGGCCAGCACCGGCCGCTTCTCCAGCAGTCGCTGGCGCAGAATCCGGATGACCCGGGCGCCGTCAGGCAGCCCCAAAGCCCGGACGACGTCCGGCGGCCCGGCGACGCAGTCCCGCGACAGGATCCAGCTTTCGGGAACCGCATGGCGTCCATGGGAATCCTGAAATCTCAGGAACCGGAACAGCGAGGATTCGAAATTGGGACGCCGGACAAAGGTCCCACGGCCCTGAACCCGCTCCAGCAACCCTTCCCCCGCCAGGGTCTCGATCGCCTTGCGCACGGTCCCGATCGCGACATTATGGGTCGCCGCCAGGTCCGCCTCGGACGGGATCGGATCGCCCGGGGCCCAGACCCTCTCCGCGATCTTCCGGGCGATTTCGTCACGCAGACGCAGGTAAAGAGGTAGACGCTGATCTGCCAGTTGCATGACGGCCGGTGCCCCCGCACCCTGATGACGATGGTCCTATAGAGGACCACATCAATCAACCGGTCTGTGACAACTGTCAAGCCGTCCGGATGGCTTGCCCCGACCAAGTCCTGGCCATCGCGGGACCGACACCGGCGCGTGACGATCACAGGCGCCGGGACCCGTGCTGCGGGAGATTGGGATGGTGGCTCCGGCATTCCTGCCGGAGAAAAGTGAGAGATGGCTCCGGCATTCCTGCCG
>WASQ01000046.1:6374-9628 GCA_009712185.1 Telmatospirillum sp. | reverse complement strand
TGGCTCCGGCATTCCTGCCGGAGAAAAGTGAGAGATGGCTCCGGCATTCCTGCCGGAGAAAAGTGAGAGATGGCTCCGGCATTCCTGCCGGAGCCTGGCGTCCAAGCGGCGCAATGGCCGCCCAGACAGTGAGGCCCTGGGCTACTGGGATTGAACGGACCGGCGCCCCCGGTTGACCGACAGCACCGACACCGTGGACAGGGCGTAGAGAAGGGCGATCACGAGGAAGATCGCGTTGATGGCGTGCCCGTCGAGAAAGGCGCCGAACAGCAGGGGGGCGCTGGTCGATCCGGCGTCAAGCCCGGAATAGACGAAGCCGAACACCTTTCCCGTCGCGCCGGGAGGCGTCGCCGCCTTGACCAGGATGTCCCGCGACGGCGCCGTGACGCCCTGGGCAAAGCCGGCGATCGCGACGACGACGACCGAGGCCAGGAACGGCAGTCTTCCCGTCGCCACCAGAAGGATCAGGGCGGCGCAGGCCAGAAGCCCGATGACGGCCACCCGGGCGTGCCGGCCGGTCCGGTCGGCAAGTTGGCCGCCGGCCAGAATTCCGAGGCAGGATCCGGCCAGATAGGCGGTCAGAGCGGTGGCCGCCGTCTGCGGCGAAATCCCGTAAAACTCGACAAGAGAGGCGGTCGAGAAGGTTTGAAATCCCGTTCCGGCCGCCGCCGTCAGCAAAAAGTACAAAAAGGCCATCATGATCGCGGGAGTCGTGATCAGCCGGGCGTAGGAGATGGCGCCACCCCCGGCGGCCGCGGTCGCCGGACGCTCGGAAACGGCGGCCAGAAGCCTGTAGTAACGCAGCAGCAGCGCCACCACCACCAATCCGGCGACACCCGCCGACACCAGGGCGACGCGCCAACCCGCAATCGCCCCCAGACCACCCACCACCACTGGCGCCAGCGCGAACCCCACCGTCCCGCAAAAAGCGTGGACGCTGTAGGCGCGACCCAGCCGCCCCTTCGAGACCTGGGAGGAAAGCAGCGAAAAGTCGGCGGGATGGAAAACGCTGTTGCCGATACCGGCGATGACCGCCAGCGGATAGAGCATCCAGAAGGAGGGGGCAAGACCGGCCAGACCGATGGAGGCGGCCATGGCGGCGATTCCCGCCAGCAACAGCGGCCGGGGGCCGTAGCGGTCAACGACGATTCCGGCGAACGCCTGACAGACCCCCGAGGTCAGATAGAAGGAGGTGGAAACGGATCCCAGTTCCAGATAGCTGACCGAAAAGGCGTCGTGCAGCAGCGGAAACAGAGGGGCCAGCGACAACTGATAAAAATGGCTCATCAGATGGGCAAGGCTGACCAGTCCGATCGTCAGCCTGTCTTTCCGCAGCCGCCCGGTGTCGGCGGCGAGATCCGTCATGGCTCCTGTCCTTCCCTTCCGGCCGCGGACGGCCGGATCCTGCATTGGCTTCTCTCCGGCGGAGGATCCTATCGAAACAGGGCCGGATCGCAACCCTGGAGAGGCGATATTCCGTCGGCCCGAACCCGGAACAGAGGCCGGAAGAGAGGCCGGAAGAGAGGATCGTCGCCTCTGGTCCGCCATGCCCGCGACGGGGCCCTTGAACAGGCCGCCCCCGCAAAAGGGAACGCAACGATGGAAAAAAAGAGCGACGAAACCTTTGAGAATTTCCCCTCGATGAGGCAATGTACCTTTCACGTTTGGGGGATTTGTCTGGCGGCCCGATCGCCTCGCAATACGCACCTTTTCCGTCCCTGCCATCCGTCACCATGTCCCGGCCGATGCCAACGCCCCCGTTTTCCGGGCGAACGCTCCTGGCGAGGCATCGTGGCGGCCCCGCGCCTGCGCCGGTTTCCGGCATGGGTGAGGCGGCCCCGGGTCGGACCGCGGCATTCCCCCGGCCGGAATGTTCGCACTATCCCCTCGGAGCAGCATGATGACGGAATCGACCATGGACAGCTTGATACCAAACTGGCAGTTGAAAAATAGCGGGATCATTGCCCCTGATGAGCGTCTCCCCTGGGGACAGACCGTGGCCGTGGGCATCCAGCATGTGGTCGCCATGTTCGGTTCCACCGCCCTGGCGCCGATCATCATGGGGTTTGACCCCAATGTTTCGATCCTGTTTTCCGGTATCGGGACCCTGGTCTTCTTCCTGCTGGTCGGCGGACGCGTTCCCAGCTATCTGGGATCCAGCTTCGCCTTCATCGCGGTCGTCATGGCGGTCACCGGCTATTCCGGAACCGGCCCGAATCCCAATATCGGGCTTGCGCTGGGCGGGATCATCGCGGCGGGCGCCCTTTACGTGGGGATCGGCCTTGTGGTGATGGCGATCGGCTATTCCTGGGTCGAGAAACTGATGCCGCCGGTCGTGACCGGGGCGGTGGTGGCCGCCATCGGCCTCAATCTGGCGCCGCTCGCCGTGAAAAGCATCAGCGCCTCCGGCTTCGACAGCGCGGTCGGCCTGTTCACCGTGGCGGCCGTCGGCCTCTGTGCCGTCTACGCGCCCGGCATGGCGCGGCGGCTGCCGATCCTCCTTGGCGGACTGGCGAGCTATCTGCTTTATCTGGTCTGCGCGAACGGCTTCGGCCTTGGCAAGCCGATCGATTTCAGCGGCGTCGCCTCCGCCGCCTGGTTCGGGATGCCGGCCTTCACCCATCCGGAGTTCTCGGCGCCCGCGATCGGGCTGATCGCCCCCATCGCCATTATCCTGGTGGCGGAAAATCTGGGACATATCAAAGCGATCGGCGCCATGACCGGACGCGATCTGGATCCCTATCTGGGACGGGCCTTCATCGGCGATGGCATTGCCACCATCATCTCGGCACTGGGCGGCGGAACCGGCGTCACCACCTATGCCGAAAACATGGGTGTGATGGCCGCGACCAAGATCTTCTCCACGGTGGTGTTCGTCGTGGCCGGCCTGTTCGCCGTCGTGCTCGGCTTCTCGCCGAAATTCGGCAGCCTGATCCTCACCATTCCGACCCCGGTGATCGGCGGGCTGGAACTGGTGGTGTTCGGCCTGATCGCGGCCACCGCCGGACGCATCTGGGTCGAAAACAAGGTCGACTTCTCAAGCCCGCGCAATCTGTTCACGGGGGCCGTCACCCTGACCGCCGGTGCCGGCGATCTGGTGATCAAACTGGGCAGCTTCACCCTGGGGGGGATCGGCACCGCCACCTTCGGCGCCATTATCCTCTATCAGATTCTGCGCGATCGCGACGACTGAAGGCAACCGGCGCTGATCGGAAACGGTCAGCGCCCCCCCCCCCCGGGGGGGGGGGGGGGGG
>WASQ01000046.1:0-6364 GCA_009712185.1 Telmatospirillum sp. | reverse complement strand
CCCCCCCCCCACCCGCCACCCCCCCCCCCCCCCCCCCCGAGATCCGTCGTCGAGATCCGTCGTCGAGATCCGTCGTCGAGATCAGTCATTCTCTGCGACCAGTTGTTCCGCCAGGAAAAGCGCCTGGCGCCGGATTTCGGGAACGGCGGTGGTCTCCCAGAAGCGCCCCTTGGTCACCGGCCCCAGCGCGAACAGCCGGTCGTGGGGCCGCCCCCCGGCATCGAGAAGATGCAGTCCCGCATCGACGTCCAGTCCCAGCCCCAGCGGATCGGGCCGCGCCAGCCCGCTTTCAATCAGATGACGCAGCAACGGATTGCGGGTCCGGCTGTAGTCGCTGGCCGGACCGGAACAATTGATCACATGGTCCGCCTCCAGCGTGATCCGACCGTCCCCGCCCCGTGGCCGGACGGATAGCGCGACCCCATCGCCGGAAATGTCCGCCGACAGAATCTGCCCGGCCAGCACGCGAAGACGCCCCCGGGCCAGAAGATCGTCAATCGCGGCCGCGACGTCCGGCGCCATCCGATGGCGGTGGACATCCCACCAGGGCCGGGCGTGGCGCAGGAAACGCCGCTGTTCCTCCACGCTGAGGCCCTGCCAGAGATCCTGAAGCACCGGCCGCATGCCATCGATCACGGCGCGCCAGTCGCCGCCGCCGGAGCGGGCCCTGATCCGGTGGAGGGCGGCGCTGAGGGGGGCGGCGCTCCCCGACCACGGATGCGGAGGTCCCGAGGCGGCGTGCCGGCGGGGAAGAAGGCCCCGGCGCGACAGGGCGATCAGCGGACCGCGATGGCCCTGCCCGATCAGTCCCAGAACCAGATCGACCATGGTGAGCCCGCTGCCCACAATGACGATCCGGCTGTCCTCGCCAATCGCCCTCAGACGGGCATCGTCCCAGGGATCGGGCAGGAATCGCGGCGACGACGCCAGTTCTTCGAGACCGGCGGGCGGTTCGGGAAGAAAATTGCCGACGGACAGAATCGCGCAGTCCATGTCGATGGACCGCCCGCAGGCCATGGAGACGGCCACGCCACGTCCTTTCAGCGCGACAGACACGGCCTCGTCGGGAAACAGGAACAGGTTCCGGCAGCCATCCTCACCCGCCATCTGACGGGTCAGCACACTCTGGACGTAGGTACCGTAAAGGAAGCGGGGCGCGAAAAGGCCGGCAGGATCGCCCAATTCCCCGAAACGGTCGGCGAGCCAGGTCGTGAAATGATCGGGTTCGGTCTCGAAGAGGCTCATGCGCGCCGCCGGTACATTGAGGAGATGCCTGGGGTTGCGGGTCGAATAGGCAAGCCCGAGACCAAATCCTCCTCTTTTCTCGATCAGATGAACCCGCCCCGCCGCCGGCAGCCGGCGCAACAAATGGATTGCCATCAGCGAGCCGCTCAGACCGCCCCCGATGACCCCGAAAATGGGAACCTGCCGTCGCATCTGGGCCTCCACGACCGGGAATAAGAAATGAATTGTAATTATTCATCCATAGGTTAGGCAATTTCCATTGGAACATCCGTATCCCGGCCAGCATGCCGCATTCCGCGCCGGATTCGGCGCCAAATTAAATAACTATGTATTTTTGTTATTATATTTAATAAATCATATTTGATATGCTATTAATTATTAATTAACATAACATAAAGGTTGTTTATGCCTGCCGGCTGGCTACGCGTTCCCGCCTCCGCTTTTCTGGCCACAGCCCTCCTCATGACCGGGGTCGGGGGTCATGCCCGCGCGGACGACAGCACCGACGTCAGGACGCGGGTGTTTGTCGCCACCGGCAACCGGATTGCCGTCATCGACAGCCGGACGAACCAATCTGTCGACACCCTCGACGTCGGATTGACGCCAAGGCTTCTAGCCCTGACCCCATTTTCGTCCCCATCCCCGCCGGTTCTGGCGGCGGCCGACGGCCGGTCAGGAACGCTGGTCCTTCTTGATCCGGGCCGGAAAACACAAAGCCGCCTGACTCTGACCTTTCCCATTCGCCGGATCGCCCTCAGCGGCGACGGGACGGTGCTCGCGGCGTCTGATCTGGAGGGCGGACATGTCGCACTGGTTCGGCTGGCGGACCGGCATCCCCTTGCCGCGCCGCCGGAACTGGGTCCCGTCAGCGATTTCCTCTTCGTGGGCGACGACGCCACCCTGGCGATCGCGGGGGAACGGGGGACCGGCCTCCACGATCCCCGGACCGGCGCCTGGACGCCGATCAACGTCCCTCCCGCCAACCTCGGTCGTGCCCCCGTCCTGGCCCGGTCGGCCAACGGCCGGCGCCTGTTTCTCCGTTCCGCGGACGGCGGACCGGTCGCCATCGCCGAAACACCGGGAGGCCGCCTGCTCGCCCCGCTGCCGGCCCGCCCGGGCGCCGGTCTTGTCACGCCAAGCGCGACCGGCGCCTATCTCCTGCTGACCGACGAACGCCGACACGCGATGACGATCGTCCATGGCGACGATCTGACACCGGGCGCCGATCTTCCCGGCGCGACGGGAATGGGCCGGCCTTACAGCGGCTGGTTCGACTCGGTCGCGTTTGTGCCAACGGCGGATAGCCGCCTTCTCATTTACGATCTCTGGCGCCTGTCCGTCGCGGGAGAGATCGCTTTGCCGTCGCCTCCCGGCCCGGGGGCCGTGACGGCGGACGGGAGCCGCCTGTATCTGCCGCTCGGCGCCGACCGGTCGGTCGCGGTCATCGACACGCGGACCCGGCGGATGGTCGGGCGGATCGTCTTCGACGCCCCGACGGAGGCGGTCATTGTCGGCGGGGCCTATGGCCTGTGTCATTAAACATATTATTTTTGTTATTTATAATGTTTATTGACTCTGCATATGTACTATTATCAAAATTCACACACAGATCAGCACTCCCCGCACATCGAAGGATGGGCTCCGGACGTTCCGCCGGCAATGGAAGGACATGACGCGATGGCGACACCCCTCAAGGACTTCGTCCCGGAAGAATCCGGCTCTTCGCTCGACCCGGCAGGGGCCTCCCCCACAAAATCCGGTCCTGGAATAGCCAGGCGCCATCTTCTCAAAACCGCCATGGGGGCCGGACTGGCTCTGACGGCGGGCGTCTCAGCACCGGCGGTGGTCCGGGCCGACGCCCCGGTCCGCATCCGGCTCGCATGGTTTCCCAATTCGGCCTGCCTGTCTCCCGTGGCGGCGGCCCAGCATCGCGGATTGTTCGCCAAGCACGGATTGGAGGTCGAATTCGTCAATCTGGCCGGACCGACCGACCAGTTGCTGGAGGCGCTGTCCACCCGCAAGGCCGACGCCAGCGTCGGCATGGCGCTGCGCTGGCTGAAGCCGCTGGAACAGGGGTTCGACGTCCGCCTCACCACCGGCACCCATGGCGGATGCATGCGGCTGCTGGCGGCGAAGAGCCTCGGCATCACGCGCTTCCAGGATCTGAAAGGCCGGACTATCGCGGTCAGTGACCAGGCCGGGGCGGCCAAGCATTTCTTTTCGGTCGTCCTGATGAAGCGCGGGATCGATCCCGCCCGTGATATCGACTGGCGGCAATATCCCGCCGATCTGCTTCCGCTTGCCGTGGAAAAAGGGGAGGCCCATGCCATCGCGCATCAGGATCCGGACACCTGGCGGTTTCTGAAGCGGCCGGACCTGATCGAGGTCGGCAACAATCTGTCCGACGAATACGCCCACCGCGTCTGCTGCGTCCTGGGAATCCGGGGCAGCCTGCTCCGGGAGGACCGCCCGACGGCGGCGCGCATCACCCGCGCCCTGCTGGAGGCGCAGGATCTGACCGCCGCCCATCCCGAACTGACGGCGGAGTCCTACGCCCCCTATGTGGCGAACACCAGCCAGGAGGACATCGTCGCCCTTCTGAAGACGCACACCCATGGCGAACATGCCCTGGGCGATGTCCTGCGCCAGCAGATCGTCCAATACACCGAGGAATTGAAACTGGTGTCCGTCATCCGTCCGACCACGGACGCGGTCAAGTTCGCGCAAAAAATCACCGAGGACGTGCTGGTCTGATTGCGCCCGACAAGGAGAATGGCCGATGGATGCGACAACCGCGGATCATGCCGGCGTCAGACCGGCCGGCATGCGGCGACAGTCTGACGGGACGCGGGACGGCGCCGGGGAAGCAGGGCCGACCCATGATGACGGCGCATCCCGGCCCAGCCCCGTCCTGGCCGGACGGAGGGAATGGCGGCCCGGGGGCCGGGAACTGGCGGGCGCCGCTCTCTGGGGCCTGACGACGGCCATCGTGGCCCTTTGGCCCAACGCGGAGGACTGGACCTACACCGATACCCTGACGGTCCTGTGCGCCTTGCCGGCTCTTGCCCTGGCGGGCGCCGGTCTCGCGGGAACGCGCCTGTCGCCGCGGCTCGACGGCGTGCGGCGGGGAACGCCCTGGCTTCTGGCGTTGGCCCTGCTGCTGGCCCTGTGGGAGGTTCTGACCGCCAAGCTCAGTGTTCTGCCCCGGCCCTTTTTCGCGCCACCGCAGGCTTTCATCGAAGTCTATGCCGAAGACTGGGCAAGACTAGGCGAATGCGTCCTGAGGTCGCTGCTGCTTCTGGCGCCCGGCGTGATCATCGGGGCCGTGGCGGGGTTCGCCGCCGGAGTGGCGCTGGGCTGGTCCCGGCTGGCCGGTTACTGGGGGCACCCGCTGCTGAGGATCGTCGGACCGCTGCCCGCCGTCGCCTGGCTGCCCGTCGCCTTCTTCGCCTTTCCGTCGAGTTGGAGCGCCAGCGTGTTCCTGATCGCGCTCGCCACCGGAATCCCCGTCACCATCCTGACCTGGTCCGGGGTCGCGTCCGTCGACGGCAGTCTTTACGATATCGCGCGGACATTGGGGGCGACCTCCCGCTTTCTGGTGTTCCGGGTGGCCGTTCCGGCGGCCATGCCCCATGTCTTTGTCGGACTCTTCATGGGTCTGGCCTCGTCCTTCTCGGTCCTGGTGGTCGCCGAAATGATGGGCGTGAAGGCGGGTCTCGGGTTCTATCTGCAATGGGCCCAGGGTTGGGGCGCCTACGCCAATATGTATGCGGCACTGCTGGTGATGGCGCTGCTGTGCTCGGCCCTGGTGTCCGGTCTGTTCCGGGTCCGCGACCGGATGCTGTCCTGGCAGAAGGGGATGGTGAAATGGTAGCCGCCAGCCCCGTCCCGGCGGACCGGCGCGCCGATGGCATGAGCCTTTCGGTCCGGGAGGTCAGTCACGGGTTCACCTTGAGGGGCCGGCCCCTGCCCGTTCTCGAATCGGTGTCCTTTTCGGTCGATCCCGGAGAGTTCGTCGCCCTGCTGGGACCCAGCGGCTGCGGCAAGTCGACGCTGCTGCGGCTGGTCGCCGGCCTCGACCGGCCCGGCGCGGGACGGATCGAGGCCGATGGCAGGGCCATCGACGGCCCCGATCCCGAACGGGTCATCGTGCTTCAGGATCCGACGCTGTTTCCCTGGCGGTCGGTCTGGCGCAATGTCGCCCTGGGGCCGGAGGCGAGGGGACAATTGAGGAGCCGTCGCCAGCGGGTCGACCAGGCCCTGGAGAAG
Source organism: Telmatospirillum sp. (assembly GCA_009712185.1). GTDB lineage: Bacteria > Pseudomonadota > Alphaproteobacteria > Rhodospirillales > Magnetospirillaceae > Telmatospirillum. Next base: position 850 of record WASQ01000046.1, on the reverse strand, counting down.
GTCGGTCTTTCCGCCTTCGCCGACGTCTTCCCGCATCAGCTTTCGGGAGGCATGGCCCAGCGGGCCGCCCTGGCCCGCGCCCTGGTCAACGACCCGCGCCTGCTGATCCTGGACGAACCGCTGGGGAAACTCGATTCGCTGACGCGCCTCGCGATGCAGGGAGAGCTGTCGGCACTATGGCGTCGGGACGGCTTCACCGCCCTTCTCGTCACCCATGACATCGAGGAGGCTCTGATGCTGGCGACCCGGGTCATCGTGTTCAGCGAACGCCCGGCCCGGATCAAAGCCGATCTGGCGGTGGACCGCCCCTATCCGCGCCATCGCGACGATCCGGAGCTGGTGGCCCTGCGCCACCGCCTGCTCGATCTTCTGGGGCTGGCCCAAAGCTGGTAGGAGCAATACCAAACGGCGCTGAGGATTGCTCTTCGCCGGCTGGCTGCCCCCCTCGGTCCCGCGAGCGGATAGCGAGCGGGGGCTCAGGGGTTTCGGAAAACCTTGACTCAGGGCCGCCTGAGGGCTGCGCCGATCGGTTCCGATCAGCGCAGGCTGGTATAATGGGCCGTATGAGGCCTCAATCCGGGAGACCCGTTGGTCGGATGGAACGCCTGGTTCCGTACGGCTGGGGCGGACCACAGGAAAGCAAGGCCTGTGCCTGTGATTTTTCTCAAACCCCGGTGGATTTTGCCCCTCAGTCGCAAGGGGCCCGAAAGCCCCGGCGCGAGGATGTCGCGCCGGGGCCTTTTCCACTTCGGACAGGACCGGCCGGGACCCGCGCGTCCCGGCGGCGGTCACATCGCCTGAATGGCGGTCAGGGCGATGGTGTAGACGATGTCGTCGACCAGGGCGCCGC
>WASQ01000036.1:158944-178610 GCA_009712185.1 Telmatospirillum sp. | reverse complement strand
CTTTCCCAAACCGAAGATCCTCCATCCCTGGCCCGGACAGCGCTTCGCCGTCAAGCACCCGAGGTGGAAGCCGTATGCGGGAAAGCCGCATGTACGGTTTTGTGCGGGGGGCGCTCAGTAACGGACGTCCCTACCGCGACTCCCTGCCTGAATCCGCCGCGAAAGCGGCGGAATTTCTGGACTCCGGCTTTGCCGGACCACAGGCGCGGAGACCTGTGTCACCGATTTTTTCACACCCTCAGATGCCCGCCCCACTCATACTGAAATTCATTCGATGAATTGAAGGAAATAGACGTGAAGACTAAGGAATAGGCCACTCATTCCGGGAGTGAGGTGGGTAAAATCATTGCCCACCCCACTGGAATTACAACAAATTATTGCAAGTGATGACCGTCCGGTCCTTCCCGATGAGTCCCGGTCACACCGCTTTCACTTCCGTCAGGAAGGTCTGCACCTCGCGTTCCAGCTCGACGCCGGACCGTTCCAGCCCTTTTGCCACCTGATACATGGAATCCGCCATTTCCCCACCCGCCCTGGCGGCGGCGGAAACGTCGGCGATGTTGCTGGTCACTTCCCGGTTGCCGTCCGACGCCTCCTGAATGTTACGGACGATTTCCTGGGTGGCGGTGTTCTGTTCCTCGACCGCCGCGGCGATGGAGGAAACAACCTCATCGACACGACCGATGGCGCCCAAAACGCTTTTGATCGCATCGACCGCCGCCTGGGTCGAGGACTGGATCCCGCCAATCTGCTGCACAATGTCGCTGGTTGCCTTCGCCGTCTGGGTGGCGAGACTTTTCACCTCTCCGGCGACGACCGCAAATCCCTTGCCCGCATCTCCGGCGCGAGCCGCCTCGATCGTCGCGTTCAGCGCCAGAAGATTGGTCTGGCTGGCGATATCGCTGATAAGGCCGATGATTTCCCCGATCTTCTGAGCCGCATGGGACAGACCTTCGACCGTGGTATCGGCGGCATGCACCCCTTCGACGGCTTCCTGCGTGATGCGTGTGGTGTCCTGGACCCGCCGGCTGATCTCCTGCGTCGATGCGCCAAGCTCCTCGGCCGCGCTGGCGACCGTCTGGATATTGGTTGACGCCTCTTCGGCGGCGGCGGCGACAGCGGCGCTTTGGCGGCTGGTCTGGTCGGCCGAGGCCCGCATGCTGGAAGCGGTCGAATCAACATCATGGACCGCCCCGGTCAGGTTGCGCATCACGGTCTGAACGGCGCCGTCGAATTCCCGGGTCAGCCGTTCGCGCTGACGGCCCCGCGCCAGTTCCCTCTCCTGGGCCGTCTTGGCCTCGGCCTCCAATTCGGCCGCCCGGATCAGCCCCTGTTGAAAGATCAGAACCGACCGCGCCATTTCAGCAACCTCGTCCGCGCCATCGGTGAAGGGAACATGAATGCTGTTCTGTCCATGCGACAGGGCGGTCATCACATCGGTAATGGCTTTGACCGGTTGAACAATAGAGCGGCTGATGAAAAGGGATAAAACCAGGAACAGCGCGATCGCGCCCCCGCCGACGATCAAGGCGATGGTTCCAACACGGATCCGGATAGACCGGCTCTGCTCGGCGACCCGGGCGGTTTCGCGCGTCGCGAACTGGTTGATCGCCTCGAATGCTGAGGAGTAGCCGGCATAAACCTGCGCCAGATCCTCGACGGCCTTCCGCGCTGTCTGGTCCGCCTTGACCAGATTGGTGAGATCGCTTGCATAGGCATCGATCAGGCGGGACATGTCGGCGCGCATTTTCGGCGACAGATCGGAGGCATCGAGACGTTTGTGGAATGCCGCCCGTTCCTCTTCGACCTTGGTCAGAAGTTCGGGCTGGGCACGCAGAAGGTAATCCTTCTCGTGGCGGCGCATCATCAGCATATGGATCATGAGATCGCGGTCTCCGGCTTCGGCCACCGCGGCCTCGACTTCATGAACCGCGTTCCGGAGGGCGCCCTGGAGGCCGGCGTCCTCCTTGAGACCCGCCGTCACCATATTGGAGACCATGGTGTCGAACGACTGGCGATAGGCCAGCATTCCCTCGGAGATCCGGCGCACCTGATCGAGAACCGGAGCCGCCTCCGGCCTGACGGCCAGCGCATCCGCTTTGGCCCGGGTGGCATCGATGGCCTCGGTGACATGTTTGACATAGGACATGTCATGACGAAGCAGGAAATCCTTTTCGCCCCGTCTGATCTGAAGATTGCCGGATTCCAGGCCCGCGGCCGACTGACTGATGGCCTCATAGGCCTGAGTCTTGATTTCCGTTTCATTGAGTGTCGCCAGGGCCCAGGCGAGGATGCCGCCCATGACCGCCAGGGCAAGCGCACCGATCCCTGCGAGACCGAGTATTCGAATGCGGATTGTCGTACGTGGCATGTCGCAGTCTCCAGCTTGGATGTGGTTCGGCTTCTGGCAGGACAGCCAGCCGATCTCCACGCTCTTGGAGCGAGTAGTATTTTGCAAAAGTAAACTGAAGATATCTATACTTATGACGGATGAGATATCCCCAAATGAGGGCATTCCGCTGCTTCAACAGTCGAACCGTTCAGCATGGCAGATACATGACAGGGCCTGAGGGAGCCTGTGGCCGATGGATGGCCCCGGTGCCGGGGTTAATGCCCTTGCGGCCAGACTGTCCAGCCGGCAAGATACCCCATCTTTTTCTGTGACCGGTTCCTCATGACGTCCCATCCTGCAATGCGGCGCGGCTCAACGACAGACGAGGCGACGGTCCAGTCTCTGTGCACCGCGCTTGTGGAGCAGGGATACTGCGACGCCAAGACCATCGACCGTGCCCGGCAGGTCTCCGCCGACAGCGGGCAGCGGATCGATCGGGTGCTTACGCAACTTGGCCTGGTCAGCGAGCAGGGGCTGGCGGACACGGCCGCAAGACTGCTCGGCCTCGACCGGGCCCTCCCGTCCGACTATCCGGCCGAACCCCTGTTCGCCGACCGGTTGCGGTCCCGGTTTCTGCGGAAGGCGAAGGCCATCCCGTTGTCGGAGCGGGACGGCACCCTCGTCCTGGCACAGGTCGATCCTTTCGATCATTTCACCGTCCAGGCCGCCGGTGCCGCCGTCGGGCGGGCCGTGGTGGTCCGGGTGGCGCTGCCGATCGAACTGGACGCGGCGCTCGATCGGCTTTACCCCGACCCCGATGCGCCCGCGGCCGACGATACCGATGCTTCCGAACTCGGCATGCCAAGAGAGGAAGATGCCGAAAGGCTGAAGGATCTCGCCAGCGAGGCACCGGTGATCCGGATGGTCAATCAGATGATCGCCCGGGCGGTGGAAACGCAGGCCTCCGATATTCATATCGAACCCTTCGAGGACCGGTTGCGTGTGCGCTACCGGTACGATGGGGTGCTGCATGAGGCCGAACCGCCGCCGGCGCAGTTGCAGGCGGCGATCATCTCGCGCATCAAGATCATGTCGCGCCTGGATATCGCGGAACGCCGCCTGCCGCAGGATGGCCGCCTTCGGCTGGCCATCCGCGGTCAGGACGTCGACTTCCGCGTCTCCACGGTGCCGTCTCTGTTCGGCGAAACCGTTGTCCTGCGCGTTCTGGATCGCAATGCGGTCACATTCGATTACCAGAGCCTCGGCCTTCCCGCCGATGTCACCGGCGCCTTTCAGCAGGCGCTTGAGCAGCCGAACGGCATGATTCTGGTGACGGGTCCGACGGGATCGGGGAAGACCACGACGCTGTACACGGGGCTTCTGCAGTTGAATTCGATCGCCCGCAAGGTGGTCACCGTCGAAGACCCCATCGAATATCAATTGGCCGGGATCAACCAGATCCAGGTCAAGCCGCAGATCGGTCTGACCTTCGCGACGCTGCTGCGGTCGATCCTGCGCCAGGACCCCGATGTCGTGATGGTGGGCGAGATCCGCGACCTTGAAACCGCGCAGATCGCCGTTCAGGCATCTCTGACGGGCCATCTGGTGCTGTCGACGCTTCATACCAACTCGGCGGCGGCGACGATCACGCGGCTCCGGGACATGGGGTTGGAGGACTATCTGCTGACGGCGACCGTCAAAGGCGTGCTGGCCCAGCGTCTGGTCCGCCGCCTCTGTCCCGTCTGCCGGCAGGAATTCGACGCCCCTCCCGAGATGGTGGCGCGGTTCGGGCTGGAAAGGCTGGTGGACGGGGACGGACCGGTACGCCTTCATCGTGCAGAGGGATGCCAGCACTGCCGGGGAACCGGCTATAAGGGGCGCCGCGCGATTGCGGAGTTCCTGGTCCCCGACGAGCCGATCGAGCGGCTTGTTTTCGCCCACGCCGATCAGGCCGCGATCGAGATGGCGGCAATCGAGGGAGGGATGGTCTCAATGTTCGAGGCCGGTCTGCGGGTGGCGCTGGCCGGCGAGACAACGGTTGAAGAGGTGGCGCGTGCGATCCGCGCCGCCGAGGGGTGACCGCCATGGCGCGGTTCCGTTATGCGGCGGTCGATCGGACAGGCCGGGTTGTCAAAGGTGTCACCGAGGCGCAGACCGATGACGAGGTCATCGCCTGGCTGAGACGCCAGGGGCATACCCCCCTTCGTGCCGATCCGACCGACCGGAAACCATGGGCCGACAGTCTGCTTCAGGCCGAGTTCCGTCGGCGGCGGGGATTGAACCGGACCGAGATCGCCGCCTTCATCCGGGAACTTTCGATCATGCTGGGAGCGGGGCAGGATCTGGACCGCGCCTTGCGATTTCTGGGGGAAACCGGGCCTTCCGAGCGGTTGCGCGCCGTGGTGGAGGACATCAGAGATCATGTCAGGGGGGGCGGCTCGCTCGCGTCGGCCATGTCGCGCCACCCCGAAAGCTTTGCCGCGCTTCATATCGGACTGGTGCGGGCGGGCGAGGCGGGAGGCAGCCTTGGGGAGACGCTGGGGCATCTGGGGCAGTTGCTTGAACGCGAACGCAGCCTCGCCCAGTCCGTCCAGTCGGCCTTGTTCTATCCGGCCATCCTGGTGATCGCCGCCGTCGGATCGGTTGCTCTTTTGCTGACCTATGTGCTTCCGCAATTCGTGCCTTTCTTCACGCAGAGCGGAGCAACGCTGCCGGCCTCGACACGTTTCCTGATCGATGCCGGGGACCTCCTGACCCGCGCCGGTCCCTGGCTTCTGCTGGGGGGTATGACGCTCGTTCTTGCGGCCAGGCCGGTCTTTGCCGACCCGGTCCGCAGGCGAAGCCTCGACCGCCGCCTGTTGTCGGTTCCGGTGTTTGGCGGATTGATGCGGGAAAGCCTGGCGGCACGTTTCACCCGGACGCTTGGCACCCTCCTCAGAAATGGCGTGTCGCTGATATCCGCCCTTGGCATCGTCCAGTCCACGCTGGGAAATCTCGAGGCGGCGGCGGCGGTCGCCGATGCCACCGTTCATGTCCGGACAGGCGCCGGGCTGGCGTCGTCCCTCGACAAGACGCACCTGTTCCCCAACCGCACGATCCATCTGCTTCGGCTTGGCGAGGAAACTGCCCAACTGGCCGCAATGGCGTTGCGGGCCGCGGACATCCATGACGAGCAGGTGCGGGTCCGGGTCCAGCGTCTGGTCACCCTTCTGGTGCCGGCGATCACCGTTGCGATGGGCCTGATGGTCGCCGGCATTGTCGCCTCGCTGCTGACCGCCATGCTGAGTCTCAATGACCTTGTCATGTAATTCGGTGAAGTCTTCCGCTGACGGGCCGGTTTTCCCGCGCCAGGATGGATTTACCCTGCTTGAGGTTCTGGTCGCGCTCGCCATCGCCGGTCTTGCGATCGCCGCGATGACCGGCGCCGTGAGGGACGGCCTCACCGCCGGCTGGACGGCGGCCGGATATCAGGAGGGGGTGGCCCGAGCGCGATCCCATCTCGCCGCCCTGGCCTCCGACCGGGTGTTTGCCGTGGGAACATTGGATGGCGACGACGGCGGCGGCTATCACTGGCGGACCCGCGTTGCCGAAAAGGCGCATCAGACCTTTGTCGGCGGACTGGACTTATTTGAACTGGAGGTTGGTGTTTCCTGGACCACCGCCGGCCGCCGGCGCGAGGTCGTTCTGGTGACCGAGCGGGTCGGCCGCCCGGCGCAGCGCGCGCCATGACAGAGGCGCGTCGCCGGATGGAGGGCCCGCGGCGCGGTGGCGGGCAGGGAGGATTCACGCTGCTGGAGGTCCTGGTCGCCCTCACCCTGTTGGGAGTCCTGCTGGTCGGCTTGCAGCAAGGATTCCGGTTCGGGCTGAAAGCTCTTGATTTACAAACGAAAGTAACGTCGCGAACGGCGGAGCTGGACGCCACGGACCGGGCGTTGCGGCGGATGATCGAGTCGATGGAACCCGGGGATGCGGCCGGCGTCGGCAAGGTCATGGAGGGGCGTCGGGACAGAATGACCTTCCTCTCGACATTGCCTCTCGCCGCCAACATTGACCGCAGGGCCCGGATGACCATCCTGGTCTCACCGGACAAGCGCCTGGTGCTGCGGTGGAGTCCCTACCGGCATGAAAAGTCCTTTCAATCGCCTCCGCCGGACACCGAAACCCTTCTCCTGGACAATATGGAGCGGATCGATATCGCCTACTGGCGTCCCGCGGCACTCGGAATCAAAGGAGGATGGATCGATGACTGGTCTCTTCCGGGTCTTCCGGGGCTGGTGCGGATCCGGTTCAGTTTTCCGCCCGGCGACCCGCGCCATTGGCCGGAGCTGATCGCCGCTCCGGCACTGGATCCGGTGCAGCGGTAGCACCCGCCCGGATCGGGCAGGGACCCCGGCCACATTAAAACGGGCGGTCGGGGACCGGTGGCGCACTTCAGAAGCGCCAATGGCAAAAGAAAAACCATCTCCCGAAAGTCGCGCCCGGGGTATGAAATAAGACAATATGATGACGATCGCACCCCAGGGGCCGCGGAGGACCGGAGGGACGGCGCCGGTGCCGGAGGCAGTGCCGCAGGCACGACCGTAACGCGCGATCGCGCGCTGTGCGCCGACAGGGAGAAAGGGCCCAAGTCATTGACAAATCAGATGGACGGAGGACGTTGTCCGGATACGGCCGAGGCCGCGCCGGAGACGGTGCAGCAAGGATGAAACCGGTGGTCCTGCGGACCTTGCACACACCCTGCAACCCGGGTAAAGTGACGCGCTTCCTTTAATCCGGCTTAATTGCAGGCAGATGATTCGTGATTTCTTGACATGGTGGGGACAGCAGATCTTTTCTTTGCTGCCCGCACGATTTGTTGGAAATCCCAAGCCGAATTCCGATGCAATCCTGATATCTGATCTTGACGGAGAGGCGTCCGATCCGTCGGTTCCGGCACTGTCGTGGCGTCGCGCGGGTGTCGATGGCGAAACCCGGCGTTTCCCCCGCGATCCGGGTGGAGCCGGCAGACTGGCTCAATCCCTGGGTGACGCGCGGGGACCGATCCTGATCGAGGTGTCGGCCGGGGCGGCGCTGTCGAAGCATCTGATCCTGCCCGCGGCGGCCGAGAGGGATCTCGACCGTGTGTTGCGTTACGCGATGGACGAGGAAACGCCCTTTTCCCCGGAAGAGGTGTACTGGGACTGGACGATCACCGGCAGGGATCGTGCCGCCAGGACGTTGACGGTCAGGCTGACCCTGCTTCCTCGCGCCCGGCTCGCGCCGATGATGGACCTGCTCCGGGACGCCGGGGTTCCCGTGGACGGAATCCGGATCCCGTCCACGGACGATGTCCAGGTGATTTCCCTCTCACATGACGGACGGCGGCCCAGGGAAGGGGCCACCGTCCGTCGGCCGGGTGTGCTCTGGGCCGCGGCCGGCGCATTGGCGATCGCCGCCATCGTCCTGCCCTTCCTTTTCCAGTCGCTGGCATTGGTCCGGATCGAAGCGCGGATCGACGCCAGCCGGATCGACGCGTCCAAGGCGCAAACATTGCGGTCGAGACTGGACGGAACGGCGGACGGGGGAGATGTCATTCTGGCGGAACGCTCCCGCCTGTCCGATCCCCTGGCGGTCCTGGCGGCTTTGACCTCCTCCATCCCCGACGATACGTTTCTCAGCGATCTGACGCTCAAAGGGCGCAAACTGACAATTGCCGGGCAGTCCGCGGCCGCCACCAGACTGATCGGGGCGCTGGCCGGGAAGGGCCCCTTCCGGGATCCATCCTTCGCGGCTCCGGTCACCCGTATCGGGACCGATGCCGCCGCGCTGGAGGTCTTTTCCATCTCGGCGGAAATCGGGGACACGCCATGACGGGGTCCCTGCCGACCGGTCGTTCGGGACAGGTGATCGCGGTTCTTCTGGCGATCTTGAGTGTCGTTGCCGTCTGGCGCCTGCTGGTCTCTCCGATTGTCGAGATTTATGGCGACCGCCAGACCGAGCTGGAACGGCGCGCGCTTCTCGCTTCGCATCTCGAAGCCCTGGCCCGCCAGCTTCCGGCCCTGGAGGCCGATCCGGCCCTGGCCGGCCCCCCCCTGTCGCCGACCATCGACGGCCCGACCGACGCAGTGGCCGCGGCGACCTTGCAGGGAATGGTTCAGACGATGGTTGTTTCCGCAGGAGGCAACCTGGGCAGTGTGGAAATACTGCCTGCCGAGCCGGTCGGGGGGCTGCGCCGTATCGGGCTGCGGGTTACTCTGGCCGGGACCGACGACCTGATCACCGGTCTTCTGGATCAGATGTCCCGATCCCATCCCCCCATCCTCGTCGATGATCTTCAACTTCACGGAAATCTTTTGCCGGTACCGGGCGCCCCGGCAGCCGAACGACCGGTCGGCGCGCTTCGTCTGGATGCCAGCTTCGCGGTCTATGCCTTCCGTGCGGACCGGCCGGAGGTGCGTCCGTGATGGTCCTGCCGGCCGGCGCCCGAATCCCTCTTTTAGCAATCGTCCTGCTGTCGGCTTTGATTGCCGGCGAGATGCTGGAGCTTTCCGGCGGCGCCACGATGCCTGCGGTCGTCGAGGGGGCGCCTGAGAATCTCGCCACCCTGCCTCAATCCGGCCGGGCGGGACTGGTCGATACGATTCTGGAACGACCCCTGTTCGTTCCTGGCCGGCATTCGGCGGGCCGTCCCACCGGCCCGGCCGGTGGGGAGCAGGTGCCCCGTCTGACCGGTATCGTCATGACGGGAGCCCGCCGGACCGCCCTTTTCCAGGCGATGGGAGAAAAGCCGAAAGTCCTCCGGGAGGGCGAGACGCTTGGCGGCTGGACCATCGCTTCCATCACTCACCGGCAGGTCGTCCTGCAGAAATCCGGAGGTACAATGACCATCGAACTTGCCCCTGACAAATCCGGCGCGCCCGGGCCGGAGGGCTTGGCATCGCCCTTCGGGGGAACGGGCGGTCGGGTTGCTGTTCCCTACGGAACGGGCCAGCCCCCGTCTCCCCCGACGGGCAATCCCGCCGTCTCCCCCTTCCGGGCGGGACGGCCATGACCGGCGGGCGCGGGGGGCGCCTCGCCGCAGTCATCCTGATCTGTGTTCTCGGGGGCTGCCAGACTCAGCCGGGTCCGCGCACCGGGGCGGTGCCGGCAGCGTCGACCCAGCAGGCATCGGGGGCCACTTCCATCCCGATGGAGGACCGGCCCGAGGCGGTCCAGGCCGGTCCTCCACGCATCAGCGGTCCCGTGAAGGCGCAGAGCAACAGCCTGTCGGAACCTCTGGTGCAGATGGGCCGGGATAATGGCGTCGGAGCGTCGCCCAGGAACCGGGCCGGTGCAGAAGAGGGGGGAGATATCACCCTGAATTTTGCCGACACGGACATCCGCGAGGTGGTGCGCAGCATCCTTGGCGGGATCTTGAAGGTCAATTACACCATCGACCCCAATGTCCATGGCACGGCAAGCTTTGAAACGACGACGCCGCTGCCCCGATCCGCCATGATCCCGACGCTCAATATGCTGCTCAATCAAAATGGGGCGACGGTGGTGCAGAGGGACGGGACCTATTGGATCCTGCCCAGCAATATGGCCGCCTCGGCCGGGGCGCTTCCCGCCTCCGGCGCCGCCCCCACCGGCAGCGAGGTGATCCCGCTGCGCTATGCATCGGCTCAGCAACTGGCGAAAGTGCTGGAACCCTACACCGCCGATACCGGGCGGATCGCAGCCGATCCGTCGCGCAACGCCCTTCTGGTCAGCGGAGACGGCGGCGCCAGGGCCAGCCTGATCGCCCTGATCCGGTCGTTTGACATCGACATTCTGGCGAACCAGTCCTACGCATTGTTCCCGGTGTCCTCGGGAGAGCCGGTCAAGGCCGCGCAGGAGCTTCAGAAAGTGCTGGCCACCGAGGGAGAGGGCCGTCTTGCCGGGCTGGTGCGGGTGGTTCCCATGGAACGGACCAACGCCGTCCTGGTCATCTCGTCGCAGCCGCGCTACATCGCTGACGTCCGCCGTCTGTTCCGTCTTCTCGACAAGGCGGAGTCGATTACAGCCCGGCGCTGGTACGTCTACTATGTTCAGAATGGCGATGCCCAGGATCTGGAACGGTTGCTGCAACGGGCCTTCACCCCCGGGCGGGGAGCCAGTCAGTCCGACGCGGGGGCCACGGCGCCAGGACTGGAGACAGCGTCGCTATCGAGCCAGCCGTCGTCGGGCTTCGGGTCCGCTTCCGGATCCGGGACCGGATCGGGCTCCGCTTCGACTTTGACCTCGACGACCGCGCCCGGATTTTCAGGGACGCAGGGGGCCTCGCAGACGCAGGCGGTTCCCGGGGGATCCCCGGTTCCCGCGCAGGTGGACCGGGGTCGGGCAGCCTCGGAGTCCCTGTCCTCCGACCTTGAGGAGGACAGTCAGGCGGCAAAAGGCAACAGGATGCGCATCATCGCCAGTCGGCGCAGCAACGCACTTCTGATCTATGCGACCGCAGATGAGTATTCCGTTGTCGAATCGATGCTGGCGAAGGTCGACGTGGTTCCTTTGCAGGTCCTGATCGAAGCGACGATCGCCGAGGTGACCCTCAATGACGCCTTACAATATGGCACACAGTTCTATTTCAAGAATGGCGGCCTCAACGGCATCCTCAGCACGGCGACCAATGTCCCGATCACGCAGACCGGACCCTCCGTTTTTGGCGGAACCTATCCCGGTTTCGTATTGAACAAGACCTCCGGCGCGGTGAAAGCCGCCTTGTCGGCGCTCCAGGATGTCACCCAGGTCAAGGTTCTGTCGTCGCCGCAAATTCTGGTTCTCGATAACGAGAAGGCCCAGCTCACGGTCGGCGATCAGGTGCCGATCCTGACGCAGCAGTCCACCGCGACGACGACGACACCGTCGCAGATCGTCAGCAATATCGACTATCATTCCACAGGGGTCATTCTCCAGGTGGTGCCGAGGGTCAATTCCGGCGGTCTGGTGACCCTGGAAATCTCCCAGGAAGTCAGCGACGTGACGAAGACCACCAGTTCGACGATCAACAGCCCGACCTTCTCCGAACGCAAGGTGACAAGCCGGGTGGTCGTCCAGGATGGGCAGACCATCGGCCTCGCCGGCCTGATCCGCGATACGGCCAGCCAGGACAATTCCGGCGTTCCCTTCCTGAAGGATATTCCTTTGCTGGGATCGCTGGTGTCCAATCAGAACAACACGCGGACACGGACGGAACTTTTGATCCTGCTCACTCCGAAGGTGGTGCATGACCAGCGGGACGCGCGCGCGCTGACGGAGGACATGCGGCGGAAGCTGGGAAATGCCGACGGGGTTCCTGCCGACAAGGCCCACCAGACGTTGTCCGGCTCTCCCAATCCCAATGCAGACTTCGTACCCTGAGACAGCGATGAAACCGGATCGTGCCGAGGCACGGTCCGGCTTCGCCCTGGTGATCGTCCTCTGGGGGCTGGTCCTGATCGGCCTAGTGATCACACAGTTGACGGCGGGTGGCCGGTTCCAGACGCGGATCGCCGGCAACGAGGCCGGGGCGGCGACCGCCGCCGCGGCAGCCGACGGCGGCATTCACGAAGCGGTTTTTTACCTGACTCAGGCCGACAGGCGATTGCGCTGGGAACCCGACGGACAGGTCCACCGTCTGTCGATCGGGCGCGCCGACGTGACCATCCGCGTGTTTGACATCAGCGGCCTCATCAATCCCAATCTGGCTCCCCCCCCTCTGTTGGCCGCGCTGCTCCGTGGCGTCGGCGTTCCCTCCGGCCAGGCGGCGACCCTTGCGGCGGCGATCGTTTGCTGGCGCGATCCCTCGGCGGCCGCACGTCCCGGAGCCGTGGGAGGGGAGGCCGACTACCGCGCCGCCGGAAAGGACTATGGCCCTCCGGGCGCGCCGATGGAAAATCTGGAGGAAATGGGACGGATCCTGGGAATGACTCCCGCGATCCTGGCGGCGATTCGTCCGCATCTGTCGCTTCGGGTTCCGTCAGATTACCCGTCGCCCATGGCCGCCGACCCCTTGGTGGCGCGCGCCCTGGCCGAAGCCTCGCGCACGACGGAGACGGCTTCCGCACGGACGCCGGGGGTCCGCGGCAATCCGACGGTGCGGATTATCGCCAGCGCCGTCGTTGCCGGAGGAAGCCGCTTTGTCCGTGACGCCGTGGTGCGGGTCAGCCCCAGCCTTCAGAACGGCTTCCAGATTCTGGACTGGGACCAGCGAACCGACTGACCTCTCCGGCCCTGATCCGGATTACTTGTTGAAGATATCGGCGTCCTCGCCACTCCCTCCAGGACGCCCGTCGGCACCCAGCGAATAGAGATCGAAATCGTGGTTGGGCCGCTGGCTTGGGATGCGATAGAGGAACGGCCGCCCCCAGGGATCTTCGGGGACCGCATCCCCTTTGATGTAGGGGCCATTCCAGCGCGATTCCGCCGTCGGCCGGACGACCAGGGCCTTCAAGCCCTGCTCGGTTGTCGGATAATGACCGAGATCAAGCTTGTAGATATCCAGAATACCGACAATCCGTTCGATCGACTGTTGCGCGATTTTCTGCTTGGCGCCGCCGAACTGCCGGAGAGCGGCCGGGGCGACCAGACTGATCAGAAGCCCCAGAATGGCCAGGACGACCAGGAGCTCCAGCAAAGTGAAACCGTCCTGATCGCGAGAGGAAAGGGGACGACGGCAAAGGGAAAAACGCGGCATGATTGGCTGGGACCCCCTCCACGGAAAGAACTGACCCGGGATGCAGATATTTCCCGGCCGGCGTTATCCGCCATGGCGACGCGATCATGGCGACATTTCGCAGGTTTGACAATCCGCGCACACGGAAAGAGGGCGGTTTCCTGCCCCGGGAAAAAACCCGTGGTGGCACATCCACCACGGGGGGCCGGGGAGGGAGGGAAAGTTGTCGCGGACGAAGGTGATTCGAACGCGCCGGGACGGTCAGAAGTGGTAGACGACCCCGACCTTGATCTTGTCTTCCGACGGATCGAAGGTCTGTCCGTCGCCGAACTGGTCATACACGGAAACCTTGTCCAGGAAGGTGTGGAGATAGTCGATGCGGACGGTGATCGGCCCGGCGACGGCAAGCTCCGTTCCGGCGCCCAGGCGGAACACCGTCTCGGTCTTGTCGAAGACCGTTCCTGAGGCGGTGCTGGTTGCCTTCAGAGGCGCCTGTTCGAAACCGAAAAGGCCATAGACGAGGGCATGGTCGTTGATGGCGTAACCGGGACGGGCGGAAAATCCCCATTCGGTTCCGGTTTTCAATTTGTAGCGCGAGGGATTGACCGGGTCGGTCACGGTATCCGTGAAGCTGCGTCCGCCGAACGTCGTGTCGAATTCCGCCCCGAGATAGACCTTGCCGAAACTGATCCCCCAGCCGCCGACGACACCGCCGACAAGTCCATTTGCCGACAGCGAATCGGTCTTTTCCACTCCTCCGCCCAAAACGGGCGAGGTCTGGGTTTCCTTGAAGGATGTGAAGGCACCACCGACCTGGGCCCCGAGATAGAAGCCGTCGAAGGATCCGGCCTGGGCGACGGCTGGAAGGGTGACGAAAAGGGCCGTGGCGGCCAGAACTGAAAGTCGCATGATTGGGATTCCTTGGATCTGCTTCGTCAGGCCGAAAGGGTCTGGTTATAGGTCCTGGCGCCGATCACCACATTGGAGAGCGACGAGGATTGAATGTTGTAGAGATAGACCGGGTTGGCCGTGTTCACCGGCGTTCCGAAGTTGCAATTGGTGACGGTCACGCCGGCCACGGGAAACACCGGCGGCGCGGAGGTCAGGCCGTTATAGTCGCCACCAACCGGTCCCTGGACGATGATGGCCTGGTAACAGCTTGTCGAGGTGCCTGGAACGGGATTCGCCGTCACATTGCTGATGTTGATATTGCTGATCACCGGCGGGCGGATGCGGACATTGTCCGAGGCCGGAGAATAGTCGCAGTCAAAGGTCAGAATGCCGCCCTGATTGGTCGATACCGTGTTCTTTGGAATGGGTGACCCGCTGAGTGGCGTGTAAAAGCCGGGCGTCAGATTGAGACCGTTCGGCAGATTGATGTTGCGTGCATAATAATTCCGGATGAATCCGCCACGATTCATGTTTGTCTTGAACCTGAGAGCGATATTCAACGGGTTTGACGCATAATTGATGTTCAGCATGTTCAGATTTTGGATATAGACGTTCTGAACTCCGCCGGACATTTCGCTGCCGATCGTCACGCCACCGTGCCCGCTGTTCATGATACAGTTCTGTATGACGATATTCTGGCAGGGGCCATAGCCGACATCGTTGTCCTTGCCGGCCTTGATCGCGATGCAGTCGTCACCGGTATTGAACGTCACGCGGTCGACCAGAACACAGTTGCAGGCGTCGGGGTCGAAGCCGTCATTGTTCGGGCCGACGCTGTTGGCGTAGACCCCGCGAATCGCGATATTGCGGCAATTGACCGGGTTATGCTGCCAGAAGGGCGTGTTGGTGACCTGATAGTTTTCCATCAGCACATTGCTGCATCCGACAAACTGGATCATCGGAGGGGGCAATTGATGGCCGATGCCATAGACCCGCACGGACAACGGGTAATAGGCCTCGGACTGGGCTGGCAGATAGCTGGAATCCCTGGTGTAGGAGTTTCCCGACCCGCCGGCCGCGGCGCCGAACTCGATCAGATTCACGGTCACGGGTGCGCCGGACGGAAGATAGGTCGCCGACAGCGGAGTATTGAGGGCGTTCGCTGTGCTTTCGCCGGGCGCGCCGCTGGTCCATCCGGCGATGCCTGCGCTTCCCTTCCAGGTCCACCAGCATTGGATCGTGCTGCCGCCGTAAGGCGTCCCGGCCTGCCCGTTGAGAACGGCACTGTTGTCGTCGGCGGTCAGGGCGATATTGGTCTGACCGAAGGCGTAGACCATCGGAGAATAATTGTAGCAGTCGTTCCCCTGCCAGCGCGACTGAACGAGATTGCCGTTCGCACCACAGGCAATGGGGCCGTATTTGGCATAGCTCGACGGGTTGGGGTCGAACCAGACCACGGCGCCGCTGTTCAGGTGGAGATTGACGTTGCTCAGAAGAACGATCGGTCCGGCGATGTACCAGTTCCCTGCCGGAACGATGACGGTCCCGCCGCCTGCGGCATTGCAGGCCTGAATGGCTGCGGTGAAAGCCGGATAATTGTCGAATGATCCGGGCGCGTGGGTGCTGGTCTGAAAAACTGTCGGATTGTTGATCCCTGCGGTTCCTTGAATCCAGACCGGTGCCGACGAACTGGTCGGCCCAGGAGCCAGATTCCACATATTCGGACAGGCAACCAGCGCACAGGGCGTGGCGCCATAAGCCGTGATGTAGAACTTACGATTGGGGAAAGAGACAGGGGCCGTCAGTCGCGAGACGATGGCCCGCGCCTGACTCCAGGGATCGTTCAGTTGAGCTGCCCACGCTTTCGGGTCGGCCCCCAGCATGACCGCGCCGGCCGCTGCACCGGCCAGAAGCGAGCGCCGTGAGACATTGAACGGCGACTGTGGCGTCATTGTTTCCTCCTTATTCAGGTTTCGTTCTGGCAATCCCGACCATGCGCGCCGAAAATTGACGACATCAGGCCGGTCGCGGAAGAAAATCCAGGCGACAACCTTCCCGGACTCGCGCCGTTCACCGCGATTGCTTTGCGACTGTTTTCATCTTTCGGCGACAGAGTAGTAACAAGATTGCCCGACGGTCAAGTGGTAAGGCCACCAGACACCTTGTACCGTTTCCAACTATTGGTCGCAGCTCCTTGATAGCCGCCGGAACAATCATGGGTTATCCTGGTGACGGCTGCCCCGGCTTGCGGGAAGGGTCCGGGGGTCCGGAGAAAAAACCCGACCGACGCCACCGGGAGGCCACGCGGATCGATTCCAACCATCGCAGGTTGGTGTCATCCGACCCTGGACCAATCTCTGTTACCTGGATCCCGAAAACCATGAACCCAGGCAAGGTCGTTCGTTCGCGCGTCGCCACTTTGACCGATCTGCCTAATGTGGGCAGGGAGACGGCCGCCGATCTGCGCCTTCTCGGCTATGAGCGGCCCGACGACATTAAGGGTGCATGCCCGTTCGAGATGCATCGGCGTCTGTGCGGGATCACCGGTCATGTGCACGACCCCTGCGTCATCGACATTTTCATGTCCGTGACGGAGTTCCTGGCGGGGGATCCACCGCGTCCCTGGTGGTCCTTCACGCGGCGCAGGAAAGACAGACTCTCGCAAGGAGCGGCCACGACCGCCGATCCGGCGCAATGACGGTCCCGAATTCAGAAAAAAACCCCGGCGCGGTCAACGCGGCGCGCCGGGGGAAGGGACTCTTGTCTGACGGCCGGAGCGCCGGGACGGATGGTATCGCGTTCGGGCGGCCCGGGGGGGTGATCGGGGCGTCGGGCGGGCCTTAAGCCTGCTTTTTGGCGGCGCGAAGCAGCATTCCGAAAAGGTCCCGCGGTTCGTCGGGATCCGCCAGAAGATCCAGGGCTTCGTAAAAATCCGTTTCGGCCAACCGGTCGCGGACATAGCGCAGGGCTGAGAAGTCCTCGATGGCGAAGCCGACCGAATCGAACAGGGTGATCCGGCTGTTATCGGTCCGGCCCGGCGCCGTTCCGGTCATCACCTCCCAAAGCTCTGTGACCGGGTGATCCGCTGGCAGTTGCTGAATTTCGCCCTCAATGCGGGTCTGAGGAGCGAATTCAACGAAAATGTCGGATCGCAACAGAATGTCGCGGTGAAGTTCTGTTTTGCCGGGGCAATCTCCGCCCACGGCATTCAGGTGGGTACCGGCACCGACCATATTATCGGTCAGAATCGTCGCGAATTGCTTGTCGGCCGTCACCGTGGTGACAATCTCAGCGCCTTCGACGGCCTGTTCAGTCGAGGCGCAGCAGGCGATATCGAATCCGAGGCCATCCAGGTTCCCCGCGCATTTGCGCGTGGCAGCGGGATCGATGTCATAAAGGCGGATGTGATCGATCCCCAGCAGCGCCTTAAACGCCAGCGCCTGGAATTCGGACTGCGCGCCATTGCCGATGATGGCCATCGTTCTGGCCCCCCTCGGTGCCAGATGCTTCGCCGCGACCGCCGACGTGGCGGCCGTGCGCAAAGCGGTCAGGATCGTCATCTCGGACAGCAGCATGGGGTAGCCGGTGCCGACGTCGGCCAGAACGCCGAAGGCAGTGACGGTCTGGCGGCCATCCCGGCGGTTCTTGGGATGGCCGTTCACATATTTGAACCCGTAAAGCTGTCCGTCGTTTGTCGGCATCAGTTCGATGACGCCGTCAACGCTGTGGGATGCCACACGCGGGGTCTTACTGAATGACGGCCAGCGGCGGAAATCCTCTTCGACATAGCCGGCCAGTTCGGTCAGGAAGCGGTCCACTCCGATGGACAGCACCAGCTTCATCATGTGGTCGACACTGACGAAGGGAACGATGTTGAGCTTTTCGGTCATCGGATCAGTAACTCCTTGTCGGGCGGTCCATGATCCGCCGCCCCATGAGACTGGCGGTAAGATCGACCATCAGGGTTGCGGTGCGTCCTCTCTCATCGAGGAACGGATTCAACTCGGCCAGGTCGAGACTGGTGACCAGACCGCTGTCCGACAGCATTTCCATGATCAGATGGGCCTCGCGGAAGGTCGCGCCCCCGTGGACCGTTGTCCCGACCCCCGGCGCAATGGACGGATCCAGAAAATCGACATCCAGGCTGACATGCAGCAAGCCGTTGGCGGCGGCGACCCGGTCGAGGAAGGGGCGCAGCAACGGCGCGATGCCATGTTCATCGACAGCGCGCATGTCATGCACCAGGGCGCCGGCGCTGTTGACCGCGTGACGTTCCGCCGGATCGACGCTGCGCACCCCGAAAAGACAGATCCGGTCTGCCGCGACAGGGACTTCCAGTTCGGGGAAATAGCCGGAAAATCCGGGCTGCCCACAGACATAAGCCAGCGGAACGCCATGAAGATTGCCGGAAACGGTGGTATCGAGCGTATGAAAATCGAGATGCGCATCGAGCCAAAGGACGAACAGCGGACGTCCGGCGGCGTGGGCGTGAAGGGCCAATCCCGGGATCGTCCCGGCGGCCATGCTGTGATCGCCGCCCATGAAGATCGGCATCGCGTCCCGGGCCGCGTTCCGGGCGGCGTCGCGCAAGGCGGAGATCCATGCGGAAACCTCGGGCAGGGCATTGACGGCGGGGTTGGGGTGGACGATCAGCCGGACCGGCGGTGGCGCCAATGTGCCGAGATCGATGACCCGATGACCAAGCTCCTCCAGCGCACCCGCCAATCCGGCGGCCCGCATGGCGCTTGGCCCCATGTCGCATCCCAAGCGGCGCGAGCCTTCCTGAACAGGCACCCCCAGGATCCTGCACTCCATCCGTCATCTCCATCGTTGTCAGACAGGATGATTGAAGCGGAAAAGACTGGCGGTTTGAATAATGTGATTTGGCGAAAATTCAGTTGTTTGCTATCAAAATGGAAAAATTTCACTTCATTTTGGTCACTCATGGACAATCTCGATTCCCGTCTCATCATCCTGCTCCGCCATAACGCCCGGCGCAGCATCTCCGACCTGGCCCTGGACCTTGGGGTGTCCCGCGCTACCGTGCGCGCCCGCATGGAACGGCTGGAACAGACCGGCGAAATTGCCGGCTATACGGTGATCTTGAAATCGGAATCGCTGGAACAGCCGATTCGCGGCGTCATGATGATCGAGGTCGGGGGACATGCCGCCGACCGGGTCGTCCAGGCTTTGGGCGGCTTTGCCGAGGTTTCGACGATCCACACGACGAACGGTCGCTGGGATATTGTGGTGGAATTGGGAACGTCGACGCTGTCGGAGTTCGACGCGGTTCTCCGCCGGATCCGGCTGGTGCCCGGGATTACAGGAAGCGAAACCAGTATTCTTCTGGCAACACCGAGGACGACACGCGCCCGTTTGTGACCGTCTTAAGGGCTGATCGGGTCATTTATCAACAGGCTCTCAGGGACCGTCGGTCAGCGAAACACGACCCGTCAGCCAGTCGACGGCAACGGTGAACCGGCGGTTCGCGCCCTTAAGCTCGATCCGGCCCCCGGTCGCGCTGCCGTCGGGAAAGAAACGGAACCGCCCGATGCCGCCGCCGTTGTCATCGCCCCGGTTATCGCCGGTTTCGCTGGCAACGGTCTTGAGATGAAGGCCGATCTCCGGAGGAAGGACGGTCGCGGGCCGGCCATCGATATGCCAGCTCCGGTCTCCGGTCTCGATGCTGAGAGCGACCGGACGATTCTCCGCAACGGCCAGTGAACGCGCCTCCCGCAAACCGGCCGCGAGGCCGGTCGCGGGGGGGGGGGGGGGGGGGGGGGGGGGGGGGG
>WASQ01000036.1:16389-158934 GCA_009712185.1 Telmatospirillum sp. | reverse complement strand
CTCAGCGCCACCGGACGATCCCCCGCCACTGCCAGTGAACGGGCCTCGCGCAGACCGGCGGCAAGCCCGGTCGCGGCGCCGCGCAGCGTCAATGTCGCCTGCCCGGCGCCGCCGTGGGAGATGAGAAGTGCCAGTGCCAGCCCCAAAATGGCGAGCACGACCAGCACTTCGATCAGCGTGAACCCCGATTCGGGGGCCGTGTTGCCGGCCATGGCCGCCGGTCAGACGCCGAGAACCATCGACGAAATCAGGGTCGGACCAACCGAGTGAATGGTTTGTTGAATGACGGAATAGGCCCGCACCGCGGCCGCCATGTCGGTCCCGATGGCAACGGACCCTTTCGCCAGATCCTTGTCGTCCCATTTGCCCGGGGTTGGCAAATGCAGGCTGGCGCTATTGGCGCCGGCGCCATTGATGGTGGCCGAAGAGGCGTCGAGGGACGACAGCAGCGTCTTGTAACCTGTCAGAGCCTGGGCGCGTTGCGTCGTGCTGGTGGCGGACAGCGCGGTCTGTGCTGTCCGTGCCATCGCATTCAGGGTGGCCCCCAGGGATGCCAGTTCGGCAATCGTGTTGCCGGCCGTGCTGCCGCCCAGTAATGCCGAGGACAGGGCCCCCCGGAACCCTTCGGCGCTCAATCCCGATTGCAAAAGGGGAGAACCACCAGTTCCTGAACCCGTGGTTCCGTTTCCTGTTGTCCCGATACCCAGCACGGCCGTTGAAATGCTGGCGGAAAGCTGATTGCCATCAGCGGGGAGGGCGGACGCGGTCTGTTTCGCCCCGCCACGGAGAATCGAGGCCGTCAGGGTGCTGCGGAAAACAAGCGGCGACGGCGATACGGCGCTGCTGGAGGTCATGGTCTCAACCCTCGAATCCAATGAACGGTTCACTCTGGCCCGAATGGGGCAAACTGTCCAGCATTCAGGTGCATTCCGCCGGTCAATCGGGGGAACGCGACTGACCTTTCCCCCCAAGCCCCGGAAGTCTCAGGGGGGCGCCGCTCCCCCCCCTGGGATTCCCGGGCTCCGCCCCGCCGGCCTCGGCTTCGGGTCTAAAATCCCGCGCGCGACGCCGGGCTTCCGACTCCGACGCACGGGCTCCAGACCGTGCCGGGGCTGTACCCCCCATAAGGTCCGCAAAGTCCGCGTGAAATCGTCTTGAACGAGGCCGATCCGGCGGCACCATAGATCGTGTCCAGTTGGGTCGCCGATGACGTCCGGAAGGTTCCGGACGAATTGATGATGGCGGCGGTCACAGGGGTTGCGGCGCTGGTCCCGCCGACGACGGTCCATCCCGGCGCGGTGCCGTCCATCGGGAAGGAATCGTAAACCCACACCCCCGTGTTGGGATCAGCCACCGCCGCAACATCGGGCGTGGAGCGCGTGCTTCCGACCAACGACGCCTGGGCGTTCTGGAAGGCTGGACGCCCGACATAAACGGATGGACCGCCGCCACCGTTGCTCCAGGCGGCTTCACTGATCAAAACGCCAGTCGTCGGATGGCGCGACACCGTGGTCCCGCCAACCGCGACGACATTCGCCGATGCGGCCGGCCAGTTCACACCCGGGCTGTCGCCGGAGGCCGCCAGATAAACCACATTCTGGGTCGCGAAGTGGGAGTCGAGGGAGGTTTCTCCGGAAAATTCGTCCCCGCCCCAGCTCATGACAATTTGCCCGCCTCCGGCCGCGGCGACGAGGGAACTGGCCGTATCGACGGCCTTGAGCAGATCGCTGGTGGAGCTGGAGGCGGCTTCGACCAGGATGATCTTTGCGGACGGAGCCAGGGCGTGAACCATTTCGACGTCCAGCGCCTCTTCGAGTTCCCACCCGCCGGAGGAGTCGGTTGCCGGCCGGCGGCCGGCGGCGTAAACGACCTGGAGATTGGCGGCAGGAAGGTGAAACTGCGCGTCATAGGCCGCCAGATCGGATGCGATGTTGGGATGATCGTAGGCGTCCACCACCGCGATGACCTTGGTGCCGCCGCTTGCCAGCGACGACACCTGCCCGGGAATGCAACCCGACGTCGGGGCCACAAGACCGTAAAGGCACGCGAGAGAGGCCGGCGTCTCGAAATAATACCCGGCCGCCGGAGCGCTGCGCGGATTGAGCTGTTGCAAGGGCAGGAACCGGCTCACATGGGTCCTCATCCGGACGCCGGCATCAGCGGCCTGCGCGAGCCCGGATCCCGGCGTCCGGATGGTACCCTGTCCCGATGCCGGACGGGACGCCCCCCGCGGCACGATGTCGGGGTCGGCGGAAGCGGCGCCCGCCGCGGTCACCAGCGCAATCCCGGATGCTAGAAGCGCCCGCCCAAGAAGGCGCAACCGCCGGCCTGACATCAGAGTTGACCCGGACGGCGGATGATGTCGGTAAGGCATTGTCTGTCTCCCGGTTGTGTATCAGGAAAAATCATCCTGACGTAGAAACAGAGCATTAACCATATACATTTATGGTCATTATCCCTACCACGTCCGGCCATCAGGGCGGCGGTGCGTAAGGGGGAGGGGGCGCATAAACAGCCGGAGGGGAATAGACCACCGGCGGCGGCGCATAGACCACGGCGGGTGGCGGGGCATAGACCGGCGCATAGACCACCGGCGGCGCCACCACCACCGGGGTCGGCGGCGGAACAAGCTGGTTGCCTTTTGCGACCATGCATTGGCTATAGGACGTATTGTACTGATACTGAATCCCATGCTGGTCGGAATGCGAATTGCCGCTGCCGATGGCCCCCCCGCCCCGGGCGCCGGCGGCGGCACCGATTCCGGCCCCCCGGCCGCCGCCGGCGGCGGCGCCGATTCCGGCCCCGAGGGCCGAGGTCAGCAGCATGGCCCCGACCGCCCGGCCATTGGCATTGTCGGCCTGGCCCGCGACCTGCTGTGAGGCATACTGGCGGCAATAGGCCTCCTCGCCGGCAAAAAGCTCAAAGGGCTTGTTCTGCGGTGGCATGGCTTGCACGGTCGGACCCGTCGGGGTCGCCGCACATCCCGACAGCAGCACCAAAATCATGATGCTGGAGCCCGCCGCGTTCATCCTGGGTGTCATGGGATCCGCGCCGCCTCGGCGGCACCTCCTTTTCGATTGATCTGCCAGTTCTAACCGCAGGTCGTGACAAAAAAATGGCGTCGATCAGGACGCGGCCGGCAACGGCCGGGGAGGAGGATCGCCCAGATATACCTATATAAATATGTTATATGGTAATAAATCACATTCAATTTGACACAGCATACTATTTTTATCGAATAATAGGGGTCGGCAGGATCCGCGCGGCGCGGGACCTGCGTCTCAAGCCGGGAGGTGACACATGGCGTCAGCGAGCAAGGACGGCAAACGGTCAAAGGCTCGCGCGGCCGCGGACGGGGGCTGCCCGAAACTCGACCTCTGTGGACGGTGCATCCTGGTGGTCGGAGGCCGCCACCAGCATGTCTCGCACCTGCGGCGCATGGTGGAGGAGTACAATGGTTCCTTCGTTCACCACGATGGCGGGACGGAGCAGAGCATGGATAAGCTCGCCAATCTGTTCGGCCGGGCCGATGCCGTCCTGTTCCCGGTGAAATGCGTGAGCCACGCCGCGCAAAGCAAGGTCAAGACGCTGTGCCGGCGTTACGACAAGCCCTTCGTTCCGCTGCGCAAGTCGGGGATGGAGGCCTATGTCGAGGCCCTGGAGACGTTGGCCGGGGGACGTCTTGCAGGGCGGGACGCGCGACTGTCCTGACGGCCGACCGACATACGCCGATATGCAAAATATGGGCGTTTCAAATCATGAAGAGACTCGGGGAAAAACGGTCCCCGGACGCGCCCGCCCCGGCGGGCAGCGTCCGATATGGCGGGGCCGTTCACCCTCCATCGTCCGGATGGGGGTCAGGATTTGCTGCGGATCAGCCGTTTGTTGAGGCGCCGGGCGATCCAGTCGCCAAGGCTCTGCACCGCCTGAACCAGAATGATGAGCACGACGACGACGGCGAGCATTACATCGGGCTGGAAGCGCTGATAGCCGTACCGGATTCCAAGATCACCCAGCCCTCCGCCACCGACAGCACCGGCCATCGCGGAATAGCCGATCAGGCTGACCACCGTGATGGTGATTCCGGCGATGATGCCCGGACGGGCTTCGGGCAAGAGGAATTTCAGGATGATCTGCATCGGCGTGGCGCCCATGGCCTGGGCTGCCTCGATCAGGCCCGGGTCGACCTCACGCAATGACGCCTCCGCCAGACGGGCGACGAAAGGCGCGGCGGCGATGGTCAGCGGCACGGTGGCGGCCTCGGTCCCGATGGAGGTTCCGATGATCAGGCGCGTCAGTGGAATGATCGCGATCATCAGAATGATGAACGGAGTGGACCGTGTCGCGTTGACGATCGCCCCGAGGACGCGGTTGACCGGAAGATTTTCGAGAATATGCCCCCGGTCGGTCACGACCAGAATGACACCCAGCGGCACGCCGGCGATCGAAGCCAGGGCGGCCGAGACGGCCACCATGAAACATGTTTCCTGAAGGCCGTTAAGCAACAGCCCGACGAGTATCGGCGACATGGCCGAGTACCTCCACGCGAAGATCTTTGGAGCGGATGTAGTCGATGGCTTCCTGGACCGCCTGGGGGGCGCCGATGGCTTCGACGACGATGTTGCCGTAGGGTTCGGCCTGAATGTATTCGACGTTGGCCTGGAGGATGTTGAACATGACCTCGTAATGGCGGATCACATCCGCAATCACCGGGGTTTCCGCCGATGGACCGGTGAAAATGATCCTGAGCACGACGTTACTGTCGACCGGCGCGTCCTGCTTCAGACGTTCCGCGAGGTGGGATGGCAACGGCCGGTCGATGACATCGCGCACGAAACTGCGGGTCACTTCGGCGCGGGGAGAGGTGAACACGTCGAACACCGGTCCCTGTTCGACAATTTCTCCATGGTCGAGAACGGCGACACGATCGCAGATCGCCTTGATTACCGGCATTTCATGGGTGATCAGAACGATGGTCAGATTCAATGAATGATTGATGTCGCGCAGCAGCGCGAGGATCGATTGTGTCGTTTCGGGATCGAGCGCCGAGGTGGCCTCGTCGCACAGCAGGACCTTCGGTTTCGACGCCAGGGCGCGGGCGATGCCGACCCGTTGCTTCTGGCCTCCGGAAAGTTCCGCCGGGTAATAGCCAAGCTTGTCCGAAAGCCCCACCAGATCGAGAAGGGGCAACACTTCGCGGCGGATTTCCGCCTTGCTCATGCCCGCCAGTTCCAGCGGCATGGCGGCATTGTCATAGACCGTGCGTGAAGACAGCAGGTTAAAATGCTGGAAGATCATGCCAATGCCGCGTCGCGCCGCCCGCAGATCGGCACCGGACAGGGCGGAAACCTCCTTGCCCCCCACCATCACGCGGCCCGCCGTCGGGCGCTCCAGCAGGTTGATGCAGCGAACCAGGGTGCTTTTCCCGGCCCCCGAACGGCCGATGATCCCGAAAATTTCGCCTTCGTCGATCGTCAGGGAAACGTTCTTCAGCACCGTTGAGGGGCCGCCGGCTGAGGTAAAGGTTTTGACCAGGCCGTCGATTTCAATCATCAGGTTTTCCGTCAGGCTCATAAGCCAAGGTATTGTCGTAAAAGAACTTTCCGGCCACCGTCGGGGGTCGGCCCGAGGGTGGCCGGAAAAACCGGCCGACGGTCGGATATCCGGCTTTAAATCGCCGCAAGCGCCTGGTCAAGGTCGCTGATCAGATCCTCCACATCCTCGATCCCCGCGGAGAGGCGAATCAGGCTGGGGGTGATCCCCAGGGCCTGGCGCCGTTCCTCGGGCAGGGACCCGTGGCTCATGGTATAGGGATGGCCCGCCAGGCTTTCGACGCCCCCCAGGCTTTCGCCCAGTGTGAACAATTTCAGCCGGGACAGCGCTTTCGCGGTCTGCTCTCCCGACCCCTTCAGGAAGGCCGAGACCATGCCGCCGCCATTCGCCATCTGGCGGCGTGCCAGATCATGCTGGGGGTGGCTCGCCAGTCCCGGGTACAGGACCCGCTCGACGGAAGCCTGTCCTTCCAGCCACGCGGCCAGCCGCGCCGCATTCGCGGCATGGCGTTCGACGCGCAGGGGGAGGGTGCGCAGTCCGCGGTGGGCGAGGAAACTGGAGAAGGGATCGAGAATGCCGCCCGTGGCATTTTGCAGGAATGCAATCCGGTTCTGGAGGTCGGCATCCCGGCCGACCACAATCGCGCCTCCGATAATGTCCGAATGGCCTCCGATGTATTTGGTCACCGAATGGACCACGAGATCGAACCCGTGCTCCAGCGGCCGTTGAACCGCCGGAGAGGCAAAGGTGTTATCCGCCACCGTCAGGATGTTGTGCTTGCGTCCCAGGGCCGCCAGTCCGCCGAGATCAGCCAGTTTCAGCAGGGGATTGGAGGGGGTCTCCACCCACAGCAGCGCGGTCCGGGGCGTGATCGCGGCCTCGACGGCGTCGAGGTCGCTGAAATCCACGTGGGTGACGGCAAGATTGGCCGAATTGGCCCTGACCCGGTGAAAGAGACGCCAGGTCCCGCCGTAGAGATCGTCGGACGCGACGATGTGGCTGCCATGCTCCAGCAGATCGAGAACGGCGGCCTCGGCGGCCAGTCCCGAGGCAAAGGCGAAGCCGGCGGCACCGCCCTCCACCTCGGCCAGCCCGGCTTCGAAGGCCGCGCGCGTTGGATTCTGGCTCCGGGCATATTCCCAGCCGGTATGCTGGCCCGGGGCGCTTTGGGCGAAGGTGGAGGTGGCATAGATCGGCGGAATCACGGCGCCGGTCGTGGCATCGTGGCTTTGCCGCCCATGAATGGCGCGGGTGGAGAAACCCAGGTTTCCGCCATCGGACTTTCCGGTCGTTTTCGTCATGTCAGTCGACCTTGAGGCGCAAGTGGTTGAGGAGATCGATGCGGGTGATGAGACCAAGGAAGCGGCCATGATCGGTGACGATCGCGACATGCCCCTTGTCGAATACGGGGACCAGCTCGCCCATCGGCGCGGTCACCGCGATGGTTTCGATTCTGGCGGTCATGGCACTGCGGACCGGATCCGTGAACCGTTCATGGTCATTGAGCACCGCGAACAGGACGTCCGATTCATCCAGGATTCCCACGACACGCTCCCCTTCCAGCACGGGAAGCTGGGAGATGTCATAAAGCTTCATTCGGGCATAAGCGGTCGTCAGGCTGTCGTCCGGGCCCACGGTGACGGCCGCGCCCTCGTCATGGCGGCGCGATATCAGGTCCCGCAGATCTCCATGACGGGGTTTTTCGATGAACCCCTGATCGGCCATCCAATAGTCGTTGAACATCTTCGACAGATATTTATTGCCGCTGTCGCAGATCAGAGTGACGACCCTTTTGGGCTCCGTCTGATCGCGGCAGTAACGCAAGGCGGCGGCAACCAGGGTGCCACTCGACGATCCGGCAAGGATGCCCTCTTTGCGCAGAAGATCCCGCGCCACTTCAAAGCTTTCCCGATCGGTGATCGAATAGGCGCTGCGAACGCCCTCCAGGTTGGCGATCGGTGGAACAAAATCCTCACCGATGCCCTCGACCAGCCAGCTCCCGGCGACGCCGGGAGCGTGTCCCGCGATCACGTCGGCCAGGATCGATCCAGCCGGGTCGGCGAGCACGATCTCGGTCTTGGCAGAGACCCGGCGGAAGAAATTGTTGATCCCGGTCAGGGTGCCTGACGAACCGACGCCGCAGACAACCGCATCGACGTCATGGTCCATCTGGTCCCAGATTTCCGGCGCGGTCGTGGTCTCGTGAGCCTCCGGATTGGCGGGATTGCCGAACTGGTTGACAAAAACCGCGCCCGGGGTTTCCGACGCGATCTTCGCCGCCAGATCCTGGTAGTACTCCGGATGGCCTTTGCCGACATCCGAGCGCGTCATCACCACATCGGCACCCATCGCCTTCAGGTGAAAGACTTTTTCTCGACTCATCTTGTCCGGGATGACCAGGATCAGACGATAGCCCTTCAGCGCGGCGACCAGTGCCAGGCCCAGCCCCGTATTGCCCGCAGTGGCCTCGACCAGGGTGCCGCCCGGCTTCAGCCGGCCATCCCGTTCGAAGGCTGTAATCATCGACAGCGCCGGCCGGTCCTTGATCGAACCGCCGGGGTTCTGATTCTCCAGCTTCACGAACAGGCGGCATTTTCCGGTATCGAAACGGGTCAGTTCCACCAGGGGGGTATGGCCGACCAGGTCCAGAAGGCGGCTTGCACCGCGGACTCCGGCCGTAGGCGCGACAGGAAGAGTGCTCATGGAAACTCCGAAATTTTTTACATCGAGAAGATGGATCCTCACGCATAACAACACAAGTGAAATATGAAATTCAGTTATAACACATTATATATATGTATAACCTGCGATCAAATTGCCACGGCTTCGAAGTACCAATGAGGCTCCCGGGCCCGGAGGGACATCGCGTGACAGCGGAATAGGAGGGGCGGATATGGTAACCTGCCAAAGGTGATGTGGTTGGCATCCATTTTGGCAGGTTGGTTTCTAATACTAAAAACTTGATTGGGAGCCGGTATGTATGGTCCAGATCCAACAGAAAAACATCCAATGGATGGTTTTCCTCAAATCTGTTTCATAAAAAACACAATAAAAAATAGAAATATTATTGTCGGTGATTACACATATTATGATGATCCCGACAACTCAGAAGATTTTGAGCGCAATGTTCTATATCATTTTCCATTCATCGGCGATCGCCTGATCATTGGCAAGTTCTGCGCTCTGGCCCGTGGTGTGCGGTTCATCATGAATGGCGCCAATCACCGGATGTCCGGAATTTCCACCTATCCGTTCCAGATTTTCGGCCGCGGCTGGGACGACGTCACGCCGACCCCGGCCGATCTGCCGTTCAAGGGGGACACGCGGGTCGGCAACGATGTCTGGATTGGATATGACAGCCTCATTATGCCAGGAGTCACGGTCGGCAATGGCGCCATCATCGCCGCCCGCTCTGTCGTGGTTTCCGACGTTCCGGCCTATGCGATCGTCGGGGGCAACCCGGCGACAGTGATCCGGTTTCGTTTCCCGGACTCCGTCATTGCCGAGCTGGAAGGAATCGCCTGGTGGGACTGGCCGGCAGAACGGATAACGCGGCACCTTAAAGCCATTGCGGAAGGGGACATCGACGCCCTGCGTACCGCGGCAACCACCTGAGGTGAAGCGGGACGGTCCCGGTCCCCCGGCCGTGATGGAGGTGTCATCTCATCCCGGCCGGGCGATGCCGTCATGCCAGCATCGATGCGCCCACGCGTTCGACCTCCCCGATCAGATGCGATTTTTCGCTGTCCGAAAGCAAAGCCGCATGAAAACCGTTGGCGGCAATCGCGATCAGATCCTTGCGCTCCAGCCCCATCTCTGTCACCAGCAGGGCATATTCCTCCCGCAGGGTAGAGCCGAAATCGAGCGGATCGTCGGTATTAAGGGTGCAGATGACACCGGCGCGATGGAGCGCGGCGATCGGATGGCGGGAGAGCGACGGCACCACCTGAAGTTTGAGATTGCTGATCGGGCACATATCGAGGATGACCTTTCGGTCACGCAGCAGTTCTACGACCTCGGGGTCTTCGATCGAACGCGCGCCATGTTCGACGCGTGTGACGTGGAGTTTCTCGACGACCTCCCGGACCGATGCCGCGGGACCGAACTCGCCGGCATGGGCCTTCGTCGCCTTCCCCTGCCTCCGGGCCCGGGCCCAGAGGTCTTCGATCCATGGCTCTATAGGCATCGGCTCGACGCCATGCAGATCGATGCCGTCCAGATCCGGAATGTCCAGAACCCCGAGGACAGCGGGACCCAGTCGGGACAGGGCGTCACGGCTGATACCCATGAACAGACGCGTCGTCACGCCTGGGACCCGGGAGGCCCCGTCGCGCATTGCCGCCATGACGTCCGCCGGCGCCCCCATCCGCATCGCCGCGCCGAGGTCGATGCTGGTCTCGACATAGCGCACATTTTGCGCGGCACAGGTCCGAACCATCGCCTCGACGCTGCTCGCACAGCGATCAAGCGAGGTCAGCCACGGGACACAATACTGATCGCAAAGCCGCAGAAAGGCTTCGAAAGACGGAAAGCGGTAATCCGGATCCCAAACGTGCGGGCGTTCCGGCAGGGACGGGTCGATCCTGCGCATCTGGTCCCAGG
Organism: Telmatospirillum sp.; assembly: GCA_009712185.1. Taxonomy (GTDB): domain Bacteria; phylum Pseudomonadota; class Alphaproteobacteria; order Rhodospirillales; family Magnetospirillaceae; genus Telmatospirillum. The sequence goes on along the minus strand of WASQ01000036.1, from coordinate 148,779 downwards.
GAAGAGCGCCATCGATATGGAGATGCAATTCCGCCTTGGGCAGGGCGTCGATAAAGGCCGCGAGCCGGGGATCGATCGAGGCGCAGTAGCGGAGGTCGGGAATGGGCGCGGATATGGTCATGGATCCTTCCGGCGTATGATGAAAATCACAAGAAACCTCGAAAAACAGGCATTTTTCGGGCTGCGTCAACCGGATTGACGACCCCGGGATCCGGCGAACTTTCGATCCGCGGGCAAGGAGAGGATCACGTGCGAGGAGCAGCGGAGAGAGGAGAGAGGAGAGAGGAGAGAGGAGAGGGGGGCGGATCGTGATGGCCTGCCTCTCCGGCCGAGTTTTCCAGGACGGTACCGGAAAAAATAAACCCCGCCGGTGAGGGCAGGGCGGTCAGGTCTGATTGTTTTCGGTCACTTCGGAACCCGTTTCCGCCGGCGGGCGCCGCAGGCGTTCCTTCCTGCGGAAACGGGGGTCGAAAGGGTCAGAGGGCCTTGATGTTCACGGCCGCGCTCTTGCCCTTGCGGGGGTCGATTTCCTCGTCGAACGAAACCCGCTGGCCGTCGCTCAGCCCCTTCAGGCCAGCGCGCTCAACCGCGGAGATGTGCACAAACACATCCGCGCCGCCGTTCTCGGGGGTGATAAAGCCGTAACCCTTAGTACCATTGAACCATTTGACAGTGCCGTTCGGCATTTGAGTCTCCAAGTGATGAGTCGCGCCGCACGTCGTCGTGCAACGCATCAAGTGCCGGACGAGTAGCGTAGCTTCCCAGGGCAGAATGATGGACTTACTCTGGTGTCTTCCCGAGCGGATTACAAGCAAAACCGTCAAAGACCGGAAGATCTGACCATTTGTCAGGGGTGGGGGGCGGTAGGCTCTCCTGACGTTTGTTGGAGACACTCTTGCGATCGACATGCCCCGGTCATCGGATCCCTCCGGTCGCCGGCGCAGGACCGTTCAAGATGCCTATGGTTTCGCGGGCAAGCCAGCCGTCTTGTTCGCCTATGCGATATCTGCTACTTTGCCGCCCCGAAAAACGCTATCCCTATGGCCGCGATTGACGGCCGCCGACGCTTGATGCCGGTCATCCCCCAACATTCGAGACAGATGCTTTGACCACGTCCCCGACACCGTTGCCATTTGACATCACCCCGGTGACCATCGAAGAGGAGATGAGGCGGTCGTACCTCGATTACGCGATGAGCGTGATCGTCGCCCGCGCTCTTCCCGATGTTCGAGACGGGCTGAAGCCGGTGCACCGGCGCATTCTCTTTTCGATGAAAGAAAGCGGTTACGACTTCAACAAGCCGTTCCGCAAATCCGCCCGCATCGTCGGCGACGTCATGGGTAAATACCACCCCCATGGCGACTCGGCGATCTATGACGCCATGGTCCGCATGGCCCAGGACTTCTCCATGCGCCTCGAGTTGATCGACGGCCAGGGAAATTTCGGCTCCATGGATGGCGATCCACCGGCCGCCATGCGTTACACCGAAGCGCGTCTGGCCCGTGCCGCGGCCAGTCTGCTGGACGACATCGACAAGGAAACGGTCAATTTCCAGTCGAACTACGACGATACGACGCAGGAACCAACGGTTCTGCCCGCCCGGTTCCCCAATCTGCTGGTGAATGGCGCCGGCGGCATCGCTGTCGGCATGGCGACCAATATTCCGCCGCATAACCTGGGCGAGGTGATCGACGCCTGCTGCGCCTATATCGATAACCCCGACATCACTGTCGAGGAAATGATGGACTATGTGCCGGCTCCGGATTTTCCGACCGGCGGCGTCATCCTCGGGCGGTCCGGCATCCGGTCGGCCTTCACCACCGGACGCGGCTCCATCATCCTGCGGGGACGGACCCATTTCGAAGAGATCCGCAAGGACCGTACGGCGATCATTGTCACCGAGATACCTTATCAGGTGAACAAGGCCCGGATGATCGAGCAGATGGCCGAACTGGTGCGCGACAAGCGTATCGAGGGCATTTCCGATCTCCGCGACGAATCGGACCGCGATGGCGTGCGTGTCGTCATCGAGATCAAGCGCGATGCGGTTCCCGATGTGGTGCTGAACCAGCTCTACCGCTATACGCCGCTGCAAAGCACCTTTGGTGTCAATATGCTGGCACTGAACGGCGGACGCCCGCAGATGATGCCTTTGAAGGACATCATCGTCGCCTTTGTCGCCTTCCGCGAGGAGGTGATCACCCGGCGGACCATCTTCGAGCTGGGCAAGGCCCGCGACCGGGCGCATGTGTTGGTCGGTCTGGCGATAGCGGTCGCCAATCTGGATCCGGTGATCCAGCTGATCCGCGCGGCTCCGGACCCCAATGCCGCCCGTGAACAGTTGATGGCGCGCAACTGGCCGGCGGCCGACGTCGAGCCGCTGATCGCCCTGATCGATGAACCCGGACATGGTGTCGTCGAGGGCCACTATCAGTTGTCGGAACAGCAGGCCAAGGCCATTCTGGACCTCCGCCTGCACCGCCTGACCGGCCTTGAGCGGGAGAAGATCCACAGCGAGTTGATGGAGATCGGGGACCAGATCCGCGAGTATCTTCACATCCTGAGTTCGCGTGAGCGTCTTTATGAAATCCTGCGCAACGAACTGGTCGAGATGAAGGTGCAGTTCGCCACGGAACGGCGCACCACGATCGAGGAAAACGAGTTCGAAGCCGATATCGAGGACCTGATCGCCCGCGAGGACATGGTGGTAACGGTGACCAACACCGGCTACATCAAGCGTGTCCCTCTGTCCGAATACCGGACGCAGAGGCGTGGCGGCAAGGGCCGTTCCGGGATGAGCATCAAGGAGGAGGACTTCGTCACGCAGGTGTTCGTGGCCAACACGCACACCCCCATCGTGTTTTTCTCCTCGACCGGCATTGCCTATAAAATGAAGGTGTACCGGCTGCCGCTCGGCAATCCGCAGGCACGCGGAAAGGCGATGGTCAATCTGTTGCCATTGAACCAGGACGAGACCATTTCCACGGTTCTGCCGTTGCCCGAGGATGAAAGCAGTTGGGGCGATCTGCATGTGATGTTCGCCACAGCGTCCGGCTATGTGCGTCGCAACCTTCTGTCCGATTTCACCGATATCCGCGCCAACGGCAAGATCGCCATGAAGCTGGACGACGGCGACAGGCTGATTTCCGTGCAGACCTGCACCGAGGATCACGACATTCTGCTGGCGTCGCATAACGGGAAATGCATCCGTTTCCCGGTCACCGACGTGCGCGTCTTCAAAGGACGTGATTCGACCGGTGTCCGGGGCATCCGTCTCGACGAAGGGGATACGCTGATCAGCATGTCGACGCTGGTCCATGTCGAGTTCGACAGCGAAACGCGCGACGCCTATCTGCGCGGCGAACTGCCGGCGGAGGATCAGGAGCGTCTGGCGGCGCAGGAACAGCATATCCTGTCCGTCAGCCAGAACGGGTTCGGCAAGCGGACGTCCGCCTACGAATACCGGATTACCGGACGCGGCGGCAGCGGCATCGCCAATATGGAGATGACGGAGAAGACCGGGCCGGTCATGGCATCTTTCCCGGTCCTTCAGTCCGATGAGGTCATGCTGGTGACCGACGGCGGCAAGCTGATCCGCATCCCCGTCGACGGGGTCCGTATCGCCGGGCGCAAGACCCAGGGCGTGATGCTGTTGCGGACGGCGGAAAACGAAAGCGTCGTATCGGTGGCACGCCTGGGTGAGGACGTCGCCGGGAGTGGCAATGGTGACAACGGGGACGACGGGGAGGACGGGGAGGACGAGAACGGGGACGCGTCGCGCGCGGTTCCCGGCGATGGCGACTCCCAGAGTCCCGTCGAGGACTGAAGCGGTCAGGGAGGGGAGAGATGACCGTTGAACGCGTGGGGGTGTATCCGGGGACGTTCGACCCGATCACCAATGGACATCAGGACATCATTCAGCGGGCGAGTTTCCTTGTCGACCGTCTGATCGTCGCCGTGGCGGGGAATGCGGGCAAAGGCCCGCTGTTCTCCGTCGACGAACGGGTCGACATGGCCCGCGAGGCGATCGGCGGGATGACGCTCCGCGACGGTGTCAGCATTGATGTGCGCCCTTTCGACAGCCTGCTGATGCATTTCGCCGAAACATCGGGCGCCAATGTCATCATTCGCGGGTTGCGTGCCGTTTCAGATTTTGAATATGAATTCCAGATGGCCGGGATGAATGCCCATCTCAATCCCGATATCGAGACCGTGTTCCTGATGGCCTCGGAGCGCTGCCAGTTCATCTCGTCGCGCTTCGTCAAGGAGATCGGTCGGCTGGGCGGCGATATTTCGCCGTTCGTGTCGCCCTGTGTCCTCAGGGAACTCGGTCGGCGATGGGGCGGGCAAACCGCGGGCGACGGCGAATAAGCCCATTTCCAGGAGCAAGAGAGCATGGCAGAAAACACTTCGGCGATTGACCGCGAAAATACCCTTTACCTCGACCTGAAGGACGGGCGCGTGGTCATCGCCTTGCGCCCGGACCTGGCGCCCAATCATGTGGCCCGAATCAAGGAACTGGCGCGGTCGGGGTTCTATGACGGCGTCGTTTTTCATCGCGTGATCGAGGGCTTCATGGCCCAGGGCGGCGATCCGACCGGCACCGGCACCGGGGGCAGCGGCGAGAAGCTGAAGGCGGAGTTCTCCCGCGAAAAGCATGTGCGGGGCACCTGCTCGATGGCCCGTGCCGCCAATCCGAACAGCGCTGACAGCCAGTTCTTTATCATGTTCGAGCCGGCCCGGAGCCTTGACGGCCAGTACAGCATCTGGGGGCAGGTGATCGAAGGCATGGAATTCGTCGACAACATCAAGAAAGGCGATTCCTTCTCGAACGGCATGGTGAAGGATCCGGACCATATCGTGCGGATGCAGGTCGCGGCGGACGTCGAGGAATAATGCGATGAATTGGCTCAAGTCCCTGTTTGTCTGCCTGTGCCTTACCCTGGCAGGCGCCTCGACGGCCATGGCGGCGCCCGCCACCATCAAGGATCCCGAAAACACCCTGGTGATGCAGCTCAAGACGGGCCGCGTCATCATTGAAATGCGCCCTGATCTGGCGCCCCGGCACGTCGCCCGCATCAAAGAACTGACCCGCAAGGGATTCTATGACGGCACGCCCTTCCACCGGGTGATCGCCGGGTTCATGGCTCAGGGTGGCGACCCGCAGGGAACCGGGCGGGGTGGTTCCGGATTCCACATCCAGGCGGAGTTCTCGTCGGAAAAGCATGTGCGGGGCACCGTGTCGATGGCCCGTGCGGCGGATCCCAATAGCGGAGACAGCCAGTTTTTCATCTGTTTCGCGCCCTCTCCGTCGCTGGACGGCAAATACACGATCTGGGGCCGTGTCATCGATGGAATGGAGTTTGTCGACCAGATCAAGAAGGGCGACTCCAGCGATAACGGCACCGTCACCAACCCGGATCGGATCGTTTGGATGAAGGTGGCCGCCGACGTAAAGGAATGATTGACCCGGCGCCCGGACATCCCTATGTTGGGCGCCCCAAAGCCGGGAGCGTGATGCTAAGTCGGTGGAGACACTGGTTTTTAACCTCGTGAGAGGGCACGCGCTTCAGAAGGTCGATCCGGTAGCTCAGTTGGTAGAGCATTCGACTTTTAATCGAATGGTCGCGGGTTCGAGTCCCGCCCGGATCACCATTTTCAAAAACCCTGGAGGCCGGCCCTCCGGGGTTTTTTGTTGACCGCTCTCTTTGTTGGCCGGTGTCTTCCGGGCTTGCCTCCCGCTTCATCCCGGCCGAAGCGATTCCAACCGGACCGGCGCACACCGCACCACTCTGCCAAAAGGGGCTTCGGATGTCGGATGGGACGCCCGAAGCCCCTTTGCGTGAGGGCTGCGCTGACCGTGTACCGATCAGCGCAGGCTGGTGTCAGTTGGTGGCCTGGATGCGTTCCAGGAGTGACTTCAGGGCGGGATCGTTGTTGATGAACTGGTCATAGACCGGCTTCATCGCGGCCTGGAACTCGGCCTTGTTCGGGGTGATCACCTGAACGCCGGCCTTCTCCACCGTGGCGCGGGCGGCCATTTCCTTCTCGTCCCACAGCTTGCGCATGTAGGGGACGGAGTCCTTGGCGGCCTTGCGGATCATCTGCTGGTCTTCCGGCGTCAGCTTGTCCCAGATCCGCTTCGACATCAGCAGGACCTCGGGGGCCATCGAATGCTCCGTCAGGCTGAAATACTTCGCCACCTCATAGTGGTGCGAGGATTCATAGCTCGGCCAGTTGTTCTCGGCGCCGTCGATCAGGCCTGTCTTGAGGCCGGTGAAAATTTCGCCATAGGGCATCGGCGTGGCATTGGCGCCCAGCGCCTTCATCATCGCCACCCACACATCCGTCTGCTGGACGCGGATCTTCATCCCCTTGAGGTCGGCCAGCGAATTGATCGGCTTCTTCGTATAGAAGGAGCGCGATCCGGAATCGTAATAGGCAAGCCCGATCAGGCCTTCCTTCTCACAGTCCTTCAGGATGTCCTCGCCGATCGGGCCGTCGAGAACGGCGCGCATATGCTCCTTGCTCTTGAACACGAAGGGCATCACGGGAACGACCGTCGCCTTGCAAACAGTGTTCAGTGCCCCGGTGTTCACCCGCAGGAAATCGATGGCGCCCAGCTTGACCTGCTCGATCGTGTCCTTCTCGCTGCCCAACTGGCCGCTGTGGAACACCTTGATCGAATATTTCCCGTTGGACAGCTTGCCGAGCTCGTCGCTCATGAACTTCTGCGCCTGGACGGTCGGGTAATCCTCCGGCTGAACGTCGGATGACCGGAACTCACGCGCCTGGGCATGGGCCGCGACAAAGAGCGCGCCTGCCAGCGTCGACAAGAGAATTTTACGAGTACAGTGCATCAGTGTTTCCTCCACAATGTTTTGGTCAAAAAAAGCAATGCCGGGCGAGACACAGGCAACAGTATGGATCTGTTTTTCAGGGAAATCGTCGGCATCCCGCTTTTGATGAAATGAAAGGTGGGAATCCTTTTCCTGGCTGGGGGACGAGGGGTGGCCGTCGTTCGTGCGGGACCGGAAAACCGGTGCGATCCCTTATACCCCCCACAACATTTTCGCTCACGTTATGCCCACTCACGGCCCCGCCTTAGAATACCATGCTACCATACAAGGTCCGAGTGCAAAGCACCCATGTCCGGGATTTCCGCCCGTCCCGCAGCCCGAGGGCATTCCGAGAATCGGAGAAGCCGGAGGAAGACGATTGCCCTGAGTTGCATCCTGCCTTTGCTTCTCAATTCTGCCATCATGGGGTATCACTATCCCGGCTCCGGATCACCGGATGGCAGCCAGATTTGATGCAGGGAACGTCAGCACAGCATGAGGGACGACAACCAATTGGCTCTGTTCGAGACCCCCAGGCAACGGCATCGCCGTTCGCGGGCCGAGGAGCAGACTGTGTTCGAGGCGGTGCGTCTCTTGCGGCGGCTCGGCCATCAGGTCTATGCCGCCGGCCGCGCCCATCAGGTCGACGGCAAGCTTTTGTCCACCGATCAGCTTCTCAATCTCGCCCAGGCGCTTGCTTTGGCGTCGGGCCGCTGAGACCGCTCAAGCACGGAGTGACGTTATGCGCATCTCTTCAGGCCTTATTCTGGCCCCTGTCCTCGCTGCCCTCGCCACGAGCAGCCCGTCCACAGCCCAGCAACAGCCTCAGGATCTGGTCGAAAAGCTGAAGACGATCGCGGCCTCTCCCGCCGGTCAGGCTGGAATAGCGCAACTTAAGGGCAAGGCGCAAACCGCCTACGCCGACACGGAAAAAGAATGGGCAAATTGCAAGGCTCTGCCGGACGTCAATGCCCGCGCGACCTGCTATGAAAAAGTTCACGACCGTCTCAGCGCCCTGGTGTCGACCTACCTGCGCTGAGACCGGGGAGCCGGCGGCCCTTCCGGATATTCAATCCTTCTGAGCGCGCGGGTTCAAAGCCATCGCTTTCTCGACATAATCCGCCCCCAGAAATTCCGGCTGTTTGTAGAGTCCGTGCAGCCAGGCCGCCAGCATGCACATTTCCTCGAACTTGACGAGTTCATCGAGAGTCCCTGGGGGGAAGCGGATAGAAAAGGAGGACGAAACGATCTCCAGAACCTCCTCCGTCTGCTCCAATCCGAGACCGATGTCAGTCTCGATATGGGCATGGCGTGTCAATTTTTCCTCGGCGATCCCGTAGTCGTCCCGGATCAGCTTGACCATCCACCGGAACATGTTCATCCAATTCTTCACGTCGGAGATGTCGCGATCGAACGCCATGGCCGCTCCGTGGTCAACCTTAGGGTAAATTGCTTTGTTGCTATTCAATCATCATATACCGCTTCACGCCACCCGGGATAGGCTGTCGGCACAAGATGCAATCGGAGAAACTTCGCCTCTTGCACTGACTCATTCAGATGAGTCAGTGCAAGAGGATCTTTTTGTCCCTCGCCGGGCGGGACCGGATCGGTTCCGATCGGCGAGGGCCGGGATCGGACGTCGTTTTTTGGAGGCACGGAAACCATGTTACAAATGTTGCAATTGGCGGCACAATCTGATCGAAGAACGCCCGACAGATGCAGTAGATAACAAACATCTCTAAAAGAAATTTGTTGTATTCATAATAGAAATCGGCACAGTCCAGAAGGAAGGCGGGAGCGCCCCCCAGGCTTTTCCGGGAACTCCCCTCCCTGCAAGGTGACATGCTCCGGATCGATATCGGCACATTGGCGTTCTCCGCGGCGGTTGCATCGCTGACCAGTGCGCTCATCATTGCCAGTCACGGCCCGTCCGACGGAAGCCGGGGGCGTTCCTGGCTGTTCGCGGCGGCTGCCGGTTGCGCCGGCCGCGGCCAGATCATCGCCCTGATGGGGGCTGTCGACCGCCAGCCCGGGGCGACGGTGGTCGGAAATCTTCTGATGCTGCATTCCGCGATCGGGCTGCACCTTGGCTGCTGCCGGCTGAGCGGCCGCCAGCCGCCTGTCCCGCTTTATGTCGCGGCTATTCTCCTGCTGATATCCTGTTACATCTCCTTTTTCCAATTTGATTACAGTCTGAATGAACGGATCTCCTTCATCGCGGCCCTGCGGGTCCCGATCTACCTCGACGCGGCGTTTGCCATCAGGCGAACGAGGCGAGGGCATCCGTCGCGGGGACTGGCGATTCTCGAGATCATCGCCTGGTGCTGCGGCGCCATGCTGCTGGCCAGGACCGTCGCCGCGCTTTACTACACGCAACAGGACGCCTATTTGACGACCAGCGTTTTCTGGCAGGCCTCCTATTATCTTCTCTGGGCTGGTGCGGATATCGCGCTTGCCATTTCGGTCCTGTCCCTGGATGGTGAGGCCGTCGCCGAGACCTTGAGCCGGACAGTGGTCGCCCGAACCTCGGAGCTGCGGGGGCGGGAAGCCGAGTTGCGCCTTATCTTCGACACCACCCATGCCGCGATCTTTTTTGTCAATCTCGACGGCGTGATCACCCAGGCTAACCGGAGCATGGCGGACATGTTCGGCCGCTCGCCGGACGCCCTGGCGGGCATTGACTACCCCGAACTGGTGCATGTTTCCGAACGGGCCGTCAGCCGCGATCATATGCTGTCCCTGATCCACGGACGGACGCCGGTCATCAGTACGGAACGCCGGTATGTCAGGGCCGACGGCAGCGAGTTCTGGGGGCATCTCAGCGGACGACAACTGACGGGGGGAGAGGGCGAGCCCCTGGGATTGGTGGGCGTGATCGTCGATATCACCGAGCGGCGGCGCACAGCGGCGCACATCGAATTTCTCGCGCATCACGATCTTCTGACAGGGCTGCCCAACCGGCTTCTGGTGGAGGACCGGCTGCTGCAATCGGTGGCGCGCGCCACGCGTTCGCGCACCAAGACGGCTCTGCTGTTCGTCGATCTGGATCATTTCAAGGCCGTCAACGATTCGCTCGGACATTCGGCCGGCGACAGTGTTCTGCGGGAAGTCGCCGGACGTCTGCTCACCTCTGTGCGCGACACCGACAGTGTCAGCCGCCATGGCGGGGATGAATTCCTGGTGGTTCTATCCGAGGTCCGGGACAGCCAGGCGATCATTGCCGTGGCGGAAAAAATCCTGGAATCCCTGTCTCGCCCGGTGATGGTGGAGGGTCACGAGATCTTTATCTCGGCATCGATCGGGATTGCGGTGAGCCCCGATGACGGCATGGGCTTCGAGGAGCTGTTGAAGAAGGCCGACACGGCCATGTACCACGCCAAGGAATCGGGCCGGAATGCGCATCGCTTCTTTTCGGAGCAGATGAACATCGAAACCGTCGTTCAGTTCGGCCTCCGCTCTGCCCTGCGTCACGCTCTCGATCGCCATGAATTCGAGCTGCATTACCAGCCGCAGATCGACCTTGGGACAGGCGGGCTGGTCGGCGTCGAGGCCCTGGTCCGCTGGCGCCGCCCCGGGCATGGTCTGGTCGGACCGTCCACCTTCATCCCGGTGGCGGAAAACACCGGTCTGATCGTGCCCATGGGCGCGTGGGTCCTGCGGGAGGCCTGTTTGCAGGCAAAAAGCTGGCAGGTCGCAGGTCTTCCACAGATTTCGATGACCGTCAATCTGTCCGCGATGCAGTTTCGCCGCGGCAATCTGGAGGAGACGGTTCTCGATGCTCTTGATGCCGCGGGCCTGACACCGGACCGGCTGGAGCTGGAACTGACCGAAACCATGCTGATCGAGAATGCCCAGGCCGTCATGTCAACGGTCGAGAAGCTGCGCGCCAGGGGGGTGAGATTCACCATTGACGATTTCGGGACCGGATATGCCAATCTCGCCTATCTGAAACGTTTCCACGTCGACAAATTGAAAATCGACCAGTCCTTCGTGCGCAATCTGCATATGGACACGGAGGACGCGGCCATCGTTCGCGCGATCATCCAGCTCGCACGCAGTTTCGGCCTCGAAACCGTGGCCGAAGGCGTGGAAGATATCCGACAGTTGCGTTTCCTCCGCCATGAAAACTGTAAACAGGCTCAAGGCTTTCTTTTCGCACGTCCGCTGCCTGCCGATGAACTTGTCCGGTTTATCCGGGATTCCATTCCGGTTGAGGTTTCCTAAGACCTTTCAGGGACCACCCCATGATTTCCGATCCGATGTTTTATGCTGTCGCCGTTCCGGCGGTGATCCTGTTAGGACTGTCAAAAGGCGGATTTACCGGATTTGGCATGCTCTCCATGCCGCTTTTGGCCTTGGTGATTCCGCCGATCCATGGCGCGTCCATCATTCTCCCCATCCTGATCGTCCAGGATGCCGTCGGTGTCTGGGTCTACCGTCGGGAATGGGATCGCCGGAACATGGCGATTCTCTTGCCCGGGGCGATAATCGGAATCGTTTTGGGATATGTGTTCGCGGCCAGGGTCTCGGATGCCGCCATCGCCTTTGCCGTCGGGGTGATCTCTGTCACGTTCGGCGGACGCCGGCTTCTGATCGAACGCCGGGGAGGGGGGCGCACGGCGGTACGCGCCGGCATTCCCGCCGGTTTGCTGTGGGGCGGGATATCGGGATTTACCAGCATGATCGCCAACGCCGGCGCCCCTCCGTTTCAGGTTTATGTGATCCCCCAGCGACTGCCGAAGGAGCTGTTTGTCGGCACCGGTATCCTGTTCTTCGCCATCATGAACTGGGTCAAGCTTCCCTTTTTCATTGCTCTGGGCCAGCTTGACCGTGGCAGCCTGATGACGTCATTCGCCCTCTTTCCCCTGGCCATTGCGTCGACCTGGGCCGGCGTCATTCTTGTCCGCAAGGTTCCGGCCGAACGCTTTTTCACCCTGATCTATGTGCTGTTGATCGCTGTCGGCCTCAAGCTGCTATGGGATGGCCGGGGACTTTTTTAGGGGCGCGCGTTAACCCGTGCAGATCGGAGCCGGTCAGCGCATCCCTCATCCGGCCGGACGCCCGGCGGTAAACGATTTCATACCAGTTGGTAAAAGAAAGACGGCCCGTCGAGGGACGGGCCGCTGAAATGGCTCAGGCGGTCGGCGGGGGGGGGAAGGCCGACCCGCCCCGTTACGACTGCAGCAGCCGGAGCAGTTCCTGTGGCAACTGGGATGCCTGCGTCAAGGCGGCGACCGATGCCTGGGTCTTCACGTCCGTGGCCGACAGGGTCGACTTCACCTGCGCAACGTCGGCATCCATGATCACCGAGGCGGCCGAGGTGATGTTCTGGATGTTGGTGGAGATATCCTGGCTGCTGAAACTGAACTGCGATTCGTAGGCGCCGATCTTGGCGCGGCTCTGGGTCACCGTATTGATGGCCGAATTGATCTTGTTGATCGCAGTAAGCGCGGTGGCGGCCGTGCTGACCGTGGAGGATGTCCCCAGCAGGGTGCTCACGGAGATGGAGGCCACCGAAATGGTGATGAAGTTGGTGGACAGGGTGCCGACCAGGAACTTCACATTGGACAGGAACGAGCCTGACAACAGGGTCTGACCGGCATAAGTCGTGCTGCCGACGATGCTGGTGATCTCGCTCTTGAGCTGCGTGTATTCCGTATTGATGTCCTGGCTGCGCTGGCTGTTGGTGACCTGACCGGACGCGGCCTCGGTCGCCAGCGCCATCATGCGCTGCAGCACATTGCTGATCTGCGCCAGGGCACCGTCGGTCGACTGCAGGATGGCCGTGCCCTGTTGCACGTTGGTCTGATCCTGCTCATAGACCACGGCGCTGGCGGTCAACTGCGTGCCGATGGCAAGTCCGGCAGCGTCGTCCGACGCCTGCACGATCCGTGATCCCGATGCCAGTTTGGACAGGAGATTGGTCTCGTGCGAGGAGTTCTGATTCAGATAATTCAACGCAGAGTTAGCTGCGTTATTCGTCGAGATAACTGGCATACGACCCCCCGTTCTGGGCTCATATTACGATCAACTGAGGCGCATCATGACGCCGAAAGTCTTTAAAATTGGTTACGCACAATACTTTTTCTACTAGGCAATATCTACCTATGGGCGCAATTCCATCCCATAGATGGTTTAGCGTAAGTACGCCAACTTCTTTGGGTTGGATTAGGCCGGATGAAGCCTGTCCCGGCGCCATTCCTTGCGGAACAAACACTATTCGACCTGGGGTTATAGGCCTGGAACTCTTGGAAAACCGGTTTCTGGAACTCTGGGTAGAACGGGCATCGCAGGCTGGGAACGGGGACCCACTTCGATCGTCCGACCGGAAAAAAGGACAGCCGCCCCGCGTCCGAACACCGCGTTACGGCGCCCAAGGTGCGATACCGGACATAGAACCCTCAATCGAGAATACAAACCAGGACGGCAACAGACCAATTCAGAACTGAAAGACCGGTCCAGCCCGAAACATCACGATATTATGAGAATTTTTACGAACGGCCATCGGACAATTATACATAAATATTATAATATTGTTGACAAAAAATAGCTTGATACAATTTAATCATACATTTTTTGGAAATTTTATAATATTAATATTAAATTAAGAATATTTTTCATCATAACATAGATAAATTTCAATCTTTTTTATTATGTAAATAGTGGTTTATCTCCTTGGTTCTGGTATTTCAAAATGGAGCGCTCCAAGTCAGATGAGGCTCAGACCGCTTCTTAGCTAGTGAATGTGGCCCAGATATTGGACGCGGCATCGGATGCGCCACTCGATGAATTTGCCTTCAAAGAAAGCCCCTGACATCTCGTCCGTCTTGTCATACCCGGCGGGGCAGCGATTTTCTGCTTCCTCCTTCGCCGCCTCTGACGATGGCGTTGTGTCGACGAATTCGCCTCACATGCCACCGGGAGAAATTCCCCTAATGCTGAATTCGCCTGGGCCGATCGGGTCGGAATAGATGGACGTGCCGCACCCAAAAAGCCCGGTGCAAAGGATCGGAAACAGCCAGAGTTGCTTCGTCATATGCCCCGTGCTCACCCTCAAAGGGAAGGACTAACGGCATCCCTTCACGCATGTAAGTCAATAAAGTCCTGACATGAAGCGTGACGGATACGGACAGAGCGGGGGTGTGCCCGTCGTCGGAAAGCTCATGGCCCCTGTCACCAGCAACTTGCCGGTATGGCCGCGGCCTTGCCCACCGTCCACCGGATCGTCCTTGGCGCGGTATGCAATTTCCGTTTCGTCCACCTTGACGAAACCGGCTCGGGATAGCGGGCGACCATGTTTCCATCGGCACACCATGAGAACATGGTGGAAACATCAACGGGGCGGTCAACAGGTTCGTGAGGGAGGATCCACCAGCCCTGGATCAGCCGGAGCCGGCCGGATAAGCCGCTAAAAATATGCGGCATTTTTCATTTGGAACGCGATCAGACATCCCCCGTTCCCTTTCGCAATTTTCTCCGGTTTCCGGCAATGGGCCTAGGACCATTGGACCGCTGCTCCCATCCCCTGCGACCTGTCGGGACCTAGGGCATATGTGCGCGGTCATAACGATGTCGCCCCGCTATGAATAAAAGTTGTATTTCAAATTTAAATTTGACTCGTTTGCAACCGGCAATATATACCGCCATACAGGTTATCCCGTGGCTCCAGGGTCCTCGCGGTTCCCCCTGGTAAACGGCAAATCGCGCTATTTGTGGCCTGAATCAAGCTTTTTCAGGAACGACCGATGCAAGAGACAGCCTGATATCAAACGCCGATCCCGAACAGACTAAGTTCGGGCAGATCTTCCGACCGGCACCCCCGATTGAGATGAGGTTCATTGATGTCGCATGATCTTTTGTCCCTCTTCAATCTGTTCTGCATCGTGGTTCTGCCTTATGCGATCTGGCATCTGGGCCGGTTGAAGAGCGCCATCCCCTGCGCTGTCGTCCAGATCCTGCTGGGAATTATCCTGGGCCCTTCCGGCCTGGGTTTCGTCCTCCCCGAACTTCAGGAACATCTGCTTCCCACTCCGATCCGGGATCAGATCGCGCATCTGTCGTCGTTCTCGATTTTCTTTTTCGCCCTGATCACCGGACTGCATCTCGATCTCGGACATTACCGGGGAGCTCACAGCGGACTTGCACTGATCGGGGTGTGCAGCGTTCTCGTGCCTTTCTGCTTCGGGACCGCGGCGGCTCTGTGGATCTGCGAGGTTCATCCGCTCGCCGCGCAAGGCGGGGGAGGGCAGGCGCGCTTTGTTCTCTGCACGGCTGTGGCGTTAAGCGTCACCGCCTTGCCTGTCCTGGGGGCCATTCTCCGGGAACTTGATCTGATCCGCCTCCCCGTCGGTCAGTGGAGTCTCGGGTTGGCCGCGATCAACGATGCCGTGCTTTGGCTGCTGGTCAGCGGCGCCCTGGCCGGAACCGGCAGTCGTGAGGGAGCCAGCAACTCCCCGCTCGTCATTCTGCTGTTCGGCGCGCTCTACCTTGTAACGATGTTCTGCGGCGCGCGACCGCTGTTGCGGCGCCTGTTTCCCGACCGCGACGACGAGACCAGCCGCAATGGCATTCTGGTCGGCGTCGTGGCCTTTGCACTGGCTTCGGCCGGTGCCACCGAATTCCTTGGATTGCACTACCTGCTGGGTGCTTTCGTCGCCGGCGCAATCTTGCCGGATCACGTCCGCGCGGCGGTTCTGGACCGGATCGAGCATGTCACCGTGTTGCTGCTGACCCCCTTCTTTTTCATTTCCGTCGGCCTCAAGGTCTCTCTTGATTTTTCGGCACCGGGGTTCGGGGATATCTTCGTCGTCACGACGGTCGCCGCGATTGCCGGAAAATTTGCCGGAACGACCCTCCCGGCCCGGCGGATCGGGATGTCCTGGCGCGACAGCCTGGCCCTTGGCGCGGTTATGCAGGCCAAGGGGATGATGGAACTGGCCGTCCTGTCCATCTTCCTGGCCGCCGGATTGATCTCAAATGCCATGTTTTCCGTGCTGATCGCGATGGCCCTGGTCACCACGGCGCTCGCCATGCCGCTGACCCGGATGCTGCTGGTCAAGGGGTACGGTAAATCCATTCCGGAGGACGCATGATGCTCCTCAAAACCGTCCGCTTCCGCATTCCGGGCGGAAACCCCTTGATCACCCCGCAAGAGCCACCGGAGAAACCGGGCCGGGACCGGAGGCAGCGGTCACATCGCCGCCCGTTTCGCGACCTCCAGACCGGCAAGTGCGAACCGCAGGAGGTGATCGATCAGCGGATCCAGCCCGTCTCCGGCTCCCCCCGCGATCCGGGGAAACAGATTCCCGAAAATCTCATGATCGGCAATCAGCATCATCATGCAGGGGGCCATCGTGCTGACAAAGCTACGCGTCACCGCGGGATGGTCCTCGGGGAGCTCCATGAGCTGGGCGACGATCTGACGGACATGTCCGATCTTCGGCATGATCTCGCGCACGCGCAATGCCTCGAACATCGGGGTCGGCATGATGATCTCCCGGCCGAGGACCCGGAACGCCCATGCGTTGTCCCCGGCGCCGAAGGCGGCTCGCACGAAATAACTGATCACGATGCGCAGCTTGTCGGTCGGAGGAAAGGCGGCTGCGGCCACTTCCGACAGCGTTTCCTCGGTCACCAGCCGTTGGTGCGCCTCTATCAGAACGGCGAGATAAAGTTCCTCCATTCCGCCGAAATGGTAGTTGATCGCGGCCGGGTTCACCGAGGCCCGGTCACAGATGGCCCGCCCGGTGGCGCGGTCGAAACCGCATTCCGCGAAAACCGTTCCGGCCGCCTCCAGGAGAAGGGTCCGGGTGCCGCCTTCGTCCATCGCGCGGGAACGGCGGTGACGGCGAAGCGGTTGAGAAGGAAGGGATTTGGTCGACATGCCCTTCATACTATCGCTTTTGTCCTGGCAGTCAATTTTAAATACTAATTTTAAATTCTAATTTGACAAAGTGGTTATTAACGGTAGAGTGGTGTTGTAAATTTTAAAACTTCTATTTCCAGATCGTTTTTAGGTTCATATAAAAAATTACATTACAAAACAGTGAATTAAATCCGTTTTCATTCGCATTTCCCTTCAGGCCATCGAAACCAAAGCCGATGACCAGGGAAGGGGACGCCAACCTTTCCCGCCGCGGACCAACCGGCGGGGAGGAGCCGGGATCCGGGCGTGAAACGGACCTGAAAAAGGTCCGGTACGGAGCGCCATCGGTAAACGGCTGACGACAACAGACTTCGTGAAAGGGTATTCATCATGGAAACTGAAATCCTGCAAAACAAAATTCAGACCTACATCGTCAATGACCTGCTTCAGTCGGCAAATTCAGATCTGAAGCCCGATACTCCGTTGCTGGAATGGGGCGTGCTCAATTCAATGAACATTGCCAAGCTGATGGTTTTTGTCCGTGAAGAGGTTGGAATTACGATTCCACCCTCGGCGATTACAGGAAAGCACTTCAAGGATCTTTCCTCGATTGTCGCCCTTGTCCGTTCGTTGCAAGCGTAGGCCCCACTCCGAACCATCCCGAAACGAGACTCTGACGAATGGCCTCAACGACCATCCGCCTGAATCCCGTTGTCTGTTCCTGACCAGGGCGCGGTGACCTTCCCGGCCGGACCAAGCCGGAGCGAGTGGAAGGGTTGCACGCCAAAATACAACCGGAGATTGCATCATGACTGACTATGATTTTGATGTCGGCATCATCGGCGGCGGACCGGCCGGATCCACCATGGCGTCCTACCTCGCCAAGGCGGGGGTGAGCTGCGCCATTTTCGAGCGGGAAATTTTCGAAAGGGCCCATGTGGGCGAATCGCTGGTCCCGGCCACCACACCGGTGCTGCTTGAAATCGGAGCAATGGAAAAAATCGAGGCCGCTGGATTTCCCAGAAAGTTCGGCGCCGCCTGGACCTCGGCAGAATCCGGGCCGGTCGACAAAATGGGATTCCAGGGACTGGACCATGATTTCCGGTCCGCCGAGATCATGTTCAACGAACGGTCCCAGACCGGCGTGGACCGGGATTATACCTTCCATGTCGATCGCGGCAAATTCGACCGGATCCTCCTCGAACATGCCGTTGAGCTGGGCGCGCAGGCCTATCAGGGCGTAACGGTTCGCAATGTGGACATCAAGGCTCCGGGAGACGTCCGGCTGCATGTCAAGCTGGGCAACCAGACCGTTGAGCTGAAGACGAAGATGGTCGTGGATGCCAGTGGCCGCCACACCATGCTGGGACGGCAGTTCGACCTGCGCGAAACCGATCCGGTTTTCAATCAGTTCGCCATCCATACCTGGTTTGACGGTTACGACCGCCGGGCCGCAACCGAAAACCCGAAGAAACTGGACTACATTTTCATTCACTTCCTGCCGGTGACAAACACCTGGGTCTGGCAGATTCCCATTACCGATACCATCACCAGCATCGGCGTCGTCACTCAGAAAAAGAACTACGTCAATTCCAAGTCATCGCTGGAAGAGTTCTTCTGGGAGACGCTGAAGACCCGCCCCAATATCCATGATGCCCTCAAAGCGTCGAAGCAACTCCGCCCACTGAAGTCCGAGGCCGACTACAGCTACAGCATGAAGGAAGTTTGCGGCGACGGCTTCGTGCTGATCGGCGACGCCGCCCGCTTCGTCGACCCCATTTTCTCAAGTGGCGTCAGCGTCGCGTTGAACAGCGCCAGAATCGCCAGCATGGATATCGTACCGGCGGTCAAGGCCAACGATTTCCGCGCCGAACGCTTCTCTCACTACAAGGAGATGATCCGCAACGGCGTCAAGAACTGGTACGAATTCATCACGCTCTATTACCGCCTCAACATCCTGTTCACTGCGTTTGTTCAGGATCCCCGCTATCGCCTTGATATTTTGCAGCTTCTTCAAGGCGATGTTTACCGCGCAGAGCGCTTCGAGGTCTTGGACCGGATGCGCGAGATCGTCACGGCGGTTGAGAGCGATCCCGATCATCTGTGGCATCGCTATCTGGGCGACATGACCGTCAAGGCACCCGAGCCGGTGGCCTGAGCCGGACCGGACCGTTCCCTCTAAGGCACCGTCAAGAACCAGCGGAGAACCGCCATGGATGCGAGCCTGCCCCTGCCATACGAACCGATCGCCATCATCGGCACCGGATGCCGTTTCCCAAAGGGAGCGGGGACGGGAGAGGATCTGTGGCGGCTCCTGCGCGACGGTGTTGACGCGGTCGGCGCAGTTCCCGCCGACCGCTGGGACGCGGACGCCATTTATGATGCCGAAGCCGGCCGTCCCGGGACGACCTATTGCCGGGAAGGCGCTTTTCTGGACCGCATCGACGGCTTTGACGCCGCCTTCTTCGGCTTCTCTCCAAGCGAAGCGAAGGAACTGGATCCGCAACAGCGGCTGCTTCTCGAAGTGGCCTGGGAAAGCCTCGCGGACGCGGGCCTTCCGGTCCAGAGCCTTCGCGGCAGCAGAACCGGCGTCTTCACCGGTATGTTGAGCATGGACTATCTGGCGCTGCATTCCCGTCAAGCCGGCGTCGACGGCATCAACCCCTATTATGCGACGGGTAAGGAATTCAGCTTTGGCGCCGGACGTCTGTCCTACCATCTGGGGGCACACGGCCCGGCACTGACCGTCTCGACGGCCTGCTCCTCGTCGCTGGTGGCACTTCATCTGGCCTGCCGGTCTCTGGCGGCGCGCGAGTCCGATCTTGCCCTGGCCGGCGGCGTCAATCTGATGCTCGCCCCCGATCTGACCGTCTTCATGAGCCAGGTCCGGGCCATCTCGCCAACCGGCCGCTGCCATGTTTTTGACGCCGGGGCCGATGGCATCGTTCGCGGAGAGGGCTGCGGCATTGTCGTTCTGAAGCGTCTCTGCGATGCGCTGGCCGATGGCGATGAAATCCGTGCCGTCATTCGGGGATCCGCCGTCAATCACGACGGCGCCAGCGCCGGCCAGACTGTCCCCAACGGAAATGCGCAGGTTGCCGTCATCCGCGCCGCCCTGGCCGCGGCTCATGTGCAGCCCCGCGACATCGATTATGTCGAGGCGCACGGAACCGGCACGCCGCTTGGCGATCCCATCGAACTGGATGCGTTGTGCCAGGTCTTCCGGGGACGTGACGAGAAACTGCTGGTGGGGTCGCTGAAGGCCAATTTCGGCCATATGGACGCCGCAGCCGGAGTGGCGGGACTGATCAAGCTCGTTGCCGCGATACGCCATGGCGAAATCCCGCCGCAGATCCATCTGCACCGGCAGACGCCCGCCATCGATTGGGACAAGGCGCCCATCGCCGTGACCCGCGAACTGCGCCCCTGGCCTGACCGCGCGCCCGACCGCGTGTCAGTCCGGATGGCCGGAATCAGCGCGTTCGGCCTCAGCGGCACCAATGTTCACGTGATCCTGTCCGCGCCCCCGGCGTCGGCGCCCCCCCCTTCCGGCGAGCAGGCCGGACTGTTGCCGGCGCGGACACCCTGGCCGGCCATGGTTCCTGTCTCGGCGCGATCCGTCGAGGCACTGCGCGCCCAGGCCCTTCGCTATGCCGACCGGATCGAATCGGCGCCAGCGGAGGATCTTCCCGACATTTTGCATACTGCGGCCTGCCGACGGGACCACTGGTCCTATCGCGCCGTCGCGATCGGCCGCGATAGCGCCTCGCTTGCCGCGGATCTGCGGAAAATCGCCGAGGCCGCGCCGAGGGCAGCGGAAACCCCGGACGATGACGAGGAACTGCGCCCCGTGTTCGTTTTTACCGGGCAGGGGGCGCAATGGGCGGGTGTTGCTGTCGACCTTCTGGACCAGGATCCGGTCTTCGCGGCCACCATCCGTCGATGCGACGCGGAAATGGCCAAGCTGACCGACTGGCGGATCGAGGAGGAATTACGCCGCCCTGCCGACAGTTCCCGCCTGTCCCGGACCGAAATCGCCCAACCGGTCATCTTCGCCCTCCAGGCCGCGCTGACAGAGCGGTTCCGCGCCTGGGGCGTCACACCGGCGGCGGTCGTCGGCCACTCGATGGGCGAGGTCGCGGCGGCCTGGTGCGCGGGCGTGCTGGACCTCGAGACCGGCGTCAGAGTGATCTTCCACCGCGCGGATGTGATGCGCGACAGCGCCGGCAGCGGGCGGATGCTCGCCACCGCCCTGGCGGGAGACGCCCTTGCCGAGGTGCTGTCCCGCTATCCCGACCTTGATGTCGCGGCGTTCAACAGTCCGGCCTCGGTGGTTCTTGCCGGACCGGAGGAGACTCTCACGGCCCTGGCGGCCGACCTGACCCGCCAGACCGTTTTCGCGTTGCTGCTTCCCGGTGCCTACGCCTTTCACAGCCGCCAGATGGAGCCCTATCGGGCGCCCCTGATCGAACGCCTGAAGGGACTTTCCCCCTCCGGGGCGGAGATTTCCTGGATATCGAGTTGCCACGGTCCGGACGGCACGCCTGTTGGCGACGCCGCCTATTGGGCCGACAACATCCGCCAGCCCGTCCGCTTCCGCGACGCGATCGACCGGCTGACGGCCAAAGGCCACCGGCTGTTCCTGGAAATCGGTCCCCATGCGGTTCTGGCGCCACCGGTCACGCAATGCCTGCAGGAAAAGGCCCTGAACGGCCATGTCGCCAGCGCCCTGGTCAGGGGGAGGGCGGGGTTGGAAACGGTTGCCGCCGCCCTGGCGGGTCTTCATGCCGGCGGCGCACACATCGACTGGAATGCCGTCCATCCGGCCGGCCGGCTGACCGGCCTGCCGTCCTATCCCTGGCAGCATCGCCGTTTCTGGTTCGACGCGCCGGACCGCGCGCCCGCCGCGATGGACCTGTCGCAACTCGTCGCCGAGGTGCGGATCCTTGACCGCACCGGCCGGGTTCTTGCGGAGGCTGGCGGCATAACCCCCACGGCCGGCACCCCGCGCCCCGCGCCCATGCGGGATGGACCGGCCAGGCCGGCTGCGGCACCTGTCACGGTCGACGCCATCGAAGCGGCGATCGACACGGTGCTGCGGGACCTTCTCGGCCTCGACGAGGCGATGCCGGTGGACAGGGGACGCGGCTTTTTTGAACTGGGCCTGACCTCCATCATGCTGGTGGAATTGCGGCAGGCTCTCCAGGCCCGGTTCGGCTGCGGCCTGCCGGCCACGATCGGGTTCGATTTCCCGACGGTGCATCGGCTGGCGGCGTTCATCGCGGAAAAACTGGCTCTTTCAACCCCGGAACAGGGGGCCGAATCCCCTCCGGTCACGGTTGCAACGGGCGCCGACGGGCGCCGGGACACCTTGGCGCCCGACCCTGTCGTGGCTGTGATCGGCATTGGCTGCCGTTTTCCGGAGGCCGACACCCCGGACGCCTTCTGGTCCCTTCTTGAGCAGGGTCGGATCGCGGTTCGCTCCATCCCGGGTGGACGTTGGGCGGATGCGGACTACCCGGAGGCGGGAAACGGGCGCTTCCCGGACCATGCCGGTTTCCTCGACGATCCGGGGGCTTTCGACGCGGACTTTTTCCAGATTTCACCGAAGGAGGCGCTCCGGCTCGACCCGCAGCAGCGTCTGTTTCTGACCGTCGCCTGGGAGGCGCTGGAACGCGCGGGCATCGCCCCCGACCGGCTTCAGGGCAGCCGAACGGGGGTTTTCGCCGGCGTCAACTCACACGACTATGATCTCCGGATCGCGGCCGATCCCGGCCGGATCGATGCCTACTGGGGAACAGGGACCTCCTTTTCGGCGGTCTCCGGCCGCCTTTCCCACAGTCTCGGGCTTCAGGGCCCCAGCCTGACGGTGGACACCGCATGCTCCTCCTCCTTGACGGCCATTCACCTGGCCTGCCAGTCCCTCCTCAAGGGCGAATGCGATCTCGCGATGGCAGGCGGCGTCAATGTGATCGCATCCCCCGCTATTTTCCGATCCATGGGCGATGCGGGGGCTCTGGCCCCCGACGGACGGTGCAAAACATTCGATGACAGTGCGGACGGTTACGGGCGGGGCGAAGGCTGCGGCGTCGTTGTGCTGAAACCTCTGGCACGGGCGATTGCCGACGGGGATCGGATCATCGCCACCATCCTGGGATCGGCCGTCAATCATGACGGCCCCAGCGCCGGCCTGACCGTTCCCAACGGACCGGCGCAGCAGGCTCTGATCCGCGACAGCCTTGCCGCCGCCAACCGCAAACCGGCCGAGATCGGCTATGTCGAGTCGCATGGCACTGGCACCGTGCTCGGGGATCCGATCGAAATCCAGGCCATGGACGCGGTTTATGGAACGGGACGAGATCCGCGCAATCCCCTGCGGATCGGCGCCCTGAAAAGCAATATCGGCCATCTGGAAGCCGCGGCCGGCATCGCCGCTTTCATCAAGGCCTGCCTCTGTGTCCAGAAAGGCGTTCTGCCACCCCATCCGGCTTTCGAAACGCCCAATCGCCGCGTGGACTGGACCGCGCTCAAGGTTCGCGTCCCGACGACCGTCGAACCCTGGGCCGGGCAGCCGGCGGAACGCCTGGCCGGAATCAGCGCATTCGGATTCACCGGGACCAATGTTCATGTGGTGATCGCGGGACATGATGACGGCGCCGCTTCGTCGTCCTTGTCCGCAGCGTCCTTTCCTGAGACGGCCGGGGCCGATCTGCCTCTGGTGTTGTCGGCCAGGACTCCGACGGCCCTTAGAACTCACGCGCTTCAAATCGCCCGATGGCTGCGCGAGACGCAGCCGGATGCCGGCGCGGTCTGCCGGACCGCGGCAAGAGGGCGCGCCCAGCTCCCTCAACGGCTGGCTGTCTGGGGATCCCGTCCGGATGACCTGGCGGCAGCGCTGGAGAATTGGCTGGACGGTCGCCCGATACCCGAAAACGGCAGGACGGGGCGGACGGCCGCCCTGGTGGGCCGCTTTCTCGCCGGAATGGAGGTGGACTGGCGCGAGCTTTGGCCCCTGCCGGGCCCGGTTGCGGATCTCCCCACCAATCCGTGGGAACCGCAATCCTATTGGATCGCCCCGGCAACCCCGGTATTGGTCGCCGGGACCGGAGAATCGCGGGACACCGGCCGGTCATGCCCTCTCCTGCGGGAGCCGCCGCTGACGGATGGCGACGGTATCGGCTGGACCGGACCCTGCGGCGATGATTCCCAGTTGTTCAGCCTCTCGGGAACCGGCCGTCGGTTGCGACCGGCGGCGCTGGCCGAACTGGCCCTTGCCGCGATGGCAAAAGCTTGCGGAACATTGCAGCGGCAGATGCTGGAGCTGTGGATTTCTCCCGGACCGGATATCGGCCTGACCGACCGGCTCGCGCTGCATCTGCGTCTGGAGCTGAAGGACGATCGGCCGGTCGCGATCCGTATTGACCGCAGCCTTCCGGACAGCGGATGGCAGCCCTGCCTGATCGCTCAGGTGGACGCCGTGACGCCCCGGGACTTCGGCGAGCAGAGGGATCACGACCATCCAGGGGATCCCGGCCACCATGACGGCACCATCGCCATTCCCGACGGCCTGACGGCGCGGGAACGGCGGATCGCTCTCATCGAAGCCTCGGTGGATCTGCTGGCCGCCGATTTCAACCGGAATGGGGGCGTCTGCTCCGGCCTGACCGTCGGGAATGGCGTCCCCGATGGCGCCCTCGCGGTTCGCCACCGGCGGGACGGCACTCTGGCCGTCGAGGCCGGCGACGGGACGATCCTGTTGGTCCTGTCCGGTCTGTCCGCGCATGCCGGCAGTCCCTCATGCGCGGACACCACTACGGAGACGATTACCGGCACGATTACCGGCACGGGCACGGACGCCGCGGGACCGGAGGCGCGGACTTATACCCTGGCATGGTGGGACCTGGACCAGCCGGTCCCACCGGCGACACCAGCGGGATTCTGGCTGTTGATCGGTGACCGCGAGGACCTCGCACGACCGCTGGTGGCGGCCGCGGCGACCCGGGGCGTCATGATCCGGACCGTGGCGGAAGAACGGTCGCAGGGAACGCCGGACGGCCATTGGGACCCGGCAGCCGATCGGCGTCTGCAACGTCTCCTGCGCGAACAGGCCATGGATCCCAGATGCCAGGGCGTCCTGCACGCCGCCGGCCTCGGCCTGCCCGACGGGCTGCCCGATGATCCGACCGGCGGACTGTTGCCGCGGATCGCCGATATTCTGGCTCTGTCCCGCGCGGCGTCGGCCATCCGCGACAGCGGGAAGCCGATCCTGTTTCTGACCGAACAGGCCGTTGAGGCGGATGGTCCGGCCAGCCGGCCGGCGGCGGCATCGATCTGGGGGCTTGTCCGCTGCTTCGGTCTTGAACATCCGGCCTGGTGGCGTGGCGTCGCCGACATCGATCTGAGCGATGGCCGCAATCTTCGGCTTCTGGCCGATCTGCTGGCTGCCGACCTGCCACATGATCATCTTTTGTTACGCGACGGCACCCTTCGGGCGGCCCAGGTGGTGGAACAGGTTGCCCCGCCGCCGCGCCACGACACCCTGCCGAAGGACGGGTGTGTCATCCTTCATGATGCGGCGCCGGACCTTGCCCCGCCGATCCTGCAATGGCTGGCCGGGACCGGCGTCGGACGGGTCGCGCTGCTCGGGGGGGATCCGTCTGTTGCCAGCGCGGATGCGGGCGGTCCTCTGATCGAAAGACTTGAGATCAGTCCTGATGATCGGGAGGCGCTGGCGGGTGAAATCGCCCGTCTCAGGGCGGGAGGGCCCATCGTCGGCGTCATTCACGGTGGGCATGACTGGACCATGACACCTCTGGCGTCGATGTCCGAAACGGCCATGGCGGAGACGCTGAAGCGCCGTGCGGGCGTTGTCGTGGCTTTGCACCGCCTGACGCGATCCGATCCCATCCGCCTTTTCGCAACCTTCGGCAGTGCCGCCGCGCTGTGGGGCGGTATGGGCATGGGGCGTGCCGCCGCCGTGGATGCCTTCGCCGATGCCCTGGCCGAGACCCGCCGTGGATCCGGCCGTCCTTCGGTGTCCATCGCCTGGACACAGTGGGACCGCGCTGTTCGCAACCGGCCTGACGACCTGCGCCTGATGCGCCAGAGCGGCCTCGACCCGCTGAAGGATGAGACCGCCCTGGCCTGCCTCGACCGGCTGGTCTGGAACGGGCCCGCACGCGCCGGGATCGCAGCCGTCGACTGGGCCGTCTTAAGGCCGCTCTATCAGGCCGTCCTTCCCTGGCCGGTTCTCGATCAGGTGGGGCAACGGCCGGACGGTGGCACCGGCGAGGGAAGCCTGCGCCGGGAACTCGAGGCCTTAAGCCCTGAGCTGCGCCGCCACCGCCTGATGAACCATGTCCGCAAGGTGATCGCCGACGTCTTCGGTTACGACGCGCCGGACGAACTCGACGTTCGGCGGGGATTCTTCGACATGGGGATGACCTCAATGATGGCCGTGGACCTGCGATCCCGGTTGGAACGGCTGAGTGGATTGTCGCTGCCCAGCACCTTCGCCTTCGAACGGACATCGATCGAGGCCGTGGTGACGGCGTTGATCGAGGACGGCTTCACCTTCACGACGGATGCCGGCCCCACCGCGGGAAGCCGGATCGTGGAACGGCCGGTTCAAGACCAGGACCGGAACGCCGGAACGGCCGGCGACATGACGGACGATCAATTATTGGATGCATTGAGCCGGGAACTCCAGGACCTGGACGGGGTCGGGGTCTGAGCCTGGCGCGCCGAAGAACAGGAGGACGCAATGAACGGAAATGCCCAGGAAACAGCCTCGGCGACGGAGGAATTGCGGCGCGGGCTTGCCCGGGCGGTCGACACCATCCGCCAGCTGAAGGCCAGAATCGAGACAGGCGACAAACACCAGCCGATTGCCGTGCTGGGAATCGGATGCCGGCTTCCCGGCGGCGCCGACAACCCGAAGCGGTTCTGGAGACTTTTGCGCACCGGTGGGGATGCGATCACCGACATGCCGCGCGACCGCCTTTACGGTACCGATTATTTCGATCCGGACCCCGACAAGCCCGGCAAGGCCTATGTCATGCGGGGCGGGTTCATCGACGATCCGGATCTGTTCGATCCCGGACTGTTCGGCCTTTCCCCGCGGGAAGCCGCCGGCATGGATCCGCAACAACGCATCGCGCTGGAGACGGCGTGGGAGGCGCTGGAAAACGCGGCCATCGCCCCCGACAGCCTGAAAGGAAGCCGTCTTGGAGTCTTCATGGGCGCCAGCACGAATGACTATGTGCGACTGCGCCAGCAATTTTGCGATCCGGCGACCGTCGATGCCTATCAGTTCTTCGGCGAAATCAGTTTTATTCCGGGTCGCATCGCCTACACCCTGGGGACCCACGGTCCGGCAGCCCTGATCGACACCTCCTGCTCCTCGTCGCTGGTGGCCATTCACCAGGCGTGCCGGAGCCTGCGTGAGGGCGAAAGCGATCTCGCCCTCGCCGGAGGCGTCAGTCTGATTTTATCCCCCTACGGTTTCATTCTCGTCAGCAAACTGCGGGCGGTCTCACCGGATGGCCGCTGCAAGGCCTTCGATGCCGGCGCCAATGGCTACGGACGGGGGGAGGGGTGCGTGGTCCTGACCCTGAAGCGTCTGGCGGACGCGATCCGCGATCAGGATCCGATCCTGGCGGTCATTCAGGGGACCGCCATCAATCACGACGGTCCCAGCAGCGGGATCACGGTCCCCAACATCTACGCCCAGCAGGATGTCATCACCCGGGCGCTGGCCGATGGTCGGGTGTCCCCGGACCAGATCGACTATGTCGAGGCTCACGGTACCGGCACAGATCTTGGCGATCCGATCGAGCTCAAGGCCCTGGACACCGTGGTCGGCACCGGTTCCGGCCGGGATCGGCCCCTGCTGGTCGGATCGGTCAAAACCAATATCGGTCATCTGGAACCGGTTGCCGGGGCCGCCGGCCTTACCAAGCTGGTTCTGTCACTCCAGCATGGCGAAGTCCCCCCGCACATCAATCTGACGCGGCGCAATCCCAAGATCGAGTGGGACAGTTTCACCATCGACGTGCCGACCGCGGTGACACCCTGGCCGGCCGGGGAAAAGCCCCGGTTCGCCGGGATCAATTCCTTCGGTGTCACCGGCACCAACGCCCATGCGGTGGTCGGCGAGGCCCCGCCACGACCGCGGCCCGCCGCGACGGTTGCCAGACCCTGGCAGGTCATCACCATTTCGGGCCGGGGAGAGGCCCCCCGCCGCCAGATCGCGGGGCGCTACGAACGCTTCATCGCTGAAAACCCGGATATTCCGCTGGCTGACATCTGCCTGACCGCGAATACCGGGCGGGCCCGTTTGGAGCATCGGTTCGCCGCGGTGACCGATCGTCCGGACAGCTTGCGGGCGCAACTGGCCTCCTACGCCGCCCGGAAACTTCCCGCCAATGCGGTCGAGGGGATTGTGAAGCCTGGCGTGACGCCTCCTCTGGCACTGCTGTTTCCCGGCCAGGGATCGCAATATGCCGGTATGGGGCGCGAGCTTTACGCCACGGAGCCCGTCTTCCGTGCCGCGCTCGACAGATGCGCCGATATTCTTGATCCGATGATCGGACGGTCGCTTCGCGATCTGATCTTTGCGGAGGGACGCGAGGCCGAGGCGCAGCTCGCCCAGACCCACTACACCCAGCCCGCGATTTTCGCGGTCGAATACGGCCTCTCGGAGCTGTGGCGCCATTGGGACGTCCGTCCGGCGGCCTTGTTGGGCCACAGTTTCGGCGAAGTGGCGGCGGCATGCTTCGCCGACGCGCTGGACCTTGCCGACGCCATCCGTCTGGTCGAGGCAAGAGGGCGGCTGGCACAGGCGCTGCTTCCCGCCGGCGGCAAGATGTTCGCCATCAACGCCTCGGAGACGGAGGTTCTGGAGCAGATCCGGGATCTGGACGCCTCCAGTGTCGAAATTGCGGCGGTCAACAGCCCCGAGGACATCGTGATCGCCGGTGACGACGGAGAAGTGACGGCGGTCTCCGAGGCGTTCTCCAGCCGTGGCGTCAGGGTCAAGTATCTGGCGATCTCGCACGCTTTCCATACCCGGACGACCGAGCCGATGCTGGGAGCATTCCGCGAGGTGGTGGCCTCTCTGACATTCCGCCAGCCCCGCCTGCCCATCGTGGCCAGCGTCACCGGGCGCTTTCACACGGCCGACAGCCTGGGCGATCCCGACTACTGGTGCCGCCATACCCGCCAGGCGGTACGGTTCAACGATGGCGTCGCCACCCTGATCGAATCGGGGATCGAGGTCTTCCTGGAGGTGGGGGCCGATTCGGTCCTGTTGCCCATGGTCGGCCGCCATGAAGCGATCGCCGGTAAAACGGTCATCGCCTCGCAGACCAGGGAGGATCCGGGATGCCGGGATATCCGCATGGCCGCCGCGAAACTGTTCGTGGCGGGGATCGATCTCGATTGGGCCCGCATCCACGACGGCGATGGCGCCCAGAGAATCGCCATTCCAACCTACGCCTTCCAGCATGACCGCTTCTGGTTCGATCTGCCCAAACGGTCGGGCGCCGGGTTCTCGGATCATGACGGAGGGGAGGCCGGTCCCGTGCTTCCCGGCCGGCGGGTCGAGGCTCCCGATCCGGTTTTCACGACCACCCTCGACGCCGACGATCTTCTGGCGCTGGGCGGCCGCGAGGAGGACGGGCTGGTCGTCCTGCCGGGCTACGCACTGGGTCTGCTGCCAACGGCCGCCGCCGCGGCAATTTCCGAAACCGGAATAGGGATCACGATCGACAGCGTGGCGCCGGTCCTTGCCCTCAACCGCGACGACGAGCTTTCCCTGCACACCGTTCTGACCACCCTCGATGAGGGCGGCTGGCGATTGCGCAGCCATGCCCTCAGCCGGGCCGGCGCGCGGACGGGAGAGGGATGGCAGGCGGTTCTGGACGCCCGACTGGTCCCCGGTCTGACCGTCGTGGCGGACCCGTTGCCCACCGTCAGCGATCAGGAATCCCAGGAGGTGCCAGACACACTGACGGGCCTCGGCATCGGTGCCATCCGGCGCAACGGAACCGACACCCTGGTCGAGTTCGCGGATCCGGTACCGGCCGCAGCGGCACTCGATATCGCGCTGTCCGCCGCGCTGGCACCGCCCCAGACGGTGACGCTCTCGCGCGTTGCCGCCCTGGCCGGCCGGTCCCCGATGCCGGCGATCCGTCAGGTTGTTGTCCGGGGGCAGCCATGGCGGTGGGGAGAGATTCCCGCTTGTGGCGCCACGCTTTACGATCGTCAGGGGCAACCGGCTCTGGCGCTGGAGGGAATAGCGCTCACGGAACCGCCATCTGTTCTGCGTCTGGCCGACGAACTGCCGCTGCCCGACATCTTTTACAGCCTCGACTGGGAGGAACGGCCCCGAAAAGCCGATCCGGCGGACCGTCCCGGCCGGGCACTGATCTACCCCGACCGGCGAGGTATCGCCCGCGCCCTTGCCGATACATTGACCGCAAGGGGCTGGAAAGCCCGGATCTGGCCCGGCGTTGACACGGATGATGGCGCTCCGTCGGCCGATCCGGCCGATATCGCGGCGGCGCTGGCGGAAGCCTATGCCCCCGACGGAGATCAGCCGACGCACCTGTTCTTTCTTCCGGGTCTCGATCTGGCGGCAGCGGGCGCAACGACCATGGCCGCCCTGGCCGAGGGACGGTCGTCGGGAACCGAACCGGCGGTCGCCATTGTCCAGGCGCTGGCGTCCCTGCCGACACCACCGTCCGTCCGTCTCTGGATCGCGACCGAGGGGGCGCAACCCGCCGGCCCGGCCGCGCGGCCGCTCCAGGTGACGGCGGCGCCGCTTTGGGGACTGGGCAAGGCGATCGCACTGGAACATGCGGAGATCTGGGGCGGCCTCGTCGATCTCGATCCGGGTGATCCCGACAGTCATCTTGCGCTGGTTGACGAGGTCCTGCGTCCGGACATCGAGGACCTCGTCGCCTTCCGGGATGGCAGGCGTTATGTGCAGCGGCTCAATCGGTGGGATCCGGCGCGCCTTCCGTCCCGCCCGATCCGCCCGTCGGCCTCCGGCTGGTATCTGATTACCGGTGGATTGGGCGGAATTGGCCTGTCCATCGCGCGCTGGCTGATCGATGCGGGGGCGTCTCACATTGCCATCACCGGTCGCAGCGCGCTCGCCGAGGGACCGGGATCGGAGACCGACAGCAAGGTCCAGGCGGTGCATAAACTGAGGCAGTCGGGGGCGGAAATCCGCTATTTCGCAGCCGACGTCTGCTCCGCCACGGATATGGACGGTGTGATCGGCACTCTGTCCGCATCTTCCGGTGGACTGAAAGGCATCTTCCATGCGGCGGGGTTGTCGAAGCCGCAGGATCTGATCGTTGCCGACGCGGCCACCTTCGCCGAGGTCATGCGCCCCAAGGTGGAGGGCGCCTGGCTGTTGCACGAACGGACCCGCGACCTCGATCTCGACATCTTCGCCCTGTTTTCCACGATCGCCTGCGTCTGGGGATCCCAGCATGTGGCGAGCTATGCCGCGGCCAACCAGTTCCTGGACAGTCTGGCTCACCATCGCCGCGCCCTGGGACTGCCGGCGCTCGTGGTCAACTGGGGCTTGTGGGCGGGGGGCAGCCACCTGTTCGACGAAGAGGTTCTGAAATTCCTGAAGTCGGTCGGCCTGAAGCGGATGGCGTCGGAACGCAACATCGGAGCCCTGATGCGCCTCCTGGCCGGGAAAGAAACCCAGATGGTCGTCGCCGGGGCCGACTGGCACCGGTTCAAGCCGCTCCTGGAAGCCCGCGGCCCGCGCCCGCTTCTGGAGGCGATCGCGGTCAGGTCCAAGGTCGGGCCCGAGCCCTACACCGGTTCGGATATCCTCTCCCGCCTGGAGGGCGCAGGTCCGGACGACCTTCTCCGGATCATCGACGGCTATGTATGGGAACAGTACGCCAATCTCCTTGGCGTGGACGTTGGAAAGATCAAGGCCAAGCTGGAGGACGGCGGCAGCCTGATGGACTTCGGCCTCAATTCGCTGCTGGTCATGGAGATGGTCTCGCGCTGCCGCAAAGACCTCCGTCTCGAAATCAAGGCGCGCGACTTCATCAACTGCCCCGGTCTGCAATGGCCGGATTTCCTGGTGGCGGCAATCACCGAACAGCATGGAGCGGCCGATCTGGTCGCGGCGCAGTGACCCCCTGCGGGACGGGGCCGGTGTCCGGTCCCTCCCGTCATAACCCAACGGCGCCCCGACCGGCGCGGCTTTCGAGGAGAACACCATGGAACAACGGCGGACCTATGACGTTCTGATCCTGGGATCCGGCATCGCGGGTACCATTCTGGGGGCTATCCTGGCCCGCCACGGTGTCAGCGTCGCTTTGATCGACGGCGGAACCCATCCGCGTATGGCGATCGGAGAATCGACCATTCCCTATACCAGTGCGCTGTTGCGGCTGCTGGCCGGGCGCTATGACCTGCCCGAACTGCGCAATCTCACCAGCTTTTCCCTGATGGATCGCAAGGTATCGGCCAGCAACGGCATCAAGACAAATTTCGGATTCGTTTATCACCGTCCGGGCGAGCCGGTCAGGCCCGAGGAAACCAATCAGGTGGTCATTCCGAAACTTCTTGATGTCGAACATCACCTGTTCCGTCAGGACGTCGACGCCTACATGCTGACCGTGGCGATCCGCTATGGGTGCGACAGCTTCCAGGGGGTCCGCGTCACCGACGTCCACCAGGACGACGCCGGGGTCACGCTGGAAACCACGAAAGGGGCATTCCGGGGTCGCTATCTCGCCGACGCCAGCGGATATGCGTCGCCCGTCGCGAAAAAATACGGCCTGCGCGAGGAACCGTGCTCTCTCAAGCATCAGTCGCGCGGCCTGTTCACCCACATGACCGGCGTGCCACCGTTCGAGGACTGCGTCGACCCCTCGCGCCGGGCCGGCGCTCCCCGCCGGTGGAGCCAGGGAACATTGCACCATCTGTTCGATGGCGGCTGGATGTGGGTTATTCCTTTCGATAATCATCCGTTGGCCCGCAACAGTCTCGTCAGCGTGGGCTTCCTCCTCGATCCCCGGCGCTACCCGAAATGGGAGGGAAATCCGGAACGGGAATTCCGGGCCATTGTCGATCGCTATCCCGACATGAAGCGTCAGTTTGCGAACGCGCGCACCGTCCGCCCGTGGGTATCGTCGGGCAGGATCCAATATTCGTCGTCGGCGATGGTGCTTGACCGCATCTGCCTGACCGCCCATGCCGCCGGCTTCGTCGACGCCCTTTATTCCCAGGGCCTCGCGATCACCATGAACACCATCAATCTGCTGGCCGGACGGCTGATCTCCGCCTGCAAGGACAACGATTTCAGCCGCGAACGCTTCCTGCCGGTGGAGAAGGTGGCTCTGTCCATGGTTCGACGGCACGACCGGGTGGTTTATGCGGCCTTCGTCGGCTTCCGCGACTACCGGCTCTGGAACGCGGCGGTCCGCGTCTGGGCGCTGGGCGCCTTCCTGGGGGCCTTCCAGGCGCAGAATGTCCTGAAGGCTTACCAGAAAACCGGCGATGTCAAGGTTTTCGACGCCATGGAGCTGGGCCCCCATTATGGAGCCGCCATTCCCACCAGCAGCGCTTATGACGATCTGCTGGACAGTCTGGTCGCCGATTGCGAACTGGTGGAAAAGGGGTCCCTCGATGTGGAGGAGGCGGCCCGGCTTACCTTCCAGCGCCTGTCGCAAAGCACCATCGTGCCTCCCGCTTTCGGACTGACCGATCCCTCGGTCCGGTTCTTCCACCCGACACCGCCCAGGATGTTGAAGACCATGATCTGGTCCAAAACCAGGGCCGATGTCGAAGTGGGAGCCATGGTCCGCAAGGCGCTGCGCGGGTTCGCTGCCCGACGCCTGCTGGGCGTCGGATGACCGCTCCGGGACCCTTCGGGGCCTTTGCGCAGGGCTCAGATGCCTCGAAAAGAAAATAATATAAGTCATTGATAAATATTAATAGTCCTTCGTGGTGGATACCGCAGGGCCACTCAACCGGGAGAACAAGACCATGAGCGAACCGGAAAAATCGCCGGGTCCGGCTGCGAAACCGGATCATTTCGATATCGCCATCCTGGGAACCAGGCTGGGAGGCATTCTGCTGGCCGGAATACTGGCCCGTCACGGTGTCAGGGTCGTCATTCTCGACGACGATCCCCATCCCCGATACCAGTCGGGCGAAGCCACGATTCCCTATACGTCGATGATCCTGGAACTGATCGCCGATCGCTATGACATGCCGGAAATCAGAAATATCGCGCGATCCGGTCTGATCGCGCGCCATGTCATGCCCTCATCGGGTGTAAAGCGGAACCTGGGATTTCTCTATCATGAAAAAGGGAAAACCCAGGACCCGACGCGGATCCTGCAGTTCAACGTGCCGTCGGAACATGGCGAAAACCATCTGTTCCGCCAGGACATCGACGCTTATCTGCTCCATGCCGCGATCCGTCGCGGAGCGGTCTACCGGCCATGGTCGCGCAACGGCGCCATGGAGGTCGGACGGAACGGCGCCACCATCCAGGACGGCTATGGCGAGGCCCTGTCGGCCGACTATGTCGTCGACGATTGCGGTCGTTCCTCTCCTCTGGCCGCCAAATTCGGACTAAGGCTGGAGCCGGGAAACCGTCGCGCCCGGTCGGTCACCTTCACCACCCACATGGTCGATGTCACGCCTTATGACCATTGCGTCCATCATCGGCTGCCGGGCCGGTGGCACGACGGGACTCTGCATCACGTTTTCGATGGCGGCTGGATCGGCATCATTCCCTTCGACAATCACAAAAATTCGACCAATCCGCTGTGCTCCGTGGTGATCTCCGTCACCGATCCCGCCGAAGCGGCCCGGTCCGGCGACGACCTCCTCGCCGGATTGATCGACCGCTTCCCATCATTAAACCCGCACCTTGGCGGTGCACGCCGGGTTCGGGAGTGGGATGTGGAGGCGCCGGCGCAATATTCCTGCAAGGACGCGCTGGGCGGACGTTATCTGCTGTTCGACGAATCGGCCGGCGGCAACGATCTGCTGTTCTCGCGCAAGCTCTCCAACACTGTCGAACTGGTCCATGCCCTGGGCCACCGCCTGATCGCCGCGGCCCGGACCGGCGACTATCAGAAGAAGGAACTGCGCGACTTCGGACGAATCCAGGAGGGCGTCCAGTTGTTGGCCGACCGGATCGCGGCCGGCGCCCAGATCGCAATGCGTCACCCCGACCTGTGGAACGCTTTCGCCCGGGTCTGGCTGATGCAGTCGATCGCCTGCACGGTGACGACCCGCAAGGTCCACGACGCCTTTGTCAAAAGCCGCGATCAGACGGTCCTCGAAAGCCTGGATCGTCCGGTTGAGGACGGATTCTGGATGCCGGTCTACGAAGGCTACAAACGGTTGCTGGACCAAACTCTGGACAGCCTGTCCGCGGTCGATGACGGACGTCTGCCTCCGGTCACGGCGGCGCAAAGGGTGTTCGATGCGCTGGCCGCCGTCACATCGCTTCCGCCCATCTTCGATTTTGCCGATCCGAAAGCGCGGATCTACCACTTGACGCCGGCCCGCAAGCTCAAGGCGCTGTGGTGGAGCCTCACGCAGGCCCCCGATGGGGTTGGACGGCTGATTTTCTATCGCTCGTTCCGCAAACTGGCGTCCGGCCCGGTGGCTCAGGCGCTTGATGAGCAACCCCTGTCCCGGAAAGGTCTCTGATATGAACTTCGAACTGGATGACGAGCAGAAACAGCTCTCCAAGTCGATCGCCCGTTTCTGCGAGACCGGTCTTCCCGAACGACCGAAGGGCACGCGCTACTTTACCCGCGAGCAATGGGAAAGCTGCGGCAAGGCGGGGCTCCTGGGCCTTTCGGTGCCGACCGTCTATGGCGGCGGCGGCTACGGCGCCCTCTCCAGCGCGGTCGCGATGCAGGCTTTCGGCCGCCATTGCCCGGACATGGGACTGGTGTTCGCCACCTGCGCCCATCTTTTCGCCTGCGTCATGCCGATCGTGGAATTCGCCGGCGGCGAGGTAAAACGGAGGGTTCTGCCCAGGTTGGCCTCCGGCCAATGGATCGGATCGAACGCCATTACGGAGCCCGACGCGGGATCCGATTCCGCGGCGTTGAAGACCGTCGCGGTGCCGACCGGCGACGGATATTACCGCATCGACGGCTTCAAAAGCTTCGCCGGCAACGCGCCTGTGGCCGACGTGATCGTGACCTACGCGACAACGGAGCCGTCCTTCGGGTCGCTGGGTGTAACGGGCTTTGTGGTCGAAACCGCGAACGGCGGGCTGACGACCACGGAGCCTTTGATCAAGACGGGCCTTGCCAGTTGCCCGGCCAGCGGCATCCGGTTCGAGGGCTGCCTGGTTCCCGAAGCCAACCGGATGGGCGAAGAGGGGCAGGGGCGTCAGATCTTCCAGCGCTCGATGGGCTGGGAACGGAGCTGCCTGTTCGCCGCCTTTCTCGGCATGATGGAACGCCAGATCGACCGTGTGGTGAGCCATGCCCGCGATCGCCGCCAGTTCGGTAAGCCGATCGGCAGCTACCAGGCGGTCTCTCACAGGATCACCGAAATGAAACTGCGACTCGAATCGGCGCGGCTCCTGCTCTACCGCGCCTGCTGGGGGATGGATCGGGGCGACGACGGTCAGATCGACATCGCACTTTCGAAACTGGCGGTCAGCGAGGGTGCCGTGCAATCCAGCATCGACGCTGTCCGGATCTTCGGCGGCTGGGGTTGCCTCGAGGAGTCTGGGATCGAGCTGATGCTGCGGGATTCCCTGGGGTCGGTGATTTTCTCCGGTACGTCGGAAATGCAGCGTGAAATCGTCGCCAGGGAGTTGGGGCTATGAAGGCGCTGCATCATCTGGTGGCGGAGCAGGCACGGACCCGCCCGTCCGCCGTGGCGGTGGAAGGCCCCGACGGTCGACGGACCTATGCGGACCTTGACGCGGACGCCGATCTGCTGGCGGCCCTGCTGGTCGCCGACGGGGTCGGGATCGGCGACCGGATCCTGTTGTGGGCGGAAAAGTCGACCGTGGTTGTCGCGGCCATGCAGGCGGCATTGAGGATCGGCGCGGTTTACGTCCCGGTCGACCCGATGAGTCCGCACAGCCGCCTCGCCAAGATCGCCACAGATTCGCGGGCAACCGCCATCGTCACGACCGCCCAACGCGCGGACGGTCTTGCCGCGAACGGATTGGACCGGCTGGCCCTGATCGTCCTCGACGACGAGGACCATCCGCAGTTCTGGCGCCGCCCGACCGATCGCCCGGCTGGTCTCGCGCCTGTCGAGCGCGATCTCGATGATCTTGCCTACATTCTTTACACCTCCGGCTCCACCGGCGTTCCGAAAGGCGTTTCGATCAGCCATCGCAACGCCATGGCTTTTGTGGAATGGGCGGCCGTCGCCTTTGCCATGACGGATCGTGACCGCCTTTCCAATCACGCGCCGTTTCATTTCGATCTGTCGGTTCTCGATCTTTATTGCGCCTTTCTCACGGGCGCGTCGGTCCATATCGTCCCCGAGGGAACCTCATTCTCACCGTCATCGCTGGTCGATTTCCTGCACGAGCGCAAAATCACCGTCTGGTATTCCGTCCCGTCCGTCCTGATCATGATGATGCGTCAGGGCGCGCTGCTGGAGGCCGGGCCGGGTGACCTCAGAGTCCTTCTGTTCGCGGGCGAACCCTTTCCCATCAAGCATCTCCGCGACCTCCGGGAGGCGTGGCCGGCGGTCCGCATGGCCAACCTTTACGGTCCGACCGAAACCAATGTCTGCACCGCCTATGAGGTCGGGACGATCGAACCGGACCGCCTGCTCCCCGTTCCGATCGGCAGCGCCGTGTCGGGCGACCGCGTGTACGCCGTCAACGCCGAGGGGACGATCTGCGGCGAGGGGGAAGAGGGGGAACTGGTCGTGGAGGGCCCGACGGTGATGCTGGGCTATTTCGGACGGGATCCCCAGGGCGGCGCCCCCTACCGGACCGGCGACGTCGTGCGGCAACTGCCGGGAGGCGACTATGTCTACATCGGGCGACGCGATGACATGCTGAAGGTTCGCGGGTTCCGGATTGAGCGGGGCGAAGTCGAGGCAGCCCTTCTGGACCACCCGGGCATTCGCGAGGCGGCCGTGATCGCGGTCGGTTCGGGGATGGACAGCGCGCTCTGGGCCTTTCTCGTCCCGGCCGGAGACCGGCCACCGACATTGCTCGACATCAAGCGTCACTGCGCGGAGCGGCTGCCGCGATCCATGATCGTTGACGCGGTACGGTTTCTGGACCGCCTGCCGTTGAACCGGAACGGCAAAACCGATCGCTTCGCTCTTGAGGCGCTGGCCACCGATCTGGTCGGGGAGGGATGACATGACCGGCTCTTTCCAGATCGGCGCTGGACAGGTGGAGGCGAGCGGGGCCGTATCCGTCATGGCCGCGCTCGCAACCTGGCTGCCCTATCGCCGTCCGGCACCGGGAAGGCCGCGCCTCGTGGCCTTCCCCTATGCCGGCGGAGGAGCCGCCGCCGTCCACCAGTGGCTGTCGCCCCTGGGCGACATCGCCGAACTGTGCGCGGTCCAGTTGCCCGGTCGGGAAGGGCGTCGGGAAGAGACACCCTGGCGCGACATGGCACACGCGGTTCCGGCCCTGGCCCGCGCCCTGGCGCCGGTTATGGAGGGGGCGCCCGTGGTCTTCTTCGGGCACAGCATGGGCGCCCTCCTGGCCTATGAGGTGGCGCGCCGCTTCCAGGAGACGGGGGTAACGCTTCCCCGCCATCTCGTCCTTTCCGGCATGGCGCCCCCCCATGTGCCGCATCGCGTTCCGCCCCTCCATCAGATGGACCGGGAGGACGCGATCCGGACCCTGGCAGCCATGGGCGGCACCCCGCGCATCATTCTAGAGGAACCCGATCTGATGGACATGATGCTGCCGGTGATCCAGGCGGACATTGCCCTGGTCCGGTCGCGGCCCCGGGATGGAGGACCTCCGATCGCCCGTCCGATCCTTTGCCTGGGCGGCCGCGACGATCCCCTGGCGCCGCCGGAGGATGTGAGCCAGTGGCGCCGCTACGGCAGTTCCGGGGTCACCGAACGGCTGTTCGACGGCGGTCACTTTTTTCTCACCGACGCGGCCGGTCCGGTTCATGCTGCCATCCGGTCCGTTCTCGCGCGTCCGGCGTCGCGGCAAACGGAGGCGGAGGCGCGTTAGGCGCGTCCAGCCGGCGGGCCAAGGAGGAGGAGGCTCGGGACCTGGTTGCGGGACGCGCCGCCAGCCTTCCTGTCCTGCCTTCGACAGGGGAATCAGCGTGACACCAGGGGACGCCGGGGACGGGGATGTGCGTCCCCTGATGTCAACGCGCTCGACCGGGCATCGGTATCCCGACCGGCGGAACGTGGGGGACGTTCCGCCATTCGCCCGGGAGCTCTGCTTACGGATTCTTGCCAGAAGAGCCGGTGACCTGAGACAGTTTTTCCTCCAGGACTGTGACCACGGTGTCGTCCCATCCTCCGCCCAGGGCCTTGTATAAGCCGATCAGATCGGTCGCCAGGGTGCCCTGGCTCTCGACCAGGGCCTGTTGGCTGCTCAGCATCGTCCGACGGGCTTCCAGGACGGAGACGAAATCCGCCACCCCTCCGTCGAACCGGTCATGGGCAAGGGACAGGGCGCGCCGGTCGGCCTCCACCGTCCGGGCCAGCCGGGCGTTGCGCTGCTGTTCGCCGTGATAGGCGGCCAATTTGTCATCCACCTCTCTCCAGGCGTCGAGAACAGCGGCGTGATAGGCGATGGCGGCCTCTCTTTCCCGAGCCTTGCTGAATTCGAGATTTCCCGTGAGCCGGCCCCCCTGGAAAATCGGAAGAGACACGCCGGGACCGATCCCGAACTGGCGCGACGACCAGTTGCCGAGATCACGGAACTGCATGGCCTGCAAGGAAGCATCGCCGGACAAGGTGATGCGGGGATAGAAAGCTCCTTCCGCGACGCCGATTTCCGCCGTGGCGGCATGCAATTGCGCCTCTGCGCGCCGGATGTCGGGCCGCCGGCGGGCCAGATCGGACGGAAGCCCGATCGGCACCTGGGACGGCACCGGCGGAACAGGCCCGGTCTCAATCAGCGTGGGACGCAGGGTCCCCGGCTGCTCTCCCAGCAGCAGATCGATGGCATTGATTGCCTGCTCCTGCTCCTGCTCCAGCCGTGGATTGTCGGCATCGATCCGTTCGAGAAGAGAGCGGGCGTTGGCGACATCGATCCCGGTCGCGGTACCGCCGGTCGAACGGTTTGCAACCAGTTTCAGGATGTGGGAGGCCGTCCCCGCAAGTTCGCGGTTAAGGGCAAGGGTGGCCTGGATGCGACGCAGGTCGACGTAATTGCGGGCGATCTCGGCCCTGACCGCCAGCACCACATCACGGTGATCCTGGAGCGAGGCTTCCAGTGAGGCGTCCGACGCCTCTATGTTCCGGGCCACGCGGCCCCAAAGATCCAACTCCCACGAAGCGTCGAAGCCGAACTGCCAGATATCGCCGCTTCTGATCGACCGGCCGCTTCCTTTGGCGATCGAAGCCAGTTGGCCGTTGGCGCTGAGGCGCTGCCGCTCATAAGAGGCATTGGCGTCGAGCGAAGGCACGGCATCGGCACCGGCGACGGCGCGGATGGCCCGGCTTTGAACGATCCGCTGGGCCGATGCGGCGATCGAAAGATTGGACTGCCCGGCCCGCTGTTCGAGGTCGTTCAGCAGCGGATCGCCGAAGGCGCCCCACCAGGAGGCATCGATAGTGTCGGAAACGACATGGCTTTTGATATCCGTGGCGGCGGGCGGTCCGACCCGCCAGACATCAGGCGCCTTTGCGTCCGGGCTCTGGAAGTCCGGACCGACCTGGCAACCGGCAAGAAGGACGCCAAGGCCGAGACCGGCGAGATGGAACGTGCGCAATCCGGACATGATCGGGTCCTTCCTCTATTCGAAGCGATGACGGAACAGCCACGACGCCGCCGCAAGCGACAGCACCCCCATGACCGCGAGCGGCCAGAGATCCGGCAGCAGGCGGTCGAGACCGACGCCTTCCAGAAAGATCCGCTGGACGATTTCGACGGCGTAGCGCAGGGGATTGCCGAACGTCAGTTGTTGCAGCGCGTAGGGCATATTGGCGATCGGGGTGGTCAGGCCGGACAACAGGACGAACGGCATCAGCAGGACGAACGTGAATAACATGGCCTGCTGCATGGTGGACACCAGGGACGACACCAGAAGGCCGATCCCGATGGAGGCCAGAAGGAACAGACCCAGACCGGTGTAAAGCGTCATGACCGAACCGGAGAACGGCACATTGAACCAGAAGCGGCCGACCAGCATCACCAGGGTCGCCTGAACGATGCCGATCAGAATCGGGGGGATCGCCTTTCCGGCCATGATCTCCAGCGGTCTGAAGGGCGTCACCAGAAGCTGGTCGAACGTGCCCTGTTCGCGCTCACGCGCCACCGACATCGATGTCAGCAACAGTGTCTGCAACATGGTCAGCGTGGCGATCATTCCCGGAATGAACTGCCAGCGACTTTCAAAATTGGGATTGTACCAGGCGTGCACCTCCGATCGGACCGGCCGTGGCCGGGCTCCGTGGCCCGCAGCCCAAGTTTCCCCGAATCCGGCGACGATTTCGTTGACGTAGCGCGACGCGGTTCCGGCCGTGTTGGAATTGCGCGAATCGGCGATGACCTGAACGGCCGCCGGCTCTCCCAGCGAGAGGCGGCGTTCGAAGTCGCCGTCGATGATGATCGCGACCAGCACTTTCCGGGTATCGATCGCCGTCTTCAGATCGTCGATCCGCGCCGGCTCGGCAATGCGCTCAAAGACGCCGGATCCATCGAGCCGCGCCAGGAATTCCCGCGACGCGGCGCTGTGATCCCGGTCGATGACGGCATAGGGCACGTAGGAAATGTCATAGGTCGCCGCATAGCCGAACAACAGACACTGAACGATCGGCGGGGCGAACAGGCTAACCCGGCTGCGTTTCTCCTTGAGAACCGCCAGCAGCTCCTTGCGGGTCAGAGCCAGAATGCGTAACAGGGAGGCAAGCATGGTTTACCCCACTCTTTTCCGGGTCGCCTTGCGGGCAAGCGCCAGCAGCAACAGCATGATCCCGGTGAGGATTGCGATATCGGGCAGAATGACCGGCCAGACGTCGCCGGCGAGAAAGATCGTCTGAAGGAGTTCGACGTAATAGCGGGCGGGAACCACATGGGTAATGGCGCGCACGACGGCGGGAATGCTCCGCAGATCGAACAGGAACCCCGACAGCATCAGGGCAGGCAGAAAGGTCAGAAGAACTGCGAACTGGCTTGCCAGAAACTGGTTTTTCACCGCGGAGGAAATCAGCAGGCCAAGCCCCAGCGACACCAGCAGATAGAGCATCGAGGCGCCGCAAAGCACCAGTACCGATCCCCGGAAGGGAACATGGAACAGAATGCTGGACGACAGAATGCAGAGCACCAGTCCGATCAGGCCCAGACCGAAGTAGGGGATTGTTTTGCCGAGCAGGATCTCCGGAACCCGGACAGGCGACACGAACAGGGCTTCGAGAGTGCCCTGTTCCCATTCCCTGGCCATCACCAGAGCGGTCAGAATTGCGCCGATCAGCGTCATCACCAGCACGATCAGGCCGGGAACGAGGAAATAATGGCTGTCATCGGCCTCGTTGAACCACTTCCTGAGACGTGCATCCACCGGCGGCGGCGCCGCCAGACGACCGGCCGCCGCCCGGTCATGATCGGTGTAACGGGCGGCGCCGCACCCCCCCCTCCGCCCTCCCCCCCCCGGGGGCGGCGCCCCCCGACGGCCGGCCGCCGACCGTTCATGAT
The DNA here is from genome assembly GCA_009712185.1 of Telmatospirillum sp. Classification (GTDB taxonomy): domain Bacteria; phylum Pseudomonadota; class Alphaproteobacteria; order Rhodospirillales; family Magnetospirillaceae; genus Telmatospirillum. The sequence goes on along the minus strand of WASQ01000036.1, from coordinate 106,223 downwards.
CGGTGTAACGGGCGTTGAACATCTGAATGGCGCCCTCGGCATAGCCCTGGATAATGCGGGCGCGGTTGGCGTCGATACCGTGCAGCAGGACTTCGACCGTCGCACCGCCGTTGGTCAGTTTGCGGGAAAAATCCTCGCGGATCCGGATCACCGCATCCACTTTCCGTTGCAGCATCGCCTCATGGGCGTCAGCCATGCTGACGCCTTCGACCGACTTGAAGTAGGGCGACAGGCGGAAACCCGCGGCCAGTTCCAGGGCGGCGGGAGAGGTATCCTCCAGGACCACCGCGACCGGAACATCCTTCACATCCAGCGACAGTCCGTAACCGAACAGAAGAATCAGCAGGACCGGCAACAACACGCCGATCGTGATGCTGCTGGGATCCCTGCGAATCTGCCGGCTTTCCTTACGCACCAGCGCGGCAACCCGGCGCATGCGCGCGCGGGGGGAACCGGTATCGTCGGCAGCCGTCATGATGGACCTCCCCTGACCCCGGATTTGTCAACCGGCTTTTCGTGGGGCCTGGCGCGGGCTTCTTCGACAATGGCAATGAAGGCGTCCTCCATGGTTGGCCGCCCGCCCGGTTGCGCCCTGGCCCGCGCACGGATTTCCGCCGGCGTCCCTTTGGCGAGAATGCGGCCGGCATCCTGAATGACGGCATGGTCGCAGTATTCGGCCTCTTCCATGAAATGGGTGGTGACGATGACCGTCACGCCCTGATCCGACAGGGCGGTGATCCGCCGCCAGAACTCGCGGCGGGCCAACGGATCGGCACCACTGGTCGGTTCATCGAGGAACAGGATTTCCGGCCCGTGCATCAAGGCCGCCGCCATGGACAGGCGCTGCTTGAAACCACCCGGAAGCTGACCGCTGACAACCCGGGCCAGCTCCGTCAATTCGAACTGGGTCATCGCCCATTCAATTCTGTCACGCCGTGCGCGTCCGCTGAGGCCGTAGGCACTGGCGTAGAAATCCAGATTTTCCCGGACCGAAAGCTGGGAATAGAGCGCGAATTTTTGCGCGACATATCCCACCTTCTGGCGTGCTGACGCGCCGGCGACCCTGAGATCCTCTCCCGCCACGCGCAAAGTCCCGCCGCTGGCGGCCAGAAGACCGCACAACATCCGGAAGGTCGTCGTTTTGCCAGCGCCGTTCGGCCCCAGCAACCCGAAGATCTCCCCCCTGCGAACCCGGAAACTGACATGGTCGACCGCGACAAAATCGCCGAATGTCTTGACGAGATCGCTGACCTCGATCGCCACATCATCCGCCCCTTTCTCCGGCGGCCGGGCCAGGGTCATCGCGCCGCCGGCCGCATGGCCACCCGCGCCGGCCTCATGCAACAGGGTCATGAAGCCGTCTTCGAAACGGGGGAGGGCCGGCTCCGGCGACAGCCCCACGGCCGCAGGACCGCAGCCCTGGCGCATGACAAGATGAACCTGTCCGCCTTCCGGGACAGCGTCCAGAACCGCATCGTCATCGAGCAAGCGGGACTGAAGGCGCCGGGCCGGTTCGTCCGGGCCGGGATCGGCCAGGAAGACGCGGCCTTCCGCGCGGCCGGCAATCGCTTCGGGACTGCCTTCCGACAGCACCTTGCCCAGATGCATCAAAAGCGCACGGTCACAACGCTCGGCTTCGTCAAGGGCCGCGGTGCTGACGATGGCGGTCAGCTTGTCGTCGCGAACCAGATGAAGAATGATCTCCCACAATTCCCGGCGGGAGAGGGGGTCGACGCCCACCGTCGGCTCATCGAGAAGCAACAGTCTGGGGGGGCGCACCAATGTACAGGCCAGGCCAAGCTTCTGTTTCATGCCTCCGGACAGTTTTCCGGCCGGACGATCGAGGAAACGTCCAAGATCGGTCATCTCCATCAGGCGCGGATACCTCTCCCTGCGTTCCGCCGCCGTCACGCCATTGAGGTCGGCGTAGAGGTCCATGTTCTCCTGAACGCTGAGGTCCTCGTAGAGGCCGAACCGCTGGGGCATGTATCCGATCCGCGACTGAATGGACTGCGGATCGCGCGCTGCGTCGAAACCGAGCACCGCGACGCTGCCGGTGTCGATCGATACCAACCCCGCGATCATCCGGAGCAGCGTCGTCTTGCCGGCACCATCGGGGCCGACCAGGGCGACCAGACTGCCGGCGTCGGCGTCGAGCGACACGTTGTCCAACGCCCTGATCCGCGCGCCGCCCCGCCGGAAGGTCTTGCCGACACCCCTGATCGACACCACTTTCGGCGGCGCGGCGGTTTTATCCGCCCCGCCGGCGATCATGATGACGACGCCGGATGTTGCTGGTCTCCGCCGGCCGGGACCAGCCGCACGGTCGCGGGCATGCCGAGCCTCAATTCGTCATTCTGATCCTTGACGAAGACCCGCACCTCATAAGCCAGACTTGGCCGCAATTCTTCCGTCTGGACGGATTTCGGAGTGAACTCGGCCACCGGCGATATGAACCCGATCCATCCGTCGAACTGGCGGCCGGGAAAACTGTCGGCGGAGACTTTCGCGGCCATGCCGGGGCGAAGCCGGCCCAGGTCGGTTTCGGAAACGAACGCCCGGACCCATTTCGGATCGACGATGGCGAGTGAATAAACCGGTTTTTCGGGCGACGCCATGTCGCCCGGCTCCAGAAGGCGATTGCGCACGACCGCATTGGCGGGCGCAATCAGGGTGGTGTCGGCCAGGAGACGACGCAAATAGGCCACCTTCGCCTCAGCCGCCTTTTGCAGGGCCTCGGCCTGCGCGACATCCTCCTTGCGCGGTCCCAGGACTGCGAGTTCAAGAGCTTTGCGCGCGTTCTCAAGCCTGGCATTGGCGGCGTCGAGGGCGGACTTGGCGTTGTCGAGGTCCTGGCGGCTGACCGCTTCCCCACTTGACGTGGAGGCCACCTTTTGAAGTCTGTCCAACTGGTTGCGGGCATAGGCCGCATCGGCCTCAGAGGCCGCGACCGAGGCCCTGGCTTGAGCGATTTCCTCGGGCCGGCTGCCGTTATGCGCCCTGAGGACAAGTTGACGTTGTGCCTCCAATTGTGCTGTCGCCTCGGCAAGCTGGTGCGTCAGGCGATCCGCATCGAGGTTGCCCAGAACCTGTCCTGGATGAACGTGATCGCCCTCCTGGACGGAGAGCGTGACAATCCGGGCATCACCATTGAACGCGAGAGAGACCTGACGCAGATCGATATTGCCATAAAGCGCGAAATCGGCCGGCTTTTCGGCCCGTTGGGATTGCCACCAATAGCCGCCAGCCAACGCAGCCAGGGTGGGGATCAGGATCATTGGGATAGCGCGTTTCATGATGGTTGAGATTAGACCCAACTCATTTTAATGTCAAATGTGAATTTGAAATTTGCATTTTGAATTTGACTGAACAGACAGAACCGTTAGTATAACAACTATGGATAATTCCCCTACTTTTAGGCCTTATCGGCGGAAACCTCGCGCCCATTCGGCAGATGATGGAAGCACCAGAACACTTCTTCTGGAGGCCGCCAGATCTGTTTTCGCGGAATACGGTTTCGATCGCGCCACCGGCCGGGCGATCTGTGACCGGGCCTCCGTCAACCCGGCGGCGATCAATTACCATTTCGGGGGCATGGAGGATTTGTATCTGGCGGTTCTGATCGAGGCGCACCGGCATCTGGTGACGGAAGACTCATTGTCCGCCCTTGCGTCCTCGCGGATGGCCGCTCCCGAAAAATTGAGATCGGGCATCGAACTGTTCGTGCGCGCCGCCATGGGGACGACGGCGTCGTCCGGGGCGTTTCGAATCCTGGGGCGCGAAATCGTGATGCCGACCCCCATGTTCGAGACACTCCGGGTGCGCGAGGTCATGCCAAAGATCGGCCATGTCCGTCAGATCGTGGCCGAACTGATGTCGCTTCCCGAATCCCATCCGGCTGTCACCCGGGGCATCGTCACCACGGTCGCGCCTTGCGTCATGATGCTGATCGCCGATCGCGGAGTCTTCTCGCACCTGTTTCCCAATGTTGCGGCAAGACCCACGGACGTCGACTTTATGGTCGGACACCTTCACCGTTTCGTGCTGGCCGGCCTTGCAGCCTCGCAAGAAGAAGCCGAGACGACCAGGAAACCGCAGGGATCGGAACGACGGGGGCCGGAACGATTGGGGCCGTCAGAACAGAGATAGAGAGCCTCCACTGCGAAATGCGGTCCCGTCGGGCTGGAAATGAGCAGCATATCCGCGCTTCTCAGGCCCACCATCCGGCGGATCGCTCCAGGGCCGCCCCGTCGCCGCAAGCCCTTGAGCCGGGTTTCTTCGAACCGTCCGGGCCACCGATGCGACACGGTGGCGCGACCTGGCCACGGGGGGTATTCTTCCAGACTCCACTCGGTCGTCGTCTCCATCCTCCGGCTTCGGACGCCGGCTTTCCCCGGCGTCGTATGACCGCGTCCCGCCAATTTGCCAAAAAGGTCTTCCGCTTTGGATATCCCACGGATCTTTACGATCACGGAAAGCGCCCACCGCATCCATAATCCGATCACCCCTGAAAAGCTCGCCACTCTCGGCGCGGCGCTGCGGCTGGAGCCGCGGGCCCGGGTACTAGACCTTGGCAGTGGTTCGGGAGAGATGCTGTGTACCTGGGCCCGCGACCACGGCATCGTCGGTACGGGCGTCGACATGAGCCGGTTGTTCACCGAGCAGGCGAAGATCCGCGCAGCCGAGCTCGGCGTCGCAGACCGTGTCACCTTTATCCATGGCGATGCCGCCGGCTATGTTTCCGAAGAGATGGTCGACGTGGCCGCCTGTGTTGGCGCCACCTGGATCGGCGGCGGAGTCGCCGGCACGCTCGGGCTTCTGGCGCGGAGCCTGCGAGACGGCGGAATCATCCTCATCGGCGAACCCTACTGGCGGCAACGTCCCCCGACGGAAGAGGGTGCCAGGGGGTGTCTTGCCGGCGCGGGCTCCGATTTTTTCGTCCTGCCGGACCTGATCGCGTCTTTTGGTCGCCTTGGCTGTGATGTCGTTGAAATGGTTCTGGCGGACCAGGACGGCTGGGACCGATATGAGGCGGCAAAATGGTTGACCATGCGTCGCTGGCTTGACGCCAATCCCGATGACGACTTCGCGGACGAAGTCCGGACCAAATTGACCACGGAGCCCGGACGCTACGCCACCTACACGCGGGACTATCTGGGGTGGGGCGTGTTCGCGCTGATGCAGCGGTGACGCCCCGGCGCGCTGGCAGGCCCGTTCAAGCGCCAGACGGCGCTTGAACGGGACGCGGCAAGCGGCGCGCTCCCCTTTATCGACCGGTTATTGCTTCGGGGCACCCGGCGGTATAAAGGGCATCATTTGCCGGTAGACCATATCGGGAGCATAGGGGGCAGTGAACAAGGCTTTCCTTGCATCCTCCTCATTGTGGGTCAATATCAGTTCGTGTTTCCAGACATCCGCATTGATATTGCCAACATAAACAGCCTCATTGGCATTTACCGAAAATGTTGGAGATCCAAGATTTACAACCGTTGAGTCCGACACCTTGGAATTACTGACATAGACGCCAGCCCCATAAGTCGACATATTGAAAACAAGATCGGAATTTCGATCGAACTGCCAGACACCTCTATTATCGCTTCTGTTTAAAAATCCCGGAGATGTCCTCAAAAGCCAGGACAACGCATAGGTTCCTGGGGGAATTACGTAGACCTTGTATTGATATTTATCACACTCGTTTGCGGACGATAAAGATGCGCAGGATACCCATATTTCAATTATTTTTCTGCTTATTCTTTTCCCCGTATTCGGATCTATCGCAATAAATCCACCATGAACGGATCTGACGAAGGCTTCATCCTGCACAAGCGCCGGAAAGCGAAAACCGATGATAACGACGGCATTACCATCACCGAGCTGAAGATTATCGGCATGATTGGTAGACGTAATGGACTCCTGCTTTGGCAACTCCTTAGGGGGTGGCACCGCATCGACGCCATCCTTTCCGGTGGCCGGTGCGTTGTCGAAGCGCGTCATCGGTTTCGTCACCATCCGGTCCTGAAGTCCGGATTTGAGCAAAGACTCCTTCGCGCTTTTTTCGCTCAACCCGAAGGACCAGCGCAATTTCGATGGATCGGTGACGTCGAACAATAAGTCGCCGACATAGCTGACCTGACCCGCCTGGACGGTAAATGTCGGAGTATTGGGCTGCGCTTTCCCGGTCATCGACATGTGATGATCGATCTGGCCCACCTTATCTTCCGAACGGAGGCTGCCAGGAAACTGTGTGATCATGAAAAATCGATGATCGTCTCCGGATTCCCAATTGGACATCCATCCCAGAGCATAGGTTCCCGCAGGAAGATGATAGGCAAAATAAGCCGGCCACTTACCGTTTTCCGCATTGCGACGAATATCTCTGTTATATAAAGCAATGGGATATTCCATATTTCTGACCGGAGTTCCTGAGACCGCGTTGATCGGGATAAAGCTGCCGTTCAATTTGGCATCACGATCAACATCCTCGATCCCCATTCCGATCAGGACTATTCCTTCAGTCGGTTGAATCGAAACCGGCTTTTGAAGATCGACCACAGACGGGGGAAATGTTGTGGCACATCCGCACAACATTAATGTCAATAGAGCGGTTATTATTTTCACGAGTCACCATCCACCGAATCATTCGTTTTTCGTAACGTCCGATAGAAAAATATCGATCAGAATTGATCTATAACACGCAATGCCCTCACAACCGGACGTCATGCAGAAGTGACTAAAAACGCTATCAGAAAAACCATCGATTGTAAAAATTCCCTTCCCGAAAATCGTCTCTTTGACTCTTTTCGACGGATAATTTTTCCGTTTTTACGTAAAATTTTTTGTATTTTCTATTTTTTATTCAAATGAGTAATTATATATCACTCTCAGGTGGCAATTTATACCAACCGGCGCTGCGGATGACTCATCGCCGGTTGGCCGGCCCACCCCGGACCGGCGAGTGAATAGCGGGCGGGGGCGCAAAAGTTTCGGAGAAACTTGCCTCAGGGCCGACTGTCTATGCTGATCGGTTCCGATCCGCACAGGCTGGTGGTAAAACCTGCTGCCGACGGAATTCCGGGGGCATTTCACCGGAAAACTGATTGATGAGGATCTGTTCCGGTCGGCGAGGACCACTATGACCGGTCAGGACACCGGCCGGGGCTGGGGAACCGCTTTGGGACGCAGACCGGACCTGCGACGGTCGAGGATGGCGGTGATCTTCGTTCGCAGATCCGCCAGGGATACGGGCTTCACAAGATAACCGTCGACGTCCCCCTCTATCGCGGCCATGACGGTTCCCTGTTCCGAATCCGCGGTCAGAAAAACGACCGGAACGGCCGCATTTTCCGTGCCGACCTCGCCGGACCGCAGGCGGCGCAGGAAGGCGAGACCGTCAACGGGCTCCATCCAGACGTCGCAAAGAATGAAATCCGGGGACTCCGACGACATCAGGCGCAGCGCCGCCCCGCCGTCAGCCTCCTCCAGCACCCGGCCGACCTCCAGTCGCGCCAGCAACTGCACGATCAGGCAACGGATATGCTCCTGGTCCTCGACCACCAGGAACGTCAGCTTGGAAAGATCGGCATCCTGCCCGGGCATCGGTCATCCAACGGCCGGCCTGATAGGCCACGCGCACCAGTTGCCCGCCACAGACGGGAACGGAGGGAAAGGGGGAAGGATCGGTCAGCCCCGGCGATATTTATCGGCCACGGACTGCATCGCGCGAACGACCTGCGCTGCAAAGGTCTGACGCAGAATTTTCACCTTCGCGGCAAACATCTTGTCGTCATATTTGTTTTCCTCAAGCTTCTGCTCGGCCCTGACCAGGGCCGCGGTGCACCGCTCATGGATGGCCCGCTGCCAGTCCTCGGCCGTGAAACGCGCCCTTGCCGTGACCGGAATCGCGAGCCAGATGCCCTCAGCCAGGGCAACCAGCTTTTCCTGGTTCACGATATCGGTTCCCAGAACCTCTTCGATATCGCGACGGATATCGGCGGCGGCGCTCAGTTTGCTTTTGCGCTCGTCCTCCGACAGGTTCCCCGCGATTTTGCGAAGGCGATTGCGATCTGTGTTTGCCATGACCTTAAGACCCACCATGAACGATGAGCCGAGTTTGCCACTCCTTGCCCTGCCGGACAATCTTTGCTGTCGGAGCGCGGCGGCGCGGGGGGACCCCATTAGGCCTTAAGGCCACGCTCCTTTGGCGAGAAGCCGACTATGAAGACCCGGGTAATCTGGTAAAGTAAGCGATCGATATCTTTCAGACGGAACAAACAGTCAGACGAGGGAGGAGATCGCCATGACACCGCAACTCGAATCCCTGTTTTCTTTTCAATTGGCTCTTTGGAACGGGTGGATTCAGCTCACCTGTGCGGGATTCAATGCCTACAATCGGTTGCTGTTGAACCAGAGTCGCCTTCTCGAACACCATCACACCTATTTCCGCTGCGAAAACCTGATCCCGCAAGGGGCCGACTGGGACGACCATTACGGGAAACGGCTGCACGACATCAATGTTGAAAAGGTCTGACCGGACAATCACCTATTTAAAAAAGGCACGATGCGGTCAGGCATCGTGCCTTTTTCCAAAAAGCGTCCGCGGCGGGGCCGCTCAGCGGCAGATCTGATCCATCAGGCGGCGCAGGAACGCCTCGCCCTGAGCCAGTTGATCCAGGGAAATAAACTCGTCCGGACGGTGAGCCTGTTCGATAAAGCCCGGGCCGCAGACGACCGTTGGAACGCCCGCCTCGTTGAAGAGACCGGCCTCGGTCCCGAAACTGACGCGCCCGGTCTGATTGGCCCCGGTCAGGGCGGTCACGAAACGAACCGCAGGGTGGTCATCCGGCAGATCGAAGCCGGCGGTATCGTTCATGACGGTGAAGTCGATCCCGGTGGAGGGGTCTCTGGACTTCATCTCCGGCTCAAGACTGGTTGCCGCGAAGGTTCGGATCTCGTCCAGCAAGGCGTTGGAATCCTGGCCGGGCAGGGCGCGGATCTCGAAATCGAACAGGCAGTCCCGGGGAACGATGTTCAGCGCATGGCCGCCCGACACCTTTCCGGTGTGCAAGGTCGTAAATGGCGGCTCGTAGGACTGATCGAACGGACCGTCCCGCCGGATCCGCCGTTGCAGGGACCGGATATGGGTGATCACCTCGGCCGCGACCTCGACGGCATTGACCCCCTGGGCCAGGGCGGAGTGACTTTCCTTGCCATGCACATGGCAATGCACGCTTTTCTTACCCTTATGGCCGGCGATCACCTGCATCCCCGTGGGTTCGCCGACGATACAGATCCGGGGACGCACCGGCATTCCGGCAAGATCGGCGATCAGCCGTCTGACGCCGACGCATCCCATCTCCTCATCGTAGGAAAAGGAAAAATGCAGCGGTGTCTCAAGACCTCGCGCCATGAATTCGGGGGCCAATCCAAGGCACAGGCCGATGAAGGATTTCATGTCGGCCGCGCCGCGGCCGAAGCAGGCGCCGTCTCGCATCGTCAGCCGGAAAGGATCGGACTGCCAGGTCTGCCCCTCCACCGGGACCACGTCGGTATGGCCTGACAGCATAATTCCCGGCCGGTCAGTCGCACCCAGGGTCGCATAGAGATTGGCCTTGCGGCGATCGTCGTCATAGGTCAGCCGGCACACCGCACCAAGGCCTTCCAGCGTTTCCCGGATGAAGGAGACGGCGTCAAGGTTGGATCGATGACTGGTGGTGTCGAAGGCGACAAGCCGTTCAATCATCGCAAGGCAGTTGGAAGAAACACACATGATCAAAGGTAAATAAAGGCTCTGTTAAAAACATATCATAGGCGAGACAGGTGTCCGGGTTCCAGAAAAACCCTGCTAAAGACCCGACACCCGGCTTCCCGCGTCATCGCCCGCCGCCACCAGATCCCGATGCCGCGGCCGGCGAGAGCGACAGAAGTGTCGGCGCCCCGGGGCCGCCACGCCGCCGGTCCACCGAGGAGGCAATGACCGCAAGAAGCGCCGGGCTCAATCCGAAAGACTCCAAATGATCGGGATGGGCCCACACCAGATCCGCCGCGTCGTCGCCGGCCACAGCCTCGCCATCCGTCCATTCGGCCTCAAGATCGATGACCGTATAGTGATAACCGGCGCCGTCCTCTCCCCCCATCAGATCGACAACGGCCAGGACGTCGACGACCCGGATCGAGACTCCCGTCTCCTCCCTGATTTCGCGCCGGCCCGCCTGTTCCACGGTTTCACCGGCCTCCTGCCGGCCTCCGGGAAGGCTCCAGCATCCCTGGCGCGGCGGATGACCGCGCCGGATCAAAAGAAACCGGCCGTCTATCCCGCCGAGGGCGCCAACGCCGATGACCGGGCGGGGAGGGAGGGACTCTGTCATGGAAAAACCGGATATCCGAATGAGGGGCGCCTCAACGATTTCACAAAGCTCACTCTTTCGGAAGGGGGGATCGCTCTTTCGGAAGGGGGATGATATGAAGATCCGGCTCCATCGGACGACCCGCGGACGGATCCGTCCGCCTGGTCGCCCGACCCCGCTCCGATCCGCCTCATGAGAAAGCCACGCCCATGTCCGACCGAAAGAACAAAGCGTCCGGGACCGACGCCCCGTCACCCCGGCTCACGCTGGCCGGCCGTCTCAGGGCCTATTTCTTCGCCGGGATTCTTCTGACCGCGCCGATCTCCATCACCATCTACATCGCCTGGATGTTCATCGACTTCGTCGACCGTCAGGTCACGCCGCTGCTGCCGGCAGATATCGACGCGAAACTCTGGGGCGTCAGAGGAATCCCCGGTATCGGACTTTTGCTGGTGGTGGTGTTTCTGACACTGGTGGGCGCGCTCACCGCCGGTTTCGTCGGGCGCATCTGGGTCCGCCTGACCGAGGCGGTGATGCGTCGCACGCCGGTTCTGCGCGGGCTCTATTCGGCGATCAAGCAGATCTTCGAAACTGTTCTGGCCCAGAAATCCCAGGCCTTCCGCGAAGTCGCCCTGATCGAATATCCAAGGCGGGGCATCTGGACCATCGCCTTCATCACCGGCCGCACGACCGGCGTGATCCGCGATCAGGCGGGGGAGGAACTGATCAATGTGTTCGTCCCGACCACCCCCAATCCCACCTCCGGCTTTCTGCTGTTTCTGCCGGCCACCGACGTGCGCCGGCTGCCCATGACTGTCGAGGACGGGTTGAAGCTGGTGATTTCCGGCGGGATCGTGGCGCCACCCGAGGATCAGGGCGCGAAGGAGTGGGAGACGCTTCCGCTCGCCTGACCGGTCCGCCCGGGCCGCCAGCCCCGGCGGTCAGCCTGATCTCAGCGTTTTCACCACACCGTCGCGTTCAAACAGATAGAGCAGGGTCCTGAGAGCCTGACCGCGCGGCCCCTGCAACTCCGGATCGGTTTCCAAAATCAGACGGGCATCGTCCCGTGCAATGGCCAGCAGGTCGGAATGGGACGTAAGATCAGCCATCCGGAATTCCGGCAGTCCGCTCTGGCGGGTGCCCAACAGCTCTCCCGCGCCGCGCAGACGCAGGTCCTCCTCGGCGATCAGGAAGCCATCCTCCGATTCACGCAGAATATTGAGGCGGGCCTTGCCGTTCTCGGACAAAGGACCGCCATAAAGCAGCAGGCAGCTCGACGCGCGGTCGCCCCGACCGATCCGGCCGCGAAGCTGGTGCAACTGTGCCAGACCGAACCGTTCGGCATGTTCGATCACCATCACCGTGGCCTCGGGCACATTCACACCCACCTCGATGACAGTGGTCGCCACCAGCAGATCCAGGTCCGTCCCGGCGAACGCCGCCATGGCACGGTCCTTTTCGGCGCCTTTCATCTTGCCATGCACCAGTCCGACCCGGGGCCCCAGCCGCTCCACCAGCTCGGCGTGGCGATCGGCGGCGGCCGCGAGATCCACCTTTTCCGACTCTTCCACCAGCGGGCAGATCCAATACACTTTCGCCCCGCCGGCGATCGCGCGGCGCACGCCCTCCACGACGTCATCCAGACGGGCCAGGGGCAACACGCGGGTCGCGATCGGTTTTCGCCCCGGGGGTTTCCCGTCGAGGCGCGACACATCCATGTCGCCATAGGCCGTCAGCATCAGCGTCCTGGGAATGGGCGTCGCGGTCATGACCAGCATGTCGACAGCCTGCCCCTTGGCCGCCAGATCCAGCCGCTGATGCACGCCGAAGCGATGCTGTTCATCGATCACCGCAAAGGCGAGGTCGCGAAAGACCACGCCCTCCTGAAACAACGCATGTGTCCCGATCAGGATGTCGATCCCGCCCGATGCCAGATCGGCCAGAATTTTCTCGCGGGCCTTTCCCTTGTCGCGGCCGGTCAGCAGTCCCAGCCGGATACCCGCCGCCTCCGCCGGCCCCTGCAATGTCGCCAGATGCTGGCGGGCCAGGATTTCCGTCGGCGCCATCAGGGCGGCCTGACAGCCGCTCTCGACCGCGGTCGCCATCGCAAGAAGCGCGACAACAGTTTTTCCGGACCCCACATCCCCCTGCAACAGGCGAAGCATCCGCAAGGGAGCCTCCAGATCGGCATCGATCTCCGCCAGCGAGCGGAGCTGAGCCTCCGTCAGCCGGAAGGGAAGGCTGTCCAGGATCCGCCGTCTCAGGCGGCCGTCACCGGCGATCACGCGGCCCGAGAGCTTACGCATCTGGGCGCGGACCAGCCCCAGGGCGAGCTGGTTGGCGAGCAGCTCGTCATAGGCCAGCCGCGATCGCGCGGTCGTGGCCGGAATCAGGTCGGAATCCCGCTGCGGCGCATGGACGGTCCCCAGGGCTTCGCGCCAGGACGGCCACCCCCTGCGGCGCAGAAACTCCGGGTCGTCCCATTCCGGCAGGTCCGGAGCGCGCTCAAGGGCCGCGCGGACGGCCTTCACCATCACCTTGCCCGGCAACCCCGCCGTCAGGGGATAGACCGCCTCAACCGTCATCACCTCGTCCAGACGGTCCACAGGCACGATATGGTCGGGATGGGTCATCTGGAGGTCGTCGTTGAAGCGCTCCGCCACGCCACTGACCACGCGTTCGGAACCGGCCGGCAGTGTTTTTTCAAGCCAGTCCCCCTTGGCGTGAAAAAACACCAGCGTCAGGATGCCCGTTCCATCGGTGCAGACCACCCGGTAGGGCCGGCGCGCCCCGCCCGGCGCCATATGCCGATCGACATGGACCTTCAGGGTGACGACGCGGCCGGCCGGCGCCTGATCGAGCGTCGGCATGAAGCGCCGGTCCACCAGGCCCACGGGCAGATGCCAGAGAAGATCGACGACATGGGCGCCGGTGATCTTTTCGACGAGGGGAGCCAGCCTGGGCCCGAGGCCGGGGAGCGCGGAAACGGGGGCGAAGAGCGGATAAAGACATTCAGGACGCATGATCGCTGAACACTACCTGCGCCCCGGCGCCCCGCCAAGAGGCGGATGACGGCAGCCTGATCCGATCCGAATGAAGGATGAATGAGGGGCGAACCGGCAGGCTCGCCGGTTTCTGCCGACACCCTTCGCGCGGACGGGCTGACAGACGGGAACAAACCCTTTATATCCTATCTCTCCCCGGGCGGACCATCAGAGCCGCGCCGGCGAGGCGAGGATCGCCAGAGTGCAACAACATTCCAGAGTGAACCAACATTCCAGAACGCGGCAGGGGACGATGGACGTCGACCGCAAGCGATTGCTGTTCCGGGCCCGGCATATGGGCACCAACGAGAACGACATTTTTTTCGGTGAATTCGCGGCCGCGACCCTGCCGGAGTTGACGACAGACCAGTTGCGTCAGTTCGAGACGCTGCTCGACGTGAACGATCCGGATCTGTTTCTCTGGGTCACCGGCGCAAAGCCGGTTCCCGCAGCCTACCAAAGCGACGTCATGCGGATGCTTCGGGCATTCACACTGCACGGCCCGCAAAAAGAGACGAAAGACAAGTGAGCGACGTTCTTGACACGGTTCTGCGCACTCCCGGCCGCGTAACCCTGGCGGGGGTGCCTGAGGGCTATGACGCCCTGGTTCTGGCGACTTTGGCCAAGCGGAACGCCGATATCCTTCATATCGCCCGCGACGACGCCCGGCTGGCCCGGCTTTCGGAGGCTCTGGCCCTGTTCGCGCCGGATGTCGAGCTTCTGGAATTTCCGGCCTGGGACTGCGTTCCCTATGACCGCGTATCGCCGCATGTTCAGATCGTGGGCCGGCGGATCGACACCCTGTCCCGTTTGTCCGCCCAGGGTGGCCGGACGCGCTCCCGGATCGTCCTCGCCACCGTCAGTGCCGTGTTGCAGCGCGTGCCCCGCGCCGACATGTTCCGGCAGTCCTGCCTTTCGGTCGCTGTCGGCGACACCCTCGATATCGAGGCCCTGCAGGCGTTCCTGGCCCGCAACGGCTACAACCGCGCCGATACGGTCATGGAACCCGGCGAATACGCCTTCCGCGGCGGCATCATCGACCTCTACCCGCCGGGGAGCCCGGAGCCGTTGCGGCTCGACCTGTTCGGCGACGATGTCGAGCAGATCCGCCAGTTCGATCCGATGAGCCAGCGCTCCACCGGAAAACTCAAGGACTTTTCCCTGCGTCCGGCCAGCGAGATCGCGCTCGACGACGCATCGATCCAGCGGTTCCGCGCCAATTATCGGGAACTGTTCGGCACGGTCAGCGACGACGATCCGCTTTACGCCGCCGTTTCGTCGGGGGTCAAGTTCGGCGGCATGGAGCATTGGCTGCCGTTGTTCCATGAAGGCCTCGACAGCCTGTTCGCCTATCTGCCGGACGCCATCGTCACACTGGATCCCCAGACCGACGAAGCGCGGGAGGCGCGTTTCGATCTGATCCGGGAATATTTCGAGGCGCGGACGTCGATCCGGAACCAGGGTCTGGTGGAGGCGGGAACGGTTTACAATCCCCTGCCGCCGGCCATGCTGCATCTTGAACGTGACGAATGGGACCGTCTTCTCGCCACGCGCGCCGTCGCCCAGTTCTGGCCCTTCGCGGCGAGCGCCGACGCCGCACGGACAGTCGATGCCGGCGGCCGTCAGGGCCGCGATTTCGGCGATCTGCGCGCCCAACCCGGCGTCAATCTCTATGACGGCGTGCGGGAATATATCGAAAGCGAAATAAAATCGGGACGCCGCGTCGTCATCGCCGGATGGACGAAGGGCTCGGGCGACCGGCTGGCCGGCGTCCTCAAGGAGCATGGTCTTAAGGACCTGACGGCGACTGATGACTGGACGACGGCCATGGCGCTTCCCCGGACGAAGCCGGGGCTGGTTGGACTGGCGTTGGAGCACGGTTTCGCGGCCGGCGATCTGGTGCTGATCTCCGAGCAGGACATTCTGGGTGACCGGCTGGTCCGCCCGACCCGCCATCGCCGCCGCGCCGAACAGTTTCTGGTCGAAACCTCGGACCTGTCCGACGGGGATCTGGTCGTTCACGTCGACCATGGCATCGGCTGTTACGACGGCCTCGTCACCCTCGATGTGCTGGGCGCCCCCCATGATTGCCTGCGCGTCCTTTACGACGGCGGGGACAAACTGTTCGTTCCCGTCGAAAACATCGATGTCCTTTCGCGTTACGGCTCGGAACAGGCCGGCGTCCAGCTCGACAAGCTGGGCGGCATTGCCTGGCAGGCGCGCAAGGCCAAGCTCAAAAAGCGCATCCGGGACATGGCGGAACAGTTGATTGCGGTGGCGGCCCAGAGGCAATTGCGCTCCGCCGACAGCCTGGCGCCGGCGGAAGGACTCTATGACGAGTTCTGCACCCGTTTCCCCTATGCCGAGACCGAGGATCAGCTCCGGGCGATCGGAGACTGTATCGGCGATCTGGGGTCGGGCCGTCCGATGGACCGGCTGATCTGTGGCGATGTCGGTTTCGGCAAAACCGAGGTTGCCCTGCGTGCCGCCTTCGTGGCCGCCATGGACGGCCGGCAGGTCGCCGTGGTGGTGCCGACGACGCTGCTGGCGCGCCAGCATTACAAGACCTTCGCCGAGCGCTTCGCCGGCCTCCCGGTCCGGGTTGGCCAGCTTTCCCGCCTCGTAAGCCCGAAAACGGCCGCCGCCAACCGTCGGGAACTGGCCGAGGGACAGCTCGACATCGTCGTCGGAACGCACGCCCTGCTGGCCAAGTCCGTGTCTTTCAAGAACCTGGGCCTTCTGATTATCGACGAGGAACAGCATTTTGGCGTCGCGCATAAGGAACGGCTGAAATCCCTGCGCGCCGACGTCCACGTCCTGACCCTGACGGCCACCCCGATTCCCCGCACCCTGCAACTGGCATTGACCGGCGTACGCGAAATGAGCGTCATCGCCACACCGCCGGTCGACCGCTTGGCGGTCCGCACATTCGTCCTGCCCTTCGACGGCGTCGTGATCCGGGAGGCGATCCTGCGCGAACGCTATCGGGGCGGGCAGATCTTTTACGTCTGTCCCCGGCTGGCCGACATCGACCGCGTGCTCGAACGGCTGCGTCATCTGGTGCCGGAAATCCGCGTGGCCGTGGCCCATGGCCGCATGACCCCGGCCGATCTGGAGGAGGTGATGTCGGCCTTCGCCGACGGCGCTTATGACCTGTTGCTGTCGACCAACATCATCGAAAGCGGCCTCGACATGCCGCGCGTCAACACCATTGTGATCCACCGCGCCGACATGTTCGGCCTTTCCCAGCTTTACCAGTTGCGCGGCCGGGTGGGACGCGGCAAGGCGCGCGGATATGCCTACCTGACCCTTCCGCCCAATCAGGTCCTGTCGAAATCGGCCGAAAAGCGGCTTCAGGTCATGCAGACGCTGGATGGTCTGGGCGCCGGCTTCACCTTAGCCAGCCACGACCTCGACATCCGTGGTGCCGGTAACCTGCTGGGCGAGGAACAATCGGGCCATATCAAGGAGGTCGGGGTCGAACTTTACCAGCAACTGGTGGAGGAGGCGGTCGCCGCCGCGCGGGGCGGGCAGGAGGACGCGACCGCCGCCGAGGACTGGTCGCCGCAGATCGCCCTGGGCATGCCGGTGCTGATTCCGGAAACCTATGTCGCCGACCTTCCCGTTCGGCTGGCCCTATACCGCCGCATCGGCGCTGTCGGCAGCCGCGCCGAGATCGAAGCCCTGGCCGCGGAGCTCATCGATCGCTTTGGAAAACTTCCGCAAGAAGTTGAAAATCTTCTCGAAATCGTCGCAATCAAAGTTCTTTGCAAAGCCGGCGGAGTCGATAAGGTCGATGCGGGCCCCAAGGGGGCGGTGATCAGCTTTCGCAACAACAGCTTCGCCAATCCGGCTGGTCTGGTGCAGTTCATCACCGGACAGCTCGGCACGGTCAAGCTGCGCCCGGACCACAAGCTGGTGATCCAGCGGTCCTGGGACGATCCCGCCGCCCGGATCAAAGGCCTGCAAATGATGATGGAGCAACTGGCGAAACTGGCGGCCGCCGGCTGACAGCGCCATCGGACCAGCCAACCAACCGGCGATGAGCGGACCTCATCTCCGAGTGGCCTCATCTCCGAGTGGCACGGGGGGCCACGGCCGGAGGACGGCGGGCACGGCCTATCGCGAAGCGGTTTCCAGTTCGGTTCCCTGGGCGATATCCAGCAACCGGGCCAGCATGTCCGGTTCCTGAGCGCCGGCCACCGCATAACGGTCATCGAGGATGTAGCAGGGGACACCGCTGACCCCCAGACGGTGGAACCGCGCATTCTCCAGTTCGATCGCTCCGATGCCGGCGTCGCCCTGGAGATAGTCCTCCACCTCGTCCCCCGGAAGACCGCAGTCCTCCGCAATGGCGCGCAGAACCGGGATCTCGCCGATATCGAGACCTTTAACGAAATAGGCCTGGAAAATTGCTTCGACGATCGACGCCTGCCGGGTCGAAGACGCCGCCAGATGGATCAGCCGGTGGGAATTGATGCTGGACGGGGTCCGCCGGATCAGATCGAAGTTGAAGGTAATGTTTTCGCTGTCCCCAGCCTGTTGCGCCGTCCCGTGAATCCGCTGAATCCGGTAGTTGCTGCCGAATTTCCGTTCCAGATAAACCTGACGGTCGAGGCCGCCGGGCGGCATTTCCGGGTTGAGCAGGAAGGGACGCCAGCGGACTTCCGCCCGGACCTCGGGCCGGAGCGCAAGCGCCCGCTCGAAACGACGCTTGCCGATGAAACACCAGGGACAGACCGTATCGAAAATCACATCAATCCGCATGGCATAAGCTTTCTGGCGACAGCCGTTTCCGGTGACCGGTCCGCCCTATCGGCGCATGTGGGATCGCGGTCAAAGGGCGCCTAAAGAATGTTCGCCCGCGCCCGTGCCACAAGGGTCTTATCGGTATCCTCGGGCAGAAGGTCGGCGGCGCCGACGCGGGCCCAGATCTTGACGGGCTGGTACACCTCCTTGACCGCGAAATCGGTATAGGCAAGGACCCCGGCGATCCGGTGCAGCACCACCTCGGCCTCGGCGCGGGGCGTGTCGGGCAGGACGAGGCAGAACTCGTTCTCGCCGGACCGCGCCGTCAGATCCTCAGCCCGGAGCAGACCGGTGATCCACTGGGCCACCTGACGGCGCAGATGGTGTGCCTGTTCCTCGCCGAAATGCACACGGACACCCTCGATATCGGGGACCCGGACGAACATCATCGACAGACATCGTCCATGGGTGGTCGAAAAGCGAACCCGGTCCTCCAGATAGGACTCGAGGAAAGCGTTGGAATAGACACCGGTTTCAGGATCCCGGTCGGCGTCGGCCAAGGTCTCGGCCAGGCGTTCGCGGATCACCCACCGGGTCCGCTGGCGGCGAACCTGGGTCGTGACGGCGGCCTGAAGCTCCGCCGGATCGACCGGCGTGGTGAGAAGACCGCTGGCGCCGTGGTGATAGGCGTCCTCTTCGGAAATCACTCCGGGCGCAGCGACCAGGAGGACGGGCAGATTGAACAGCCTGGGATTGTTGCGCGCCTGGGCGCAGAAATCGAGATAAGGGCCCGGATTTGCGCCGGTCGCCAGGATCGCCGCGTCAAAATTGCTCCGCCCCAGCATCTCGTCGGCAATAAAGGGGTCCGCGGCAAAACTGGGAGCGGCCCCCGACAGCATCGCTGCAAGCGGCGCGCCATCGTCGCCGACCAGCAGAATGGGATATCCTGTCGGCATCGGCGCCGCCGGCAGGTCGGCGGGCACGGAAACCCCGAAGCGCGCCGCAGCCCGGGCCCGCTGCCGAAGCTCGGCCCGCATGATGGCAAGCCGCACAAGCGGCCGCAGACGCGCCACCAGTTTCCCTTCCTCGATCGGCGGCATCAGCACATCGTCCGCGCCGGCCTCCACCGCGGCCAGCTTCGCGCCGGGATTGCGCTCCGTGGCGGCGAGGCAGATGGGAATGCCGGCCCCCCAGGGGACCTGCCGGAGCCGGCGTGCCAGATCGATGCCCGATCCGCCCTCCAGCGACCAGGTGGCAAAAACGATATCAGGCTGTTCCTGCTCAACGGTGGCCAGCGCTCCGTCCAGGCTGGTCACCGCGCGCCCCTCATAGCCATGGCCCCGGATCTTTTGCAGCAGTTCCTGCGCCAGCGAGGGATCGTCCGCAGCGATCAAAATATTGGCCAAATGAATCATCCCGCACCCAGCCTTTCCCCACGAGGGCCTTGTTCAACCCGGAGCATAAAGGAAATCGGCGTGAGTCGGTAGGGGCGAGGCGGGCCAGTCCCCACAAAGCCGGGCGACCGGCCGGTGCGGTCAGCGGGGATGGCGTCCGTCAGGCGGAGACCGGACCGCAGCGAATTACCGCGATCCCGTCAACATTTCGCGCGATTGGGCGCCTTGGGGGCGGTGTCCAGCGGCTTGGCGCGGCTCGGTCCGGGGCGCTGCACGCCGCCGGTCATCATGATGGTCTCCATCAGTCTTTGTGCCGCCTTGCGGAAATCCTGATCGGCCCCCAGCGTACAGGCCTTGCCGTAAAGCTTGCGCGCCTCGGATAATTTCTGGCCCCGTTCTTTCATATGCTCCGCAGCGGCAAGGCGCATCGCGTCGCGCAGCAGCGAATCCGTGCCGCGCATATTGGCATTGCATTCATAGCTACGGGCATAGTCCATGGCCTTGCGTTTGAACTCGACCGGCAACGTCTTGTCCTTGCAGAGATCTTTGATCATCTGATGAAACCGCTCGGCATCGGCCGGCGACGCATCCCGCATCTTCTCAAGCAGCTCGCGGATCCTGGTCTTCTGCCTTTCGATGGCCTGGCGTTGCAGTTCCGCCTGCGGGTCGTCCTTGCTGTTTTTTCCCTGCGACTTACCAAAGAGCAGCATGAGCAACATCCCGTTTGCATTTGGATTACAATACCGTGTCAAAGCCGGGAACGGAAGAAATTTCAGCAACCAGACCGCGCACTGTAAATAAAATCATGCGGTTCATGGTTGCTTTTAACAATTACCCCGAGGTTGCGCCCAGAAACTGCTCCAGGCAATTGTTGGCATTCCGCAATATACACAATTCATTCAGAATTTACCTAAAATTTTATATTTCATCCCCCCCGCATCCCAAGCCTCTGGGCGCGTCGGAAAGAACACAGGTCGGCGCGCCGGCAAGGGCGTCAGGAGAGGCACAGCCGAGGCCCGCGCTTATTTCGCGCTCCCATCGGTGTTGTGCGCCGATCTGTGCCGCCGTCGCGACATCGAGCCGGTATCGCGGCGGCCCGCGTTCGACGTCCCGGGTGAACCTTGCGCCCCCCCGCGAATTGAGTGACTGTGGTGGGTACGGAAAACCCGCGCGTCAACGAGGCCTTTATCGCGACGCGGCCCGGCGGGCCCATGGCGCGGCGCCGGCCCTGAGCGACCGAGATGTGGAGCAGCATGGAATGGAACTGGGCGACGAACTGCTGGATGGCGAACATGCCGCGCAGATGCGGTTACTGGACACGTTCGAGACAAAGATGAAGGAGGGCATGCCAAGGGACGAATTGCTGATCGTCCTCGACCGTCTGGTCGAATTCACCAACCTGCATTTCATGTCCGAAGAGGTCCTGATGCAGCAGCATGCCTATCCGGCGGCCGGTGTCCACGCCAAGGCGCACGATTCCCTGCTGGGACAGGTCCGGGCCATCCAGAACTGTTTCATGCAGGGCGACCAGCCGATGACCGAGGCGGAACTGGGAACGCTGCGAAGCTGGCTCGTCGATCACATCAAAACGATGGACCGGGGCTTCGTCGAGTTCATGGAGCGCAGGAAAAAGGAAGTTGAATAGGCGCCAATGCAGGCATGGGTTGTTTCCAATCACGCCGTGAAACATCCGTGTAACAAAATCCCATGCCCAAGAAAAGACTAGGCCGAAGCGCCCTGCCCAAACACTGGGCAGGGCGCTTCCTTTCCAGCGTCTATGCCGTATGGGTGCTGTTTTCGACAGGGTCTCCACAGGGTTATCCACACTTTTTGGGGATATTCGGTGACGTCGCGGGAAATCACTCCTGCGCCCTTTGGAAGCGATGATCCGCACTGTGAACTCTTGACCGGAAATGCTGCCGTCCGATCGGCCCCTTGCGCCGCAACAATGACTTTTGGTTGATATAGCTCCGTTAGTTCCATCAACTTTGTTCAGTCGCAATGAATTCGCCCCCACTATTATAATCCGCTGTCGTATGCTATCCCGATGCCCGCCATGGCTTGGCGGGCAGGACAAGAAAACTCCGTTTCAGGAGTCGGATGGGTGAACAAACTGGGGGGTATGGTCGCTGTTCTCGGCGTTTCCATGGTGATCTGGGGAGATCGGGCGTGGGGATGGGGGCTTCTTCTGGGAGGAGGGGTCCTGGCCGGTGGAGCGGGGGGAATAGGCGGCCTTCTGATCATAGCGGGCCTGGGCACTCTGGCGCGCGACGACATCCGCTCGGGACTCGTGATGATTCTGGCCGGCCTCTCACTGCTGCTGGCCCATCTGCTGGTCCTCTGGCAGCGGCGATGGCGCAGGGTCCCCGTCGGTCTGCTCAACAAAGCGCCATCCCGCAAAACGGCCGCCCATGCGGAGCTGTCCATCGCCTATGTCGATGCCGAAGGACAGCGGAGCTGGCGCCGGATCAGCGTGCATTCCGTGACGCCACTCGGGGCGCGGGACATGAGACTCCGCGCGTTCTGTCATCACCTGGGCCGGGAACGCAGTTTCCGGCTGAGCCGGATCGAGGAAATGATCGACCTTGAGACCGACCAGCCGGTCGCCAACCCCATGGGCTTTCTCAAGGCCCGGATGGCGGCCGGACTGACAAAAGAGGAGGCACCGGCCAGCCGCCCCCCGGAAGGGTCCACCCTCCCGGTGTCCCTTCCCGGACAGATGGCGGGGTTGGCCGACCTGCTCGTTTCCTATGCGGCACCGGGAGAATCGCCCTCCTGGAGGCATATCTCGCTCCTGGGGGCGGAACCGTCCGGGTGGCGGGATCTGTCTCTACAGGCCTATTGTCACGATGATGGACAGGTCCGGACGTTTTCCGTGGCCCGCATCAAGGAGATGATCGACCTCGAAACCGACGCTGTGATCCGCAACAAATTCACATTCGTTCGCGACAGGATTCCGGATATCAGTTGCGGCGGACACCCTGGAAGCGAGGGCGCGACCAGGGCTGATGCCAGCCCGCGCTGATCGAACCCGATCACCGGGATCCGGCGTCACACGTCGTCTCAGTAGAGGTCCAACGCGACCCCGGCCTCCTCGAACAAATGCCTGCTTTCCGCGAAGTCGGCGCCCCAACGGGACAGCATGTCCTCATCAGGATGGCGAGTGACCACGCGCCGGACGCTGCGGTACGCCAGAATCTGGACGGTGCAGCGGACACAAGGGGGATGGGTGATGTAAAGCGCCACCGGCTGAAACTGGGCATTGATCAGGGCATTGATCTCGGCATGAACGACCAGCCGGTATTTGGTGTCGCGATCCAGAAGACGTTCCGGCTGATCGGCGATCCCCGGAGGAAAGCCGTTATAGCCGAGCGACAGGAGATTCGGTGTCCGGCCGACGGCGACAGCCCCGACCCTCGTGCTCGGATCCTTGGACCAGCTGGCAACGAACTCCGCCAGAGCGAGAAATTTCAAGTCCCAACTGGACGGTTCCGAACTCATTGCTGTCTCCAAAAAGGTTCACTCTGGCTGGATCGCCGACGGTGGTCCAAAGAACACACGGCGCCATTGAGGCCGGCTCAGCGGGTGGGTATAGCATGTCCCGGAGAAATCCGCTCGCCGGGACATGGCCTCCTTCCGCGGTCGGCATATTGAGAAATGAGCGCCCCATCAGGCTGGAATTTCACCAACCCGCACCGATCGGAAGCGATCAGAGCAGCCCGCATGCCGCCTGACAGGGGGCTCTCCCCCTGACTGCGCTCGCTCTTCTCTCCCGGGACCGGGGGCCTGGCAACCGGGACCCGCAGGAGGTCCCCGTCGTCCAGCCCCCCGATCCGGCACCGTCTGATACCGGCGGTCATCCCACACCGATTGTTTCCACCGAACTGCGCCCACCCCCCCGTTTTGCGACGCGGATCTGCACGCCGATACGGTCCACCATGGCCTGCACATGGGAAATCACACCGACCTTGCGCCCGGAGGACTGCAGGGATTCCAAAGCCGACAGCGCGATATCGAGACTGTTGGCATCGAGTGCGCCGAATCCCTCGTCGATAAACAGCGATTCCACGAGGGTCCGGTGTCCGCTCATGCTCGCCAGACCCAGCGCCAGCGCCAGGGACACCAGAAACCGCTCCCCGCCGGAAAGATTGGCGACGCCACGGATCTCATTGCCCATATCCCGGTCGATTACCTGAAGATCCAGTTCTCCGCCCGGAGGACGTTCAACGATATAGCGGGGAGCCAGTTCCGCGAGATGGATGTTGGCGGCAACCAGAAGCCGGTCCAGGGTCAGCCCCTGGGCATAGCGCCGGAAACGGGCGCCGTCGGCGGATCCGATGAGATCCGAGATACTTTTCCAATGGTCGTGGCAGCCCTGTTGGATGCGGATCCGCTCTTCCAGGTCCGCCGCGTCCTGTCGCCGCCGCTCGTCCTCCGCCAGTCTGTTGCGCGTCCCGATGAGGCGCTCCTGCGCCGTGGTCCTGCGCGCCTCGCAGGCGGCGAGGGCGGTTTCCAGAACCTCGGCCGGACGGATCGGGCGGCCGGGGGCGGCCTCATGGGCTTCGCGCGCGCCACGACGCTCGCCCAGAACCGCATGGGCGGCAACAGCCACCTCAGCCATTTGGGCGGCACGTCTTTCCAATGACACCATCGCCTCTGGCGACAGAGACAGAAAGTGGCGCGCCTCGTCCAGTGACAGGGACCGCTCGGCGAGGCGCCGGTCCCTTTCCAGAATGGCCGTGTCGCGGGCACGGCCGGCCTCCGCCAGTTGCGCAATCGTGGCCCTGGCGGTCGCGGCGGCCCCTTCCGCCGTCGCGACTGCCGTCGCCCAGCGTCTTTGGGCGGTCTGATGCCGGTCGCGTGCAGAAACCCGTCCGGCCTCCATCCTGGCGCGGACCTCCGCCGTGGGACGGCCGCCAAACAACGGGGCCCGCTCCGCCACCAGCCTCTCATGGCCGGCCTCCGCCTCCGCCGCCATTGCCCCGGCCTCCGCCGCGTGGGAGACGGCATCCGCCAGGCCGGCCTCCGCGATCGCACGGTCGGTGGCCAGCCGGTCCAGGGTTTGCCGCTGCCGACCCAGCAGCTCCTCTTTCTGCCGCCACTCTCCGGCCGCGGCCCGACAGCGGTCGGCAAGCCGGTCCGGCGCCGACCGCAAATCCCGCCGCCAATCGGTCAGGCAGGCCAGCGGCGCCTCCAGAACAGCCTCCACAGACGCCATGGCGGCCCTCTGCGTCTCGCGATCCCGTCCGCTTTCCCCGATCAGGGCGTCCAGCCGCGTCGTCGCGGTATCCAACTCCGCCAGCCGCCGTTCCGCCGCGCGGATCTCTTCGTCGCCGCGGGCCAGGGCGTCGACCAACCGGTCGCGCTCGCTTCGCAAGGCGGCCAGCTTTTCGGCATCGGCGCGCAGGCTTTCGGCCACCCCGGAGACATGATCCGACACGGGCTCCATCCGGTTCGCCCAGCCATCGCCCCTCAGATCGGGCAGAGGGATGCCGGCCCGGCCGGCAGCGGCGGCGGCACGCGCCAGGGTGTCATCCACACGCCGGGCCCGGCCGGCGGCATCGTCCGCCAGCCGGGGCTCCTCCGCGTCCGCCCGGGCCAGCGTGACCTCCGCCGACCGCTCTCCGGCCACCAGTTCCTGACGACGGTCCCCGATCCGGCGGATCTCCGCCTCTGCGGCGGCGACCCGCTCGCGATGGGCCTCCACCAGGGCGACCAGGGTCTCCTCCGCCTCCGCCCCCGGATGCTCCCTCGATCCGCAGACCGGGCAAGGCTCTCCGGCCACCAGATCCAGACGCATCGCCGCCGCATGCCGCCCCGCGGCGGATTGCGCCAAAGCCAGCATTTTCCGCATGTCGGCCAATCCGGCGTCCGCTCTGACCCGATCCTGATCAAGCTCCGCCCGTTCCCGCGCGCAACGATCCCGCTCCGCCAGGGCGTCACGGCGCCGCCCGCGCAGGTCCGCCAGCGTCTGCGCCAACGCCTCTGCGGCCCTGAGTTCGGCGCCGGCGTCGGACAGCGCGGCCATCAGAGCGGCGCCGTCGCCGCGGCGGCGCTCAATCTCGTCGCCATCCAACCCCCGCAGGTCCGCCGTCACCCGCTCCAGGGACTGCCGTAACCGGGTCCGGCGATCCTCCCCCCCGGTAATGACGGCGCGGGCCGTCCGGACGCCGTCCGCCAACCCGGCCAGTTCCCGCTCCGCCATGGTGGCACGGTCATCAGCGGCGTTCAGCGCCCGGCTGGCCCTGTCATGCGCGGCAATGCCATCCAGCCACCGGTCCATCTGCCGCGCGATATCGGAAAAACCGGCATGACCGCTCAGCCACTCCTCCAGCGTCCGCAGGTCCCGCGCCGCCACATCGCATTGTCCGGCCAACCGGACGGCGGACGTCCGCTGGGCGTCGACGGCGGCCATTGCGGTCGTTTTGCGGTCGCGCATGCGCGAAAGATGAACCGCGGCGGCCTCGATCGCGGCGTCCAGATCGGACGCGCGATCCAGATCCGGGCCGGCGGACGCGATCCTCGCCTCCGCCTCCTCTTCGGCGACCCGGAAACGCTCGGCATCCTTCCTGGCTTCCTCGGCTTCGCCAGCCAGGGCGGTGGCGGCGGCCTCCGCCCTGGATCGTGCGGCCGACAACTCCCGGACCAGGGCGGCAGTCCTCTCGACCTCACGCAGATCACGCTCACAGTCCCGGGCACGGCGCCAGCCCGCCAGCCGCTCGCGATCCGGAGCCATGGCCTGATCGGCCGCGACCGCATCCTCCAGCCCGGCCTCCGCGGCCTGAACCGCCTCCCGCAACTGGGCCAGTCGCCGATACCATCCGATATCGGTCCCCAGGCGGCCGATCTCCTGCACACTGGCCGCCAATTCCTCCTCGGCCGCCTTTGCCTCGGCCATGACAGCGTCCCGTTCCTCCGGCAGGAGCAACGCCGTACGTCCGGCCTCCACCGTCAGCGCGTCCAGGGTCGACTTCGCGTCGCGGGTCCTTTCATAGGCGGCCATGGACAGGCGCGAATAGACGTCCGTTCCCGTCATCAGCTCCAGGAGAGCCGCCCGCTGGGTCGGACTGGCCTTCAGAAAGGCGTCGAAATCCTGCTGCGCCAGCAGAACCGACCGGCGGAACTGCTCATAGTCGAGGCCGCTCTTCTCACGGATGGCGGCCAGGGTTTCCAACTTGGTTCCCCCGAGAAGGGTGCCATCGCCGAGAGCCGCCAGCGACAGGCTCTGCGCCTGGATGCGCCCGTCGGCCCGCCGTCTGGCTCGTTGCACGCTCCATCGCGCGCGATAGCGGCAAAGATCGCACCCGACGAAATCCACCTCCGCATACCCTTGCCCGGCACCGTGCCTCAGAATGGTCCGCACATCGGTGCTGACAAGAAGGCCATCCTCGTCGCCCTGGCCGATCGTTGAGCGCGCCGCATTGGCAAGCCGTGGCAACCGGTCATAAAGCGCCAGGGACAGGGCGTCGAGCACCGTGCTCTTGCCGGCCCCGGTGGGTCCGGTGATGGCGAACAGACCGGCATCGGCCAGGGGCGGGGCCTCGAAGTCGATCTCAAAAGGGCCGGCGAGGCTCGCCAGATTGGCGCCCCGGATAGCCAGGATCCTCATACCCGACCCTCCCCGTCGCTATCAATCTCCTCCAGCAGTCCCCGGAAACTGTCCAGAACATCCCCGGGCGGCGGTTCCGAATAACGGTCCGCCCAGCAGCGACGGAACACATCCTCGGGATGCAGATCGGCCAGATCGGGAACCGGAACCGCCGGATCGCGCCCCGGCCGCCGATCGGACGAGACGGTCAGGCGTGCCAGCCGGACCGGCTTGCCGTCCAGGGCGGCGTCGAGTTCCCGACGCAACCCGGGGGCCGGAGCGGACAGCACAACCGCGACTTCGAGATAGGGCATCAGGTCCGGGGACGGCGGCAAAGGCAGGTCGAGGGATGCGGCACGCGCCAGCACCTCCTCCGGAGAGGCCGTTCCATGGTCGGGGATCCTGAGGACCGGAATGGTTCTGGGGACGATGAGCGGGGTCAACGACACCGGGCCGTCGCCGATTTCAACCAGCATGACCTGATGCCGGTAGTCCCGTTCGGATACCGACAGCGGCAAAGGCGATCCGGAATAGCGCATATGGGGCCGGCCGCCGACCGATTGCGCCTTATGCAGATGGCCGAGGGCGACATAAGCCACGTCCTCTGGAAAAATATCGGCGGGCAGGGCATGCTGATTGCCCCCCAGGATCCGCCGCTCGGACATCTCGGAAATCTCCCCTCCGGTCATATAGCAATGCCCCATGGCGACCAGCCTCTGGCCTGGTCGCAACCGGCGGGCGGCCAACAAGAATGCCTCGCGGTAGAGGGAGCGGACCCCTTCGATCAGGGGATCCCGTTCCTCGTCGACGCCGTCATTGCCGCCAGTCGGGGGAAGATCGGCCGGACGCAGGAAGGGCATGGCAATGCAAAGGAGGCCCGGCCCGCCGTCGGCGGAGTCCAGCGGAACCAGAAGGCGATCCGGATCGATCGCGCCGCCGGCCGTTCTCGGAAGGCTTCCGATCACCCTGACGCCGAATGCGTCGAGAAGCGGACCGGGCGCCTCCAACCGGCCGGCCGAATCGTGATTGCCGCCCGTTATGACGACGCGCAACCACGGCAGCCGTGTCGCGATCCGGCCGATGAACTGATAAAGCTGGCGCTGGGCGCTGACCGGTGGATTCTGGCTGTCGAAGATGTCTCCGGACACCAGCAGGGCGTCAACGCGATGCTCCACCAGCCGGTCCTCGAGCCATGCCAGAAAGGCGGTATGCTCCGTTTCCCTCGGAAATCCGTGGAACTCCTGTCCCAGGTGCCAGTCAGCGGTATGAATGATGCGCAAGGAGCAACCCTCTTCCAGACTCCAGACAAGGCGAAAGTCCCGCCCGGGCGATGTCATGACCCAGGCCGGGGCGGGGGACAAGCGTCTTGTTGAAACGAGGGGACGGACAGGAGGAAGGATAGGGCGACGGCGCGCGGCCGCCCTTGGGCCCACGCCATCGCCGGCGCGAAGCCACGGGATACGGCGGATCCGGGCTCAGGGCCGGTTGACGCCGCCGTGACCGGCAGCGACCACCGCGATCGGGAAACGGATCAGTTGTCCTCGCGCCGCAGCAGTTCCGCCGTCAACTCGCGACAACGCTCGTCCAATTCCTCCATCTGCCCGATGTCACCGGCCCTCATGGCCGCGTGTTTTCGATTGAGCAGCAGAATCAGGACCTCACGCAACCGGTCCGTGGACGTCGATATGTCATCGAACGGGATCATTGGCATACATTCCACGGTAATTTTATGCGGGACCGCCGTCGATTATCCGGATGCAATAAAATTCCTGATGCATCGTGATAATCATTATGCGACGCCGGACTCTCCCGTCAAAGGTTCAAAAGCCTAACATGAGTGGCGCGCTCAGGAAAATAGCAGAATGATCATTCCAGTATGCATGCTTGGGCAGGGTCCGGCCTTGCCATCCCGCATAGATCTTTCTGCCTGAATCAGGGAGACGGAAAACGATTTGGAAGGTTGAGAAACAAGACTTGTAGGAATAGTAAGTATTTCCAGTTTTGCTTTTTTGATATCTCATACTTTTAGTTGAGAGTGTGACGCCATCCGGCGGGCTGCCCCTGAGGCGGCTCCGACACCCCCGGGCAAGCCGGAATGCCCCCCCCTGGGACGATCGGGGTCGGCCGGCCCAGGGGGGAGCAAACGCGCGCGTCAGGCATGCAACGCCATTCCAATTCCCTTGCGGGTTGCCTCCGGGAACGCCTCCGACAGCGTGGGATGGGCGTGGATCATTCCGGAGATATCTTCCAGAAGCGCCCCCATCTCCAAGGCCTGGACGAACGCCGCGGACAGCTCCGCGACGTGAGCGCCGACCGCCTGCACCCCCAGGATCACATGGTCGTCGGCGCGTGCGACGATGCGGACGAATCCGTGGTCCTCTCCGGCTTCCATGCTGAGGGCCCGGCCATTTGCCGAAAACGGAAACTGGCTGACAGTGACGGGGATCTGCTGTTGTTTCGCCTCGTCGGGAGACAGCCCCACAGAAACAATCTCAGGTTGTGTAAAGCAGACCGCCGGAATGGCGACCGGCTGGAAGCGGCGCCGATGGCCGGCGATGATCTCGGCGACCATTTCTCCCTGTGCCGATCCTTTATGGGCCAGCATGGGCTCCCCGACCAGATCGCCGATCGCCCAGACATGGCGCATCGAGGTCCGGCACTGATCGTCGACCCTGACGAAGGGGCCATTCATCTCAAGGGCCAGATTCTCCAGGCCCCAGCCCTCGGTCCTGGGGCGGCGTCCGACCGTGACCAGCACCTTGTCGACGACGATCTCCTCGCGACGGGATGCCGATCCGTCGGTCCGCTCGATCGTCACGGCGACGCCATCGCCGGCCGGGCAAAGTCCGGTCGCCCGGCTTTGGGTCCAAAGCGCGATCCCCTCGCGCTCCATCCAGCGGCGGACCGGACCGGTGAGGCTGCGGTCATAGAGGGGCAAAATCTCGCTGGCCGCCTCCACCACCGATACCTCGCTTCCCAGTTGACGGAAGGCGGTCCCCAGTTCCAGCCCGATATACCCCGCCCCGACCACCAGCAAACGCCGGGGAAGGGACGTCAGGGCCAGGGCCTCGGTTGAGGACATCACGGGACCACCGAAGGGCAGGTGGGGCAGCGACACCGGTTGGGATCCGGTTGCCAGAATCACATGGGTGGCGGCGACCTCCTGGACGCCGGAGGCCGTCGCCACCCGGCAGGTCTTTCCATCCAGCATTTCAGCCCGGCCCGCCAGGACCCGGACATTCGCCCCCTTCAACAATCCGGCGACACCGCTCGACAGCCGGTCGACGATGCCGTCCTTCCACGCCATGGTCTCCGCCAGATCCAATGTCGGCGGAACGGCCAGATGGATGCCGATATGCGGACCTGCCGCCGCGCGCATCATGGCGGCGAACTGGCCGGCGGCATGAATGAGGGCCTTCGACGGAATACAGCCTTTAAGAAGACAGGTTCCCCCCAGACGCTCAGCCTCGACAAGAGTGGTGTCAAGGCCGAGTTGTCCGGCCCGAACCGCCGCGACATAACCCGCGGGTCCGCCGCCGATGACGAGAACGGTGGTGGATAAAGGATTGCTCATCGCGTCACTCCAGAAAAAGCGTGGCGGGATGCTCCAGCAGTCCCTTCACCGTTTGAATGAAACTGGCGGCATCCCAGCCGTCGACCACCCGATGGTCGAAGGAGGACGACAGATTCATCATCTTGCGGACGACGATCTGGCCCTCCCGCACCATGGGACGCTCAACCACCTTGTTGACGCCGACGATGGCGACTTCCGGCGGATTGATCACCGGCGTGGCGGCGATGCCGCCCAATGGTCCCAGGCTGGAGATGGTGATGGTCGAGCCCTGAAGCTCGTCCCGCGTGGCGCGCCCCTCCCGCGCGGCGCGCGCCAGTCTTGCCACCTCGGCGGCCGCGTCCCACAGGTCGCGCGCCTCGGCATGGCGGACGACCGGAACCATCAGTCCTCCCGGCGTCGCGGCGGCGATTCCGATATGGACCGGCCCCGACCGTTTCAGAACGCCCGCCTCGCCGTCATAGAGGGCGTTGATCTGCGGGAAATCGTCGACGGCACGCACCAGGGCGCGCATCAGGAAGGCCAGAATGGTGAGTTTTTCCCGCCGGCCGTCATATTTGCCGTTGAGATGGAGGCGCAAATCCTCCAACGCCGTGACATCGACCTCTTCGATATAACTGAAATGAGGGATGGTCCGTTTCGCCTCGGCCATCCGCTCCGCGATCCGCCGGCGCAGACCGATCACCCGCACCTCGGTCACACCCTGGCGTTCCACCGGGCGCCCCGGCGCCGGCATCTCTGCGCCATGCGCGGCATAGGCATCGAGATCGGCCTGAGTGACGCGGCCGGCCGGCCCGCGGCCCGCGACCAGACCGAGCGGGATGCCCATGTCGAGGGCGCGGCGGCGCACCGCCGGCGACGCCAGGACTTTTCTGGCGGTCCGCGCCACCGGCTTTGCGACAGGGGCGGGCTGGTCGGGCGCCGGCAGATCCCCGCCGCCGCCATCCCGCCGGTCTGGCCCGCCGGCCCGCGCCACGAAGGCGGGGATGGGCTCGGAGACGGCTGAAACAGCGGAAGGAAGGGCCGCCGTCGTGGCGGACTCCGCGACAGGTTCTTCCCCGTCGCGCTCAAACACCACCAGCGGCGCTCCCACGGTCGCCATCTCGCCCGGCGCCCCATGAAGGGCGACGACACGTCCGGCGACCGGGCTCGGAAGCTCGACCGTGGCCTTGTCGGTCATGACATCGACCATCGGCTGGTCCTCGCGGACCCGGTCGCCAACCGCGATATGCCAGGCGACGATCTCGGCCTCGGCGGTGCCTTCGCCGACGTCGGGCATCTTGAACACATACTGGACCATCGCCTTACGCCTCCATCACTTTGCGCAACGCGTCGCCGACCCGGCCCGGACCGGGAAAGTAGTGCCATTCCAGGGAATAGGGATAGGGCGTGTCCCATCCGGTGACCCTCTGGATCGGCGCCTCCAGGTGGTAGAAGCAATGTTCCTGGACCAGGGCCGCCAGTTCCGCGCCGAAACCGCTGGTACGGGTGGCCTCGTGGACGATGACGCAGCGGCCGGTCTTGCTGACAGACGCCACCACGGCGTCGATATCGAGGGGCAGCAGGGTCCGAAGATCCAGAATCTCGGCGTCGATGCCGGTTTCCGCGGCGGCGGCTTCCGCCACATGAACCATGGTTCCATAAGCCAGCACGGTGACATCGCGCCCGGGCCTGACGATGGCCGCCTTTCCCAAAGGAATGGCGTAATAGTCCTCCGGAACCTCTCCCCGGGGATGATTGGCCCAGATCGTCGCCGGGCGTTCCGGATGCCCGTCGAACGGCCCGTTGTAAAGGCGCTTCGGTTCGAAGAACAGAACCGGATCGTCATCCTCGATGGCGCTGATCAGCAGGCCCTTGGCGTCATAAGGGTTGGAGGGAATGACGGTTTTCAAGCCGCAGACATGGGTGAAAATGCCCTCGGGGCTCTGGCTGTGGGTCTGGCCACCGAAAATTCCACCGCCGCAGGGCACGCGAACCGTCAATGGGGAAATGAACTCTCCGGCCGACCGGTAACGCAGCCGCGCCGCCTCGGACACAAGCTGGTCGAGGGCGGGATAGATGTAGTCGGCGAATTGGATCTCGACCACCGGACGCAATCCGTAAGCTCCCATTCCGACGGCAACGCCCAGGATTCCGGCCTCGGCGATCGGGGTGTCGAAGGTCCGCTCCAATCCGTACTTCCGCTGCAATCCCTCGGTCGCCCGGAAGACGCCGCCGAAATAACCGACGTCCTCGCCGAAAATGACGATATCGGGATTGCGGGCCAGCATGGTGTCCATGGCCGAGTTCACCGCCTGGATCATATTCATCGCGGGCATCGCTCAGACTCCCAGTTCCTGGCGTTGGCGGCGCAGATGCCAGGGCATCTCCTTGTAGACGTCCTCGAACATCGTCTTGACACTGGGGGCCGCGCCCTTGTCCAGGGTGCCGTAGGACTCCGCCTCCTTGGCGGTGTCGGCCACCATCTGGGTCAACTCTTCCTGAAGGGCGCGATCGCGGTCCTCCGACCATTCGCCAAGTGCGATGAGATGGTTTTTCAGCCGGTCGATGGGATCGCCCAGCGGCCAGCGCGCCGCCTCGTCGGCCGGTCGGTATTTGCTGGGATCATCGCTGGTGGAATGGGCCGAGGCCCGGTAGGTGAACAGTTCGATCAGGGTCGGTCCCAGCCCGGCCCGCGCCCGCTCCGCCGCCCAGGCGGTCACGGCATAGACCGCCAGAAAATCGTTGCCGTCGACCCTGAGACCCGGCATGGCGAAGCCGATGGCACGGGCCGCGAAGGTCGTCTTCTCGCCCCCCGCGATCCCCTGGAAACTGGAGATGGCCCATTGATTGTTGACCAGATTGAGGACCACCGGCGCCTGATAGACAGTCGCGAAGGTCAGCGCATGGTGAAAATCGCCTTCGGCCGAGGCGCCGTCCCCAACCCAGGTTGCCGCAATGCGGGGATCGTTCTTATAGGCCGCCGCCATCGCCCAGCCGACCGCCTGGCTGGTCTGTGTCGCGAGATTGCCCGAAATCGAGAAAAATCCCGCCTCGCGAGAGGAATACATGACCGGAAGCTGACGCCCTTTCAGGCGGTCGCGGGTGTTGGCGAACACCTGGCACATCATATCCAGAATGGGCCAGCCCCTCGTGATCAGCAGTCCCTGCTGGCGATAGGTCGGGAAACACATGTCATCGGCGCGCAGCGCCAATGCCTGGGCGACGGCGACAGCCTCCTCGCCGGTGCATTTGACATAGAAGGACGTCTTGCCCTGGCGTTGCGCCTTCAGCATGCGTTCATCATAGGCGCGGGTCAGCATCATTGCCCGCAGGCCGCGGCGCAGCAGATCCGGAGAAACGGCCGGGGCCCACGGGCCGACCGCGTGATGATCCTCGTCCAGAACCCGGATCAGCTCGTAGGGCAGATCGCGGATGTCGCGGGGATCGACGGCGATGTCCGGACAACGGACACTGCCGGCCGGTGGAATAGCGAGAGCGCTGAAGGCCGACACCTCTCCCGGCCGGGCCTTGGGCGGGGGGACATGCAGACCATGGGGCGCGGTGTTCCTCATTGGATTCTCCCTGATGGCTGCCTCTTTTGTCGAGATAGCATTACGCAGCCTTTGGCGGAGAATAGCATCCGGTTTCTCCAGAGTCTCTCCTATTAAAAAGAAGTAGTACGATCGGTAAGTCTGAGACAGTCGTCGGATGGAATGGAAAAAAACTCGCCAATCCTTCCACGTTTACCCGGATATTCTATGTGAGTATTCGGTGTTTAGAAATTTTAGTTCTCTTAAATCGAAAGGATTGCAACGTTGTATCGCCACCGGATGTTATCGGGAAATGAAATGCCGGCCGGACCATCGGGGAGAGCCACGTCGTCCCGGGACAGCTCCGACGGCAGACGGATGAGCTGACGTCAGTCGTCCATTGACAATTCATCCTTTGTCAATTTTCTTCCGATCCGGTGAAATCCCACACTACTCCTACAGTCAATTGTAATCACGACGATAAACTCACAACAAAGGGAGGATAATCGTGGGAGGAAGCACAGGATTATTACTGGTTTTATTCGCTGCGATTGCGGTGATTGTCGTCCTGATCGTCAAGGTCAAGGTCCACGCATTTCTGGCACTGCTTGCGGCCTGTTTTGTTGTCGGTCTCGGCACCGGAATGCCGCTGTCCGGGATCGTCTCCTCCTTCGAAAAGGGGATGGGCGATACCCTGGGATTTCTGGCGGCAATCATCGGTCTTGGCAGCATTCTGGGCAAAATGCTGGAAGAATCGGGCGGAGCGGAACGCATTGCCCAGACATTACTCTCCAGCCTCGGTCATCAGCGCGCCAGTTGGGTCATGATGATGGTCGGCTTTATTGCCGGTATCCCCGTCTTTTTCGAAGTGGGATACGTTCTGCTCATTCCGCTGGTCTATGTCGTGGCCCGCGAGACCAAAATCAATCTGCTTTATCTTGGCGTTCCACTGGCGGTGTCCTTAATGACGGTGCATTGCATGCTGCCCCCGCATCCGGCGGCCACGGCCATCACCGGCATGCTGGGAGCCGACATCGGCAAGGTCATCCTCTATGGACTGATCGTCGGACTTCCAACCGCCATCATTGCCGGACCCGTCTGGATCAAACTCAGTTGCGTCCGGGCCGCGCCGTCGGACCAGGACGCCTTCATCGCGGAACGCTGCGATCCCCTGGCCGAGGGTCGCGCCCTGCCGGGGTTCGGCCTCACCCTGTTCACCATTCTGCTGCCGCTGCTGCTGATGGTGATGAAAACACTGGCCGCCGGCCTGCCGAAAGAGACTGTCGCCGCGCAGACCATATCTTTCCTCGGCAACCCTTTGACCGCGCTCACCATCGCCGTCGTGTTCGCCTACTGGTCGCTGGGGCTCCGGCGCGGCAGCACGATGGAGGACTTGCAGCAGGCCACCCAGAGATGCTTCCCGCCGCTTGCCGGAATTCTGCTGATCATCGGCGCCGGCGGCGCATTCAACGGGATGCTGATCGACAGCGGCATCGGCAAGGTTCTCGCCGCAGAGCTGGCCCGGACCAGTCTCAGCCCGATTTTCCTCGCCTGGCTGGTCGCCGGCCTGATGCATTTTGCCGTGGGATCGGCAACTGTCGCGATGATCAGCGCGGCCGGAATGGTGACACCGTTGCTGGCCGGCGCGCCCGGTATCAGTCGCGAGATCATGGTCATCGCCATCGGCAGCGGGGCGATCGGCTGGACCCACGTCACCGACTCCGCTTTCTGGGTCGTCAAGGAATATCTGGGAGTTCCGCTGCCCGACGCTCTCAAGAAATTCACGGGCGGCACCATCCTGGCCTCCGTGGTCTCACTGGGCCTGATCCTGGTGCTGTCCCACATCGTGCCATGAACAGCCATCAGCCCCTTTCCGGTCAAACAAGGTAAGACGTCATGATTTGTGGAAAAACCCGCGAACAATGGTTCGCTTCCCATCCGTTGCTAGAGGACATGGTGGCGCTGAACGAAGTCTCCTGGTTCAATCCGGCAACGGTCCCGACGGCGACGGCGCTGGCCGATGTCGGCCTGACGGCGGACGATGTCGCCGACGCCGGCGCCCGGCTGGCCCGCTTTGCCCCTTTCATCGCCAGCGCTTTTCCGGAAACACGGCCCGCCGCCGGTCTGATTGAATCCCCTATCCAGGCCGTCCCCCGGCTGCAGGCCGCCTA
The DNA here is from genome assembly GCA_009712185.1 of Telmatospirillum sp. Taxonomy (GTDB): domain Bacteria; phylum Pseudomonadota; class Alphaproteobacteria; order Rhodospirillales; family Magnetospirillaceae; genus Telmatospirillum. Next base: position 69,851 of record WASQ01000036.1, on the reverse strand, counting down.
TGCGGCCCGGATCGGGTCGCCACTGCCCGGACGGATGTGGCTGAAACTGGACAGCCATCTGCCGATCTCCGGCTCGATCAAGGCCAGGGGCGGCATTTACGAAGTCCTGAAACATGCCGAGGACCTTGCGATCAAGGCCGGGTTGCTGACATGGACGGATAACTATTCGGTGTTGAACAGCCGGAAATTCCGGGATTTCTTCCACAACTACCGGATTGCGGTCGGATCCACAGGCAATCTCGGCCTGTCGATCGGCCTGATGGGGGCCATCCTGGGATTCCAGGTCGTCGTCCATATGTCGGCCGACGCCCGGGACTGGAAGAAGCAGAAGCTGCGGTCCCATGGCGTCAGGGTGGTCGAATATGCCTCCGACTACAGTGCCGCGGTGGCGGAAGGACGCCGCCAGGCGGCGGACGACCCGTCCTGCCACTTTGTCGACGACGAGAACTCCACCAGCCTGTTCCTCGGCTATGCCGTGGCCGCGGAGCGTCTGAAGCGACAGTTGGCGCAATCCGCCATCGCCGTGGATCACGACCACCCCCTGTTCGTTTATCTGCCCTGCGGCGTCGGCGGGGGTCCCGGTGGCGTCGCTTTCGGGCTGAAACTGGCCTTCGGAGACGATGTCCACTGCCTGTTCGCCGAGCCGACCCATTCCCCTTGCATGATGCTCGGCGTCTACACCGGGCTCCATGATGGGGCCTGCGTCCAGGATTTCGGCATCGACAATGTCACCGTCGCCGACGGTTTGGCGGTGGGGCGGCCGTCCGGTTTCGTGGGCAAGGCGATGCAGAGGCTGGTGGATGGCTATTACACCGTTGCCGACAAGGAGTTGTTCGCGCTGCTGGCGCTGATGGAGAGAGAGGAGGGTCTGCGGCTTGAACCCAGCGCGCTCGCCGGTGTCCCCGGCATCGCCCGGGTCCTGTCGTCCGACGGGACGCCCTGTCGTCAGCGGCACCGGTTGACCCCGGACATCCTGGCACAGGCCACCCATCTGGTCTGGGCGACCGGCGGCAGCATGGTCCCGCCGGGCGAGATGGATCATTATCTGTCTGAAGGGCGGACAGCGCTGAACGGATGATCCCGGACCGGGCTGGTCCGGATCGGCTTCCTCCCCCGGCATGTCGGGTGCCGGGGGAGGGGGATCTTGGCAAGGGGGGAGGGACACTGTGGCCGGATCAGGCGAAACGGGGCCGGGAAAAGCCGGCCTCTACAACCTTCCACCCCGCATCGGCCAGCGGCTTGACAGCACGCAATTCGCCAACCTGCACACCTTTCTGGCCGTCGCCCGCAAAATGAGTTTCCAGGGCGCCGCAGAGGAGCTGTGCCTGACCGCCAGCGCGGTCAGTCACCGGATCCGGCATCTTGAGGACGCCCTTGGCCTCCGGCTGTTCGAACGGCTGACCCGCAAGATTGCCCTCACTTTGGACGGAGAGCGGATTTTCCGGGTCCTGCAACGTGCCATGGGCGAGCTTGTCGAAGCGCTGGAACCGGTGGCCGAGGAAAAGGTGGAGGGGCGCGTGACGATCTACGCGCGTCCCTCGGTGGCGCAATGCTGGCTGGTGCCGCAACTGGCCGATTTCGCCGCCAGATTTCCCGGCATATCCCTGGACCTCAGGACCGGGAACGACCATATCGACTTTCGCACCCAGAACATCGACCTGCTGATCGATTACGCCAACGGGGAATTTCCCGGCCTGACCAGCCATTGCCTGATGACGGAACATATGGCCCCGGTGTGCAGCCCCGCTTACGCGAACCGTTTCGACCTGTCCGGGCACCCGGAAAACATTGTTCATTGTCTTCTGCTGCACGATTCCCTGGCCTGGAATCACGCGGCGCACGACGCCGAATGGTCTCTGTGGGCGGCCCGGGCGCTGCCGGGAGTTCCTTTACCCGATCGCGGCTTCACCTTCGACCGGTCGGATCTCTCTGTCATCGCGGCCATCAACGATCTCGGAATCGCGATGGGGCGGCTCAGGCTGGTCGAGAAACGTATCGAGCGGGGAGAACTGATCGCCCCGTTCGGAGGTTTCGACCAGATCTGCCCCTACAGCTATTATCTGGTGCATCCCCCGGCGCCGGACCTTCCCCGGCGAACCACGGCCGTCATTTCATGGCTTCGCGAACGCCGATGGGACGCGGCCTGAGACGCAAGACCCGGCTGCGCCTTCACGAAAGCTGCCCCGGTTCTGCGACACGGGGAGCGACGACACGGGGAGCGACGACACGGGGAGCGACGACACGGGGAGCGACGCCCCAAAGGGCCGCCCAAAGACGGTCAGGGCCTGTCGCGACATCGTCGCCCCAGGTCTCCCGGTTTCGTGACGCGCTTCCGCCCAGGCGGGACCAATGCCGCCCGGGCTCGGGAGCTGTCGGTCAGCTCAGGGACCAGCAGGCCCTCAGCGGGGCGGGGCGGCGTCAGCCGGCGGCACGATATTGCCGATCAGGGCACCGCTGTAGTCGTAGACTTTTCCGGTGCCCATCGGATTGAAGATAACTTTTCCGGCGGGATGGCCTTCGTCGTCGCTGATGATATAGGTCTTCGACATATCGACGGGCTTCGGCGCAGAACTGCACCCGACGAGCAGAAAAACGCCGGCCACGGCCAGGGGAAGGGAAAGTCGATTGAGAGACATCGCATCCTCATCAAAAAGTTTCATCGGCGGGCGATTCATCCGGCATCTCCGCCAGGGAAACAGGCCCCCGGAGAAAAAGCCGATGAACGGTTTTCAATTATCTGCTCCCGTTTCGCGGCAAAATGATGGCACGAATGGAAGGCATTGATTGAACTCCGTTTAACATTATCTTTCACCTTCGGAATCTCATTTTGTTCCGGGAAAGCGAGATCAATGACTGTTTATGCCGATCTGCATGTGCACTCGCACTACTCCCGCGCCACCAGCCGGGACCTCGATCTCGAGCATCTGGCGTGGTGGGCATCCCGCAAGGGGATCGGACTTGTCGGAACCGGCGACTGCGTCCATCCCGGCTGGCGGGCAGAAATCGGGGAAAAGCTTGTTGACGAGGGAAACGGCCTGTTTCGACTCCGCCCGGATATCGAGGCGGCGGTCCTGGCGACCCTGCCGGCGTCCTGCCGACAACCGGTCCGCTTCATGCTGACCACCGAGATCTCGACGATCTACAAAAAGGGCGACAAGACCCGCAAGGTCCACCACCTGATCTGCCTTCCCGGATTGGACGCAGCGGACCGGCTGGCAGGCCGGCTGGCGGCGATCGGCAATATCGCCTCGGACGGACGGCCGATCCTGGGGCTCGATTCCCGCGATCTCCTCGAAACCACTCTCGAAAGCGGCGCCGGATCGTTCCTGGTGCCGGCGCATATCTGGACCCCCTGGTTCGCCGCGCTGGGATCCCAATCGGGTTTCGAATCGATCGCCGACTGCTATGGCGACCTTTCGGAGCATATCTTCGCGGTGGAGACCGGGCTGTCGTCGGATCCCGAAATGAACTGGCGGGTGTCCTCGCTCGACCGCTACCGCCTGATCTCCAATTCCGATGCCCATTCCCCCTCGAAACTGGCCCGCGAGGCGACCGCTTTTTCCCGCGCCGACGGATTTATGGACGTCCGGAACGCCCTGGAAACGGGCGCTGGTTACCGGGGCACGGTCGAGTTCTTTCCCGAGGAGGGAAAATATCATATGGACGGACACCGGGCCTGCGGCGTCCGTCTGTCGCCACGGGAAACCCTGGACCTGGGCGGCATCTGCCCGAAATGCGGGAAGCCCCTGACCATTGGCGTCGCCCACCGGGTCGAGGTCCTGGCCGACCGCGAGATCGCCCGTCCGCCCGCCAATGCCGGAATCGTGGAAAGTCTGGTCCCGCTGCCCGAAATCCTGTCGGAAATCCTGGGCAGCGGAGCAGGGTCGCAGACGGTGATACGGTCCTATGACCGGGTGGCCGCCGCCCTGGGGCCGGAACTGCCGTTGCTGACCGTCATGCCGGTCGAGGAGATTGCCGCCACCGATCCGTTGCTGGCCGAGGCCATCACCCGGTTGCGGGCCGGATCGGTCATCCGGGATGCCGGCTATGACGGCGAGTATGGCGTCATCCGGCTCTTCGCCGACGGCGAACTGGAAAGAAAGACGCGGGGCGGCCTGTTGTTCGACGCCCCCCGCCGGACGAAGGTCCGGCCGGACCGGACCGACGCCAAGGCCGCCCGTTCCCGCGGCGACGCCCCCAGGCAAACCGGGGCCGCGCCGCACCCTGCCGCAAAGTCCGGGCGGAAAGGCGTTCTGGCTGATCTGGATCCCGATCAGGCGGATGCCGCGTCGCTCATCGACGGCGCGCTCGCCGTGATCGCCGGGCCGGGATCGGGAAAAACGCGCATGCTGACCCATCGCATCGCCCATCTGGTCAAGGACAGGGCCGTTCCCGCCGACGCCTGCCTGGCGGTCACCTTCACAAGGCGAGCCACCATTGAGCTCCGCGAACGGCTGTCCCTGCTGCTTCCCGGACGCCATCCGGCGGTGGAAAGCTTTCATTCCCTGGGGCTTTCCATCGTCAAGGCGGAAAGAGGCGCCCTTGGCCTGCCCGACGATTTCTCCATCGCCGACGAAATCCGCCGGACCGGGGCGTTGGCCGAAGCGCTCGACATCAGCGACAACCGGGCGGCCCGTCTGGTGTCCGCGGTGTCACGCCTGAAACGGGCTGGAACGCCGGCAACCGGCGCCGACGCCGGGGATGAGGTGCTTCGGGCGGCCGACACCCTGGCCCGGCTGGGGCATCAGCACTCCTGGATCGATTTTGACGACCTGATCGCGCTGCCGGTGGCGCTGCTGTCCTCCGACACATCCGTCAGGGACCGCTGGCAGCGCAAATACAGCCATATCCTGGCCGACGAATTCCAGGACATCGATGCAGGCCAGTACAGGCTTCTGCGTCTGCTCTCCGGACCTGGGGGCAATCTTTGCGTGGTGGGCGATCCCGATCAGGCCATCTACGGGTTCCGCGGCGCCGACGAAACCTGTTTCGATCGCTTCCGTGCCGACTACCCGGAGTCCCGGACCGTCCGTCTGACGCGTAATTACCGGTCGAGCGGCTCCATCGTCATCGCGTCCCAGGCCCTCATGGGCCGGGACGGCGAAGAATCGGTGACGCGATCCCCCGGCGCCCCGATCTCACTCCATCTGGCCGCCGACGAACGGACGGAGGCGGACTTCGTCGCCACGGCCATCGCAGAGCTGATGGGAGGCCACGACCTTCTGTCCGCCACCACGCAGGCGGCGGCCGGACGCCCTCTCGGGTTTGCGGACTTCGCCGTGCTCTACCGCACCGACGCGCAGGCGGCGGCGCTGCGCGAGGCACTGGACCGGGCCGGACTCCCCGTCAAAAAAAGCCGGCCGGCGCCGCTATCCACCCATCCGGGGGTGGTTGCTCTTCTTGCTGCGTTGGCGGACACCGATCCCGGACCGCTCCTGTCGCGCCTGACGGAGGCCGGGCGGCGCGTCGCGGCGGAGGAGGGGGCGGACCCCGCGGTTCTGGCCGAATCCCTTCAATGGCTCCGCGTTCTCGCACAGGCGCAGGAGACGGACGCGCCGGAGGCCGATCCGCCTGCCTGCGCGGAGGCCCGTCTTCGTGAGAAAGTCGCCCTCGCCACCGAGACGGATTTTCATGACCGCCGCGCCGACCGGGTTTCGCTTCTCACCATGCATGCGGCCAAAGGGCTGGAGTTTCCCGTGGTGCTGGTGGCCGGCCTTGACGACGGCGTGACGCCCTTCTCCTTTCCCGATGACCGGCCGGAGGAGGGGCGGACAACCGCCGCGCTGGAGGAGGAACGGCGCCTGTTCTATGTCGCCATGACCCGGGCCATGGACCGGCTGATCCTGACGCGCGCCCGTGAACGCGTCCGCTTCGGGCAGGTCCGCCCAATGGCTCCGTCGCCGTTTCTGGACAGCCTGCCTCCGGCCCTGATCCGCCGGACCGTGGCCGGGGACCGGAAACGCCCGCCCCGGCAACTCACCCTGTTTCCATCGTAAACCAGCGACAAAGCATGGGCGTCCATCACCCTTTGCGCGCACCGGCCCCATCCAGACCGGACTATGACCGGTCGTCCGTCGCTTCCTCCATGTAGCGGCTCAGATCCAGCGGCGCCGCGCCCGGGCGAAAATGCAGATCGACCGTGTTGCGCAATCCGTCGGGATCCACGCCCCGATCGAGCGCCCGCGGCGCCAGCGCCTCATAGGCCGCGTCGGGGTCGGCGGATTGAGCCAGTTCCTTGTAGCGCGCCGGGAAGGGATCGGCCCCCAGAGCCTGGACAACAATTTCGGCGTAATTCATCAAAGGCAGCCCGAACGCGCGTTCCGCGGGGATCAGGTCACGGTAGCACGAGTGATAGACGGTTGCGATCCCGTCACAGCCAAGCTCCCCCGCTGCCCGGAACATCTCCCCGACCCTCTGGTGAAGCCCCTTGCCGCCAGGCCCGGACACGATGGCTGCGGAACAGGCATAGCTCCACTCCTCTGCGGCCGGCAGTTCGACGACGTCGAGGTCGGGAATCCTGCGAAGAATGGACATCACATGATCCGAGTCCTGACGGGCGCGCGCGGTTCCGACATGCATATGCAATCCGATGCGGCGCGGGACCGACGTCGTGAAGACAAGCTTGTCCAGGTTTTCCGCAATAAACTGGGTGACATGCCGGTAAGGGACATCGGACGCAAGATCGCCCGACGCCAGTTTGTCGTCGAAAACCGTGTTGCAGGTCGGGCAATAGGTCAGCACAGCCTTCGGTCGGACCCGTGCGAAGCGGTTGAGGGTGGTCTGCCCCACCCTCAATCCGATATCGCCGTCCCCGACCCTCTGATGCACCACGCCGCAACAATGGGCGGATCCGCCCAGGGTCAGGAAATCGACCCCCATCGCCTGAAGAATGGCGACCATGGATTGAGCGAGATGCGGGGTCCGCAGGACATTGCAGCCGAGATACAGGACATAGTCGTGGGGCTTGCTCAACTCCTCCTGACCTGGCTCCCAGAACCGCGACGGGCCTTCACGCAGCGCGTCGGCAAGCGATCTGATCGGCCCGAAATAGGCACTGTAGTTGAACTTTTCCATTGGTCTCTCCTGGTCGCGGCGGGACGTTGGCGGAACAACGGGCTTTTCATCTCATAAAGGGAAATATTGGAATTGAAACATCTTAATTTCAGATGGGTCCCATCGCATCCTTCAGATGGGTCCCATCGCATCCTGATGAACGGAAGGGAACGGGACGGGTCTTCGGCCTATTCCGTCCCGCTCCCGGCGTCCCGGGCGCCCGTCCGCCTGGGCAAAGCGACACCACGATGCGACGCGGCGACAAAGGCGGCGAGTTCGCCGACCGCACCATTGTCCGGGAAATGGTCGCGGACGGACTTAAGACGTTCCGGCAGTGGTCCGGCGGCCAGGAACAGCATGCGGTAGGCGGCCTTCAGCGACCGGATATCGCCGGCCGGCATCCCGGCCCGCGTCAAGCCGACCAGATTGAGGCCCGCCAACCGCGCCCGATCCCCCTGAACCGTGCAAAACGGGGGCACGTCCTGGGCGACCATGGCGCCCCCGGCGACGAAGGCAAGACGCCCGATCCGCACGAACTGGTGAATTGCGCAAAGACCGCTCAGAATTGCACCGTCGTCGATGTCCACATGCCCTCCCAGGGTCGCGGAATTGACGAGATGGACATGGCTGCCGACGCGGCAATCGTGGGCGACATGACTGTGCGCCATCAGCAGGGTGTCATTGCCCACCACGGTACGTCCGGCGCCGGCCGCCGTTCCGGGTTGCAGGGTCGCATACTCACGAATGATATTGCGATCGCCGATGATCAGAAGCGACTCTTCCCCCTGCCATTTCAGATCCTGGGGCGGACTGCCGATCACGGCGAAGGGAAAAATCCTGTTGCCGTCCCCGAGAACCGTCCTGCCCGAGATCACCACATGGGACGCGATCTGGTTGCCTGCGCCCAGGCGCACTTTGTCGCCGATGACGGAGTAGGGGCCGACACGGCATCCTTCGCCGATCACCGCGCCATTTTCGACAATAGCGGTTGGATGAACAGCGGCCGATGAGGAAACAAGACGGGACGCCACCTTTACCCTCCAATTTTGATTTAATACTCATCACAGACTATCGATCGATATGGAGAAAATGAGCAGTCACATATTGTTCTGAAATATTTCGATATCTTGTTTCGATTTGTAACAAATAGAATTTTTACAAAATTGAAAAACTGAAATCCTTCTTTTCTCCCAACCGCCATGCCCCCTTCGGCCGCATACTGGCCGCGGCATCGGGCTTTACATCTCCTGGCGGATCGTTCCACTGTACGCGGACCGCCGATGTCGTTATTTCCGCAGAGCAAACGAGGCTTCCGATGACCCGTGCAGAGACCGATATCGACCTCCCCCTGGTCGAGGCATATGACCGCTGGTCGGATTTCTATGACACATACGACAACCCCATGGTGTTCGGCGCCGACTGTGTCGTCCGCGAACTGGCCGCAGCCACACGCGGGGGGACAGTCGTCGAATTCGGCTGTGGCACCGGCCGCAATCTGGAGCGCCTGCGCGAGGCGGGCGCGCGGCGGCTGGTGGGGTGCGACCTGTCGTCCGGGATGCTGGAGCGCGCGAGGGCCCGCTGTCCGGCGTTTGAGCTGTTCCGGCAGGACATGGCGGAGCCATTGCCTCTGCCGGACGCCAGCGCCGATCTGGTGCTTTTCTGCCTGACGCTGGAACATGTCGCGGATCCGGTCACGCCGTTGCGTGAGGCGCGCCGCCTGGTCCGTGGGGACGGAACGGTCATGGTCGTCGAAATTCACCCCTTTCTGTCGATGGGCAATGTGGCGGCCCATTTCCGGGACGGCGATTCCATTATCCGCATGCCGACCGTTGCCCACAGTTTTGCGGACCATCTCAATGCCCAGACCATGGCCGGCCTTGTCCCCGGCAGGGTCACGGAATGGCGTCCGCGTGATTTCGGCAAATGGGGGCCGGTTCCCGAAAAGGTTCTGAAAAGAGGGCCGGACATCCCGTTGCTGGTGCAGTTCAGGCTGCGCCCCCGGGACTGACGTTCGGGAATGGTCACGGACGGAGCCGGCGCCCTCCGGACGTGCCATGACCCGGCCGCAGGGACCGCAGGGCGCCTCGATTTTTCTCAAATCCCATCAAAAATAATGCAAAACGGACAAAATGATCGACACCATCACCGTCATTTGACGCGTTTTGAAAATTTCATGAGATTTTCTGGAAAATTTTGCAGCATTTTGATTGACGTTGAGATCCGGCCGGACTTAGGATCTCGTCATGCTTCAAAAAAACGCTGCAATTTCATTCTGATGGGGGGCGATGACCACGGCGTGGTTGCCCATGACGCGATTACCCATGGCCAACCGGTCCCCCTGGAAAGAGTGCGCGTTCCGCCGGCTCCTGCCGGCAGAACCGGTTCGCGGCGAAAAGGGGAATCATGACGATCATCGATGCCCACCACCATTTCTGGGACCCCGATACCGGCAATTTCGACTGGTTGTCAGGCCCTTATGCGCCGCTTAAGCGTCCCTTCGGACCCGACGATCTGCGCCCGTCGCTGGCCGCCGCCGGAGTGGGTGCCACCATCCTGGTTCAAACGCAGGCCGACATTGAAGAGACCCGGCGATTTCTCGCCCTGGCGGAGACGAATGACATCATCGCCGGGGTCGTCGGGTGGGTCGATCTCTGTGCCGGAGATGTGGACGGACTGCTTGCCGATCTGAAGGCCGGTCCCGGGGGGCATCGACTGGTCGGCATCCGCCACCTTGTTCAGGATGAACCGGACCCGGACTGGCTTTTGGGCGAGGCGCCGCGCCGCGGACTGGCGGCGGTCGTCCGTCACGGTCTGGCTTATGATCTGTTGCTGCGGCCGCACAATCTTCCGTCGGCGCTGGACACGGTGGCCGCTTTTCCGGATCTGCGATTCGTCATCGATCATTTGGCCAAACCAGACATTAAAGGAGGCGGCTTCACCCGCTGGGCCAACCTGATGCAACCGTTCGCCCGGCATCGCGACCATGTCTGGTGCAAGCTGTCGGGAATGGTCACAGAGGCCGACTGGCAATCCTGGCGCCCGGCCGATCTGGCGCCCTATGTCAGCCGGGCCCTGTCGCTGTTCGGCCCGTCCCGATGCCTGTTCGGATCCGACTGGCCGGTCTGCCTGGTTGCCGGCGACTATGCCCAGGTATTCGACGCCCTGTCGCAGTGCCTGACCGGATTGGGCGACGCGGACCGCCAGTGGGTGTTCGAAGGATCGGCGCGCGCGCTTTACCGACTGGAACCGAAGGGAGATCGGGCATGACCCTGCAAGACACGCCATTAGCGCCGGCCGCACCCCGGCCGTCCTTTGCCCCTCTGTCCGCCCGCCCCTTGTCGGAAAGGTACGGATTCGGTGCCAGCGGCCTCGGGACCCTGACATGGAATATTCCGGACGACGTTGCCCAGACCATTCTGGAAGAGGCTTTCGCCGGCGGGTTCCGCTACTTCGACACATCGCCCCTTTACGGACACGGCCTCAGCGAACTGCGCCTGGGACGCTTCCTGCGCGGTCTCGACCGACGGGACTTCCTGCTGTCAACCAAGGTCGGACGCTATCTGGTCGCACCCAGGCCCGGCGAGCCTGTTGACCGCGGTCAGTGGGTCGCGCCGCTGAACCTGAAGCCGGTGCTCGACTACGGCTATGACGCGACCATGAGGGCGTTGGAACAATCGGTCAACCGGCTGGGGATATCGTCCATCGATATCGTCTATATCCATGACCTGGACCGCCGCAACCTGGGGAGCGATTTCGACCGGCATTATGCCCGGGCCATCGAGGGTGCCTATCGAGCCCTGGACGATCTGCGCCGGTCCGGCGATGTCAAAGCCATCGGCGCCGGCATCAATGAAGCCGATGTGGCGGCCGACCTGATTTCCGACTGCGATCTCGACTGTCTGATGCTCGCCGGACGCTATACCTTGCTGGAACAGGGGGCGTTGGAGCGGTTTCTGCCCCTGGCCGCCCGCAAGGGCGTCGATCTGGTGGTGGCCGGGGTTTTCAACTCCGGCATTCTGGTGAAGGGGCCGGTGGCGGGCGCCCATTATGACTATGAGGCGGCGCCACCCGCGATCATCCGCAAGGCGGAGGAACTGGTCCGCGTTTGCCGGGAATTCGGGGTCTCCCTGCCGGCCGCGGCGGTTCAGTTCCCCCTTGGGCATCCCTGCGTCAGGACCGTGGTGGTGGGAATGAGCCGGGTCAAAAGCGTCACCGAAAATCTGGCCTGGATGCGGGAACCCATCCCGGACGCATTCTGGCGCCGTCTCAAGGAACACGGGTTGCTGGCGGAGACGACGCCAACGCCCCTTGACGGGGCCTGAACCGAAGAAGGGATAGCGGGGGCGCGGGGGCCCGTCCGGCAGGTCCTCCCCCATCCCCCCCCATCGCCCGCACGGTTCCCGAACCGGTTTGAAACCGGACCACAGTCCGCGCGCCAAAGCGGCGAGATCATCCCGTCCCGCGCGGAGCAACCGCGCAATCATCTCGTCCCGCGCGGAGCAACCGCGCAACGGCGAGACACCGCGCAGCGGGAAGTCTTTTATTCACTATAAATTGCGAGTAGCATTCAACTTGTCGTTGTGACGCCAGGCCCTGCGCCCGCACAAGGTGACCAAGGCTCGCCCCGCCGCGGGTCGATGAGGACCGGTGCCGCTCGTTCATTGAACGATGTCAGACCTTTGCCCGACCGGACGGAGGGGCAGGATGAACGCCTGTTGTGAGACGATGACGTGGCGTTCGCCACGCCGGGGCGTCCGGAAAACGCCGATCCGCGACGCCGGTATGACCGGGATCGTCGTGGCGGAAACGCCTTTGTGCCCAAGGGGGCGATGATGCCCGGCGAGAAGGAAAATCACCTCGCGTTTCTGGCGTCGATCGTCGCATCCTCCGACGACGCCATCATGAGCAAAACTCTGGACGGCCGGATCACAAGTTGGAATCCCGCCGCGGAACGTCTGTTCGGCTATTCCGCCGAGGAGGCGGTCGGCCGCCCTATGACCCTGATTTTTCCCGAAGGCGCGGAACAGGAAGAGGCGTCGATCCTGGAACGCATCGGGCGGGGCGAATTCGTCAATCACTTCCAGACCCGGCGCCGGCGCAAGGATGGCAGCCTCGTCGACGTGTCGGTGACGATTTCGCCGATCCTCGATCCGGATGGTCGGATCGTCGGCGCCTCCAAGATCGCCCGGGACATCACCGAACTGAAACGCGGTCACGAGGAACTGCAGCGGCATCGCGATCATCTTGAGGATCTGGTGGCGGCCCGAACCGCCGAAATCGCCGAGGCCAACAGGCGGCTGCGCGACCAGCAGACGTTCATCGCCACGATCGCCGACAACATTCCGGTGATGGTCGGCTATTGGGACGCCGGACAGCGCCTGCAATTCGGTAACAAGGCCTATCTGGAAAGGTTTGGCCTGACCGCCGCCACGGCTTACGGGCGGACGATCGCCTCCGTTCTGGGACAGACGGACTATCGCGAGAAACAGCCCATGATCGAGGCCGCCTTGTCAGGGGAGACGCAGTTCTTCGAGCAAAGCGACACGATGGAGGCCGATGGACGGGTCCGCTATCATCAGGTGCATTATATCCCGGACCGGCGCGAAGGGCAGGTGCGCGGCCTATTCGTCCTGATCACCGATATAACCCGCCTCAAACAGGCGGAAATGCGGCTTCTCGACGCCAACGAGCAACTGGCCGACGCGCTTGAGGAGGCCCGCGCGGCGGATGCCGCCAAAAGCCGCTTTCTTGCCAATATGAGCCATGAGATCCGGACGCCGATGAATTCCGTGCTCGGTTTCCTGGGGCTGGCGCTGGAAGGAGACCTGCCGCCATCCACCCGCAAACAGTTGGCAATGGCGCACAGCTCGGCGAAATCCCTGCTGCTGCTGATCAATGACATCCTGGACATCTCCAAACTGCAAAGCGGCCGGATCGATCTGGAGACGGTGCCGTTCGATCTCCCCGTCGTTCTTGGCGGATGCCTCGAACTTTTCCAGATTCGGGCCCGGGAAAAGAAGCTGGGCCTGAGTTTGGAGTATCATCCGGACCTGCCCCGGCACTTTCAGGGCGACCCCATGCGGATCCGCCAGATCGCCACCAATCTGATTGGGAACGCGATCAAATTCACCGAGGCCGGACATGTTCAGGTCTCCGTCAAGCCGGCCTCCCGGACGGGAGTGATCGCACTGGCGGTGACCGACACCGGCATCGGCATGACCGCGCAACAGATGGACCGCATTTTCAATCCGTTCGTTCAGGCGGACAGTTCGACCACACGCCGGTTCGGCGGAACCGGTCTTGGCGTATCGATCTGCCGCCAGCTCGCGGAAGCCATGGGGGGGCGAATCGAGGTCGAAAGCGTGCCCGACCAGGGCAGCGTCTTCCGCGTCCTGCTGCCACTGCCGGTGGCCGACGGCGTCGCGCCCTCCGACGATGCCTTCACCACGGACACCCGCGCCCTGTCGCCGCGAAAATTCAGCATTCTTCTCGTGGATGACATCGAAGAGAACATCGAGCTTGGGGAAGCGCGCCTGAAGGGGCAGGGGCATGACGTCACCTGCGCCCGCAGCGGCCAGGAGGCGCTTGATCTGGCCTTGTCGCTCCCGTTCGATGTCATACTGATGGATGTGCATATGCCCGGAATCAGCGGACTGGACGCCACCCGGGAAATCCGGAGGCGCGAATCCGGCGGAGAAACGCGTCGCACGATCATCGCTCTGACCGCAAGCGTCATGCCGGCCGAACAGGGACAATGTTTTGCGGCCGGCATGGATGCCTTCATCGGAAAGCCGATCGATTTTTCCGAGCTGTTCCGGCTGATGGAACAGACGGTGCCTCCGGACCGGGGCAGCGCCAACGCCATATCCGCGCGCCCGGCCGCCGGCCCGATAGCGATGCCGGCCAGACCGGGAACCGGCGCATCCGTTTTTCCTTTTGTGGCCGTGCCCGGAATAGACCTGACCGACGGACTGCGGCGTTGGAACGACCCCGCGCGTTATATCGCGGCGCTGACCTCCTTCCGCGAACGCTATGGCGACGCGACGGCAAGGCTTCTGGCTCTGGTCACGCACGGGGACTGGTTCAAGGCGCGCGAAATCGCTCATGCCTTGAAGGGGGTTTCGGGGAATCTGTCGCTGTCGGATGTGTACCGGATTTCCGGTCTGCTGAACGAGGCCTTGAAAGCGAAGGATGCCGACGCGGCGCAGCATCTGATCTCGGACCTCGCGCAGGCTCAGTCCGTCGCAGCCCTCTCCATCGCGCAGCTTCGGACGGATCCGGTGGACGACGACGGGAACCGCGACGGCTTCCTGGCGCCGGACGCCGAATGCCCGCTGACCGACGAGGCCGCGAGAGAGCTGCTGGCCGCCCTGCAAACGGATGATCCGGGATCGGTCGAGCCGCTGCTCGATGAACTGTCGCGGAACTATCCGCAAACCATGCTGAAGCTCCGTTCATTGATCGGCGACTACGACTTCGACGAGGCGCGATCGCTGGTGCAAAAACGCCACGCCGGTGGTGCCTGAAAACGCCGGATCCGTTTGCCTGGGGTGACAGACCGTGGAAAAGCTTTGGAAGATCATGGTGGTCGATGACCAGCCGAGCAATCTCGAGGTCCTGCGCGGCATCCTGACCGACAGCTATGCCCTTGCCTTCGCAAAGAGCGGACAGCAGGCATTGGCCGGTATCCGCCGCCACCGGCCGGATCTCGTCCTTTTAGACATCATGATGCCCGACATCGACGGATATGAGGTCTGCCGGCGTCTGAAACAGGATCCGGAGTTGCAAAACATTCCGGTTATCTTCGTCACCGCATTGGGCGAAAGCGTCGACGAGGTGAAGGGATTTGAGGTTGGCGCCGTCGACTATGTGACGAAGCCCGTCTCCGCGGCGGTCGTCAAGGCCCGGATAAGGACCCATATCGCCCTGGTGGATCAGGCGCTCGTGCTGGACAGCCTGAGCGTCGCGGGCGAATTCAAGAACAATGAGACCGGCGCCCATGTGCGCCGGATGGGTCGTTACGCCGGACTTCTGGCGCAGCGTCTGGGCTGTGACGAGGTCCTGTGCCAGGCCATCGCCGCCACGGCGCCGCTGCACGATGTCGGTAAGATCGGTATCGCAGACAGTATTCTTCTGAAGCCCGGCCGGCTGGACGACAGGGAATGGGTGGAGATGAGAACCCACCCGGAAAGGGGCGCCACCATCATCGGCGATCGCAATTCGGCGATGATGCGGATGGCCGCCCGGATCGCCCTCAGTCATCACGAAAAATGGGACGGAAGCGGTTACCCGCATGGCCTGCGCGGGACGGATATTCCCTTCGAAAGCAGGATCGTCGCCCTGGCGGATGTCTATGACGCCCTGACCTCGGCGCGACCATACAAAATGGCATGGCCGATCGAAACGGTGATCTCCTACATCCGCGATCAGGCGGGCAGTCATTTCGACCCGCAAATGATTCCCGCCTTTTACGACGCGGTCGACAACTTTTCCCGGGTCCGCGCCGAACTGCCGGATTAAGACCGACCGTCGATAAGGATGATTGATCGCAGGCCGGTATGAGCGGCGGAGCGGTTATGCCGCGCCGGAGCCCCGGCGGCCTCGCGGAACGGCCGCAAGGCGCGGGCGCCCCGGCCCCCTCCCGGAGAACATGACCACATTTCCGAGAAGCGTGAGGACAAGACCGCAGACGCCATGAAACGTCCATCGATAACCCTCGAATACCGACGACAGAGCCAGTGCGACGATCGGGAACAAGACCGTCGCATAGGCCGCCTGGGATGACCCGACCCGTGCCACCAGCATCAAATAGGTCGTGAAACCGATCACCGACCCGACAACGGCCAGATAAAGCATGGCCGCGAGATAGCGGCCGTCGGGCGGCGCGACCACGGGCGTTCCGGTGACGACGATCAGGACCAGAAGAATGGCCGCCCCATAAAGCATGCCCCAGGCATTCGCGGTGACCGGACTGACCCCGGCCGCACTGTTGCGGCGGGACACCATATTTCCAAAGGAGAAAAACAGGGTTCCCAACGCGGCGAAGGCAATGCCCTTCAGGGTATTGACGTTGAGGTCCACCAGCAGATCAGGACCAAACAGCAGGACAAGACCGGCCACCCCCAGCAGCCCGGCGACAAGGGCTCGTCCCGTGATGCGATCTCCGAAAAACAAACGGGCGTTGACGGCATTGTAGATTGTCGCCAGGGAAAAAATCACGGAAATCAAACCGGAAGAAATGTAAGAAGCAGAGTTATAAAAAAATATAAAGTTAATACTAAATAGGCAAAGAGCCTGCATGAAAATAAAGCGATGCTGCCGCAATGATGGGATTGTCATCTTTCGTGAACAAAACAGCACGGCCATGAAAACGACGCCGGCCGTCGCGAACCGGTAAAAGATCGAGGCAAGCACGGGAACGGGGCCGACCTGCATCGAGATGGCGATCCAGGTCGTGCCCCAGATGAGAACCGTCGAGACGAAAAAAAGGACATTCAGCATGACGGGCGGCTTTCGCTGTGGCGGATGGTCCGGAACGACAGTCCGGGACGCGGCTTTCAATCACGCCGTTGACACCCCGGAGCCTGGATCCATACCACTCCCAGGATCGAAATCCGCTATCGATTTTCAGACAACACCATTGCGCTGGCCCCCGGAAACCTGACGGACCTCTTGATCACGGACTCATCCAAAAGGTTCAGTGCACGAGACTCTGCCGCTCCTGACTTTTTCTCAAACCCCGGACGCCGGCTTCCCCCCTGATTGAGGGGCCCATCTGTCAGACTTTCGCGACGAGGGGAAAGATCATCCCGGCGGATAGCGCTCGGGCGGCGGAAACGGCGACGATATCCCGATCCGGGCGATTCATCCGGACGTGACGGCGGCCCATGCTATTCTCGGACTCCGAATGGCCTTTGGACTGTCTTCCCATGACGTGCGACGATCCGATCTATCTTGACTACAACGCGACCACCCCGATTGCCGCGGAGGTGGTGGAGGCGATGCTTCCCTATCTGACGACTCATTTCGGCAATCCCTCCAGCGGGCACGTTTATGGCGGCCGGGCCAGAACCGCGGTGGAACTGGCGCGGTCGCAGGTGGCCGGTCTGATCGGCGCCCCGGCGCATGACATCGTCTTTACCGGCAGCGGATCGGAGGCGAACAATCTTCTGATTCTGGGATTGGCGAACAAGGCCCGTCCGTCCCTTGCGGACGACCGTCGCCATGTGGTCTTTTCGGCCGTCGAACATCCGGCGGTGGCGAAGCCCTGCCGGTCGCTGGCCGCGCAAGGGTGGCGGGTCAGCGTGATCCCTGTCGACAGGCTGGGCCGGGTGGACATGGAGCGGGCCGCGGCCCTGCTGTCCGGCGGCGCCACGCTGGTTTCGGTGATGCATTCGAATAACGAGGTCGGGTCGGTACAACCGATTGCCGAACTTGCGGGTCTTGCCCATCGGGCCGGCGCGCTCATGCATACCGATGCGGCCCAGTCGATCGGGAAGATCCCCCTTGACGTTGACCGTCTCGCCATCGACGCGATGACCATCGTCGGTCACAAGATTTACGCGCCCAAGGGGATCGGCGCTCTTTATCTGCGTGATCGCGGCCGGATTGCCCCGGTCATGCTGGGGGGCGGGCAGGAACAGGGGATGCGGCCGGGAACCGAGAACGTGGCCCTGATCGTCGCGCTGGGGGCCGCCTGCGCCCTCGCGGCACGGCGTATCGATGACGACCAGAGACATCTTCGGGCCATGCGCGACCGTTTGATGACGGCCCTTCAGGCCGACATTCCCGGCCTGCTTATCAACGGGGACCCCGCCGCCGGCCTGCCGCATTGCCTCAATGTCAGTTTTCCCGGCGTCCTGGGGAGCAGGGTGCTGGCCGGGGCCCGGATCGTCGCCGCCTCAACCGGATCGGCCTGCCACGAAGGCGGGGAAACCCCCTCCGACATCCTGGTGGCGATGGGGTGTGACAGGGACCGCGCGCTGGGCGCGGTCCGCCTGTCGGTCGGCCGGCCGACGACCGCGGCAATGGTCGATACCGCAGCCGCGGCCCTGATCCGCGCCTGGCGCGACGTAACGTGACTGGAGAGAGGGGACACCGATGGCGATGGAACTTCCGCTGACGGCGGGACGAACCGCCTTTGGCGCCGATCCCGAGGGCTATGAGGCGGCCCGGCCGCCCTATCCGGCCGCCCTGTTCGATCTGATCGAAACAGGCTGCGGTATCCGGGGTGCCCGCCTGTTTGAAATCGGGCCCGGAACCGGTCTGGCGACGCGCGAACTGCTCTCCCGCAGACCCGCCATTGTGACAGCGGTGGAACCGGATCCGCGCCTGGCCCGCCACCTGTCCGTCACCACCGACGGTTATCGCGACAGGCTTTCCGTCACCCTGTCATCCTGGGAGGATGCGGCCCTTGCGGACGAAGGATACGATCTTGGCCTGGCCGCGACGTCGTTTCACTGGCTGGAGCAGCGGCCGGCACTGAAAAAAGTCCGCCACGTCCTGCGTCCCGGCGGCTGGTGGGCGATGTGGTGGACGGTTTTCGGCGATCCCGACAATCCCGACGACTTCCACCGAAAGGCCTCTCCTCTGTTCCGGGACCTTCCGGTTTCGCCCTCCTGGCGAACCGGGCGACGGCCGTTCGCGCTGGACAGGGAGAGCCGTCTGGCCGACATGCGCCACGCCGGATTCGATGGCCTGTCCCAGGACATCCTGCGCTGGACCGTCCGGATGGACAGCCGCGCGACCTGCGCGCTGACGGCAACCTTCTCGCAGGTCGTCTCTCTGACGCCCGATGCGCGGACACGCTTCCTGTCCGCATTGAAAGACCTTGTGCAGGAGGAATTCGGCGGATCGGTCGAACGGCGGTTCGTCACGGTCCTTTACCGGGCGCAAAGGCCGAAGGACTGACCTCAAACGCTGATATTCTTGTTTTGTTCCCATCCACCCGCTATCCTCTATCGCCGACACAGACAAAGGCGATGAACCGGATGGACATCCTGCTGACCGACACAGTCACCGATGAGATGGAGACGGTCATTGGCGACGGATTGAACGACTACAACAGCCATGTTGCGGGATATGCGGACAGCAGGCCGGGCGCGGGCGTTGTCCGGGTCCCCGATACGGGTAGAATTCTGGGCGGCGCCACCGGACGGACCTCATTCGGGTTATTGTTTCTTGATTTGTTCTATCTGCCTCCGAACCTCCGCAAGCAAGGCCTGGGGACGCGAATTCTTCATGCCTTCGAGGAGGAGGGACGTCGTCGTGGTTGCACATCCGCGGTCCTTTACACCATCAGTTTTCAGGCCCCCGCCTTTTACGAACGGAACGGATGGCGGCGGTTCGGCGAGGTCCCCTGCCATCCGGAGGGAACAAGCAGAATTTTCCTCAGCAAGACCCTGTGAGGCGACGACGCTGAAGCCCTGACGCCATCGGTGCTGGCGCCGGTATTCGCAAAGGACGATAGTCGCGCGGGGGTGCCGGGGACGCGACCGATGGCGGATAGAGACATGCTGAAAACATATTCCGGATCGTGCCACTGCGGCGCCGTCCGTTTTGAAATCGATGCGAACATCGACCATGTCCGGGTCTGCGACTGTTCCGTCTGCGCAAAGCGCGGCGCTTTGATTGTCCGCGTGTCCTCCGATGCGTTCCGTCTTCTGACACCGCTTGACGGATTGACGGTTTACCGCTGGGGATCGCGGACAGCCGCCGACTATTTCTGCCCGGTTTGCGGAATACTGCCGTTCCGCAAGCCAAGCCATCCCACGGCGGCAGAACGCGCGACCGGCGCGCGCCCCTTCGACGGATGGGCCGTGAACACCCGGTGTCTTGAGGGCTTCGATCCGGGGTCGGTGCCGGTCAAACGGATTTCCGGCAGCAGACTGGTATTGGAGCCCTCCGGCAAGGAGGGCGCCGGATGAGTCGTAACGCCATCGCCACGCCCGTCATCCGGCGGGGAGCCGATCCCGACATCCCTTTGCTGGCGACCATCGAGAAGAGCGCGGACGAGCGGTTCCGGGATTGGCCGGGACTGGAGTGGATCGCGACCGCCGGAGACGTTTTTCCCGCGCGTCGCCTCCGGGATCTCGTCCGGACCGGTCTTGTCCTCGTCGCCGACGCCGGGGGATGCGACGGGCTGGTCGGGTTCCTGGCCGGCGAGGCCAGGGAGGGCTGCCTGCACCTTTGGCAGATCGCGGTTCTCAGCCCCTGGCAGGGCCAAGGGATCGGAAGCCGTCTGCTGGCCGGGGCTGGGCATTTTGCGATATCTCAGGGTCTCGCCACCCTGACGCTGACGACCTTCCGGTCGGTTCCCTGGAACGAGCCCTGGTACCGCGGCCGGGGCTTTGCCACCCTTGCGGAAACGGAGATGCCGCCCCACCTGCGCACTCTTCTGCGGGAGGAGGGGGAAGGGGGGCTGCCCGTCCCGCTGCGATGTGCCATGACGCTCATCCTGACTGGTGCGGATCGGCCCCCGTCCACCGGCGCCCACGATCCACTCGCGGGACCGGATGTTGGTCCGCCTGCCAGCGACGGGGCACACTCATCGCGGGCTGATCCCCGTCGTCCCGAAACCGGACCCGTCTGACCTGCCCTGTCCGCGCCAGCCCCTGTCACCCGGATCCGGAAGGACCGGGGGCAGATTCCATTTTCCAGGAGTGTTCCATGCCCGCCCCGCCAGAGCCGGCTCTGTCCCCACACGAAGCGCGCCATGTCGCGGCAGTCGCCCTGTTCGTCGTGTTTCTCGACATGGTCAGCCTCGGAATGATCATTCCGGTTCTTCCGCGTCTGGTCGCAGAGGTCGGCCATGTCGGACTTGACGGGGCGGCGGCAGCCGGCGGCTGGCTGTTCGCCGTCTTCAGCCTTGCCCAGTTCTTATGCGCCCCGTTCATGGGGACCCTGGCCGACCATATCGGCCGGCGACCGCTGCTTCTGCTCGCCATCGGCGGCCTGGCGCTTGACTATGTCATCCAGGCGCTGGCGCCGTCTCTGACATGGCTGTTCGCCGGGAGGATGCTGGCGGGTGTCTGCGGCTCGTCCTACGTGATCGCCAACGCCTGTCTCGCCGACGTGACGGCGCCGGAACGCCGGGCGCGCGCCTTCGGATGGACGACAGCCGCCTTCGGTCTGGGATTCGTTCTCGGCCCGGCCATCGGAGGACTGCTCGGCACAGTCGGAACACGGGTTCCCTTCTGGTGCGCCTCCGCCCTGGCCGGGGCAAACTTCCTGCTGGGCGCCTGCGTTCTTCCGGAGACGCTGCGACCGGAAAATCGCCGTCGCTTCAGATGGCGCGACGCCAATCCCCTGGGATCCCTTCTGGTATTCCGCTCCCTTCCGGGAGTGCTCCCGATGGCGATGATCCTGGGCCTCTATTTTTTCGGCTCATCGATCTACATGGCCATCTGGCCTTATTGGGGAATCGCCAAGTTCGGCTGGTCGACAACCACCGTCGGCGTCACTCTCGCGACATCGGGACTATCCATGGCTCTGTTGCAGGGGCTGGCGACCGGGCCGGCCGTGGCGCGGTGGGGCGAAAAGCCGGTCGCCGTAGCCGGCCTGGCCGTCGCGGCGTCGGCTTGTGTGGCGTTCAGCCTTGCCCGGACAACGGAACTTGTCGTGCTTCTTCTGGTCGTGCACGCCATCGAGGGGTTCGTCCATCCGATGCTGACGGCACTCATGTCGTCCACCGTTCCGGAAGACAGCCAGGGCGCCCTTCAGGGGGGTATCTCCGCGATCATGAATCTGGCCATGCTGGCCGGGACCATTTTTTTCACGCAGATCTTCGGCTTTTTCCTCCCACCGCAGGCCCCTTTCGCCAGTCCGGACGTCCCGTTCCATGCCGCCGCCACCATTTTGGCGGTGACCCTTGTCCTGTTTCTCCACCAGACCAGAACAAGGACGACGAGCAGCCCGCACTGATCGGAACCAATCAGCCGGAATCAGGACAAGGCGGGCATCAGACCCGGGGAACTGACAGCCATTTCAACAGGGTTTCGAACAACTGGTCCGGCGTGAACGGCTTGGCGATGAAATCGTTCATCCCGGCATCGAGGCATCGCTGGCGATCCTCGGAAAAGGCGTTCGCCGTCATGGCAAGAATGGGGGTTCGGATATGCCCGGGCAGAGCCCTGATGGCGCAGGTGGCCTCCACGCCCCCCATCAACGGCATCTGCATATCCATCAGAATCGCGGTGTAGGGCACCTCCGCGGCCCTGGTCAGAGCCTGCCGGCCGTCGGCAGCCACATCAACGACGAATCCCGCGCTTTCCAGGAGCATTCGCGTGATCTCCTGGTTGATCGGCTCATCCTCCGCCAGGAGTATCCGACCTCCTTTGTAACGTTGCAGAAGTTCCTGTTCGGCACTGGCATACGACACTGGCCGGATCCTGTCGGCCTTGTCCCCGCCTTTTCCCAACCGGGCGGTGAACCAGAAAAGACTGCCTTTGCCGGGCACGCTCTCGACCCCGACCCCGCCGCCCATGAGAAGGGCAAGCTTCTTGGTGATGGCAAGTCCAAGACCGGTTCCTCCGTACCGCCTGGTCACAGAATTGTCGGCCTGCTCGAATTTCGCGAACAGGAACGGAAGAGCCTCGGGGGCGATCCCGATCCCGGTGTCCTCAACCTCAAACCGGATCAGATATTGGTTTCCAGTCTCTTCGATCAGCCGGCTACGCAATGTGATATGGCCCTTATCTGTAAATTTTAAAGCATTTCCCATATAATTTACAATAATTTGCACTAATCTTGTCCGATCTCCGATGAGACTATCTGGCGTATCGGATATATCCACCATAATAGGAATGTTTTTTTCGTTTGATTTATCAATAAATAGATCTGATATCTCCCTTAAAACATCTGACAAAAAGAAATTATTGTAATATAATTCAAATTTTCCAGATTCAATCTTGGAAATATCAAGGACATCATTGATGACATCCAGAAGATGTCGACCGGATATTTCTATCTTAGAGAGAAGTTCATTCTGCCGATGATCAAGAGGCGTGCGCCGCAACAAACCGGCCATGCCCAGAACGCCGTTCAACGGCGTCCTGATTTCGTGGCTCATGTTGGCGAGAAAGGCGGTTTTTGCGACATTCGCCGCCTCGGCGGCCTCCTTGGCCTGACGAAGCGCCTGTTGCGCCTGCTTCCGTGACGAAATGTCGGTCAAAAATGTGATGAAACGCGCAGGAGACTGAGGGGTCTCCTCCAGATAGTAAAGGGCGATGTCGACCGGGACCGGCCGACCATCCTTGGAACGGAGCGTCGTTTCAAAATGGGCCTGCTTTTGCCGCCGGAACGCCTCCGTGGCCTGAACGAAACTGGACGACGGAAAGTCCGGATTGATATCCGGCACACCAAGCCGCAGCATTTCGTCGACTTTGTAACCCGTCATATTGGCGGCATGCCGGTTGACATAGAGGAAGCGGCCGGTCACGGGATCGACCCAGTGGATTCCGATCCCGGCCTCGTCCATGGCGAACTGCGTGTCCGCCAACTGCCTGTTGGCTTTTATCAGGCCGGCGGTCTTTTCGGAAACCAGCTCCTCAAGGTGATGGCGGTATTTCTCGAGCTCGCTGTCGATCCGCTTCCGCTCGGTAATATCCTCGGCGATGCCCAGGATTCCGTAGACTTTCCCGGCCTCGGAAATCAGGGGGACTTTCGTCGTGTGGACACAGCGTTCCTCACCATGGCGAGACCAGGGTTCGTCGAAGCTGCTGATGACGCCCTCGAACATGACGCGCTGGTCATCAGCCCGATATCGGTCCGCCAGATCGCGGGGATAGAGGTCGTCGTCGGTTTTGCCGGTAATGAAGGCCGGTGTCAAACCGAAGGCCTGCGCATAGGCCTGATTACAGGTCACATAAATCGACCGGATATCCTTCTGCCAGACCATCTGCGGCAGGTTGTCGAGCAGCCTGCGATAACGCTGACCGCTTTCGGACAGGGCTTCCTCGGCCCGTTTCCTTGCCGTGATATCGACGACAGCCAGAAGACTGGATTCGCCAAGATGCATCCGGCGCATCAGGACGGTCTTCGTCACGCCGCCTTTGCAGGTCACGACCTGTTCCTGTTCGGTCCCGCCGGCGACGCCGTCACTCCGCCGTCCCAAGCTTTCCACGTCATCCGCCTGCTGGTCCGGAACCGTCAGCACCGCGCGGCTCCATTCCGAAACCGTGGCAAGTTCTCCCCGCCGATAGCCGAAGATTTCCTCGAAGGCGGCGTTCATCAGCGTGATACGTCCATCCGCGCCGCTCGTCGAAAGGCCGACCGGCGCCTGGTCGAACAGATTGCGGAACCGGGCTTCGCTGTCCCGACAGGCGAGATCCAGCCGGCGTTGTTCATCCCGCGCCCGGCCTTCCTTGCGGACAAGCGCAAAAAGGATGCCGGTAAGGACCGCCAGGGAAGCCAGGGCGCCTCCCAGGATGATCTCATAGGCGCGGTCATTGCGGGCCTGCAAGGCGCCGATATGATCCTCTCCGGCGAGATCCAGACGCTGAGCCAGACGATCCAGATCGGCGAAAGCGATGCGCAGCGCCACCAGATCCTGGTGGGATGGGGCAGGGGTCTGCCGCCACACGTCCAGTTGCCGGCGAAAAACGTCCGCGCTTTGCTGAAACGCCGCCGCGTCGTCGGGCAACAGGCCCGGCATCACATGGGAGGAACGCTCGAAATCCTCAATGGATTGCCGTAAAAGCGCCACTCCGTCTTCGCGCCGGAAGGGCGTGTCGGTGCCGCCGGCCAGGCTGATCGCCAGGAATCCCCTTGCCAGATCGATTCGGGTCTGGCGCAGCTCCTGGAGCTGGCTGGACGCAGACTGATAGGCCTGACGCTGGCTGAAATGCAACCAGGACACCATTCCGATGATCGACAAGGCCAGCGAAAGAGAAAGGATCAGCAATTGACCGGAGGAAATCCGGCCGGATCTGGACGGTATCGGGCGGTGTTCTGTCATTCTGACTACTTTAGTGTTGCAAGATCGCCAAGGCCGAGACTCATCAGCAGGGCGCGATGATCGGCACTACCGAGATAGGGCACCAAGACGGAATTCCATGCGCTTCTAAGTTGCGTCGCGTCGCGTCGAAAAGCAAAGGCGGGGTGCCCGTAATTGTCGTCCGCCCCTCGGCCCCGGCGGGGGACCAGCAGGTCCGTGCGCCCAAGCTGATCCTGCCGGGCCATCCACAGCAGAGTCGGTTCCGACAGGAGAAGGGCGTCGGCCAGACCGCTTTCCACCGCATGCTGGCCTGTCAGCGCGTCCGGCACGACCAGTATATGTGCCGCAGGCACCCCCAGGCGCAGCAGGATCTGCTGTTCCATCGAACCCTCGAGCACGGCCATATGCGCACCGGATCGCGCCGCCTGTTCATAAGATGCGACGGCTTTGGGATTTCCCCGCGCGACCAGCAGAGCGGGCCTGACCGCCATCGTCGGAACGGAAAACGAGACACGAGCCTCCCGGTCGGACGTAATGAACAGGCCGGCGGCGGCGACATCGATGCGATCCGCCTGGAGGGCGCCGATCAGTTCGCTGAATTCCATCTGACGCCATTCAACCCGGGCAATCCCCAGCCCGGCCGCCATGCGACGGGCGATTTCCGGTGCCTCGCCGGTCACCGAGCCATCGGGAGAGACGAAAGCATAGGGCGCCTCAACGGCATAGCCGATGCGAATAGACCCGGCCTGACGCAACCGGTCCAGAGAATGGTCGCGGCCCAGGAAAAGAAGTCCCAGCAAAACTAAAATTGCCGATGTGAATAGTGAGAGCCGCCAACGCTTTTTCATGGCCCCACCTTCTTATCTTTTTGTCGTAGAAAGTCCGGGAGGGACTTTCCCGCCGTCATACTCGACACGCCTATCCGGACCGGCAGGCAGCCTCTTCAGACACCGGAGATCGACGCCCGGCCGAGAGAATACCGGGCCCGCATCGTCCGCCCGTTCCGGTTTCAGACGGCGTCGGATCGGGGCTAATACAGGAGACTATCGCCACACCACAACCCGAAAAGTTAGAGTTATCCTTGCCCAAATCAATCACGAGGTCAAGCCAGGGGACTGCTCCCATTCATTCATGGAGGATAGCCATCATCAAAAAATAAATTTGATGCCCAATCATTGGAAAATATTTTCACTCATCATCAATTAAATTGACATAATTTTCTATCAATCAATACCACTTCGAAAGCACTTTATATATTTAATATTAAAAATTATTTATAGACTATCGAATCTCGATTCGAGATCTCTGGTTTTGGCTTTTACAAATTCAAGAACATGGCAAAAATGTCGACGTTGATCGTCTTTTAGGCCTTCCAGGAACCGGAAAATCGTCCGTCAGCCGCGCCCCGGCCGTCGCTATCGGAGCACTGTGGTTGAGGGTGGACTCAATTGAACAGGCGCTCCGCGACTGCGGCCATTGCTGGACCGTGAATCATCCCGGCAGAGGCGCGCACCCCAAAATTCAACGACCATGGTGTCACAAAGCACTTGCCGATCGTGCCGTTTCTGTAAGAGGTTTATGAAAGTCGATGAGGAGCTGTTACCCTTATTGGTTCGCGGGATTTCATAATCGACCGTTTCTGACAGGGTCCATGCCGACCAAGGAGCAAGGGATGAGCGGGCACCCCAATCTTCAAGAAGACCATCTTGATCGGTTCTGGAACGATCTGCCGCGCCTGATCGAACAGGATGACGGGAGCGCGGTGAAGGAACTCCTGGCCAAAGGCATTCCTGCTTATTACAGCGAGGACGACACACCTGATGGTCTGTTGATCCGGGAGAATCCGGACGGCACGAAGCAACTCGTTCGCGTCAACTTCGACGGCGACGACACTGTCATTCGCGATCTCTGATGTTGCGTCCCCAACTCTGGGTGTTCGCTGGACCAAACGGAGCCGGCAAATCGACTCTGGTGCGCACATATTGGGTCGCCGCCCGGATTCCAGTGGTTAACCCCGACGATATCGCCCGGTCGATCAAGCCAGATCACCGGGGCGAAGGCGAGATTATGCTAAAGGCTGGGAAGGAGGCAGCGAGGCTTCGGCGCGAGCATCTCACGTCAGGGCGATCGTTCGCGATCGAGACGACGTTGAGCGGACATTCTGAATTGCGCGTCATGGAAGACGCCCACGCCGCCGGTTTTAAGGTCAATCTGATCTTTCTGGGTGTTGCCGGGCCTGAAACCTCTCTTGCCCGTGTGCGAGGCCGTGTGCGTGACGGTGGACATGACGTGCCGGCCACGGACATTCGTCGGCGCTATGACCGCACCATGGCAAACCTCGGTATTGCGCTCAACCTCGCCGACCGTAGCATTGTCCTGGATAATCAGGGGAAACGTCGCCCCCGTCTCCTGCTCATCATTGACGAGGGACGAACGCGCCAAGTGGCCGGGATCCTGCCGTCGTGGGCTCGGCTTGCGCTCGGCTCCATTCTTGGGCTTGGGAGCGGCGATGACAATCCGACATAACATGAGGTCGCTCGAATGTTGATTGGCTACGCGCGGGTCTCGAAGGGTGACGAGCAAAACAATGCGCTCCAGGAGAAGGCCCTGAAAGAGGCCGGCTGCACGAAGTTGTTCGAAGAAGCCGCTTCGGGGCGGCGATGGGATCGCCCGGAACTTCACCGAATGCTGGACCAGCTTCGTGAGGGTGACACGGTCATCGTCTGGAAGCTCGATCGCCTATCCCGTTCCCTGAAAGATGTTCTGCATATCATGGACAAGATCAAAGCCGCCGGCGCAGATTTCCGCAGCTTGACCGAGGCGATTGACACGATTTCGCCAGCAGGCCGGATGATGATGCAGATGATCGGCTGTTTCGCTGAGTTCGAACGCGCCATGATTCGCGAGCGCACGTCGGCCGGATTGGCCGCTGCTCGTGCCGAGGGGCGAGTTGGCGGTCGCCGACCGAAGCTTACCCCTGGTCAGCGGGCCGACATCGCGGAGAACGTCCTTTCTGGCCGGAATACCGCCGCTCAGATGGCGCGGCTTTATGGAGTCAGCGAACCGACCGTCAGCAGAATTGTTCAGGCGCAGAAGCGAGCCGCAACAACATCACTCGCCGACGCGAACTGACAGGGTGTTCTTGTTTAGTCCCGCTTCGCGTTGTTTGGCGCAGAAACCTTGCGGTGCCCACAACAGGGAAGGAACGTCGCCGTCAGGTCGAAACCAGACGATGCGACGTTCCCGGACTTGTTCTCCCGGGGTGGCAGGCCGTGACCTCGCGGGACTATCACCGCTGGGACCGGGACCATCTTACGGTCGACACGGCAGACTGTGATATCGCCACCTGCGTCGATCAGATCAGGGCGGCGCTCCGGCAGGTCGTCCCGGCCGGGAATCTCCAACCGCCCTCATTTGGGGAGAAACGGAAGGTTTTTCCCGGCGGATGCGGGGCATTGAAAACGCGGCCATGGAGATGGCCGTTTCCGGTCATCTCCATGTTGGTCGGAAACGATCTCAGCGGCGCAGGGTCGCCACCCCTCCAGCCTCTTCGAGCGCGCCATCCCCCAGGAATCCACCCGACTGGCGATTCCACAGATCGGCATAAATACCACCGGCGGTAATCAGGTCCCGATGGGTGCCGGCCTCGACGATCCGCCCTTTATCGAGCACGATCAACCGGTCCATCTCGGTCAGGGTCGACAGCCGGTGGGCAATGGCGATCACCGTCTTACCGGCCATCAGGGCGAAAAGATTCTCCTGGATGGCCGCCTCCACCTCGGAATCAAGGGCGGAGGTCGCCTCGTCCAGCACCAGGATCGGCGCGTCCTTCAGGAACACCCGGGCGATGGCGATGCGCTGACGCTGCCCGCCGGACAGTTTGACGCCCCTTTCACCCACATGGGCATCAAGGCCCCGATGGCCCTGCCGGTCGGACAGTTGACAGATGAAGTCCCAGGCATTGGCCGCCTTAGCCGCCGCGATGATCTCCTCGTCGGTGACGTCCGGCCGGCCATAGGCGATGTTGTCGCGGATCGACCGGTGAAGCAGGGAGGTATCCTGCGTTACCACGCCGATCCGCTCACGCAGGCTGTCCTGCGTCACGGTCGCGATGTCCTGTCCGCCGATGGTGATCCGTCCACCCTCCAGGTCATAGAAGCGCAGCAGAAGGTTCATCAGCGTGGTCTTGCCTGCGCCGGACCGGCCAACCACCCCCACCTTTTCACCGGGCGCGATGTCGAGGGAAAGCCCGTCGATAACTCCCGTCTTTTTGCCATAGTGGAACCGGACATCCTCGAATCGGATCCGGCCGTCACCCGGTGTCAATCGGACGGCATCGGGACGATCGACGATGTCATGAGGCTTGCGCAGCATCGAAAGACCATCATAAACCGTTCCGATATTCTCGAAGAGTGAGGAAACCTCCCACATCACCCATTGCGACATGCCATTGATGCGCATGGCAAGTCCGATACCGATGGCAATGGCGCCGATGGAAATCCCGCCATGCAGCCAGAGCCAGATGGAGAGCCCGCCCACGGCGAACAGGGCGAGACAGTTATAGAAATAGACGATGACCTGAAACAGTGTGACCAGGCGCATCTGGCCGTAGACCGTCTTCAGGAATACGTTCATCGCCGTGCGGGCGTACCCCTCCTCGCGACTCGCATGGGAGAACAGTTTCACGGTGGCGATGTTGGTATAGCTGTCGACGATGCGCCCGGTCATCACGGAACGCGCATCGGCCTGCTCGGAGGATACTTTGCGCAACCGCGGCACAAAATAGGCGACGGTCGCGCCATAGACGACGATCCAGACGACCAGCGGCACGGCAAGACGCTGATCCGCCGAGGCGACGACGGCGACCATCGACACAAAATAGGTGACGACATAGACGAAGACGTCGAGCACCTTCATCACCGTTTCTCGGATGGCGAGCGCGGTCTGCATCACCTTTGTCGAGACCCGTCCGGCGAACTCGTTGGCGTAGAAGGTCATCGAATGGCGCAACAGAAAGCGGTGCATCTGCCAGCGGGCGATCATCGGGAAGTTGCCCATCAGGATCTGATGCATGACCAGCGCGTTGAGGCCCGCCACCAGCGGCAGGCCGACCAGGATCACCAGCGCCATCCCGAGAAGCTTTCCTCCTTCGGTGGCGAGGAAAGTTGCGGGATCGGCATGCCCCAGCCAGTCGACGATGTCGCCCAGGAAGCGGAACAGCGCGACCTCACCGACAGCGATCAGGATGGAACAGAAGGACATGAGGAACAGCCAGGGCCACACCGGCCTGGTGTAATGCCAGAGAAAGGCCAGAAGGCCGGAGGGGGGCTGCGTCGGCGCCTCGTCCGGGTAGGGATCGAGGCGATGTTCAAACCACGAAAACATGAGAGGCTCCGTCGCAAGG
Source organism: Telmatospirillum sp. (assembly GCA_009712185.1). Taxonomy (GTDB): domain Bacteria; phylum Pseudomonadota; class Alphaproteobacteria; order Rhodospirillales; family Magnetospirillaceae; genus Telmatospirillum. Next base: position 39,459 of record WASQ01000036.1, on the reverse strand, counting down.
GCGGGACGCCATGCCCCGCGACACAAGAGATGCGCACGGGCCGGCGGAAATTCAGGGGATACGACCGGGAAACGGCCGGGTTGCGTTCAAAAGGGATCGGGAAACGGGCAAAAAGGGATGTCGGGGGACAACCCCCGGAAACGCCTAGGCCAGACGGGCAATCGTCCGGCAGGAGAGGCGCGTCGCTACGGTCATTTTCATGAAGGCCTCCCTCGGTTGGCGTTGCGTTGAGGATTTCTTATAACCGATCGCGGCCCGGGACAAAAGGGCCTGGATGGTTCCCCATCGTTTTTGCCCAGCCGGCCGGGGCGGGCGGTTCGTTGACATCTTCAAGAGGGACTGGAGATATCCGCAGGAAGAATCGTCGCGGGGCGCAGCATCGCCGGCGAAACGCCGATGGTGTCGATCACCATTTCGAGCCGGCTGCCTACGGCCGGCCGTGACGAACAACTGAAAACGCAGAAAGCTGCAATCGGCCGCCCAAGCATGACCTGTCCACCTCCGTCACCGACGATTGGCCCCATCCTGTTACGGTCACCGAGACCGAGGTCGAGGTATTCGAACGCTCGTTCGGCGATCTGTTCGATGAAATCTTCGGAAACGGCGGTTAATGCCTCCGGTGTTGAAATCCGCGCCTCAACAGATTGCATGTAGTCACATGTGACTATGTGCGGAGGGCGGTATGCCGACCATCAATATCAGAGACGCCAAGGCTGGATTTTCCAGCCTTGTCGACAAGGCCGTCAAAGGAGAGAGCGTGACCATCACCCGTCGAGAAGGGAATCGCGCATCTCGATCACAAAGGGGCAACGGCGAAGGCCGCGAGCCTGAAAGCATGGCTCGAGGCCGTGCAGACGCACCTCCACGAGCGCAATCCGAACGTGACGCCAGCTCGCGTGGTCAGCGGCTCACCCCTCCTTACCGGGATTTGCTTCTATGCCGACGCTGAACACCTTGAGAAGCGCCTGCTTCAGCCGGAACGGCTGGAGGAAATCCTGAGCAATGTTCTCGGCCGTCGCCGCGAGCACATCGCCGAACTGAACAAGCGGGCAGCCGAGACGGAATTAAGGCTGAAGCGGCTTTACGACGCCATCGAGGCCGGTATGCCGACCTGAACGATCTGGCGCTGAAGGGGCCTGATAGCCATGCGCGATCAAGCCCAGGCCGATGCCGGACGAGCTCCGGTCATGCTGGAAAGTTCAAGCCAGCAGGCGGTCACGCCGGAGATGGTGCGCAGGTTCGCCGAGACAGCACGTCGGCGCATGCGCATTTCTGGCGGCGGTATCGCCGCGACCACCTGCGAACCTTGGCCCGCCGTGTCGAGGTGGCGGACCACAAAATCCGTATCATGGGATCAAAAAATAACCTTCTCAGAACCCTGACCGCCGCCTCGGGCGTGACATCGGTCACGTCCGGAGTTCGCAGTTCTGAAATGGCGGATGGGGTGGGATTCGAACCCACGGAAGGCTTGCACCTTCGCCGGTTTTCAAGACCGGTGCCTTAAACCGCTCGGCCACCCATCCGGGTCCGTGGCATCCGCCCCCCGGTCCCGCGCGGACGGAGAAGGGGGGCGGATGGGACGGGCGGCTGATGCCGGCCCGACGTCACGGGCGACTTTGATACTTCGCCGACCGGGAAAAGGCAAGGGTCAGGCTGAAGGCCTTTCCCTCAGACGCCCGGACGGATTTTCCGCGCCGTCCATCTCCCGCAGGCTCCGCCGTTCGGCCAGCCAGCCATAGAGCACCGGCAGGACCAGAAGCGTCAGCAAAGTCGAGGTCGCCAGCCCCCCGACCACCACGGTTGCCAGCGGCCGCTGCACCTCCGACCCGATCCCGGAAGCCAGGAGCAACGGAATCAGGCCCAGGCTGGCCACCGTGGCGGTCATCAGGACCGGACGCAGCCGCAGCATCGCCCCTTCCGTCACGGCCACCGCCACCGGATGCCCGTCCTCGATCAGCTTATCGAAATAGGACACCATCACAACGCCGTTCAGAACCGCCACCCCGAACAGGGCAATGAACCCGACCGAGGAGGGAACGCTGAGGAACTGGCCCGACAGCCAGAGCGCCAGCACTCCGCCGATCAGGGCGAAGGGAACGTTCAGGATGATCAGCAGGGCGTTGGCGATCGACCCGAAGGACAGATACAGCAATAGGAAAATCATCCCGAGGCAGACAGGCACAACCACCATCAGGGTGCGTTCCGCCCGCTGCTGGTTTTCGAACTGCCCACCCCAGGTCACGGTGTAACCGGGTGGCAGCTTGACCTTTTCGGCCACCGCGGCCTGAGCCTCGCGCACAAATCCGCCCATGTCGCGACCACGGACATTGGCCTGGATCACCGTGCGGCGCTGCGCATTCTCACGGGCAATGGCGGGCGGTCCCTCGACCAGCCCGATGTCGGCGACCCGCGACAAAGGTACCCGGACGCCGTCCCTGTTGACGACCGACAAGGCCCCGATCCCCGCCATGTCCGACCGGAAAGGCTCCGCCATGCGCAAATAGACCGGGAAACGCCGCTGGCCGTCCAGGACATCGGTCACGGCCTCGCCGCCGACGGCCAGGGACACGACCTCCATGACGTCGGCGACGTTCAGTCCGAAGCGGGCCAGTTCCGTTCGGTCCGCTTTCACCACCAGTTGCGCTTCGCCGCTGATCTGCTCCGCCTGAACGTCGGCGGCGCCGTCGACCGCCTTGACCAGATCGGCGATCTCGCGGCCTTTTTCCTCCAGAACCGCAAGGTCGTCGCCGAACAGCTTTATGGCGATCTGCGCCTTCACCCCCGACAAGAGTTCGTCCACGCGCGTCGCGATCGGCTGCGAGACATTGATCGCCACCCCGGGATAGTCCGACAGATCCCGGGTGATCTTTTCCACCATCTCCACCCGGGATCCGGCGCCCGTCCATTCGGCCTCCGGCTTCAGGCCGACCCAGATCTCGTTGTTGTTGACCGCCTCCGGATCTCCGCCCAGCTCCGGCCGGCCGATCTGGCTGACCGCATAGGTGACGTCCGGATTGTTCATCAGGCGACGTTCCAGCCGTTTCGCGATCGCGAGAGACTCCGGCAGGGAAATGCTGGGATTCATGGTGATGCGGACACTGAGGGTGCCCTCATCCAGTTCGGGAACGAATTCCGTACCAAGCCGCGTCACCAGCGCCCCGGACAGGGCAAGGCCCGCCAGGGCGGCACCGACCACCGCCCTGCGATGGGACAGCGCGAAGGACAGGGCAGGGCGGTAAACCCGCCGGACCGCCCGAACCAGCAGGCTGTCCTTGTCCTCCGCCGCGGGGCGGAACAGCAGGGACGCCAGCACCGGAACCACCGTCAATGCCACCACCAGGGATCCCAGCATGGCAAAGGCGATGACGAAGGCCATGGGACTGAACATCTTGCCTTCCACCCCCTGAAGGGTGAACAGGGGCAGGAATACCACGATGATGATCAGCACCGCGAAAAAGATCGGATGACCGACCTCTCGCGCGGCCTGGGCCACCCTCCAGGCCACCGGCTTGTCCCGGTAATGCGGTTCCGCCAGATGGCGGACGATGTTCTCCACCATGACCAGGGATCCGTCGACCATCATGCCGATGGCGATCGCCAGTCCGCCCAGGGACTGAAGATTGGCCGACAGGCCGGCCCAGCGCATCATGATCACGGCCGCCAGCATCGACAGGGGGATCGACACCAGAACCACCAGGGCCGACCGCAGGTTCCACAGGAACAGGAAGAGCACCACAACGATCAGCAGGGCGGCCTCTCCCAGGGCCTTCTTGACCGTCCCCACCGCCTTGCCGATCAGATCGGCCTGATCATAGACCGGTTCAATGCGGACACCGGGCGGCAGCGACGCCTCGATGACCGCCAGCCGCTCGCGGACGCCGGCGATGACCCGGTCGGTGTTGGCGCCCTTCAATTGCAGCACCACGCCCATCACCGTCTCGCCCCGGCCGTTCATGGACACCGCGCCCTGGCGGATTTCGCCGCCATAGTCGATCTCCGCCACGTCGCGGACCAGGACCGGGGTGCCATCGACCGACTTCAGAACGATGGTGCCGATATCGGAAAGGCCATCCGTTCCGCCGCGGATCAAACCTTCGCCCCGGACGGCGAGCTGTTCCTCCTTTCCTTCGATGAACCAGCCGCCGGCATTGGCGTTGTTTGCCTGCAAAGCCCGCTTCACATCATCAAGGGTGAGGCCGAAGGCGACCAGCCTCGTGGGGTCGACCCGGACCTGATATTGACGCACCTCTCCGCCGAAGCTGAGAACGTCGGTAACGCCGGGAACTGTGCGGAGCTGCACCTTGACCTGCCAGTCGTTGATCTCCCGCAGCGCCATCGCGTCATGGGTCGGACTGGTCAGGACATATTTGTAGACCTGACCCAGGCCGGTGGTGATCGGCCCCAGCGACGGATTGCCCAGTCCGTTGGGGATCCGTTCCCGCGCGACCTGAAGCTTCTCCAGCACCAGTTGCCGGGCGAAATAGGTATCCACGTCGTCGTCGAAGACGATGGTGACGACTGACAGTCCGGTTTTCGAAATGGACCGGACCTGAGTCACCCCGGGCAGACCGTTCATCACCGATTCGACCGGGGATGTGATCAGCCGCTCGACCTCGGCGGCGGCAAGCCCGGCTGATTCGGTGTTGACCTGAACCTGGACGTTGCTCACGTCGGGAAAGGCGTCCAGGGGGAGGCGGGTCATCGACCAGAGGCCCAGAACCAGAAGTCCGACCGCGGCCAGAAGTACCAGCAGGCGCTGCGACAGCGCCCGTTCGATTATCCTGTCAAGCATCGGCGTCCCCTAGTCCTGGTCCACGAACGCGCTCTTTTCGAGCTCGGATTTCAAGGCGAAGGCGCCACGGGTCACCACCCGTTCCCCGGCCTCAAGGCCATCCATGACGACGACGCGGTCGCGCGATGCAGCCCCAAGCCGCACTTCCCGGCGCTGGAACCGGCCGGCCCCGCTTTCCACGAAAACGATGTGCTCCGCCTTCTGCCGCTGTACCGCGGCCAGCGGAACCGTCAGCGCCCCGGATGCGCGGGCCGACACAGTGATCCGGGCAAATCCGCCCGGCTTCAGAAGCCGCTCGCGGTTGTCCAGCTCGATTCTCACCGGCAGGGTCCGGGTCCGGTCGTCCAGAACGTCCGAGACCCAGCTCACGCGGCCCTCGAACCGGCGGCCCGGGTGGGCGGACAGGATCACCTCTGCCGGCTGACCAACGGCGACCCGTCCCATGTCCGATTCGGGAACACCGGCGATTACCCAGACGCTGTCAAGATTGGCTATTCTGAACAGGGCGGAGGTTTCGCCGACCTGATCACCGGCCGCCACCTTCCGTTCGATCACGGTGCCGTCGATCGGAGCGACGACAGGTAACAGCCTCCCTCCGGCCGCCGATGGCGGGAAGCTGCCGGTTCGGGGCAGGGTCAGCCCCAGAAGGCGCAGGCGGTCGCGTGCCTTTTTCAGCTCCAGCGCGGCCTCCGTGGCCTCCTGCCGCGCCTGGAGGTAATCCTGCTCGGCGGAAATTTTTTTATTCCAGAGAGCCTCCTCCTTGGCGAGACGGGTCCGTGTCAGGTCCTCACGGGCAAGGGCCGCCTGATAGGCGGCCTCGGCCTCCGACGAGGCACCGCTGTCCAGCACGGCCAGACCGGCGCCCGCGCGCAGGGGCTGCCCCTGGCGGCCGGACACATCCCTGACGATACCCGCCGCCCGGGGGAAGACCTCCACGGTCCGGTCGAGATCGGGGGTGATTTCGCCGGTCAGGGACAGGTCGAGCGTCAACTCGCCCCGCTCGACCGGCTGGGAGGCCAGTTCGATCAAAGTCATCTGCCCGGCACTGAGCCGGATCTCGCCGGCAACCGGCTCCGCGGCCCCGACGGGTGAGAAAACGCCGAACGTCGTGGCCAGGGCCAGGGCCACGGTCCAGGCGGGACGGAATGCTGTTGTCTGCATGGTCATTCTCCTGGCCTCTGCGGGGCCGGCTGTCGCGGGGTGGGAAGGGGTTGTCCGATCAGTCGTTCCAGTTCCGCCCGTGCGACCTGAAAGCCGGCCTCCGCGTCGATCAGGCGTCCGTTTGCGTCGGAAAGGCTTCGTTCCGCGTCCAGAACGTCGATCAGGGGGAACTTTCCCTGACGATATCCTTCCGCGGCGCCGTCGAAGGCCGCGGTCGCCGCCGGCAGAATGTCGCGGCGCAGAGCCATCACCTCGTCATAGGCGGACGCCAGTCGTTCAAAGCCCTGACGAACCTCCACCGCCACGCGGGCTTCGGCGGCCCGGCGCTCGGCATAGCCCTTCGCCAACCGCTGCTGGGCTTCGAGGACATTGCCCTGATTGATGCCGGCGACCGGAATCGGAAGGCTGACGCCCGCCAGGAACGCGGTCGATCCGTCATTGCCGTAACGGCGGACTCCGGCTGAGAAGGTCGGATCCGGGATCTCTTTCGACCGTTCCACCGACAACCGGGCGGTCCGGCTTTCGATTTCAGTGGTCCAGCGCGCCAGATCGGGATTTTCCACGGCCAGTTCCATCAGCCGGTCCAACGACGGGGGGAACACCAGGGCGTCCAGGTCGCCGATCGCCTCGTCGAATTGCGCCGCCGATGCGCCCCACAGGGCGGCCAGCCGCTGGCGCGCGGACTGAAGGTCGCGCCGGGATCTCTCAAGGAAAAGGGTGGCCGTTGCCACCGCGACACCGGCCCGCTTCTCCTCCAGCGGAGACACCCGGCCGGCCCGCACCCGTTCACGCACGATGTCGGCCGTCTTCCGGTCAAGCGCGAGAGACTCCCGCGCCAGCGACAGGCGCCGCTGGGAGGCCAGCAAACCGACAAAGGCCCGGGTCGTTTCCAGAAGGGTATCCAGGCGCTTTGCCTCGTAGTCCCAGGCGGCAAGGCTTTCGTCCAGGCGCGCCGCCCGCACGCGCTTTGCCCGCTTTTCCCCGAGTTCGACAGTCTGGCTGAGGGAAAGCGAGGTTTGAGCGCTTTCGAAGCCGCGCCTTTCGCCCTTGCCTCCGAAGTCCTGGGAGTCAAGACCAAGCGCCGGGGCCGGCGGGACTCCGGCCTGGATTGTCCGGGCCTCGGCGGCCCGGCTTTCGTAGGAAAAGGCCGCAAGATCCGGGTTCCCGGCCAAGGCCTGGGCGAGCGCGGTCCGCAGCGTCAGCTTCCCGGCCGGGGCCGGCAGAACCGGAAACGCTGTCCCGGCCGCCTCGTCATCGAGCGGCGGGGCGGTGAAGGAAACGCCCGCTTCCGGGCCCGCAGGCCGGCGTTCCGGCCCGGGAGGCAGGTCCGGCGGCGTGGCGCATGCCGCGAGCAAAAGGACGGAGGACGTCGCCATCAGCGCGAGGCGGGTCTCCTTCCGGCCGGGAATAAGAAGCCGAAGGCGGGGGGCGCTGTCCGCGCCACGCCGCTTTGATCGGACACCGCCCGGGGCGGTACCGGAATCATGGTCATGCATCAGAATTTCCTTGATCGTCAGTCCCATCGCCAAGCGGCGGGCGACGCGAATCAGTGGCGTCGCGCCGGCCTCCCGGCGGGGGACGGGTCGTTCATGAACGAGACCGGGCCCGGGCATGCGTCCGCAGAGGGCGGGACGCCGGCCGCGTTACCGGGCAGATCGGACGATCAGGGAAAACTCAGCTCAGAAGGACGACAGTCCGGCGATGTCTGAGCGTTGGATGGCCATCGGAGGCCGGCAGGATGGCACCGATCCGGACGAAGGACGGAGGCGCCAGGGATGGTGGCGAAAAAACCGGAATAACGGCCGGAGCGACCGAAAGGACGGGCAGGGAGGGCCCCCGGTCGCGACCCACGGGCGCGAGAAGGGGGCTGTCGGCACAAGGCTGGAAGGGACTGGCTATCCCCGCGTCGAAGGCATCGCCGGCGGCAACCGGAACGTCGGCCCGGGAAAGCTCATGCCGGTGTCCGGCCCACTCCACCGCCTGATGCCCGCTGTCGGCGCGGCACAGCACATAGCTGCCCGCCCCGGCCTGAAGGGGAAGCAGATAGAGAAAGGCGAGAAGCCAGAGAAGTAAGCGGCGAACCCGGAACACCCGACCGTCCTGACACTGGTCACGAAGGAATGAGGAAGATGCCACGGGCCCACCCCGGTCTTCAAGCCCGCGAAAAAGCGTCGGAGAGCCCGGGCGTCGAAAGGCGGGTGCTTATTCCCCGTAAGCGATGGAAACGATTTCGATCTTCTGGCGACCCGACGGGGTTCTGAGGTCGACGACATCCCCCACATGCGCCTTGAGCAGCGCACGGGCGATCGGCGATACCCAACTGACCAGCCCCTTTTCAAGGTCGGCCTCGTCAAAGCCCACGATGGTCACCGTCATTTCGGTGTCGTCCTCATGAGCATAGGTCACGGTGGCTCCGAAGAAAACCTGGTCGCGCCGGGTCTGTCGCGCCGGATCAACGACTTCAGCGCTGTCGATGCGTTTGGTGAGGTAACGGATGCGCCGGTCGATTTCCCGCAGGCGTTTCTTGCCATACAGATAATCACCGTTTTCCGACCGGTCGCCATTGCCGGCGGCCCAGGATACCACCTCGACGACCTTCGGCCGTTCGACGCGCATCAGCGTCCGCAATTCCTCCTGCAACGCCGCCAGACCCTGGGGACGCACGTAATTGCGCGCGCCTCCGGGAATGCCGGGCAGCTCGTCGTCATCGTCATCTGTATCGTCGACCCTGTTGATTTCATTCATTGAAAGCTCTCCAAATCCCTCCGTTGGAGCAAAACGGTCCCGGTTTCCGCCGGCTCCCGGTGCCGACGGCCCCCTATCAATGACGTAAGCCCGGTCCTTGTGCAATCGGATGCGTTGGTTTGAGCGGGGCGCCCGTCGACCCGTTCCGTCATCCCTGCCGGAGTCCCTGCCGTGACCGTCACCGCATCCGGAAACTCTGGAAAATGACAGATCCCATTGACACCGAAGGGCCTCGCGCGGAAACGGCCGGCGGCCGGGGACGGCGTCGGCGACCTCGCCGATGATCAGCCCGTGAGGGACCATTCTGGGTCGTAGATTAGCAAGTCGGGCCAGCTAGTTGCCGATAAATCCTGAACTTTGACCTCAGGGCGGGCCGACGGCCTGTCCGCCGGCGAACGGACGACATCATCCGGAACACCGGCCCAGGGACGGCCGGCCTCGTCCGTCAGCCGTGGCCGCCACGCCGCAAATGGTTGCGACCGCAGGCCATGGCCTGTATCACATCGGGGTCTTCAATCGTCCCTGAGTGAGGAGGGCCGGGTGGTCTGCCGCGTTCGTTTCGCCTTGTTGACGGTCCTTGCGACCCTTGCGATTCCCGCGTCTGCCGGTCTGGTCGGTCCGGTCCATGCGGCTGAGACGGCCGAGGCTGGCGGCGCCGAGCGGACGGCCGCCTTCGCCCGCTGGCTCGAAGGGGTTCGGCGCGAGGCCCGTGGCGCCGGCATCCCCGCCCGGACTCTCGATAAGGCGCTGACCGGGATCGCGCCGATCGACAAGGTGATCGAACTGGATCGCCGGCAACCCGAATTCACCCTGTCCTTCGCCGACTATCTGGCCCGGGCGGCGCGGCCGGAACGGGTGGCGGAGGGAAAGGAGCTGCTGGTCCGGCACCATGCCCTGCTGCGCGAGGTCGAACGCCGCTATGGCGTGCCGGCCCCCGTGATCGTCGCCATGTGGGGCATCGAGAGCGATTTCGGCCGCCGCACCGGCGACTATCCCGTCGTGGCCGCGCTGGCGACCCTGGCCTTCGACGGACGGCGCAGCCGCTATTTCCGCCAGGAGCTCATTAATGTTCTGAAGATCGCCCAGCATGGTATTGAACCAGATAGACTTCGTGGATCGTGGGCCGGTGCCATGGGACAATGCCAGTTCATGCCCACGACCTATCTGAAGTTCGCACGGAGCTGGCATGGCGGCGGCGCGCCCGACATCTGGCAGACTCCTGCCGATGTGTTCGCATCCACGGCCAATTATCTTGCGAAAAGCGGCTGGAACGCGGGGCATGGCTGGGGCATGGCCGTCCGCCTTCCGCCGGGCGGGCTGCGCACGCAAGGCACCCGCCGCAGCCTCAAAGCCTGGGCCAAACTCGGCGTCCGACTGGCCGACGGACGACCGTTGCCTCTCCGGTCCGATCCTGTCGCCACCCTGGTGCGCGCCGATACGCCCGGGGCCGAGGGTGAGGGGCCCCTCTATCTTGTCTACGGAAATTATCACGTGCTGACGACCTGGAACCGCTCGGTCTTCTTCGCTTTGGCCGCAGGAACCCTTGCCGATCGGCTCGCAAGCAAGTAGGTTACCACATCTGCCGAAATTCTTGCGTGGGGACCACTAAATGATGCGAGGGATGTTCCCTCCTGTCCGTGTTCTTCTTCTGGTTGCGGGGTGTGTGCTGGTCAATGCCTGCTCCGGAGGGTCGGGTTCCCACTATACCGTCAAAGATGGGGCGAGTACTCAGGAAGGTGCCGGCTATAAGATCGGAAAGCCCTATCAGATCGGCGGCGTCTGGTACTATCCGCAGGAAGACTTCAACTACGACGAAACCGGAATTGCGTCGTGGTATGGGCCGGATTTTCATGGAAAATACACCGCCAATGGCGAGGTGTTCGACCAGAATGAAGTCTCTGCGGCCCATCGGACACTGCCGATGCCCAGTATCGTTCGCGTAACGAATTTGGATAATGGTCGCTCGCTGGTTGTCAGGGTGAACGATCGTGGTCCTTTCGCCCATAACCGGATCATCGACCTGTCACGCCGGTCCGCCCAGCTTCTCGGCATGGAGGCCCAGGGCACGGCGAGGGTCCGCGTCGAGATCATGGCCGAGGAAAGCAAGGCGCTGGCCTTCCGCCTGAAATCGAAGACGGAGGAGGCGCAGGTGGCCGCCGCGCCGCGTGAAGTCATCCAGGCGGAGACATTGCCGCCGCCCGGAAGCCAGGAGGCGCCGAAGCCGATCGTGGCGCAGGCACCGCCGCCGCCGCGTCCCCAGGTCACGGCACCGGATCCGGCACAATTGGCCGTGCAGCCGGTCAAGGTGGTCCCGGTCAAGGCGACGCAGATGTTCATCCAGGCCGGCGCCTTCGCGCGCTATGACAATGCCAACCGCCTGTCCGCCGCGCTGTCCGGAATGGGCAAAGCCTCCATCACCCAGGTCGTCACCAAGGCCGGAACCCTGTTCCGCGTGCGTCTGGGCCCGGTTTCCGATCTCGATGCAGCGGATGCGCTGCTTGAGAAAGTGATATCGTCGGGCTATCCCGACGCTAAGATCGTGGTGGACTGATCCGCCATATTTTCGGCGTCTTTGCCACGTTTAAGCTAGGACGCATCCAACACGAGGACCTTTCAGGACTATGCTTTCACATCTGAGACGAGGCGTCCCTGCCGCCGCAGCTTTCGCCCTGCTGGTCAGCTTATGCGGGGTCGCGGAGGCCGAGTCGATCGATACCCAGGCGCGCCAGGCCATCATCATCGATGCCAATACCGGCGCCATCCTGCTTGAGAAGAACGCCGACGAGCTGATGACACCGTCCTCCATGAGCAAGCTCATGACGGTCTATATGGTGTTCGAGCGCCTCAAGGACGGCAGCCTCAAGATGACCGACGAACTGCCGGTGTCGGAGACCGCCTGGAAGAAGAACTACAAGACCGAGGGCTCGCTGATGTTCCTGCCGCTGCACGCCTCGGTGCGCGTCGAGGATCTGTTGCGGGGCGTCATCATCCAGTCGGGTAACGATGCCTGCTCGGTGCTGGCTGAGGGACTGGCCGGCAGCGAAGAGGCGTTCGCCGAACGCGAAACCCGCAAGGCGCGGGAACTGGGGCTGACGAAGTCGACCTTCAAGAACGCCAGCGGATGGCCGGTTCCCGGACATCAGATGACGGCGCGCGATCTCGGCATCCTCGCCCAGCGGCTGATCAACGACTTCCCCGATTACTATCCGATCTTCGCGGAGAAGACCTTCACCTACAACAACATCAAGCAGGATAACCGCAACCCGCTGATCTGGCAGGGTATTGCCGGCGCCGACGGATTGAAAACCGGCCACACCCAGGACGGCGGCTTCGGCGAGGTCGGATCGGCCATCCGCAACGGCCGGCGCATCATCATTGTGCTGAACGGCATGACCAGCATCAAGATGCGCGCCGAGGAATCCGAACGCCTGATCGAATGGGCTTTCCGCGAATTCGACGACTACACGCTGTTCAAGACCGGGGAAACGGTCACCGACGCCGATGTCTGGCTGGGAACCGCCAAGACCGTACCGGCGGTGGTCGGCAAGGACCTGACCATCACCCTGCCCAGGACCGCCCGCCACGACATGAAAGTGACGGCCTCGTTCGACGGACCGGTGCCCGCGCCGGTCGCCAAGGGACAGAAGATCGGTCAGGTGACGATTGCCGCGCCGGGAATCACGCCGATCCAGCTTCCTTTGCTGGCGGCGGACAATGTCGACCGCCTGGGCTTCTTCGGCCGGATCGGCGCCGCCGTGAAGCGGATCTTTCTGGGGAACTGAACCATCGTGAGCCAAGGGCGTTTCATCACATTCGAAGGTGGAGAAGGCGCCGGCAAATCGACCCAGGTCCGCCTGCTGGCCGATGCGCTCGGCAAAATGGGCATTCCGGTCGTCGTCACCCGTGAGCCGGGCGGCTCGACCGGCGCCGAACAGATCCGCCGTCTGCTGGTCGAGGGAGACCCCGGCCGATGGGACAGCATGACCGAGGCCCTGCTGCATTTCGCCGCACGCCGGGATCATGTGGTCCGGACCGTCTGGCCCGCGCTGGCGGAGGGACGATGGGTGCTGTGCGACCGCTTCGCCGATTCGACGCTGGCCTATCAGGGCTATGGCCATGGCCTGCCGCAGCATTCGATCGAACAGCTTTACGACATGACCCTCGGCATGTTCGCCCCCCATCTGACGGTGATCCTCGATCTGCCGGTGGAGACCGGGCTGCGGCGCGCCGGAGACCGCGCGGACACGGAAAACCGTTACGAGAGGATGGGAACCTCGTTCCACCAGAAACTTCGTCACGGTTTTCTTGAGATCGCCCGGCACCATCCCGACCGCTGCGTGGTGGTGGCCGCCGATGCTCCGGTGGAGACGGTTGCCCGCGATATCCTGCGCGCGGTCGATCAGCGCCTTCTCGCCCGGGGACGCTGACCGGTGGCCGGCAGCGCGGGCCGGCGGGGCCGATGGGGGAGACGGACATGAGCGCCGCCCCACCGCCCGCGGACATGCCTTCGCCACGAACGACGACGGACCTCCTGGGCCATGACGAAGGCGAAACGACTTTCCTGGATGCCTGGCAGTCCGGACGGCTGGCGCATGCCTGGCTGATCTGCGGCCCGCGTGGCATCGGCAAGGCGACCCTGGCCTACAGGATCGCCCGGTTCGTCCTGTCGGGCGGCCAGGGGGGCGGCCTGTTCGGCGACGCAGGACTGTCGATCGCTGCCGATCACCCGGTGGTCCGGCGGATCGCGTCGGGCGGTCATGCCGACCTCAAGGTGATCGAACGAAGCTGGGCCGACGACAACAAAACCCGACTCAAGGCCGAAATCCCGGTCGATGACGTGCGCGGTATCGGCGAATTTCTGGCACTGACCCCGGCAGAGGGCGGCTGGCGCGTCGTGCTGGTGGATGCGGTGGACGAACTCAACCGGTCCGGCGCCAACGCGATCCTGAAGATCCTGGAAGAGCCGCCGAAGAATGCGCTTCTCCTCCTGGTCTCGCACAGCCCCGGGCGCCTGCTGCCCACCATCCGCTCGCGCTGCCGGCGGCTGGTTCTGCAACCGCTGTCCGAAGCGGTCGTGACCACGCTCCTGCGCCGGCATCAGCCCGACCTGTCCGACGGAGATGCCGCTGCGGTCGCCCGGTTGGCCCAGGGCAGCATCGGGCGGGCGCTCGCTCTGACGGAACAGGGTGGCCTCGACCTTTATCGTGAAATGGTCGGCCTGTTATCCGGCCTTCCGCGTCTCGATGTGGCCCGGCTGCATGCCTTCGGCGATAAGATCGGCAAGGGCGACGACGGGTTCCGGACCTTTACGGAGCTGTTTTCCGGATGGCTGGCGGCGGCGGCAACCGCGCGGGACGACGGCCCTGGCGACATCGTCGCGGGGGAAACCGCGGTGCGAAGACGGATGCTGGACAGCGCCGGCCTTGAACGTTGGGTGAAGGTGTGGGAAAAAACCACGCACCTGTTCGGCCGTGCCGAGGCGGTCAACCTTGACCGGAAACTGGTAGTCATCAACGCCTTCCTGGCGCTGGAGCGCCTGGCCGGCCCCAACCGGTGACATCCCCGGAACATACGCCGGTTCGCGGACGTTCCCCCCGGGGGTAACATCGCGCCGCCGCCGCCCGCCTTAAGCCGGCCGTCCCGCCGGCCGGTGGACCACGAACGACAACAACGGGACGGACAACAACGGGACCGGCGTCCGGACGCCGGTGACCCCCGACAAATCCCTGGGTGTCGACCGGAACCGGAGCGGAAGCCTCCGGACGGCGCCGGGGCCAGACCTGGAGCTTACTGCCATGACGGGCAAGCCCGCCTACTATCTGACGACACCGATCTACTATGTGAACGACAGCCCGCATATCGGCCATGCCTATACGACGCTGGCCTGCGACGTGCTGGCCCGGTTCAAGCGCCTTGACGGCTTTGACGTCAAGTTTCTGACCGGAACGGACGAACATGGACAGAAGGTCGAAAAGTCGGCGATGGCGGCGGGAATTTCGCCGCAGGCCTTCACCGACCGGGTATCGCAGAATTTCCGCGATCTGGCGGCCTTCATGGGCTACAGCAACGACGATTTCATCCGGACCACCGAACCGCGCCACATCGACGCCTGCCAGGCGCTCTGGAAGACCCTGACCGACCGGGGCGAGATCTATCTTGGCGCCTACCATGGATGGTATTCGGTCCGTGCCGAGGCTTTCTGGGGCGAGGACGAACTGACGCCCGGACCGGACGGCGGCAAGCGGGCGCCGCCCGGCGCGCCTGTGGAGTGGGTCGAGGAGCCCAGCTATTTCTTCCGCCTGTCGGCCTGGCAGGACCGGTTGCTGGCCTTTTACGAGGCCAATCCGGACTTCATCGCTCCGGCCTCCCGCCGCAACGAGGTTCTGAGCTTCGTAAAAGGCGGACTTCAGGATCTGTCGGTGTCGCGCACCAGCTTCACCTGGGGCATTCCGGTGCCGGGCGATGCCGCCCATATCATGTATGTCTGGCTCGATGCGTTAGCCAACTACATCACGGCGGTCGGCTATCCCGACACGACCGGGGAGTATGCGAAGCGCTGGCCGGCCGACCTGCATATGGTCGGCAAGGACATCCTGCGTTTCCATGCGGTCTATTGGCCGGCCTTCCTGATGGCGGCCGGCCTCACGCCGCCGAAGCGGGTGTTCGCCCACGGCTGGTGGACCAACGAAGGGCAGAAGATCTCGAAATCGCTCGGCAATGTGATCGACCCGATCAAGCTGGTGGAGACTTATGGGCTGGATCAGGTCCGCTATTTCCTGCTGCGTGAAGTCCCGTTCGGCTCCGACGGCGATTTTTCGCACCGCGCCATGGTGAACCGGATGAACGGCGAACTGGCCAACGATCTCGGCAATCTGGCGCAGCGGTCACTGTCCATGATCCACAAGAACTGCGCCGCCCGGATGCCGACACCGGGCGCCTTCACGCCCGAGGACGAGGAGTTGCTGACACCCGCCGGGGACCTTCTCGCCAAGGTCCGCGACTGCCTGGACCGCCAGTCCTTCCATGAAGGCCTGGAGACGGTCTGGCAGGTGGTCCGCGCCGCCAACGGCTATGTCGACCGCCAGGCGCCCTGGGCCCTGCGAAAGACCGATCCGGCCCGCATGGAGACCGTTCTCTATGTCCTGGCGGAAACCGTCCGTCAGATCGCCCTGGTCCTTCAGCCGGTGATGCCCGCGTCGATGGCGCGGCTGCTCGACCAGCTCTCGGTTCCGGCCGACCGGCGGTCCTTTGCCGCCTTCGCGACCCGTGCGACGGCCGGAACGCCACTGCCGAAGCCGGAGGGGGTGTTCCCGCGGTTCGTCGAAACCGTCGAACCGGGCGAAGGGCAGGGGGCGTCCGCCTGATGCTGGTCGACAGCCACTGCCATCTCGACTTTCCCGATTTCCAGGAGGACCTTGACGCCCTTCTGGAGCGCGCGGCGGCGGCCGGCGTCGGACTGATGGTCTCCATCGGAACCCGGATCACCCGCTTTGACGAGGTCCGGGCGATCGCCGAACGCTATGACAATGTCTATTGCACGGTTGGCATCCATCCGCACGAGGCCGCGACCGAACCCGATGTCGATGTCGACCGGCTGCTGGAACTGGCAGCGCATCCGAAGGTCATCGGCTTCGGCGAGACCGGGCTCGACTACTTCTATGACCTGAGCCCGCGCGACCGGCAGCAGCAGATGTTCCGCATCCACATCCGGGCCGCCCGCGAAGCCGGCCTTCCGGTCATCGTCCATACCCGCGACGCCGACGAGGACACCGCCGCAATTCTGGCTGAGGAAGCCAGGGACGGGGCCTTCAGCGGATTGATCCATTGTTTCAGCTCGTCCCGACAACTTGCTGAAACCGCTGTCGATTTAGGCCTTTATATCTCGCTTTCCGGGATCATCACCTTCAACAAGGCCGAGGATCTTCGGGACACCGTGCGCACGCTTCCGGCAAACCGGCTGCTGGTGGAAACCGACTCTCCCTATCTGGCCCCCGTGCCGAAACGGGGCAAACGCAACGAGCCGGCCTATGTCGCCCTGACGGCGGCCCGGCTCGCCGCCGTGACCGGAATGAGCGAGGCGGACATCGCCCGTGTCACGACCGACAACTTTTTCCGCCTGTTTTCAAAGGTGCCAAGGTGAAAATCACCATCCTGGGATCGGGCGCCGCCGGCGGCGTCCCGATGCTCAGTGCCGGTTGGGGACGGTGCGATCCGGCAGAGCCGAAGAATCGCCGCCGCCGTCCCTCGATCCTGGTCGAAACGGGAGGAAGAACCATCCTCGTCGACACCAGCCCCGATCTTCGTGAACAACTGCTGTCCGCCGGGGTCCGGCATCTCGATGCCGTGCTGTTCACTCATGCCCACGCCGACCATCTGCATGGGATCGACGATCTGCGCGAAGTGAACCGGGCGATGAGGGCGCCGATCGACATTTACGCGTCAGAGACCACGCTGGCGGAGATCAGGGAGCGCTTCGGCTATGTCCTGGAGCCGCTCGACCCCACGGTCATGCCGATCTTCAAGCCATGGCTCGTTCCCCATGTCATCGACGGCCCCTTCGAACTGGCGGGCATGACCATCGTGCCCTTCGATCAGGATCACGGCTTTTCCCGCACGACCGGCTACCGCTTCGGCAATGCGGCTTATTCGACCGACGTGGTGGAGATGCCCGAGGAGTCCTTTGCCTGCCTCGCCGGCCTCGACGTCTGGATCGTCGGCTGCCTGATGGATGTGCCGCATCCGACGCATGCCCATGTGGCGAAAGCGCGCTCCTGGGCGCAACGGCTGCGGCCGCGCCGGACCTGGATCACCCATATGGGGCCGAAGCTTGACTACCGGACCCTGTGCGACACCCTGCCCGAGGGCGTCGCACCAGCCTATGACGGACTGGTGATCGAGGTCGCCGACTGTCTCTGATATCAAGGGGAACGGGGACGGGAAGAGCCTGCGCTGATCGGTTCGACCAGCGCAGGGTTACTGCAGGTGACGGTTACGCGGCCTGAACGCCGGTCAGGAAGCTCTGGACGGCCTCGCGCAGGATTTCCGCGTACCGCGACAAGGTCGCCGCGGAATTCAACACGTCATGGGCCGAGTGGCCGGTGGTCTCGGCAGCATCCGACACCCCGCCGATGTTCTGTGTCACCTGGCGCGTCCCGGTCGAGGCCTCGTTGACATTCCGGGCGATTTCCTGGGTTGCGGCGCCCTGTTCCTCGACCGCCGAGGCGATGGTGGTGGAAATCTGATTCATTTCCACGATGGTGGCGCCGATCGCCTGGATCGCCTTGACCGCATCCTGTGTGGCTGACTGGACGGCCGTCACCTGCTGGGCGATTTCGTCCGTGGCCTTGGCCGTCTGGTTGGCGAGGTTTTTCACTTCGCCCGCCACCACGGCGAACCCTTTTCCCGCCTCGCCGGCGCGCGCCGCCTCGATGGTGGCGTTCAAAGCCAGCAGATTGGTCTGGCTGGCGATCGAATTGATCAGGGCCACCACCTCGCCGATCCTTTGCGCGCTTTGGGCCAACCCCTGAACCATCTCGTTGGTCCTCTGGCTCTGGGCGCTGGCCTCCGACGCGACATGAGTCGATTCGGCAACCTGCCGGCTGATTTCAGAGATCGAGGACGCCAGCTCCTCCGAAGCCGCGGCAACCGTCTGAACATTCGACGACGCCTGTTCGGCCGCCGCTGCGACGGTGGTGGCCTGACGGCTGGTCTGTTCGGCCGTCGCGGACATGCTGGAGGCCGTTGTCTGAAGATTGGTCGCCGCCTCGGACACCGATTTCAGGACATCGCGCACCGTGGCGTCGAAACTGGCGGTCAGTTCCTCGATACGCCGGGCCCGGGCTTCGCGGGCCTTGCGCGCTTCCTCCTGCTCGGCGGCAAGCTGATCGGCGCGCAGCATATTCTCCTTGAACACCTGAACAGCCCGGGACATGGTCCCCACTTCGTCGCCGCGGCCGGTGCCATCGATGACGACGCCATAGTCCCGATCCGCCAACCGCCGCATAACCTCTGAAACGTCGACAATCGGCTTGGACACATGGCGGTTGGTCAGCATGATGGCGATTGCGATCACCAGGATCAGGCCGCCGACGACCGTTCCCGTGGTGAGATAGACCGTGGTGCGGGTCATCACCGTGGCATCGTCCGACCCGTTCTGCAATTCCTTGCCGGCGGCGGTCATCAGCTTGGTGAAATCCGCGTACATCGCATTCATCAGCGGTTTCATCCGGCGGCTCGCTATCTCGTCGGCGGCCGCCTTGTTGCGGGACTGAGTGGCGGCCTCAATATCGAGAACCATCTGGTGGACGGCGCGATACTGTTCGTCCAGTTTCTGGAAATCGCTTTCATAGGTCGGCAGATCGCGACGGGCGCGCTGCAGAAGGGCGCCCCATTCCTCATGCGTCTTCTGAAGATCGTCCACCAGCGCTTTTGCCGCGACCGGATCGCTTTCGTCGACCAGGTCGTAGATTTCCATTCCGATACGTTCCAGGCGAACAGCCACCCGGGTCACGGAAATGACGCCGTCAGCCGATTTCTCGATCAAATGAGTATAGGTGTCGTCGATGGCCCACATGCGGTTGCCGACGAAAACCGTGGCGGCCAGGGTGACAAATCCCAGGGCGCCCAGAAGCACCAGCACTTTGTTGACGATACGAATGTCGCGAAATGACCGCATGATCCCCCCGTCCTGCCGTTGATCCCTTTCGACCCCATCTATGCTGTTTGATCTAGACGGAGGATGTAGGGCGGGGAATATGTAATAATATTAGCATCCAGGAATCAAGCGATAATTTACGCTGTAACAAATAGGACTACCATCGGTAGGGCATCCGTTTGGTATTTATCACTTGATTCCTTGATGCTATTTATCTGTAATAAATTTAATACATCCCCTATGCCGCTTCCAATGGTATGCTGTTTCTTTTTTGGATTACATCATATCAACGACCAAGTGTAAATTTTTCCGACATTTTTATTGATATACCGACCAAAATGGAACGTCTTGTCCAGATGCGGTCTTCAGCATAAAGCCTTTTGGCGAACCAACATTTCCCGCTCGGAAACGCCGATATTGGCATCCCGTCCGCACGGCGGGGACAGATGTGTAATTCGCCGATCAACAACCGCACATCGGGACTGCTGCCAATATGGATCGCCTGCCGTTCCTGAAACCTTAAGATGGCCGGGGGGCGGATGACCGCAACGCCCCGGAAGAAGGGAATGCCGCCCCCCAAAACGCGATCGTCGGGGAAAAAATCCCAAACCTGTCCCGATACGGTCAGGGCGCAAAGGATGCATCGCGTTCCCGGGCGCGCATTGGATTCCGGCTAATAAGGCCAATGCTTAACCCACTGATAAGGTTTGAGAAATCATTTTTCCCGGCTAGCTTTTATTCACCATAATAAACATTATGCGACAATTGGGAGTCTGACGCGGATGCTCTCTCGCGGCCGCCATCGCGTTAGCGTGCGCAATCGCAAGCCAGCGCGTGCGACAGCACGGAAACCGCATCCCAGGTTTCCGGAAGCGTGCGCACGGCTGCAATGATGGCCTGTTTCAGGACGGTGGTGAGCCGCTCCGGCTCATTGATGTCCGAAAAATAGGTCAGGGCCTTGAGCGTCAGCATCGCGGGAACGCTGCTGCCAAACAGAGCCTCGCGGGCCGCCAAACCGCGAGCGAGCGATTGGCCGTTCATCAACATCACAGCGATATCCTGGTAATCCCTACCCTCGGCGCGATCATGAATCGCCTTGAGTTTGTGCGCGAACAGATCATCCAGCGAGGCCACGCGCATGACGCCATCGTCCGTGATTTCAGGAGAAGCGACGCAACCGGTTTTCAACCCGCCAAAGAACGACAGCTTCACTGGCCGCCCACCGGCCCTGGCAATGAAGACCAGGGTGTCGGGACCGTTTTGCAGGACCCCGTCGACGTCGAACAGATCGAGGATGGACTGCTTACCAGCGTCATCCAGGACGACATCGGAGAAAAAATCAAAGTCGACCGATTGCCGATGCCCGAGACGCAAGGCGATCGCGGTCCCTCCGTAAAGCACAAAATGGAAGGGCAGGCCGGACAGAGACGACCACAAACAACGTTGCGGTTCCGGAAGAATGCCGAGAATCGGAGTGAACATGACCCATGCCTCCGGCTATTGGAACACACGTTTGGATGCCTTGGGGGGGTCACCCGGCAGGCCCAGTCTGTAGTGCCAGAACGCAAGGGACTTTGATGAAATCGCCCCGGCCGGCGGTGCTTTCAAAACCGCCAGAAAACGGTCTCGACCAATCTCCGCCAGCAGCGCGCCGGCGTCCTCCCATGTGCCCATTTCCATAACGTTGACCGTCAGCTTATCCAACTGATCGGACAGCACTTTCTCGGGCGGATTCCACCAGACATACCTGGCGGCCAAGGTAAGCAATCGGGCCCGCGACATGAACAAAGACCTCGTTCCAGTTGGCCTGCCGAACCGTCGTCATCCCCGTTTGCCGGGCCATTCCTGAGGAGACGGAGCCCCCTCCCCCGGATTCCCGCCCGGCAGATGGTCGAGGGACGCCACTTCGGCAAGACGATGTTCGAAAGCGCCGTCTTGCCGATCCCTTTGCTTCAGCCGCTCATATTCCTGAAACGACATCAGGACCAGCCGATCCCGTCCGTGGTGGGTGATCACCACCGGCTCACGCAAAGCCGCCTCCTGGAGAACGCCGCTGTTGCGCTGGAGGTCTTGAGACGGAAATCGCTGCATGAATGACAACCAGTTGGTATTTTATTTACGTAATTTACGTAAATTACGTAATGGAGTCAAGATCGGAAAAAAGCAACAACAGCGGCAGCCGCAACGAGGGGTCTTCTCATGCCGCCCGTTCTAGGCTAAGGTCCCCCCATTATTGCCGTCCGGACCATGTCCGGTGGCGCCCCGCTTTACTGGCGATTCAAGTGGACTACCACAAGGGAACGCGGGGCTGACATGCCGTTCGCCTGGGCAACCGAGCATTCTCGCCCGGTTAATCCGATTAAAAAGGATGCTGCCCATGTCGACGACTTGTCGCGACCAGCTTTCCCAGTTCGACCCCGAGGTTTTTTCCGCACTTGTCGGTGAGGAACGCCGTCAGGCCGCCGGAATCGAGATGATTCCGTCCGAGAACTACACCTACCCCGAGGTTCTCGCCTGCCTGGGATCAGTCTTCACCAACAAATATTGCGAGGGCTATCCCGGCCGGCGCTACTACGGCGGCCAGGACTTCACCGACGCCATCGAACGGCTGGCCGTCGAGCGCGCCCGGCAGGTTTTCCATGCCGAACATGCGAATGTGCAGCCGCTTTCCGGATCGCCAATGAATCAGGCGGCCTATTTCGCCTTTCTCGCGCCCGGCGACACGGTCCTTGCGATGGACCTGTCCCATGGCGGCCATCTGACCCACGGCGCGCCGGTGTCCCACATGGGGCGTGTGTTCAATTTCGTCCGCTACAAGACCGAACCCGATCGCCAGGGCGCCATTGATTTCGACGCCCTGCTCGCCATGGCGCGCGACATCCGGCCCCGCCTTCTGCTGTGCGGCCATTCCTCTTATCCCCGCGATCTCGATTACCAGGCCTTCAAGCGGGTCGCCGACGAGGTCGGAGCCCTGACCATGGCCGACATCTCCCACATCGGCGGGCTAGTCGCCGCGGGTGTCCTCGGGAATCCGTGCGATGCCGGCTTCGATATTGTGACGACCACGACCCACAAGAGCCTGCGCGGCCCGCGCGGCGGCCTGATTCTGACGCGCGCCGCCCACGCCAAACCGATTGACGCGGCCGTGTTCCCTGGGCTCCAGGGGGGGCCTCACATGAATGTCATCGCGGGCACCGCAATCACGCTGAAAAAAGCCGCGGAGCCGGAATTCCGGACTTATGCGGAACAGGTGCTCCGCAACGCCCGCATCCTGGCCGAGGATCTGATCGCCGACGGAGTGCATCTGGTCACCGGTGGAACGGACAATCATCTTCTGGTCATCGACACCATCATGAGTTTCGGGATCGACGGCCGCATTGCCGAGGAAACGCTGGACCGGGTCGGCATCACCACCAACAAGCAGATCATTCCCGACGATCCGCGTCCGCCGATGCGCCCCAGCGGTCTTCGCCTTGGCACCCCGGCCTGCACCACGCGCGGCATGGGGGATGCCGAGATGCACCGTCTGGCAGCCTGGATCGGCGATGCGCTCCGTCATCCCAACGATGAAGGCCGTCTGACCAGGATCGCCGGGGACGTCCGCCGCCTTTGCGAGACGTTCCCGGTGCCCGGGCTCGCCTGATCTCCTCCCGCCCCGCCTGCCGGGGCGCGGACGCCGGGGCTGGTGGGAGGCGCGCACCCGCTCGGGGCCGGCGGG
>WASQ01000036.1:0-16379 GCA_009712185.1 Telmatospirillum sp. | reverse complement strand
AACGCCCCTTCCCTGTTCCGGACCGGCGTCATGGGGATATTGACAGATCCAAAGGGTGGTCCCAGTCTTCCCGCAGAGGAGAATGGGACCGCCGACACTCCCGGCCCCGCAAACACCCCCGATGCCCACCGCTGCCAATCTCGCCGCTTTTGCCCTTGTCGCGTTCGGCATGGCGCTCACGCCAGGCCCGAACATGATCTATCTGATCTCGCGGTCCATCAGTCAGGGAGGCGCCGCCGGACTGATCTCGCTTGGCGGCGTCACATTGGGCTATGTCTTTTACATGCTGTGCGCGGCCTTCGGGATCACCGCCCTGCTGTTCGCCGTGCCCTACGCCTATGACGCCCTGCGGATCGGAGGCGCCCTTTACCTGCTTTATCTGGCCTGGCAGACAGTCCGCCCCGGTGGTCAGGCGCTTTTCCAGGTCGGGCAACTGTCGAAACACAGCCCTCGCCGCCTGTTCCTCATGGGTCTTCTCACCAATCTCCTCAATCCGGCGATCGCGGCCCTCTATCTGTCGCTACTGCCCCTGTTCATCCGCCCGGAACAGGGCCACGTGCTGGGGCAGTCCCTGGCGCTCGGCTTTCTGCAGATCTCCATCGCCGTCACGGTCAATGCGGTGATCGCCCTGACGGCGGGCTTTCTTGCGACATTTCTGTCCGGTCAACCCGTCTGGATGACGGTCCAGCGCTGGATCATGGGGACCATGCTGGCCGGATTGGCGGGGCGTATGGCCTGTCCGGCGCGCCGCTGACGGTCCCGGCTCCGTGGCCGGGCACGGGGGCCGTCCGTCGGAGGATAAGGATGGGACAGGGGAGAGCTGCCAAGCTATGCCGGTCGGAACATTGCTCCATTTCCATGCGTCCGATACCCTTGAAACGGACATGAATTAAGGGGGATACGGCCTTGACACGCCTTCCGAATGTCGTGAACGTCCGCGATATCGCCGAGATCGATATGGAGAACGGAACGCCCTGGGGCGGCGCCTACAAACCTCTGCCCCCCGTCCTGGACCAGGACGCCGGCCGCCTGGGGGCCAATCTGAGCCGCGTGCCGCCGGGACGGACCATGGGGCCGTTCCATTCCCATCAGCTTGAGGACGAAATCTTCTATGTCCTGTCTGGACGCGGCATCCTGCGCTATGGCGACAGGATCCAGGAGATCGGCCCGGGCGACTGCGTGTCCTGTCCGGCCGGCGTCGGCACGGCCCACCAGATCGCCAACCCGTTCGATCAGGATCTTGTCTATCTGGCGATCGGCCGCAACGATCCGAATGAGGTCTGCGTCTATCCCGACAGCGGCAAGATCAAGGTCCGCGGCCTCGACTGCATTGGCGTGCTGGCGCCCAAAAGCTATCTGGAAGGCGAACCCGATCAGCCGAGGATCTTCGGTCTGGCCGACAAACAGTCCCGGTAAGACGCCGTTTCCCACGCCTGCGCCGGCCGGGCGGCGGATCGGAAGACCGAAACCGGATCCGGTCAGGCTCCGGCGCGCAGGGCCGCCAACAGGGCCTGCGCCGGATGCGGCAGTCCGACGGCACTGAACCGCTTCACCTGGGACCGGCAGGAATAGCCGGTCGCCAGAAGATGACCGGGATCATCCTTCGCGGCCTCGACATGCGGGCGCCAGCTCATGTCGTAGATGTCGTGTGACCGGTCGCGGTTCCCGGTCGCATGCCCGTAAGTCCCGGCCATGCCGCAGCAACCGACGGAAATGATGTCCAGCGAAAGGCCGAAGCGGCGAAACAGCGTCACCCATCCTTTGGTGGCGCCGGGAACGGTGGTCTGCTCCGTGCAATGCGGAAGAATGCGATAGGACCCGCCTTTCGCCGCCCGGACCTCCGGCAGGCGGCGGAGGAGCCATTCCTGCAAAAGCTGAACCCTGGGGACTCCCTGGGCGCCCAACGCTTCGACATATTCGTCGCGATAGGTCAGGGTCATCGCGGGATCGATCCCGATCAGGTCGATTCCAGCCGCCGCCAGAGACTGCAGATCGGCCGCCCCGCGCCTCGCCACGCGCGCGAACGCACCGAGGAAGCCATGGATGTGCAGCGCCTTCCCGTTGGGACGGTAAGGGGCGATCCAGGGATGGAACCCCAGGTCCCGCAGCAGTTCCAGAACATCCAGAACCACGCGGCTCTCGAAATAGCTGGTATAGGCGTCCTGCACCACAACCACCGACCGGGCGCGTTCGGCCTCCGGCAGTGAGCCCAGGACGCGCGGCGTCGCCAGACCGACACCGCGCGCGGCCGCGGCGCGCACGATATCGATTCCCGTCAACGTCGGAGAATCGACCAGTCCCAGGCGGCTCATGATCCCACGCCCCGGACGGCTCGCGACGAATCCGTTGTAAAGCGATGGCAAGGCGGCGATCAACGGCAGCAAATGCTCCAGCGACCCGACCATATAGTCTTTCAGAGGGCGCAGATAGCGGCCGTGATAAAGTTCCAGGAAACGGGCCCGGAATCGGGGGACATCGACCTTGATCGGACAACCGCCGACGCAGGATTTGCACGACAGGCAGCCGTCCAGCGCCTCTTTCACCTGATGGGAGAAGTCCTCCTCGCCGCGCCAGCGCGCGATCGTATTGGACAGACGTGTCCACCAGACGCGCCATCCCGCGCCCTGGCGCAAGGCCTCCGCCGCGGCCATCGGGGCGACCCCGGCTCCGGACAGGCGGCGCAGCCATTCCTTGACCAGCATTGCCCGACCCTTCGGCGAGTGACGCCGCTCCCGCATGACCTTCCAGGACGGGCACATCGGACTGTCCGGATTCCAGTCGTAGCAGGCCCCGTTACCGTTACAGAACATGGTCTCGGTAAAGGCGTTGCGCACGGCAGGCGGAATGGTCCGGTCGGACTGACCGCGCGTCGGCACCTCGTCGATGCGCAACAGCGCCCCCTCGCCCGGCGTCGCGATTTTGCCCGGATTGAGCTGGTTGTTGGGATCGAAAACCTCTTTCACGGCCTGCACCAGCGGATAAAGCTCACCGAAAAAGGCCGGCGAATATTCGGACCGCACGCCCTTGCCATGCTCTCCCCACAGCAGGCCGCCATATTTCTGCGTCAGGGCGGCGACCTTGTCGCTGATATCGCGAATCAGGCTTTCCTGATCGGGGTCTTTCATATCGATGGCCGGGCGGACATGCAGAACACCGGCGTCGGCATGCCCGAACATGCCATAGTCCAGTCCCCGTTCGTCCAGCAGGGCGCGGAATTCCACGATATAGTCCGCCAGATTTTCGGGCGGCACGGCCGTGTCCTCGACAAAGGGTATCGGCCGTTTCTCTCCCTGCATATTGCCCAGCAGGCCGACCGCGCGCTTGCGCATGCCCCAGATCCGCTGAACCGCGGCTTCGCCCCGGGCGATGGTGAAGCCGGCCCGGCCATTCCGGTCCCCCTCCGCCGTCAGCGTGTCCGCCACATGAGACAGGCGGGATTCCAGCAGGTCTTCGTCATCGGCCACGAATTCCACCAGGCTCACGCCCTTGGCCGGTCCGTCGATCCCGTCGGGAAAGAATTCCCGTACACCCTCCCAGACCATGTCGTTCTGCGCCAGTCCCAGAACCTTCGAATCCACGGTCTCCATCGAGGCTGCACCGAACGCCATCAAGGCGCCGGCATCGCGCAGGCAGGCATCGAAACTGTCATAGCGCAGATTGACGAGGGCGCTGCATTTGGGAATCGGCAGAACATTCAGTCTTGCCTCCACGACGATCCCCAATGTGCCTTCGGATCCGCAAAGCACGGAATTCAGGTTGAACCGCCCCTCACCGTCCCGGATATGCGCCAGATCATAGCCGGTCAGGCAACGGTTCAACTTCGGGAATCGCGCCGCGATCTCGGCGCCATGGTCGCGAGCGATGGCCGCCACAGCCCGATGGACCGCCCCGATCCGGTCCGGCCGGGCCTCCGCCGCGGCCAGCGCCGCGGCGTCCAGCGGCCCCGATGTCCAGACGGCGCCGCCGGAAAGAACGGTCGTCAATTCCAGAACATGGTCCCGGGTCTTGCCATAGAGGCAGGACCCCTGCCCGCTGGCGTCGGTATTGATCATGCCGCCGATGGTGGCCCGGTTCGAGGTCGACAGTTCCGGGGCGAAAAACAGACCATGGGGCGCCAGCGCGGCGTTCAACTGATCCTTCACCACGCCGGCCTGAACGCGGACCCATCGTCCCTCGACGTCGATTTCCAGGATCCGGGTCATATGGCGCGACAGATCGACCACCACACCGCCCGACAGCGACTGCCCGTTGGTGCCGGTTCCGCCGCCGCGCGCCGTCACCGCCAGCGTGCGGAAGCGGGACTGGTCGAGAAGGCGCAGGACCGTTGCCACATCCGCCGCGTCCCGGGGAAAGACGATGGCCTGTGGCGGAATCTGATAAATCGAATTGTCGGTCGAAAAGGTGACGCGATCGGCATCACTCGTCGTGATGTCGCCGGAAAATCCGTCGACCCGCAGTTGGTTGACGAAGTCCTGAGCCAGCCCGACAGGCTCGGACGCCATGGCAAGACGCGGGATCATGCGCACCCTCGATCGACCGGAAAGAAAGCAAGAGGGCGTCACCTTAGGGACTAACGCCCGCCCTGACAAGCGATGCGTTGCTTTGAATAAGGGGGGGATCTCCCCGTTGCCGGCCGCTTCCGGAACCAGGCGTTCCGGCCCCGTTCCTCCCCGACGCCCGGACCGGCCCCGGCGCCAGGCCCAATCATCGGCCCATCACGATTCGGGATTGGAATATCTTTGCCGAAGGGCGCGCTTCAGGATCTTCCCAGCCGTGTTTCTCGGCAACGCCTCCAGAAAGATCACTTTTTTAGGCAGCTTGAACGGAGCCAGTTGTCCGCGGGCATGTGTGATCAGGGCGTCGCCCCCGCCGGTCCGGCCGGGCCGGCAGCCGACAAAGGCGGTGACGGCCTCGATCCAGCGGGAATCGGGAAGGCCGACCACCGCCACCTCGGAGACCGCCGGATGGGTGAACAGCGCCTCCTCCACCTCCCGGCTGGACACGACAACGCCGCCGGTTTTGATGATGTCCTTCACGCGATCGACGATGAACAGATAGCCGTCCCCGTCAAAATAGCCGAGATCACCGGAATGAAACCAGCCGCCGGCAAAGGCATCGACGGTCTCGACGTTTTTGTCCCAATAACCCGTCATCAACTGCGGCGACCGGTGCACGATCTCGCCGATGCCGCCGGGGGGCAGATCCCGCATGGCGGGATCGACGACACGGGTTTCGACATGAAACACCGGACGGCCGGCCGATGCCGGTCGCCGGTCATGGTCTTCCGGACGCAAAACCGTGGCGAGTGGCGCGATCTCGCTTTGTCCATAGCAATTGTAGAACCCGGCGCGCGGCAGTCTGTCGCGCAATTCGGCAAGAACCGCGACCGGCATGATCGAGGCACCGTAATAGGCCTTTGTCAGCGACGAAAGATCCGCCCCGGCAAGACCCTCCCAGCGCAGGAAACCGATCCAGACCGTGGGCGGCGCGAAAAACGAGGTCACACCGAACCGCGCGATGGCACCGGCACAGGCCTCCGGCACAGGCGCCGGCAACAGCACGACGGTCCCGC
The DNA here is from genome assembly GCA_009712185.1 of Telmatospirillum sp. GTDB lineage: Bacteria > Pseudomonadota > Alphaproteobacteria > Rhodospirillales > Magnetospirillaceae > Telmatospirillum. The sequence continues at coordinate 10,807 of WASQ01000036.1, read as the reverse complement.
CGATCAGCAGGCAGGGTATCAGAAACACATGCATCTGCGCGGAATGATAGAGCGGCAGCGCCGCCAGCATGACGTCACCAGCCATGATGTCGAGCGCGACGATGGCGCTGGTATATTCCGCCAGCAAGGCCCGGTGGGTCATCATCGCGCCCTTGGGCGACGCGGTGGTCCCCGACGTATACAGCAACTGCACGACATCGTGATCGGTGGCCGGCGACGCATCCGAAAGGGCATACGGACGGTCGGAGGGATCGTCTCCGGACGGGTTCAGCCATTCCTCTCCCGCGAGGTCGCAGAAAATCCCGACCGGCGTCCGTTCCCGGATCTGCCCCACCACATCGGCCAGGGCAGGATCGTAGAGCAATGCCCTGGAACCGGATTGTTCAAGGATATAAGCCAGTTCGCCGGCTCCCAGGGCGTAATTGACGGGGACATGGATCAGCCCGGCCCGGGCACAGGCCAGGAATATCAGCACATACAGGGCGGAATTGCCGGCGAACGCCGCGACGCGGTCCCCGGGCCGCAGCCCCTTTGCCAGCAGCCCGGTCGCCAGCACGTCGACCCGGAGGTCGAGCTGGTGATATGTCCATTGCCTTTCCCCGAAAATCAGGGCGATTTTCGCAGGGTTTCGCGCCACCGAGCGACGCAGGGCGTCGTCCAGGGTGTTGCGGATCGCCTGCGCGCGATTCTCGTCCAGGGACGTCATGGGCGTCTCTCCCGTTCGATCGTTATTAATCGATCGTTTGTTTGTTTTTACAATGGCGCAATCAGGCATCCGGCGAAACCGGAAAGAAGCCTTCCTTGTCTTCCGGCAGGGGCCACCCGAAGCCGGATCGTCCGGGTGGGCACCGTTCGGATGAGCGGAGACCGCGCGGATCGGGCGCCGGGATGGGCGGACATCGCCCATCGCCGGTTAGCACGATCATAAGTTGAGCAGCCGACATCAGAGGTTTTTCCCGAAACGCCCTCTGGTCCCCGGATTGCAGGGACGGCACCATGGCAATGACATCTGAAAAAAGAACAAGGGAACGTCCATGAAACTGTTGACCATTCCATTGATCTGCCTGTCGCTGATCGTGACATCCGCCGCCATGGCCGGTCCGGAGGATCCGTCCTCGGCGGAGGGAACAGCCTATACGGCCCCGCAAAAGGTTGTCTTCGATGCCGTCTATGACAATCCGGGCGATATGAAAGCGGTTCTTGCGACCGTTTCGGCCCACATCCGGGCATTGAAGGAGCATGGGAATCCTCCCGTCGAGATCGTCGTCGTGTCGCACGGCAACGAGTTGAACGGCCTCGCAAGGGCAAACCGCACCCGCTTTCCGGACATGTATGATGCCGTCCGGCAGGTGACCGGCCAGGGGGTCAGAATCCATATCTGCGGAGGCGCCGCCCGGCTGCGCGGGTATGGCCCGGCGGACTTCTACGATTTCGTGACCGTAGTGCCGGTTGCCCCCACCGATCTGGCGAAGCTCGAAGGGGAAGGATACGCTTACGTCAGACTGGGAAGTTCGGCCCCCCGCATCACCCGCGACGATCTCGCGAAATAGTGTCGGCGGATCCGGGAATACCGGCCCAGCCCTGACGGTCCACGGACACGGAGGCCCGTCTCATGATCCGCTGACGCGGATCGGCCCCCGGTCCGCTCCGGTTCAGAAACGAAGGCCGGCTCAGAAATGAATGACCGTACGGATCGATCGGCCGTCGTGCATCAGTTCGAAGGCCTCGTTGATCCGTTCCAGTGGCATCGTATGCGTCACGAACGGGGCCAGCCGGATCTCGCCGCGCATCGCCGCCTCCACCATTCCCGGAAGCTGGCTGCGGCCTTTAACGCCGCCAAATGCGGTTCCCTTCCAGGTCCGGCCGGTGACAAGCTGGAACGGCCGGGTGGAAATTTCCTGGCCGGCGCCGGCGACGCCGATGATGATCGACTGGCCCCAGCCGCGATGCGCACATTCCAGCGCGGCCCGCATGACCGTCACATTGCCGATGCATTCGAAGGAATGATCAACGCCCCATCCCGTCATATCGACGATGACCTGTTGGATCGGCTTGTCGAAGTCTTTTGGATTGAGGCAGTCGGTCGCGCCGAAATCCCGGGCCAGATTGAATTTCGCGGGATTGGTGTCGACAGCGATGATCCGCCCGGCGTTGGCCTGCCGGGCCCCCTGGATCACGGCAAGGCCGATGCCGCCCAGACCGAAGACCGCCACGCTGTCACCCGCCTGAACCTTGGCGGTGTTATGGACGGCGCCGATACCTGTGGTGACGCCGCATCCCAGAAGGCACACCTGCCCGTGATCGGCCCCGGGATTGATCTTCGCGAGCGATACTTCCGCCACCACGGTGTACTCGCTGAAGGTCGAACAGCCCATATAATGGTGGACCGGCTGCCCCTGGTAGGAGAATCTGACCGTCCCGTCGGGCATCAGTCCCTTTCCCTGGGTCGCCCGCACGGCGACGCACAAATTTGTTTTCCCCGACTTGCAGAACAGGCATTCGCCGCATTCGGCCGTGTACAGGGGAATGACATGGTCCCCGGGAACGACGCTTGAGACCCCCTCCCCGATCTCCACCACCACACCGGCTCCCTCATGGCCCAGCACCGCGGGGAACACTCCCTCCGGATCGTCTCCGGACAGTGTGAAGGCATCGGTATGGCAGACGCCCGAATGGCTGACCTTGACCAGCACTTCGCCGGCGCGGGGGGGCGCGACGTCGATTTCGACAATTTCCAGAGGCTTGCCTGGCCCGAATGCGACGGCCGCGCGTGACTTCATGCTATCTCTCCTGCTGCACCGTGGCGATGATCCGCCTCACCCGGACACCCGGGGCGCCCGTTCGAGTTGGATAACGGACGAACTGTGGCGATCGGGTCCGCGGGTTGCAACCCCGAAGCGGTTTAACCCCCCCCGGACTGACGGTTCCAGATTGTCGATCCGTCGATATGCCGATATCAGGAAACAATCGGTAGAATTGTCGCAACCTGACTGGCGCTTTCGCAACCAAAGACGGCTATGATAGCGGAGAGTTGCGCGACATCCACTGCGTAACAACCATGGGTTGTTCACAAAAGAGGGGCCGTCGTCAACAGGGGCGCGTTTGGAGGCGTGTCGTCGGAATGTCGCCGGGTGAGAGGCGGCGCCGTTGGCGGCCGGGAAGGCCCGGTCGACCCGGGTCCGGGCAACGGAGGGATATGCGGTGAGACGGCGATCCATCCGGGCGACAATCCTGGCATTGGAGGGGATTCTCGTTGCCATCGTGCTCCTCTCCGCCATGGACGCGGTCAGAGCACGTTGGGACGACTATCGCGGCGCCCGGACAATGATCGCCACCAACAGAGTCATCGACGACCTGATGCAGGCAGCCCAGAGTTTCGCATTTGAACGCGGCCGCACCAATGCCGTCCTGCATCGTCCGGCCGCCATCCCGGAGGATGACCGTGCCTTCCTCGAAGCGCACCGGAAAACCGCCGACGATGCGCTGGCCCGGGCCATCAGGCGGACCGACGTCCGTGACGGCGACGACTTAGAGGGCGTTCTCGCCGCCTACCGGACCATCCTGACCCTGAGGCCGGTGCTCGACAAAGAGCTGGCCCTGCCGCTCGATCGGCGAGACCCGTCTGGCGCGGAACGGGCCGTCGAGGCATGGAGTCTGCTCCTGCAACGGCTGGCGGCCCTGGGGATCGCCACAACCGGCCGTGTCGACCGGTTCACGCCGGTTTTCCGGATCTGGAACCGGGTCCGGATTCATGCCTTCGAATTGCGCGACGCTCTCGGCCTTGAGACATCGCACTATGCCGCCGCCCTCGCCTCCGGCCAGCCGCAGACTCTCAAGTCGCTGGCCCGCGCCATGGTCCTGCGTGGACGGGCGGAGGCTCTGTGGGCGGATCTCGTGCGGGATGTGCCCCAACTCGGCAACGAACCGGTTCGCGCCGCGCTGGAGGCGGTCCGCCAGGCCCTGTTCGTGGGGTTCCGGCCGGTGGAAGATCAGGTCGTGGCCTCCGCCCTCGCGGGGAAGCCCCTGACGCTGGATGTCAGAGCCTTCACGGCGGTCTCCGTTCCCGCTCTCGATTCCATCGGCCTGTTCCAGACAACGGCGACTGAGGAAACGACACGCTATGGCGAAACTTACGCAGCCGAGGCCAGGACCCGTATGCTGATGCGCGCCCTCGTCGCGCTGCTGGCCTTGTCGGTGGGGGTGCTGGTGCTGCATCTCGTGACGGTCCGGCTGCTGGCGCCCCTGCATCGGATCCGTGAGGATCTGGAGGTTCTGTCGCGCGGCGACACCGCGATCCAGACCCGGTCGACCGGACGCGACGACGAAATCGGCGCGCTGGCAACCGCCGTCGGCCACTTCCGTAACAGCCTGATCGAGCGCCAGCGCCTGGAAGCGGAACTGAAGGAGCAGTCAATCCGTGATCCGTTGACCGGACTTTTGAATCGCCGGTATCTCGAGGAGGCAGGCGAAATCGAATTCTCCAGGGCATCCAGGGCGGGAACCCCGATCGGCGTTCTGATGATCGATGTCGATCACTTCAAGATGATCAACGACCGGTTCGGGCATGACGCCGGCGATGCGGCGCTGAGGGTGATCGCCAAAGCCCTGCTTCAGGAAGTCCGCGCGGGAGATCTGGTCTGCCGGTTCGGTGGCGAGGAATTTGTTGCCATGCTGCCGGGAGCGACGATGGAGCTGACCGTCGAACGCGGACTGTTGCTGCTGGAGATCATTCGAACCCTGCCCCTGCTCCATGGGAGCCGTCCGCTGGGACGTCTGACCGCCTCGATCGGCGCCGCTGTGCACCCGGTCCATGGCAGCGACCTCGCCGCCGTGATCACAGCCGCCGATCGCGCCCTTTACGAGGCCAAAAGGGCCGGGCGGAACCGCCTCGGGACGGCCCGGGACCCGAGCCTTGCCGACCGCGCGCAGCTTTTACCATGACCGCGCCTCCGATCACCCGGCCCGTTCCATCGGCTGATAGCCGCTGGTCGACCGGACCACACCACCGGTCATCCGGCACAGGCATCCGGAATCACGGCAAGGGCAATGCCCTCCCAGCAGGCGGCTTGCCCGCACATTGACGGCGGCAAGTTCTGAAATGCGCTGATCGTCGGGATAGACATTGTCACGAAGAACGCTCAAGACAAATTCCGAAAATTTTTTTATTTCTAAACTAGATGCTTTATCAAATTGGCAATGCCCATTTAGACGCCTCCAGACGAATTCCTGTTCATTCAGGCAATGCTCAAGTTTTTTCAGGGTATCGGCACTCTCAAGATCTTCAGCGATGGCGACCAGCCATGATCTCAGGTGGCAGACGTTTGACGACGGCATTTCCACCTCCCTTAGCGATTTCTTTAAAAAAAAGACTGCATCTCCAATGGTTGTCACAACCAATAGATGTTTTCAATAGATAGATGGCGAATAAATGACATTGCTATTGTTGTGCAGGCGAATTCATGGGATGACGGGGAAAATTATCCCATTATTATGTTATAAACATATGATATCGAAAGCGATACAAACCCATGCTGTGCCGAGTCAGCAGGGGAGTTTTAGCAGCGATAAAAATTTCTGATAGATAATCGATGAGATATTTTCTCTCTTTCGGAATTCAGTCTCCGGAGAGGCTCCCACTGGCCTGATACCACCCGCACAGGACCCGCGTCCCGTCATGAATTGGCAGACCCGGTGAGGGGGGGCGGCCGGCAACGAGCGATGATGGCCCAAGGATTTCGGCGAAACCTGGCACAGGCATGAGGGCCGCGCCGACCGGTTCCGGATCAGGGCGGGCTGGTATCAGCGCCGCCCGCCACTCCGCCGCATCCGGACCTTGACGACGGTTATGGCCGGACGCCCGGGAGCCGGGCGTCCGGATTCGACAATCAGACCTCAATTCCGGCCGGGGTCCGGCCTAATCAGACCTCAATTCCGGCCGGGGTCCGGCCTGATCAGACCTCAATTCCGGCCGGGGTCCGGCCTGATCCGGTCTTCGGCAGGATCAGATGCATGATCAGAAGGCCAATGAGATAGAGCGACGACGCAATGGCGAACAGAACCTGATAATTCCCGTTGGTCGCGTCCAAAAGACGTCCCACCCCCATCGACACAAAAGTGCCAACGAAATAGGCACAGAATCCACCGATACCCACCACCGATCCCACCGCGTTTTTCGGCATTGTGTCGGATACGATGGTATAGACATTGGCCGAATAACCCTGATGCGCCGACGCGGCAACGCCGATCAGCAGGATTGCCGTCCAGACATTCGACACCTGCGACGCCATGAACACCGGAACGACACACAGTCCACACACCAGGAAGGTGATCTTACGCGCACGCAGCGTCTTGACGCCCCTTTTGATCAGATGGGACGACAACCAGCCGCCGCCGATACTGCCGACGTCCGCCATGCAATAGATGACCACCAGCGGCAGAATCGCCGACATGAGGTTGACCCCATATTGTTTGGCGAGGAATCCCGGAACCCAGTTCAGATAAAACCACCAGACGGGCGCGCTGAAACAGGTTCCCACAATATTGGCCCAGGTACCGCGATATCCCAGCAACTTGATCCAGGGAATTTTCTCCTCAGCCACCACCGGATCACTCTGGATATAGGACAGTTCCTCGGCGGACAGTTTGGGATGATCCTCGGGCTTCTTATAAAACATGAACCAGAAGATCACCCAGACCAGCCCGATGCCGCCGGTGACCAGGAAAGCCGGACGCCACCCCCAATACAGCACGATGATCGGGACGATGATCGGCGCCACGACGGCGCCGACATTGCTGCCGGCGTTGAACAGGCCGGTTGCCAGCGCGCGTTCCTTGGCCGGAAACCACTCCGACACCGTCTTGATCGAGGCGGGGAAATTTCCACCCTCGGTCAAGCCAAGACCGGCCCGCGCGAACTTGAAGCCGGTGACGCTGTTCATGAAGGCGTGGACGCAGGCGAAAAGGCTCCAGGAGGCGACAGCACCGGGCAGACCGAACTTGACGCCGATCTTGTCCATGATCCGGCCGATCCCGATATAGCCGAAGGCATAGGCCAGCGAAAAGGCCGCGACGATGTCACCGAAATCCGATTCGCTCCAATGCAGTTCGCCCATCAGGGTGGGCTTCAGCAACCCCAGGACCTGCCGGTCCATGTAATTGATGGTGGTCGAGAAAAACAGCAGAGCACAAATCGTCCAGCGGTAATGGCCGATGCGTTTCACCGCCGCCGCGGCAAAAGCCGACGTAGCGTTCTTGTCATCTTTTGGCATTTTTCTTCCCCAAGTCTCTCCCAGAGAGTCCGCCCGAACGCCCGGACAAGCAGGCGTCGGGGCGGAACATCCAACTCTTTGAATGATGCAGGCAATCCGGGAGGTGGGCCGCCCCGCCTCCCGGATTGCCTGCTCTTCGCCAGCTCCATCCCCTCCTCGCGGTTTTCACCCTGGACAATGTCCGCAGGAGTGAAACCCAAAGTCACCACCGCCGGGGAGCAGCCCCTTATCCGACGCTTTTCGAGCCATCAAACAAGAGTACTAGGATACTAGCACTAAAATACTAGCACATCGGTTCGGGGAGGGGCAAGCGGTCGGCGGACCGCCCCACAAGTCATCGGATGACCGCGAAAAAACGGGGATCGGGACGGAAAGACCGGTCCGTCAGCATAGGGGCCCGTTGAGTCACTTAGGGATCAACAGGCCCCAACTGGATTCCAAGCCTCGCGGACCGCTGATCTTTCGGAGGCCGGACGATGGATTTTCGCCCTGGTTGCGCCACCCCGGGGGTGGAACATGCGCGCGTTTCGGCGGCGCCCCGGGGACAGGCGATGACGCCCCCTCTTGTCCGGTCGGCCGGACGGGAGTTATCGCCGGCTGACCTCCACGGTCAGGTGCGAAAACGGGACGATCTCCGCCAATCTTTGCCGGTAGAACCCGACGTCCCGGCCATGAGGGGTCACAACGGACAGAATAGCGCCAAGATGGCCGGGCCCCAGTCTCCAGACATGCAGGTCGGCAAGCTGGTCGCCATCGGCCTCGACGGTCCGGCGCACCCGGTCGGCGAGCGCGCGATCGGGCATCATATCAAGAAGAACCGCGCCGGTTGCGCGGACCAGGCCCCAGGCCCAGACACCGATGACCAGGGCACCGACCAGACCGACCAGCGGATCCAGCCACAACCACCCGAAATGCCGGGCCAGCAGAAGACCGGCGATCACCAGGATTGAAACAACGGCGTCCGCCGCAACATGGATGACCGCGGCACGCATGTTGTTGTCCCGCCCCACGGCATGATCGGCGGGATGATGGCATTCCTCCCCGCCATGTTGATGGTGGTGGTGACCGTCGTGGTGATGCTGTCCGGCCAGAAGCCACGCGCTGGCAATGTTGACCAGCAGTCCGGCCAGCGCGATCGGAATGGCTTCGCCGAAATCAATGGCGACCGGATGGAAAAGCCTTGCCCCAGCCTCATAGCCGATCGCCATCGCCGTGGCTGCCAGCACAAGGGCGCTGACGAACCCGGCAAGATCTCCGATTTTACCCGTCCCGAAGGAGAACCGCCCGTCGGACGCGTGACGTCTTGCGAAGGCATAGGCAAAGGCCGCGATCAACAAGGCGCCGACATGGGAAAACATGTGAAGGCCGTCGGCCACCAGGGCGACGGAGCCAAACGCCAGACCTCCGCCGATTTCGGCAACCATCATGACGCCGCACAGGGCGATCACGGCCCAGGTGCGCCTTTCGCTATGGTCATGAGCCGAATGCAAAAAAATGTGGTCGTGCCCGGCATCCGCTCCAGTCATGCGTTCCTCCCCTATTTCATGTAACTGCGGATGATGTCGATCAACTCTCCCGCAGCATCCGGTCCGTCGCGGTCCGGCAGGGGCTCGCGCACCGTGAGATGGGTCTCGATATGGTCCTCCAGGACTTCCACCAGCAAACCATTGATCGCACCCCGGCATGCCGCGATCAGATGCATGACTTCGGCACAGCCGGCTTCGGCTTCCAGGGCGCGCTCAACCGCCTCCACCTGACCGCGAATTCGCCGGACCCGGTTCAGAAGCTTCTGCTTTTCCCGAACGGTGTGGCTCATCATCCCTCCAATACCATAGGGGGGTATCCTATCTGACAGAACGGACCTGTCAACAGGGCCGGTGACCGGTGGACACCGGGACCGGCGCGACGGCGTCCCCGGCCGGAACGAACCGGTCCCCAATCCGGAGCCCCCCTCTCTCCAGATCACAGGTCGGAAAACACCTGGACGATGTGATCAATCACGGTGCTGATGCGCGCCGTATGACGCAGGTCCTTATGCGTCACCATCCACACCTCATAAGGCCTGGCACCCTCCCGGCCCGGCCAGAGGCGGGTCAACCCGTCGCGTTCCGCGATGGAAACCGGCAGTTCTCCGATCCCCAGTCCGGCCCGCACGGCGGCCCTCAACAGCAGATTGGAACTGAGGCCCGCGACAATTCGTCCGGCGTGCGCCGGTTCGCCCACCAGGGACGGGGTCCGGCGCGCCTGGATATACGGGAGAAAGAATACCAGGTCGTGGCCCTGGAATCCGGTCCCCGGAACCGGCTCGCCATTTCGGGCAAGATAGGCGGCCGACGCGTAAAGCCCCATCGGCCAGACAGCGAGACGGCGGGCCAGCAGATCCGGGTTCTCCGGCTTGACCGTCCGCACGGCGACATCGGCCTCGCGTTTTGCCAGATTGACGACGTCGGTCGACGCGCTCAGAAGAACGCGGACATCCGGATGGTCGCGATGCAGCCGCTCCATCGCCCCGATCACGAATTCGAGACCGAGCGTATCGGTCGTCGTGACCCGCACCTCCCCCGCAAGACGCTTGTCCGCCCCCTCGACCTGCCGCGCAAAGTCCAGAGCGGCCTGCTCCATCCGCTCGGCATGGCGCAACGCGGCCTCACCGGCCGTCGTCATCACATAGCCGTTCGACGTCCTCAGGAACAGGGTGGTCCCCAGAACCCCTTCCAACGCCGCAAGCCGCCTCCCCACGGTCGCCTGATCGACCCCGACGGCACGGGCGGCTCCGCGCAGGCTGCGCTCCCGGCAGACGGCGAGAAAGATGCGGGTATCATCCCAGTTCATGGCGGCCTCCAGAATGCGATGCAAATTTGCATCATCAGGACGGATAAATGCTGCGAGAATCCGGCACAGGTCAAGCCTATGGTCCTCCCGCTCCGACGGATAACGCCTTTGATGCGCCGCCGGTTTTGCGACCATAGACGAAGGACATCACCATGACTGCTCAGCACACCTCCATTCCGCCCGACATGACGGCCGTCGAGATCGTTCGCCCGGGCGGGCCGGAGGTCCTGATTCCCACACGGCGACCCACGCCACGCCCCGGAAACGGCGAACTCCTGATCCGGGTTCATGCCGCGGGCGTGAACGGTCCGGACGTTCTCCAGCGCAAGGGATTCTACGCGCCGCCGCCCGGCGCGTCGGATCTCCCGGGTCTTGAGGTCGCGGGCGAAGTTGTGTCGGCCGGGCCCGGTGCTAACCGGTTCGCCCGCGGCGACATGGTCTGTGCCCTGCTCACGGGGGGAGGCTATGCCGACTATGCGGTGGCCGACGAAAGCGTCGTCATGAAACTGCCGGCGGGTCTCACCCTGGTCGAGGCGGCGGCGATGCCGGAAACATTCATGACCGTCTGGCAGAACCTGATCCAGAACGGCCGGTTCCGGGCCGGCGAATCGCTGCTGATCCATGGCGGCGCGTCGGGAATCGGCACGGTTGCCACGATGGTCGCGAAGGCCATGGGGGCGTCACAGATCATCACCACCGTCGGCTCG
>WASQ01000119.1 GCA_009712185.1 Telmatospirillum sp. | reverse complement strand
CGTGGCGCGACAGATGCGCCTGGACTGTCGGAATGGAGCGGCGGTCGGGATTGTCGGCGAAATAACTGACGATCTTGACCACCACATCCCGTCCGGCCCGGTGCACCGGCATCCACTCCACCAGCCCGGCGGCGTCGAAACCGGCTCTCGGATGTTGCGTGGTGGTGGCGGGGTCAAGGTCCCGAAATCCCTGCTCCAGGGCTCCGATCAGGGCATCCATGACCCTGTGGGGACCGAAGCGGGAGATGACGGCACGGACATCGGAACCGGTCAGTAGGTACATTGTCCCTCGCTTCAACAGTCAAGCCGCCAAGCCGCCCGCGGTCCGGGTGGGAATTACAACCGGTGATACATTCAATTTTATCGAATATGCACCGGGAGTCGCTTTTCTGTCGAGCGGGATATATCGTTATAATGCTTATTTCCGTAAATGTTTTACGCCTTTCGGTTGTCATCGCGCCAACCCTGCCGGCCGGCTTCGGACTCCCTTGCGCGGAAGACGGCCCTGAAGCCCCCGACGGCGGGACTGACCCGCTTTAAGCGAGTCGGTTTGATGCTATTATTTCGACGATCGGGTAAAGCCCGATGATCGCCAGGGTTGGGCAGGAACCGGACGATGATGGATCACCACCAGAACGGCGGATGCGCCGGACGTTGTGCCGACGTCGACCAGTTTTCCTTCGTCATGGCATTCCAGCCGGTCGTCGATACCGAAACCCGGACGATCTATGCCTACGAGGCTCTGGTCCGCGGCGCCAATGGCGAGGGAGCGGCCAGCGTTCTCGCGGCCGTGACGGAGGACAATCGCTATGCTTTTGATCAGGCCTGCCGCGTCAAGGCCATCGCCACCGCCGCCCGTCTCGGTCTGACGTCACGCCTCAACATCAATTTCCTGCCCAATGCCGTCTATCACCCGGAAGCCTGCCTTCGTCTGACCTTGAAGACGGCGGCGGAGTATCGTTTTCCCCATCACCTGATCACTTTCGAGTTCACCGAGGACGAACGGGTTTTCGACCGCGACCATCTGAAAGCGATCGTTCAGACCTACAAGAAAAATCGCTTTCAGACGGCTTTGGACGATTTCGGCGCCGGATTTGCGGGCCTGGCCCTGCTTGCAGACTTTCAACCGGACACGATCAAGATCGACCGCTGCCTGGTCGGTGGAATCGACCGGGACCCTCCCCGCCAGGCGATTCTCCACGGGCTCGTGAAAACCGCCGGACTGCTGGGACTCTCCCTGGTGGCGGAAGGTGTCGAGCGGCGCGAGGAGGTCGCCTTTCTGCGCTCCCTCGGCATCCATCTGTTTCAGGGCTTTCTCTTTGCCAGACCCGCCATCGAGACATTGATCCCGGTCGCCGGCATTCCCTGGGAGACCGCCCTTACGCCGGAGGGGTCCGGACCGTCGGGAGGTCAGAGACCGTCGGCGTAGGAGATAAAGGCCTGACGCTGATCCTCGGGCATCGTCACCTCGGAGAAGGCCGCCAGGACCCCCGCCACGGAGTCGGGATCCAGAACCCGGCCGGCCATCGGAAACAGGACGTTGTCCTCCTTCCAGATATGCTGGCTGTAGAAATCGGCGATGGCGAGCAGGGCCTCCGCCAGGGTCCGGCGCGCGTCTTCCGGGGCGCCGGGGCCATAGGCGTCGATGGCCGCGGCCAGATCTCCGACGAGCTGGCGGCCGATCTCATGTTCGGAACACATGACCTGGACCGGGCCGTTCTCGGCGGGCAGTCCGCAGGCGACCAGGACAGGGAACAGACGGTGTTCCTCTTTGCCGTGATGATGGGCGTCGGCGAATTGCCGCATGAAGGGAACCATCCCCGCCAGGGCCGGACGGTCAACGTCCTGGCCGGAGGACAGGGCATCGGCGAAACGGCGCATGGCGGCGATAACCTTCTCGATGATCCGGTGTTCGGCCATCAGGATGTCGGTGGGCGTGGCGGGCATGATCGAAACGATCCCTTTCCGGTGTGAACTGGCGCCAGTCTACGGTTGGCAAGGGACCGAAACCTTGACGACGCTCAAGCGGGGGCCGGCAGCCCCCCCCCCACGGAATCGTCACGTACGGAATCGTCACGTACGGGATTGTCACGCCCGGATCACGCGGCGGCGTTCTGCGCCGCCTCCCCGCCTCTCTTTCTTTCGATGTCGGGCAGGAAGGCGGTCAGCAGACCGAGAAGCGGCAGGAACGAGCAGAGGTGGTAAACCACATCGATTCCCGTCTGATCGGCGAGCCACCCCAGCACCGACGCCCCGATGCCCCCCATGCCGAAGGCGAAGCCCATCATCAGGCCGGCGACGGTTCCCACCCGATTGGGAAGCAACTCCTGGCCGTAGACCACGATCGCGGAAAAGGCCGACGCCAGGATCAAACCGATGGGGATGGTGAGCACGCCCGTCCACCACAAATTGGCGTGCGGCAGCAGCAGGGTGAAGGGCAGGACGCCCAGGATCGATCCCCAGATGACGCGCTTGCGGCCGATCCGGTCGCCGACCGGCCCGCCGATGATGGTGCCGGCGGCCACCGCACCCATGAAGATGAACAGGCGGAGCTGCGCCTCCTCGGTGCCGATCCCGAATTTCGACATCAGATAGAAGGTGAAGAAATTCGACATGGAGGCCATGTAGAAGAATTTGGAGAACAGCAGCGTCAGAAGAACAGTGACCGCCAGGACGGCCCTCGGATGCGACACGGCGGGCCGCGACGCGCGATCCGGGGTCCTGTTCCCGGGCGCCCCGGCATGGCCGGTGGACCATCGCGCCACCTGGAACAGGAGAACGATTCCGACCAGGGCCGCCCCGGACAGCCACAGGATCCCCCCGCGCCCCAGCGGCAGCACGACGAAGACGGCCAGAAGCGGGCCCAGCGCGGACCCGAAATTGCCCCCGAGCTGGAACAGAGACTGGGCCAGACCATGCTGGCCGCCGGACGCCATCCGTGCGACGCGGGAGGATTCAGGATGCAGGATCGAATTGCCGAGACCCATCAGGGCGACCGCCGCCAGCAAGGCCGGATAGGACGCGGCGCGCGACAGCAGGACCACGCCGGCCAGGGTGGCGGCCATCCCCGCGACCAGGGCGTAAGGCCGGGGATGGCGGTCGTTATAGAGACCGACCAGCGGCTGCAACACCGAGGACATCAGTTGGTGGACCAGGGTGATCAGACCGACCCGCGTGAAGTCCAGCGCGAATTCCTGGGCGATCACCGGATAGATGGACGGAACCAGGATCTGAAGCATGTCGTTCAGAAGATGGCAAAGGCTGATGCTGACCAGAATGCCCATGGCGGTCTGGCGGGAGCTGTCCGTGTCGGTCATGACGGTCCGTGATGTAAGAGAGGCAATCGTTTGGCGGCGGTGCCAGGGTGGCAGTCGTCAGACAACTTTGTCAACGGCTTTGGCCTGCAATAGCCCGGAAAAGGAAGCGCTGTCCACAATCGTTATCGATAATGGAATATTGCGGTTCGTGTATCGTCAAATTCCGCAATCTGACGTTTTACAAAAATAGCCTTGTCATCCGGGATATTTTGCTTCCCGTAACTTATGGATGATGCTGCAACCGGAACATTGCATCATGTTCCATTTTATATTTTTCGGTTTCAGGCTCCAGACGGGGGTTCTATTTTTCCCGGACCCGTTATCTTTCCCGCTTGCGCGCATCGACGCGTGTCAGCCCGCATCGCGGGATCCCGCGCGTTATGGCACGGGATCGGTTGCCGGCACCGCGACCGGAGCACGCCGGAGGGCGAGCGCCGCCAGGACCCGTTTGCCCAACCGCATTCCGGGCTGTTCGACAAAGCGGTAGGTGAGGGAGGACGCGGCGATCAGAAGACTGAGGGTGAGCAGCGCCGAAAGGGCGAAGCGGACAGGGTCGGGGACCGGCAGAGCGTAGATCCTGGGATAGACCGGGAACAGGAAAACGATGAGCGGCGGGTGCAGCAGATAGAGCGAATAGCTCCGCGCGCCAAGAAAGCAGAACACCGGGTTCACAAAAATCCGGATCGGGTAAATCGCAAAGCCCAGCAGCAGCGCCAGATAGGCGGCGGCATGCAGATAGTCGTTGCGAACCAGGCCATTGGGCAGCATGGCGAGGTAGGAGGTCACGGCGCCGACGATCAGGACCAGGCCGAGACTTTTGGGCAGCCTCCGCGGTTCGATGAACCGCAGGAACAGAGTGCTGGCAATCATACCGAACAGAAAAATCGGCAGGCAGCGAAACACGCTGGCGTCGAAAAAGGTTCGCCCGACGATGTCGCCGACGGCGGTGTAAAGAGGATATCAATAGGCGGCAGCAGCCGTCGGGACGACAATCTCAGATTGATGAGGCGTTCGTCCTCATCGTCCCTGCCAGACATCGCCGCGAAGCAGCCGCAACCGTGCCGGCGGCGGCGGCGTGGCCGGGCACCGTCCCGCCGGGCGGCGGAAAGCCCAATCCATCGCGGCCGCCCCGCCGCCGTAGGACAGAGTGGCGCCGATGGCAATAGTGTGCTAGTTAACTGTTTCCATGTTCACTATCTGGATCCAAGGCCGCCGCCAGTCCGGCCGCGAGCGCGCGGATCCCTTTGCCAAGACGGACCCATGATGACAGACAACACCCAGTTTCCGGCATGTTCACCCGATCACAGAGACCCGGAATCGCCGGGAACGGGAGCGGGAATGGCGATGGATGCCGGTTCCATGCGGACGGGCGGACGTCAGCGCAACCGGATGCCCGACCCCGAACCGGAAACCGGGTTCGGACAGGGATTCTGGCGGCTCACCTTCTCCAACGGATTCTTTTTCGCCGGATTTCACATGCTGCTCCCCACGGTCCCGCTGCTTGCCCTGGCGCTGGGCGGCACCAAGACCGAAGTCGGCCTGATCGCCGGCATTTTCGTGTTTTCCTCGGTGATCACCCGCCTTTTTGCCGATCGTCTCCTGGCGCTTCTGGGCGGCAAGGGCTGTCTGATGGCGGGCATCCTGATTTCCGGTGGCGCCGCGCTGCTCTATCCGGTGATGCCGTCGGTGGACGCGGTGCTGACGCTCCGGATCATCCATGGCGTGGGTTTCGGGATCGGCACCACATTCTATCTGTCCCTGGTGATGGACCTGATCCCGCCCGGCCGGAAGGGGCAGGGCATCGGCTATTTCGGTCTGGCGACCACCCTCGCGATGGCCGTGGCGCCGGCGTCCGGTCTCTGGATTTACGATCGCTATGGCGTCGGATCGATGTTTCTGCTGGCGGTCGGCTGTGAGGCGGCGGCCCTGCTTCTGTGTCTGTCCGGCTGTTCGCTGCCCGGCCGGCGCCGGGACGCCCCGGCGCGCGGGAGGCGCCGCCACAACCGGACCCCGGCGGATCTCATGGCCGTGTTCGTCGAACCGGGGACTCTGCGGGCGGCGATCATGACGGTCCTGTTCGGCACCGCCTATGGCAGCGTGCTGAATTTCGTCGCGGTCTATGCGCAGGAGCTGCATCTCGCGCTGGCCGGCGCCTTTTTCATGGTGGCCACCGCCTGCATCTTCGTGACCCGCCTGTTGACCGGACCGCTGGGCGACAAATGGGGAACGTCGCCGATGGTGGCCGCCGGAGCCGCGCTTCTGGCCGCCGGTCTCCTTTTCTTGGCGAATGCGCAGTCTGTCGTTATGTTTCTGGCATCCGCCGTTCTTTATGGATTGGGTATCGGTGTGCTTTATCCCGGTCTGCAAATGGAAACCATGAGCCGGGTGGCGCCGCAGCGCCGCAGCGCCGCCAGCGCCACCTTCTCCAATGCCCTGGATCTCGGCCTGGGCGGCGGTTCTGTGCTGCTGGGGTGGTTCGCGCAGGGTCACGGCCTGCCGGCGACCTATCTCTGTGCCGCCCTGGCATCCGCGGCGCTGATCGCCGTCCTGTTCGGCGCCGCCAGGATCGGACCGGCGACAACCGGGGCCACAGGGGCCACGGCCGACGCGACCGACGGGGGAAGCGGGACGGCATGACCGATCCGGAAACACTGCTGCAGTGTCTTTTCAAGACGACGCGGGCCATCACCCATGACCTCTATCGGACATTGGAGCCGCATGGCCTGTTCACGTCGGAATGGGGGCTGATCTCTCTGCTCCACAACCAGGGCCCGATGTCCCAGGCGGCCCTGGCGGCACGACTCAACATCGAGCCGCCGGCCATTTCGAAGATGCTGCTGCGTATGGAAAAGCGGGGATTGATCTCCCGCGGCCCCGGAAGCAGCCGGCGGGAAAACCTTGTCCGGATATCGGACCAGGGGCTGGCGCAACTCGATCTGTGGCAAAGGCTGGTGGACGACCACCACGCCCGGATCCTGGCCGGCCTGTCGCCGGCCGAGATCGAGCTACTGGTCTCAGCCCTGTCGCGCATTCACGAAAACACCCGGTCGCCCCGGGAATAGGGGCGGTCAGGGAGCAGCGAAAGCGCGCATCTTTAATCATCATCCTGAATTGAGAGGATGCCGGTCTGACACTCTCCCGCCAAGCAATCGTCAATGGCGTGGAACCGGTGCGTGAATGCTGCGCGGAGGCAAGAGAGTCCACCGGCAGGAACCGGAGCGGCGGACAGGTCACAGGTTCGCGAAAGGTTCCGTAACCACCGCGACTGGTCTTTGACGGCGAGGGCTCTGAGGCGGGGATCGGTCAGAACGGACAGCAGGTCTTTATATGCCCGGGACAGCAGGATATCGGACTGTCCGAGCCTGCTGTCGTCACAGATCGCCTTTTCAAGGGGGGTTTTCGCCCTGCCGCAGTCGAAGCTGGCCTTGGCGCCCGGCCGGTTCGCCAGCGACGGATCGGCCGCGAACGCGGCCGCAACACCGGCCCCACAGATGGCCTCCGCCGATTTCCAGAGACTGCCCGGCGATGTTCCATAACGATAGGAACATAATTCTCTCTCCTGGGCATAGCGATCACGGCCGGTCGCTGATAGACGCGGCAAGAACCGGGCTTCACATTTTTCGACGACGATCATGGCAAGACCACTGTCGATCATCGACCCGAAGCTGCAGTCCGACAGCTTTGCAAATGCCTTCGGGCAGGACGGCTCATCGGTCAGGACCTTTTCCATTACATCAGCCGCGGCGGAAGGATCGCTGTAATCCGGGCAGTCCCCACTCGCGAAACAGGAAACAGGAAGACAAAAAAGGAAGAAAAGGAAAGCACAGAAAACACGCATTTATAAATCCTGGAAAGGACGTAAGGACGCGCAAAGGATATTTCCGGGGAGTGCCGTCGTCAGATCGCAGGTCTCCGCCATCCGTGTCGTCGGACGTGCCCTGAAGCACTCTGGCTGGTACCCGGGACTCTTGTCCTGTGACATTTCTGTAAGAACGGCAGACGTTCGTGTAGAAATCGTGGTCATGGTGTACTTTATAATAGTTGGTTTAATAAATATTAAGTAAACTGTCACCGTATCCAGATACGCCTCTTGCCGAAGCAACCTAAGTCAAGATGGAACTTGTCGTTTCATGACAAAAATATTACCTCGCCGTTCGACGAGGTAGAAACCTGCGATGTTGGCTACGTTCTCTTCCCTACAAGATATCCATTCTACAAGGGAGCCGACTTCGTGAAGAGAATCGATCAAATCATTCAAAGACAATACCGCACCTACAATCTCCAATTCTGGCCCGGCAACCACCACACACTTCTTGTCAAGAGTGGCAACAGATGAAAACAGGCACATCATCAAATGCGATATTTCGTTCGAATGTCCAATTATTTCCAGAATTGGGATAGAAACAGCGTACACATATGTTTGATAGTTCTTAGAAATACTCAGAACGGAGGAATCTTTTTTCTTAGCATTGGGCTGCCCAAAATAAATGAACAGGATTTCGTCATCAGACAACTCCGTTGCCCTTAGCGCGTCAGATGCTGTCCAGCCAGCTTGCACGCTTACCAAAGTCCTGCAATTCAATCGAAGGACTTTCTCCGGGGGAGGCAGCCGTCCGGCGAAATTTTTCATGATCTCCTCCACGAGTCTCTCGCGGAATGGTCGATCATCTTCAACTTCCAAGAGCGCCTCAAAATTGAATTTTTCTGCCACTGACCACTCCCTCAATACAATGACCGGAAATTGCCATTTGGATCGAGCCGAAGCAGCCTATCTCCAACCTGATAGTGTGTCTCCCCACCATATACGGGCAAAAGAAAGGGGTCAGACTCAATAAAGGGAAAAAGGGGATCGCGGTAGGGACGCATGTGGAAAAGGGGTCGGAGTGCTTTTGCGTGCCTCGCACGCCCCACAGTGGCACCATCCTAAATCTCTTCTGGAAACCCCGGGGAGAGGTGGCCGTTCTCTTCGACGGCCAAGCCGGCCAAGACGCTGCTTGGCTCCCGGCCGGCAATGCGGCTATAGTCGTCGGAAGGTTTCCTTTTTGGATACATCGCCGCTGATGACAGCCCACGTCTCCACCGTCGCGTTCCAGGGCATCGACGTTCTGCCCATCGACGTTCAATGCCAATTGGGAAACGGGCTGCCGGCGCTGACCGTCGTCGGCCTGCCCGACAAGGCGGTGGGGGAAAGCCGGGAACGGGTGCGCTCCGCCCTGCAGGCGCTGGGGCTGGCGTTGCCGCCGAAGCGGATCACCCTCAATCTGGCGCCGGCCGATGTGCAGAAGGAAGGCAGCCATTACGATCTGCCCATCGCCATCGCCCTTCTGGTCGCCATGGGCGTTCTGCCGATGGAGGAGATGGACCGCTTCATAGCGCTCGGGGAGCTGGGGCTCGACGGCCGGCTGGCGCCGGGCAGCGGCGTTCTGGCGGCCGCCATGGCCGCCGCCGCCGACGACCGCGGCCTGATCTGCCCGGCCGCCCAGGGCGGCGAGGCGGCCTGGAGCGGCACCGAGGTTCTGGCACCCGACAGCCTGCTGGGCCTGATCAACCATTTCAAGGGCCAGCAGATTCTGCCCCGACCGGCCCCCCGGCTGGAGGAGGAGACCGGGCCGGACCTCGATCTCCGCGATATCAAGGGGCAGGAAAGCGCCAAGCGGGCCCTGGAAGTGGCGGCGGCCGGCGGTCACAATCTGCTGATGATAGGCCCGCCGGGGTCGGGAAAGTCGATGCTGGCCGCCCGTCTTCCCGGGCTTCTACCGCCCCTGTCGCCGGCCGAGGCGCTGGAGGTCACGATGATCCACAGTCTGGCCGGACGGCTGGACGGCGGCCGCCTTCTGCGGCGGCGCCCTTTTCGCGACCCGCATCATTCCGCCTCCATGCCGGCGTTGATCGGCGGCGGCGCCAAGGCGCGGCCGGGCGAGATCTCGCTCGCCCATCTGGGCGTCCTGTTCCTCGACGAACTGCCGGAATTCCAGCGCGCCGCGCTGGAGGCCCTGCGCCAGCCCCTGGAAACCGGCCGGGCCACGGTGGCGCGCGCCAATGCCCATGTCAGCTATCCGGCCCGGGTCCAGTTGGTGGCCGCCATGAACCCCTGCAAATGCGGCTATCTGGGCGATCCGGTGATGGGCTGCGGCCGCGCCCCGCGCTGCGGCGCCGACTACCAGTCCCGCATTTCCGGGCCGTTGTTCGACCGCATCGACCTGCATGTCGCGGTCCCGCCCGTCAACCCCGCCGATCTCGGCCTGCCACCGGCCGCCGAGGGGTCGGCCGAGGTGGCGGAGCGGGTCCGCGCCGCCCGCGACCGCCAGTTCCGGCGCTATGGCACCCTGACCCTCGCCCGCCCGGTCCGCACCAACGCCGAGGCCGACGGAGCGCTGCTGGAGGCCGTTGCCGCCCCCGCCGCGGCGGGGCGCCGCCTGCTGACGGAGGCGGCGGACCGGCGGCGTCTCTCCGCCCGCGGCTATCACCGGGTGTTGCGCGGCGCCCGCACCCTGGCCGATCTGGCCGGGGAGGAGACCGTCCGGCGGATCCATATCGCCGAAGCCCTGAGCTATCGGCGGGTGGCCGTCGCGGGCTGACGCCCTCGTGCCCGGGGCCCCGGACACGGGGCTCGAGACCGGGGGACTCTTCAGACGAGAGGGGCCAGGGCCCCGATCAGCGATCCCACCGCAGCGATCACTTTTTCCGCGTCGGCAATGGCGGTTGCCGCTTCCCGGATCTGTCCCGCCTCCCGCGTCAGGGCAGCGCCGGCGGCTTCGACGGCGGCCAGCGCCAGACGGTTTTCATCCGACCGTTCGATCGTGTCCAGGGTCAAGGCGCGCAGGTCGCTCTGCTTGTCCTCCAGCGCCTCGATTTTCGTTTCGATGGCGGATATATCAACGCCCGGCAGGGCCAGAAGTTCGTTCAACTGCTCGATCGCCCGTTGCAGGTCCTGCACGCCCTGATCGGCCACCTCATTCAGATCGATCTCCCGCATTCCTCTCTCCCGGGTTTTTTTCGATGGAATCATCGGTTGGGCGATAATCCGGCCCTCACTTCTTTCCCGCCGCTCCGGCGTCGGAAAGGCCTGCCGGGGTCATCGCCGCCTTGAGATCGTCGGCGGCCCGGGCGAAGGCGGCAAGGGATCCGATCAGCGCCACCCCGACGGCTTCGGGATCGTCAGCCGCGCCGTCGCCCGCCAGCGACAGGGCCAGACGGTGATGGGCGCCGACCAGCGCCGCCGCCAGGGCCTTGGGATCCGCCGCCCGGGTCTGTTCCAGCACCGCCACCGCACCCTCGGCCCTGGCGAGGCGGTCCCGGTAGTCTTCGGGCGGCAGGGCCGGCGCCGGCGCCCGCAGGGGGGCCATGGCGGCATGAAGGGCTTTCTGCGCCCGGGCGACCTGATGCGCCCGGATCGCCTGAAGATCGGCCTCCACCGTCCGCCCGAGAACCGCCACCGCCGGATCGGCCGCGGACACCGCCTCCGCCAACACTGCCAATCGGCGGGCCTCCAATGTCAGCGACAGCCCCTGGCCCAGAAGACCGGCGGCCGGGGCCAGCGGCTGGATGGCGGCGCCGGCTCCGCCATCCAGCCGCCCCACCGAACTCGCGAGGCCGGACAGACCGGTCGACAATCCCGTGACGGCCGCGGACAGGGTGCCTCCGTCCCGGGCGTCGGTCACCGCCGCAAGGGCATGGGCGTAGGCGGCCAGCGCGTCGAACAGGGCGTCGTCCCGTTGCAGGGCGCCTTGCAGGCCGGTTTGCGGCGCCAGCGGTCCGGTCGCCGGCGGAGAGACCGGATCCGGCGCCAGAATCGCGCAGGGCGGCAACGCCGGGGGATCACCCCGCCGGTCCATGGCATCGCAGCCGGGCAGCGTGGTCAGTGGCTGGCGGCGCGAGATCCACTCCGCCGTCCGGTCCGCCCCGATGTCGGCCGTCACGGCATCGCGTCCGGCCCGGCGGGCCGACAGGACTGTATCGAGACTGGCGCTGAAATGCGCGACCCCGGGCCCGACACCCGGCGGCGCGCATCCGCAGAGGCCCAGGATCGCCGCGGCCAGGGTCGCCACGACGGCGGCCCGCAGAGGGTTTTCCGCCCGGGACCCGCCCCTCCGTCCCGAAAGGATGACCGTCCCGCTTTTGCTGTTCGGCATAGGATGCGCCCCCCGATTCCGATCGATCCGGCCGATCGGAAAAGGATAGGCCGATTCAAGGTCTATGCAATTTGCCAAAAGGGAGAGGCGGGGATCCGACCGCCGGTCCCCATGACGCCGACGGGCCGGCCCCGACGGCCGCCCGGCTCACCGTCCGGCGGCGTTCGAGGACGTAGGGGAGGAGGACGGGGGCGACGCGGCGGCCACGGCGACAGGACCGGAGTCCGCAAGAGGGGGCAGGGCAAACAGATGCTGGTCGCCGAAGTCGAACGCCACCACCCGGTCGCGGCCGGCCTCCTTGGCCGAATAGAGCGCGTGATCCGCCCGGCGTACGACATCCTCCAGGGACTGGTCCTGATAGGTCACGGCGGCGATGCCGATACTGACCGTCAGGCGGACGTCGCCGCCCGAAGCCAGGGGAACCCGGAGATCGGCGGGTTTCTGGCGCAGGCGTTCCGCCACCAGCCGCGCCTCGGGCAGGGCGATCTCGGACAGGAGCACCGCGAATTCCTCGCCCCCCATGCGGGCCACCAGATCGCAGTCGCGCAGGACCACGCGACAGCCCGCGGCAAAGGCCTTCAGACATTCGTCGCCGACGTCATGCCCGTGACTGTCGTTGATCGCCTTGAAATGGTCGATGTCCATCATCAGGACACTGAGCGCACGACCGTGGCGTTTGACCCGCGACCACTCCGCCAGACCCAGAAGGAAGAAATGCCGGCGATTGGCGAGCCCGGTCAACGGGTCGCTGTGCGCCAGCCGGTCCAACTCCTCCTCGCGCTGGGCAAGGCTGGCAATGGCACGGCGCAGACTCGCGCGGTTTTCCAGAATGATGCCGAAGGCATAGGTCAGACCGGTGAGCATCAGCCCGAACACCGCCACGGCCCCGGTCCACAGCAGCGGGATCTCGACCCCGAAGCCTCCGGAATCGGCCGCGACCGCGGGAACCGCCGTCACCATCCACTGACGGCCCGAGATCTCGATGACCACCGTCTTGCGCATCCCGTGCCCGGCCCCGGCGCCACGCTCGCGGTCGGGCAGCCCTCCGTCGAAAATGAGCCGGGGATCGGGATCGGTCACGTCCTCAAGGGAAAACAGGATCGGGGAGGCTCCTCCCCCGGGGCGCAGGCCGGCCAGCGCCCCTTCGACCATGCTGCCGATATGCACCGTCGCGGCGACAAAGGACGACAGCGCCCGGCGGCGATCCTCCGGCGTGGACAGCGGCTGACCCGCCCGATAGACGGGAACGTAGATCGCGATGCTGTCCGCAGCGATGGCGGGGGACCCGAAGGGACGGAGGAGCCCGGTCGCTGTCGGAAGGGCGCTGTCGCGCGCCCGGTCCAGCGCCTCCGCCCGCGCCGGATCGCCGCTGACGTCCTGCCCCGCGACGGTGCATATCGGCAGCATGGTCGAAGG
>WASQ01000034.1 GCA_009712185.1 Telmatospirillum sp. | reverse complement strand
CGTAAAATTGCCACCTCAACAAAAGTTATAATTATTTTTAGTTTTATTGTTGCTCTTGAGGATGATACCGCGGAGTTCACTTCATACTCCGGTGTTCTTTTGCTTTGTCATCTTCAAGTTGATCGATACGATTATTAAATATCCCCACAGATTCAACAGCCCGGCTCCACTCTTTCTCCGCGAACTTCCCGCCGTCGTCATGTCCGGATTGCCCTGTCATCGTTTGCCCCTTCCGCCCGCCACGCAGTCCGGCGACCGCGCGTCATGCATTGGAGCAACCTTAGCACAACGAGACAAAATTTTCTATTTTGGAAAATTCTTTTTGTTACCGCGCCGGATTCAGCCGCGCGGAACATGGCCGTCGTTCCGATTTTTCCCTGTGAGGGATTGGCGCAGTCACCTCGGCCGGCTTAATTTCCATAATGGAAATTTCTCATGGGGCCCGCCGCCGCGCCGGCCGGGTCCCCGCTGCCCCCATGCTACAAGACCTGCTGGCCTTCCGGCCGTTCGCCCGCCGCCGTCACATCCTCCAGAAATTCCCGGATCGCGGCGGTGACCGCCGCCGGCTGTTCCACTGTCGAACTGTGCCCGGCACCGGGGATCCGCACCAATCGGGCCCCGGCGATCGCCTTCGCGATGCGTTCCGACTTTTCCGGCCGGGTCGCGACATCCTCCTCCCCCACGATCACCAGCGTGGGAGCCGTGATGCGGGGTAGTTCGTCGATGACCGCCGCCCTGTTGATCACGCCATTGATCGCACGCCAGATGCTACGCCGGTTTCCCGCCACCTGGGCCAGCCAGAAGGCCCGCTCCGCGCCCCGGGCGGGATCGGAAAGAGCCGTGCGCCCGTGCATGATCGGCATCACGCGGGCGGCGATCATCCGTGGCCCCAGCCACCGCGACAAAGCGCAGAGCAGCCGGTACCGCGGCCTGTTTTCGGATACCTCGGCCTCTGCCGAGGTATCGCACAGGATCAGCGACCGGACCAGATCCGGATAACGCGCGGCTAAACGCATGCCGACGAAGCCGCCCATGCTGAGACCGCAGAAATGCACCGGCCCGAGATTGAGCCCGCTTATCAGGGCCGCGGCGTCCTCCGTCAACAGATCCATGCCGATCTCGGGACCGTCATGATCCGCGCTTTGTCCCTGTCCGCGATGGTCATAGGCGATGGGACGGTAGCGGTCCGACAGTGACGCCATCTGGGGCGCAAACAGGCTGGTGTTCCAAAGAAGCCCATGGCTGAACAGAACGGGCTCGCCGCCAGGGCCCCCGTCCTCGTAATGGAGACGGGTCCCGTTGACCGAGATCATCGGCATTTCCTGCGCCCTCCGTCAAATCCGCGTTTCCGCCCGGCATGCCGCGTCACGCCCGCCCCCCCTCTTCCTCCCGTCCGGCACCGGTCTCCTCCGCCACCAGACGCTTGCGATCCAGCTTGCCCACGGTGGTCTTGGGCAGATCCCCCCTGAGCTCGATCCATTTCGGCATCTCTATGGGGGACACATAGCCGGCGAGAAAGGTCTTCAACTCCTCGGCGGTCACGGCAGCGCCGTCCCGCAGGCGGACATAGGCCTTGGGCGATTGCCCCCGATAACTGTCGGGAAGACCGACGACCACGGCCTCCGCCACCGCCGGGTGCTGATAAAGCGCCTCCTCGATCACGCGCGGATAGACGTTGTACCCGCCGCACAGGATGACATCCTTCATGCGATCGACCAGGAACACATAGCCATCGCCGTCCTGATAGCCGATATCCCCGGTCCTGAGGGCTCCGTCGGCGAACACCCCCTCCTCCTCCGGCCGTTGCCAGTAACCGGCCATCACCTGCGGTCCCCGGATACAGATCTCCCCCATTTCGCCCACCGGCAGAATCTTGCCGGGATCGGCCGTGGACCGGATCTCCACCTGCGAGAACGGAACCGGCAGGCCGATCGAGCCGTCCTTGCCGCCGCCCGTCAGCGGGTTGCAGGTCGAGGGATTCGCCTCGCTGAGACCGTAGCCTTCGACCAGCGTGCAACCGGTCAACTGTTCGAACCGCCGGCGGACTTCGGCCGGCAGCGGCGCGCCGCCCGAAATGCAGTAACGCAGCGATGACAGATCCCATTGACCGGTCGCCGCGAGGCTGTTCAGGGCGGTGTACATGGTGGGCACACCGGGAAACATGGTGGGCCGGCGGCTCTGGATGCACTCCATGACCTGGGCGGCGTCGAATCGCGGGATCAGGATCAGTTCAGCCCCGGCGGCGATCCCGAAGCTCATTCCGGTGGTCAGTGCGAAGATATGGAACAGCGGCAGCACCATCAGGATGCGTTCCTGGTCACCCTGCGCCGTCGGCACCAGTCCCAGAACCTGCCGGGTCGACGCCAGAAGATTGGCGTGCAGCAGCATCGCCCCCTTCGGCACGCCGGTCGTTCCCCCGGTATATTGGAGGATGGCGATGTCCCGGTCGGGCGTGATCGCGACCGGCGCGGGACGCCCCTCCGTGCCGATCAGCCGTTCATAGGCGATGTGGCGGTCGTCGGGGACGATCCCCCCGGCGGCCGGCGCCCCCGGAAGGAACAGCCCCATGGGGCAGACCACCATGCGTTCCAACTCGCCCGACGCCACCAGACCCGCGATTTTCGGAAGGATCTGCGGGCTGTCCAGGGCGACCATCAGAACCGTGCGGGAATCCGCGATCTGCTTAGTCAGTTCCCGCTCGACATAGAGCGGGTTGTAATTCACGACAACACCGCCCGCTTTCAGGACGGCGAAAAAGAAGATCACCGAATAGGGGGTGTTGGGCAGACAAAGCCCGACATGCACGCCTTTGCCGACTCCCAGCCGTTGCAATCCCTCCGCCGCCCTCGCGACCAGATCGCCCAGTTCCCGATAGGTCAGGCGGCTTTCGAAAAAACTGAGGGCGATGCGGTCGGGATAGCGGTCCACCGACCTGTCCAGAATGGCGTAAGCGGCATCGTCGTGGGGTTCCGGCCCGCCCGCCGCGGGGGACGCGCCATCGTTGGCTGTTCCTGACATCTGGTCTCCTCCATGTTCCCGGTGATCGCATTTTTGCTCTTGTCCGGGGTGGTCCGATGGTGATCCGGTGAGGAACGGCTCAGATCGGCAGCAGGCTGGGCGCCCGGTCGTTGAGCACATCCTCCATGCGGGTCCGCACGGCATCGCGCGTTTTGGGGTGGGTCAGGATGTAGAACCTGTCCTCGACCACCGCCTGGAAGGTCGCGCGCGCTACCTCCCCGACCTCCATGCCTTCGGCCACCGCCTTCTGCATCGCCAGCCCGACATGCCGGGTCGCGGCATCCTCCTGCCGCAGGTCGGACCGCTCCGACGGATCGCGATGCCGTTCCGCCTCGGCGATCCGGGTCTTGACCCAGCCCGGGCACAGGACGGAGACCTTGATGGGCGCCTTGCGCAGGGTCAGGTCGTGCTGAAGACTTTCCGACACGGCCACCACGGCGAATTTGCTGGCGTTGTAGGCTGCCAGACCCGGCTCGGACAGCAGCCCGGCGATCGAGGCGACATTGACCACATGACCGGCCTCGCCCCCTTCCAGCATCCTGGGAAGAAACGCGCGCAACCCGTTGGTAACGCCATAGAGATTGACGCCAATCACCCATTCCCAGTCCTTGGCGGTCGTGGTCCAGGCGGTCTTCGCCAGGGCGACCCCGGCATTGTTCACCAGCAGGCTGACCGTCCCCCAGCGGGAAAAAGCGACGTCGGCCAGATTTTGCACCCCGGCCTCGTCGGACACGTCGACCGTGACCGGAACCACCGCCGTCCCCGCCCGTTCGAATTCCTCCACCGTCGCCGCCAGGGCGGCCTCATTGAGGTCGGCCAGCACCAGACGCATGCCCCGTCGCGCGGCCTCCTGGGCGATCGCCTTGCCGATCCCCTCGGCGGCGCCCGTGATCACGGCCACCTTGTTCTCGAACTCCTTCATCACGCTCTCCTCGCTTTTTGGGACTACCGGACGGGAACAGACAGGCGTCAGGCCAGCAGATAGCCGCCGTCGACGGCCATGCAGACCCCGGTGGCATAGCTTGCCGCCGGGGACAGCAGATAAAGCGCGGCGCCCGCCATTTCGTCGGGCCGGGCGACGCGCCCCATCGGGATATGCTCCAGGACCTTCGCCAGGATCGGCGCGTTGCCGATCAGCGCGGAGGCGAATTTGGTATCGGTGGCGCCGGGCAAAAGCGCGTTGACGCGGATGCCATGCGGCGCCAGCTCCTTGGCGAAGGCCTTGGTCATCGAGATCACCGCGGCCTTGGTGATGGAGTAGATCCCCTGCAAGGCGCCGGGGACGACGCCGTTGACCGATGCGACATTCAGGATGGCGCCGCCGCCACCCGCCATCATCAGCCGCGCCGCTTGCGACGACATGAAGAAATAGCCACGGATATTGACGTCGACCGTCTTCTGGAACGACGCCGGATCGGTTTCCCAGATCGGCCCGAAATGGGGGTTCGTGGCGGCGTTGTTGACCAGGATATCGAGACGGCCGAACCGGTCCGAAACATCCCGGAACAAGGCCTCGATCCCCTCCATCTCGCCGATGTGGCAGGCAAGGACGTCCGCCTGCCCGCCGTCGTCGCGGATGGACCGGGCGACCTCCTCCAGCGCGTCGGCCTTACGGCTCGACAGGATCACCCTGGCCCCCTGGGCGGCAAGCAATCGCGCAATGGAACTGCCGATACCACGGCTGGCGCCCGTGACAAGGGCGATCCGCCCCGTGAGATCGAATGGTTGTGCCACTGACATGCCTCCTCCCCTTTTTGCCGTCACCGATAGGTGACCAGTCCGGCCCGTCCGGTCCCGGCCAGATGGGCGATGGAATTGAATTCGAGAAGCGTCAGGCGGCCGTCCCGGACCGACAGACGCGTGACACTGGCGTTGCGCACCGCCCAGCAGAGGTCGGGAACGCGTGAGGGCGGCAGATCCAGAACATGCTGCAGAACGGCGCAAATCGGCCCGCCGGAGGTGAAGATCCAGAGATCCTCCCCGGCGGAACCGCCGTTCGCACCGTCGCCATCGTCCATCCAGCGTGCCAACCCGGCGACGCACCGTTCGCGAAAGGCCGTCCAGCTTTCCCCGGCGGAATCCTGATCGCGCCCTTCGATCCAATCGGCGACGCAGCGCGAGAACATGTCCTGGAACGCGCGCCGCCCCCCCTTGTCCCCGGCATCGGCGATAAACCGTTCCAGACTGCCGGGCGGGGCAAATTCCGGATACCGGCGAAGCAGAAGCCGCCGGTGGTCGTATTCGTCGAACGCCCCGTCCTCGATCACCGCCGGTGCTTCCGCCCCGTTTTGCATCCAGCGGCCGAGGCACGCGGCCGCCGTCTGGCGATGGCGCAGCAGACGGCCGGACAGGAAGCGCCCCGGCACGGCAGAGGTTGCGTGAAGCCAGTCCCCCAGCATCTCCGACTGGACCGTTCCCAGGTCGGACAGCCGGTCATAGTCCCTGGCGCCGAAGGAGGCCTGTCCGTGCCGGATCAGATGGACGGTGCGCGGTCCCATGGATCACAAAGCCGACTGGCCGATCTGGCGCAGGCACCGTCTTTCCAGATAGCTGACGATCCTGCCGAAGGATGCGAATTCCGGATTGGCGGTATGGCCCTGGCGGTGCCGCTGGTAGATCTGCTGGACGATCACCGCCAGACGGAACAACCCGAACACCATGTAGAAATCCATCCTGGCGGTCGAAAGGCCGGTCTGCCGCGCGTAATAGTCGACCACCTCGGCCCTGGTCAACATGCCCGGCAAATGGGTCGGCTGCCGCCGCGCCGCCAGGAATTCCGGATCGTCATCGGCCTGCACCCAATAAGCCAGACCATTGGCGAGATCCATCAGGGGGTCGCCCAGGGTTGCCATTTCCCAGTCGAGGACGCCGATCACCCGGAACGGATTGGCCGGATCCAGGACCACATTGTCGAACCGGTAATCGTTGTGAATGATCGTGGTGGCGGCGTCCCCGGCGGGCATTTTTTCCAAAAGCCAGTCCATCACGCCCGCGAAACCGGCCGCATCCTCCGTCCGGGCGTTGTGATAGCGGCCGCACCATCCTTCGACCTGTCGGCGCACATAGCCGGCCCCGCGCCCCAGGGTCTCCAGCCCCGCCGCCCGATAGTCCACCCGGTGCAGCTCGATCAACCGGTCGATGACGCCGAGGCAGAGACGCCGGGTGTCCTCCGGGCTGAGAGCGAGTCCGGCAGGCAGATCACGTCTCGGGATGATGCCCTCAAACCGCTCCATCACATAGAACGGGCAACCGATCACATCCGGTGACTCCTGGATGGCGAGGATGCCGGGCACATAGGGATAGACCGGCCGCAATGCCGCCATCACCCGGGCCTCCCTCAGGACGTCATGCGCGGCGCCGCTGCGATTCCCGAACGGAGGACGACGCAGGATGACCGACCGTTCCGGATAGGTGATCTGGTAGGTCAGGTTGGAGACGCCCCCTTTGAACTGCGTGATGTCCGGCGTTCCGGACAGATCGGGAATCCGGCTTTTCAGAAAGGTGTCGACGGCGGCGCCATCCAGTTCCTCTCCCCGCCGGACGGACCCCGCGCGATCGATCACGCTCATGCCACGGCCTCCTTCCGGACAGGATCCAATCCCAGGCGGCGTGAATGCCCCCGCAATTCCAGCTTGGCGATCAGACCCCGATGAACCTCATCCGGACCGTCGGCAATGCGCAAGACCCGGGCATTGGCATAAAGCGTCGCCAACTGACGGTCATCGGTCACGCCCTCGCCGCCATGCATCTGGATCGCCTGATCGATCACCATCTGCGCAACCGAGGGCGCCACCACCTTGATCTGCGAGATTTCGCTCATCGCACCCTTGACGCCCACGGTATCCATCATCCAGGCCGCCTTCAGCGTCAGAAGCCGGGCCTGTCCGATGGCGATGCGGGCATTGGCGATGATGTCGCCGTTGCCGCCCAGAAGGGCTAGCGGCTTGCCGAAGGCGATCCGGGTCAGCGCCCGTTCGCACATCAGGTCCAACGCCCGTTCCGCGGCGCCGATCGCCCGCATGCAGTGGTGGATCCGCCCAGGTCCCAGGCGTCCCTGGGCAATCTCGAACCCACGGCCCGGACCGGCGATGATATTGGTGACCGGCACCCGGACATCGGTGAAACTGACCTCGCCATGACCGTAAGGCGGGTGAAGGTCCCCGAACACCGGCAGCATCCGCTCCACTTTGTATCCGGGACTGTCGGTCGGAACGATCACCATCGAATGGCGGCGATGCTTTTCGGCCCCCGGATCCGTCACCCCCATGAAGATGACGAACCGGCAATCCGGGTGCCCCGCCCCGGTGCTCCACCATTTGCGGCCGTTCAGAACCACCTCGTCGCCCTCGACGATCGCCGTCGCCTGCATGTTGGTGGCGTCAGACGAGGCGACGTCCGGCTCCGTCATGCAGAAGGCGGACCGGATCCCGCCGTCCAGCAGAGGCTTCAGCCAGCGCTGCTTCTGCTCCTCGGAACCATAGCGGACCAGGACTTCCATATTTCCGGTGTCCGGCGCGTTGCAATTGAAGATCTCCGGCGCAATGGGCGACCGGCCCATGATTTCGGCAAGCGGCGCATAATCGCAGTTGGAGAGGCCGGCCCCGTATTCCTCTTCCGGCAGGAAAAGATTCCACAGCCCCAGCAGGCGCGCCTTATCCTTCAATGCCGCCATGACGGGCGGCACGGTCCAGGGCGATTTGGCGAGTTGACGGTAATACTCCGGCTCCGCCGGAAAAACCTGCTCGCTCATGAAGGTCTTCAGCCTTTCGATATAGGCCTCGGCCCTCGTCGAATAGGAAAAATCCATTGTCCCGCCCCGCTTGAAGTTCACGCGCAAAAATTGCAAAAGTTGCCATAACTCTACCCGCATGTTTTAATTAATCAAATGACGAGTCATCATCACGGACTATAAATTTCATGCATATAAACCGCCTCGATCTGAATCTGTTCGTCGTGCTGGACGCCATTTACACCGAGGGCAACATCACCCGCGCGGCGCGAACCCTCAACCTGACCCAACCGGCTCTCAGCCACGCCCTGGGACGGCTGCGCGCCATCTTCAATGATCCCCTGTTCACGCGCCGCGGCAGCCTGATGATGCCGACACCGCTGACCCGTTCCCTCATCGGTCCGGTCCGCCAGTCGCTGAAGACGCTGGCCACCAGTGTCCGTCAGGCCAACGCCTTCGATCCCGCGACGACGACACGCGTCTTCACCATCGGTCTCAGGGACGTCCTCGAAACCCAGATCCTGCCGCCGCTGCTCACGCAAATGGAGACGATGGCGCCGGGCGTGGATCTGGTCTCGGCCCGCATCGACCGGCGCGACATGGAATCGGAACTGGCCGCCGGAGTCCTCGACATGGCGGTCGATGTCCTGTTCCAGACGTCACGCAACATCCACCATGCGCAACTGGTACGCGATCATCAGGTGGTGGTCTTGCGCGACGGGCACCCTGCCGCGGCCGGACCTCTGACCCTCGACAGCTATCTCGACCAGCGCCATATCCTGGTGTCGTCCCGCCGCGCCGGGCAGGGGCTTGAGGATCTGGCGCTGGCCCGGATCGACCGGCACCGCCGGGTGGCCCTGCGGTGCCAGCAGTATTTCGCCGCCTGCCGCGTGGTCAGCCGGACCGACCTTCTGCTGACGATGCCGGAACATTACGCGCGCTGGGCCAATCAGGGACTGCCCAACCGCATCGTCCCCCTGCCGCTCGACATGCCGCCGCTCGACATCTACCTCTACTGGCACGAGAACGCCGACGCCGACCCCGCGGGGCTCTGGATGCGGGCCCTGCTGCGCCAGGCGGTCGAGGCCCTGGCGCCGATGTAAAGATAAGAACACGATCCTCTGTCGGTGAAAATAGTGACACAGAAACGTCATCATTTCAGACGCTTTTGTGTCGTATCCAAGGCAGGATAGCATGTGAAAAAAATCCACCCATGGCTCCAGCATCCCTGCCCGCCTCCGACGCGAAAGCGGCGGAAATACTGAGTTTTCGGCTTCCGCCGAACGGCGGGCGGGACACCTGCGCCTACTCATGGTTCAGGGACTCATCTGTTGGATTTTGACCACTGGTCCGGCGTTCGTCCTCCTTTGCGGGCCGAGGCCGGGAGCCCCGGAAGGGCGGCGACGACACCCTCCGCCGGCTGGGCCGCCCCCTGACGCAGCCTCGGCATCAGAAGGGCGACCAGGGCGGGGATCATCACCACCGCGCCGATCATGTTCCACAGAAACATGAAGGCGAGAAGCAGTCCCATGTCGGCCTGGAATTTGATGTCGGAGAAAAGCCAGGTGGCCACGCCGGCCGCCAGTGTAATTCCCGTCATCCCGACCGCCGCGCCGGTGGTCTTCAACGTTTCATAGTAGGCCCGTTGCAGATCGAGCCCGCGTCCGACGAACCCTTCCAGCCGGTTGTAGATATAGATGCCGTAGTCCACCCCGATGCCGACGCCGAGCGCGATCACCGGCAATGTCGCGACCTTGACCCCCAATCCCAGCGCCGCCATCACCGCCTCGCACAGGACCGAGGTGATCACCAGCGGCAGGATGATCGCGACCGTCACCCGCCAGGACCGGAATTCCCACAGGAGCAGGGCCGACACGATGGCATAGACCATGAGCAGGATCTCCTGCTTGGCGTCGCCGATCACCATGTTGGTCGCCGCCTCGATGCCGCCGTTGCCGGCCGCCAGCAGGAACTGGGCGTCCGGTCCGTTGTTCGCACGGGCGAATCCTTCGGCGGCGGCCACCACCCGGTCCAGCGTCGCCGCCTTGTGATCGGACAGGAACAGAGTGACGGGCACCATCGAACAGTCGCCATTGTACATTTCGGACGGCACGAATTTATGGACCGCGTTGGACACATAGCGGTCCCTGGTCAGCGCGTACCATTTCAGGTCGCCGCCGTTGGTTCCGGCGATGTAGCGCTTCATGACATCGAACAGCGATACCGAGGATTCGACTCCCGGCACAGCCTCCATCGTCCACTGGAAGCGATCGACCAGCGAGGCCGCCGGATAGGCGCCGCATTCCCCGGCGGGGGTGCGTACCATGACGACGAACACGTCCGGGCCCGTCGCATAGTGGGACGACATGAAGGCCACGTCCCTGTTGTAGCGCGATTGCGGCCGCAATTCCGGGGCGCCGGGATCGAGATCGCCGATCATAAGGTCGCGGCTGGCCCAGCTTGCGCCGCCCAGCACCAGCAGCCCCACGGCGACGGCGACGCCCGCCCAGCGCGGCCGCGCGAAATTGGATAAAATCCGGCTCAGACGCTGGCTTTCCAGCCGAAGCTTTCTGCGATAATGAACCAGCGCGCCGGCCTCGATGCCGCCATAGGACATCAGGACGGGCAGCAGGAACATCTTGGTCAGGATGATGACCGCGACGCCGATGCTGGCGCTGACCGCCAGTTCGCGGATCACGTCGATATGGATCATCAGAAGCGTCGAGAAGCCGACGGCGTCGCAGACCAGCGCGATGGTGCCCGGAATGAACAGCAGCCGGAAGGTACCGCGCGCGGCCTCCCCGGCGGACCGTCCGCCGACCATCAGGGCCGCCATCGTATTGACGTTCTGCACGGCGTGGCTGACGCCGATCGCGAAAGTCAGGAACGGCACCAGGATCGAATAGGGATCCAGCCCCATCCCCAGCAGCCGGACGAGGCCCAACTGCCAGATCACCGCCAGCAGACAGCAGGCGATCGTCGACAGGGTGCTGCGCCAGCATCGGCAATAACCGAACAGAAGCGCGGCCGTCAGCAGAATGGTCAGTCCGAAAAACAGGCCGATGGCGCGGGCGCCCTCGATCAGGTCGCCCACAATCTTGGCGAACCCCGTCATGTGGATCCGGATCGTCGGACTTTCATATTTGGAACGGACCAGGCTCTCCAGCCGCCGGGAGAAGGCGCCGTAGTCGAGCCGCTGGCCGGTCTCCGGATCTTTTTCCAGAAGGGGCGCCAGGATCACCGCCGAATGCCCGTCCTCCGACACCAGGCTGCCGATCCGGCCGGACCGGGCCACATTCGTCCGGACCTGATCCAGGGCGGCGGGGGACCCGTCGAAATCCTGACCGATCACGAGGCCGGAGCGAAGCCCGTCCTCGGTCACCTCGTACCAATGGACGTTCGGTGTCCACAGCGACTTCAGGTTCCCGCGATCGACTCCCGGTATGTAGAACACCTCGTCATTGATCGCGCGGAGCCGCAGAAGGAAATCCCTGTCATAGATGTCGCCCGCGGTGTTCTCGACCGCGATCCGCATCACATTGCCGAGAGGTCGCAACTCATTCTGATAGGCGAGATACTGGCTGATGAACGGGTGCGTGGCGGGAACCATTTTTTCGAAACTGGCATCCGGCCTCAGCATCGCCGCCTGCCAGGCGAAAAACAGCGAGGCCACGGCGAAGACCGCGAGAACCAGGGGACGCGCGCGAAACAGCAGGCGTTCCGCCACCGTCTCCAGGGCGCGAACCTTACCATGGTGCGCAAGATCGAAATCCGGACTGATCAAGGGATCCCTTGTCATGACAGCTCACCTCGACATCGGGCTGAAGGAGGCCATATGGATGCCGCCGGGGCCGGCCAGAGCCAGGCGGTTTGCGGCAAGCGGCAGCGCCGCCTCTGTCTGCGCCTGGGACAGAAGCGGCGTCGCCCGGCAGGCCTGTCCATCGAACCCGCCCGTCACAAGGGTTGAGGCGCCGTCGACCAGCATCGGTTGACCGTCGCTACCGATCACCGCGTCAACCACCGTCCGTTCGCCGCATCCGGCCCAGGAGTCCCAGGTGCGGCCGTCGTCCAGGGACCGGAAGACCCGACCGCCGAAGCCATAGGCCAGGATCCGGCTTTTTCCATCGCGATCGCGCCAGGCTTTTATGCCCAGGAACGCCCCCTTGCCGCCCACCTCCGTTCGGGTCCAATGGTCTCCTCCGTCAGTGGAGCGGTAGATGCGCCCCCCTTCGCCCACGACCAGCCAAACGCCATCGGATGTGGCCGTGACGGCGTTCAGATGCAGGCCGTCCGCATCGTCAAGGCGAAGTCCGAGGGACTCCCAGGTGGTCCCCCCGTCCGCCGTGCGGAAGATCTGCCCATAGGAACCGACAACAACACCCCGGTCGGCAGACTCGAACCACAGACCGAGCAGCGGATGGGACGGTCCGAAACGAGCGGCCGCACGGGCGTCATCCAGGGCGTTTTCCGCCAGAGCGGTTTCGTCCGCGGTGGCGCCGCCGCGCGCCTGCAACCGCTCCAGCCGCAAGGAGGCATCGGCCTCCATCAGGGCGTTGGACCGGTTGCCGTCGAAGCGCCGGCTCCAGGTCCGGCCACCGTCGTCCGTCGCCATCACCACGCCGTCATGGCCCACCGCATATCCGCGGTCCGCCGTGGGAAACTGAACCGCCGTCAGAGTGACGGAGACCGGCATCGGACTCTGACGCCAGCTCGCCCCCTCATCCTCGGAACAGAGGACCACCCCGCGCTCACCGACGGCCACCAGCCGGTGCCCCGCGCGCGCCAGTCCCAGCAAAAGCGCGCGCAACGCCTTCGGCGAGAACAGAGCCGGCTGAAGAAGGAAATCGCCACTCGCGCTGGTCAGTCCCGGTGCCGGGGAGGCCAGCGCGAGGATGAGACCGGCGCAAAGGGCTCCGGCCAGACGGATCCGCAACGGAAAAGAGCGGCCCCGCGACGGGAGCGGCCCTGGCGGCCGGACGGCCGGCAACCGGTTGATCATGGCAGCACCTCTTGTCGGCTGTTCCACCAGGACCTTCCGTCCTGGACCAATCCGATCCCCGTCCCGGTGGGCCGGGGCATTGCGTTCACGGTTCGACGTCGACGCTTGATCCGACAGTTGAGTCCCTGAATCCGGAATGGGACGGGCGTCAGAGCTTGTGGAAAAACTCCACCAGTGGCTCCGGCGTCCCTGCCGGAGTCCCCCCCCCCCGCCGCCG
>WASQ01000064.1 GCA_009712185.1 Telmatospirillum sp. | reverse complement strand
AACCCTGTGGGCATCCATTGCCGCGGCTCGGGGGGGGGGCGCTGGCGGGAACGCCGGAGCCACCGGGGGATTTCTTTCACAGGGATCGCCTCACTGTTCGGCAATGCCGAAAACACAGTATTTCCGCCGCTTACGCGTCGGCAGCGGCCGGGAAACGGATGCTAAGGACGGCGGTCGCGAAAAAAATCCCTGAGGAGAGCCGCCATCCTCTCCTCCTCCAGCCCGCCGATGACTTCGGGCCGATGATGGCAGGTGGCATGGTCGAACACCTTCGCCCCATGATCCACCCCGCCCCCCTTCGGATCATAGGCGCCGAAATAGAGGCGCCGGATCCGGGCGAAGGAAATGGCCGCGGCGCACATCGGACAGGGCTCCAGCGTGACCCAGAGATCGCAACCGGGAAGACGGGGCTCCCCCGTCAAGGCGGCCGCCGCGCGCAGGGCCAGGATCTCGGCGTGGGCGGTGGGATCGGAAAGCTCCTCCACCCGGTTGCCGGCCGCCGCCAGAACCCGCCCGTCCCGGACCACGACAGCCCCCACCGGGACCTCGCCACGCCGACCGGCCGCCAGGGCCTCCGCCAGGGCCGTCGCCAGAAAAGGGGTCATCGTCAGCTCCTGGGTCCTGTTCCGGAGGTCAATTCTCCGGGCCGTCGAGGATACAACAAAATCCGGACGGTCCGCAGGGCCGTCTCCCGGTGCCGGCGGGGCGGCGAAATCCCTCACTTTTCCGAGATCGTCCCAAATCGCTTCCGTCCGGCCCGATGGCCCATTAAAGTGGCGGCCATGACATTTCCCACCATCGGCATCACCCTGGACAGCGAGCCGCCCGGCGGTTACGCGGGCTTCCCCTGGTATGCCCTGCGACAGAACTATTGCGACGCGGTCGCCCGGGCCGGCGGCCTGCCCCTGGCCCTGCCCCATCACGCGGATCTGGCCGACGCCTTCCTCGACCGGCTGGACGCCGTTCTGGTGACGGGCGGCGCCTTCGACGTCGATCCGGCCCTGTTCGGCGCCGCCGGCCGCCATCCCACCGTGACCCTGAAGGACGGACGCACCGCCTTCGAACTGGCCCTGGTGCGCGGCGCCCTGGCGCGGGATATCCCCATCCTCGGCATCTGCGGCGGCGAACAGCTTCTGGCCGTGGCTGCCGGATGCACCCTGATCCAGCATATTCCGGACGCCGTCGACCATCCGCTGGCCCATGAGCAGCCGACCCCGCGCGACCAGCCCGGCCACAGCGTCACCCTGACGCCGGGCACCCGTCTGGCCGCCATCGCCGGCACCCTGTCCGTTCCGGTCAACAGCGCCCATCATCAGGCGGTCGACCGGGTGGCCGACGGCGTCGTCATCAATGCCCGTGCCGGGGACGGCGTGATCGAAGGGATCGAGATCCCGGGACGCCGTTTCTGCATCGGGGTGCAGTGGCACCCCGAATTCGCCATCAGCCCGGCCGACCGGGCTCTGTTCCACGCCTTTATCGAGGCCGCCAGACCATGACCGACATCCCTTCCGACGCCCCTTCCACACCGGCCGAGGACGCCGACGACAAGGGCGAACGCATCGCCAAACGTCTGGCCCGCGCCGGGCTCTGTTCGCGGCGCGACGCCGAACGCTGGATCGCCGAGGGACGAGTCTCCGTCGACGGCAAGGTTCTCTCCTCGCCCGCCCTGGTGGTCACGGAACAAAGCCGCATCCTGGTGGACGGCAAGCCGATCCCGGAGCCGGAGCGCAGCCGGCTGTGGCGCTATCACAAGCCCTCCGGTCTGGTGACGAGCCACAAGGACCCCCAGGGACGCCCGACGGTGTTCGAACGCCTGCCCGAGGATATGCCCCGGGTGATCTCCGTCGGACGGCTGGATCTCAATTCCGAAGGTCTGTTGTTGCTGACCAATGACGGCGAGCTGGCCCGGCGTCTGGAACTTCCC
This sequence comes from Telmatospirillum sp., assembly GCA_009712185.1. Lineage (GTDB taxonomy): Bacteria > Pseudomonadota > Alphaproteobacteria > Rhodospirillales > Magnetospirillaceae > Telmatospirillum. Next base: position 11,664 of record WASQ01000064.1, on the reverse strand, counting down.
TCCACCGGCTGGGTCCGGCGCTACCGGGTGCGCATCCACGGCACCCCGGATGTCGCCCAGCTTGCCTCGCTGGAAAAGGGGATCACGGTCGACGGTATCTCCTATGGACCGATCAAGGCCTTGCTGGACCGGCAACAGGGATCGAACGCCTGGCTGACCGTCAGCCTGAAGGAAGGCAAGAACCGCGAGATCCGCCGCGTCATGGATCATCTGGGCTGGAGCGTCTCGCGCCTGATCCGCGTCGCCTATGGCCCGTTCCAGTTGGGCCTGCTGGAGGAAGGCCAGGTCGATGAAGTTCCGAGCCGGGTGATCAAAGAGCAGTTGGGCGGAAAAGGATCGCAAAAGCCGGTGGGAACGGCGACGGCCCACGCCACGGACAAACCCGGTATCGGGAAATCCCAGGGCGTCGGAAAGCCCGGCGCGCCCAGGCCCAATACCGGAAAAGCCACCTCCTCCAGAGAAAACACCTCCAGCAGCCGGAAGCCCGCCAATGCGAATCGTCGCCGGCCGTCATAAAGGGCGGGTCCTGCTGGCCCCCGAGGGACGGAACACCCGCCCAACCGCGGACCGGGTGCGCGAATCGCTGTTCAACATCCTGGCTCATGGCGAACCGCCGTTGACAGGCGCACTGGTGCTTGACGCCTTCGCCGGCTCGGGCGCGTTGGGTTTCGAGGCCCTGTCGCGCGGCGCCGGTCACGTTACCTTCATGGAAAACGATGGGCCGGCGGCCGCCATCATCGCGGCCAACGCCCGCAAACTGGGGGTGGAGCGTCAGGTGACGATCCAGCGCCTGGACGCGACCCGTCCGGGCCGGGCGCGCGAGGCCTGCCGCGTCGTCCTGATGGATCCGCCCTACAAATGCGGGCTGGCCGGACCGGCGTTGCAGGCGCTCCATGCCGGCGGCTGGATCGCCCCCGATGCCGTCGTGGTGGTCGAGGTCGCGGCCGGCGAGGCCTTCGCCTCTCCCGTCGCCGGCCTCGCGATCACCGACGAGCGTCGCTATGGAGCGGCCCGTCTGGTGTTTCTCCGCTTTGATCCTGACGGCGCCCGACCGTCCGCCAGTCGCGAAGGCCCTGAACCGCGAGACCGATGAAGGCCGCGTAGAGGATGGCGGTCAGGGTCAGATCGCGCGACAGGAACAGTCCGGTATAGACGATGTCGACGGCGATCCACATCCACCAGGATTCGATGTATTTCCGCGCCGCCCAATATTGCGCGACCAGGCTGAAGCAGGTCAGGGAGGCGTCCAGCCAGGGCACGGCGGCGTCGGTGCGGGTCGCCATTACCAGTCCCAGGGCCGCCGAACCGGCCGCGCCGGCCGCCAGACCCGCCACCAGACCGAAGCGGGACAGCCGCAGCACCCGGACCCGGCCGTCATCGCCCAATCCCCTGCGCCACTGCCACCATCCATAGAGGGCGAAGGCCCCGAACACCCCCTGCAACAGCATGTCGGAATAGAGCTTCGCCTCGAAGAAGACGCGCGCGTAAAGGATCACCGACAGCAGGGACACCGGCCAGCACAGGGGATGGCGCCGGACGGTCAGCCAGACCCCGGCGACGCTGGCGACGACGGCCGCGATCTCAAGCGGAGACATCGCCCCCCCTCCATCGCGCGATCCGGTCGAGCAGAGCGCGCCCGGGCGCCGTCGCGAACCAGGCGGCGTGCCCCAAAAGGTAAGTGTCGAAGGCCACCGACGCGTTCTCCGCCGAGCGCGTGACCCCGAAGAAGTAATCGGTCTCCGACAGCGCGAACTCGACATGGACCAGCGGCAGCAGCGCCGCCAGGGCGTCGAGATCGCAGGGCGACAGCGGACGGAGCGCGTGATAGCCGGCCAGCAGGGCGTCGATCTGACCGGTCTCGACGATCCCCGGATCCCCGGCCCGCTCCGGCAGGGCCAGCCAGAGGATCCCGTTGCGCTCGATCGCGGTGGCAAGATCGAACAGCGCCGTGGTGCGATCCGCCAGCCCGAAATCGAGGATCTCGGCGACCTCGCGACCGTCCGCCGCCCATGTCAGGTTGGAGGCGTGCCAGTCATTGTGGGTCCACAGCGGGGATAGGCCCCGAAGAAAGGGCCTCAGACGGGCATGCCAGGGGGCCAGCGGCTCCAGAAGCGCCTGCCGCCAGCCGGGACGGCCGTCCAGATAGCGGGCCAGATCGGGACGGGCGGCGACATAGCGGTCGAGGACGGGACCGGGGTCCGGCGCGGCGAAAATGGAAAAGCTGGAGACCAGCGGACGGACGGGCCGGGCCGGGGCGTCATAACCCGCGGCCGCCAGATGCAGCCGGGCCAGGGCCCGGCCGGCGGCACGGGCATGATCCGCCGACAGGAAGGGGGTCCAGGACAGGGCGTCCCGGTAGAGGTCCTCTCCCCGGACGGGACGATGGACCTCATACACCCAGTCACCCCGCGCCGTCGCGGTCGCGCCGCCCGCATTGGCCAGCACTTCCGGCACGGCCAGCCCGGCGGCACGCAGATGGGCGATGAACCGATGCTCCTCGAACAGTCCGGGCAGATCCCGGACGGCGCGATGGTGGCGTTTCACGAACAACGGACCGATCCCCGACCCCCCCAGCGCCGCCGCCGAGAACGGACGGGGGCTTTGGAACAGGATGGCCCCGGCCGGAGCGGCGCCGGGATAGTCCGCCAGCAGGGCGGCGATCTCCTCCGCGGTCAGGACCGGCCAGTCGGGGCATACCCGTTCCGTCCCGAGACCATGCGCCAAAGGTGCGACCAAGGGTCCGGACCCGGGCCTGACCGCCGATGCCGTCACCGCCGCCCCCTCAGAACCGCGACGCCACGGTGGCGATGGCGGCGAATCCGCCGCCGATGTAATAGGTGGGCGCCGTCCCCGCGATCGCCGTCCCGCCGACGCCGGTCACCGTCCGCGCGTTGAGGGTCGGGCTGGCGACACCAGACAGGACTTTCTCGTTGGTCACATTGATGAGGTTCAGCCGGACCTCCGGCGCCAGGGCGAACCCCACCGACGGCAGATGATAGCCGATCATGGCGTCAAGCTGGCCGAAGCCTTTCATCCGTTCATCGTTGATGAAGGTGGAATATTGCGGCCCGATATATTTGCCCATCAGATTTCCGAACACGGTTCCCTGGTCGTAGGACACCCCCGCGGCGGCCTGAACCCGGGGACTGCGGACCGCGGTCTTCCCCGCGGTCGGAACCAGATCGCCCCCGGCGGAGATATTGTTGTCGGTGGTGGCGTCCAGGAACTCGCCCGACAGATAGGGGGAAAATCCGGCCACCGGCTGCAGGCCGATCTCGGCATCGATCCCCCGCGACGTCTGGCCGCCGGCATTGATCGTCCCGTTCACCTGCGCGCCATTGACCAGAACGATGGTCGCGATCTGGCGATTGGTGAAGTTGTAATTGAAGGCGGTGACGGACGCCGTCATCACGCCACCCCGGTAGCGGTAGCCGATTTCCTCGGCAATCGAATATTCGTCCTTGAGGCGGGAGTTGCCGATCCCGGTCAGTTCGCCGCCGGAATAGGTGTTGTAGAGGGCATATGCGTTGGGGGAGCGGAAATTGGTGGTGACATCGGCGAAAAGCTGATGCCGGCTGTCGATCTGATAGCGCACCGCCGCGCGGGGCAGCGGCTGGAAGTCATAGAGCGACACCTGATATTGGGGCCCCGGCAGTCCGTTGGTGCCGGTCCGGCTGACATAGGCCGCCTTGAATCCCAGATCGATCTTCAGGCGGTCGTCGTCAAGCGAGATCCGGTCGGCCAGATAGGCGGACTGGATGCTGGTGATGGTGTGATCGTCCAGCACCCGGTAGACCCGGCCGTCGGGCATGCGGATGGCGTATTTGTCGGTGCCCCAGAAATCGACCGGTTCGCCGCCCGCCGTCATCGGCGTGAAGGATTCCTGGTCCCGGTCGTCGGCATGGTCGACCCACAGCCCGCCGATCAGGGTATGGTGGCCCACCGTCCAGCTCAACTTGCCATTGAGGCCGGCGCGAAACTGGTCGCCCGTGTAGTTTCCGAGCACGCTGACGGTTCCGTTGGCGGAGCCGGGAAACCGGAGCGGCGCCAGCGGGACGGTTCCAAAGAAATTGCCGGCGGAGGACAAGGTCGCGCCATAGGGCGAGTTGCCATAGCCGCGCTGCACATAGGGGGTCAGATCCAGCGACAGATGGTCGGTCAGCGTGAAGGTCGAGGGCGCGCTGACATAGAGATTGCGGAAGGTGTTCACATACTGGCGCCAATAACTGGTGTCGCCCGGCTGAAAATCGCGGTTGTAATTGAAGGACCGCCCGAACTGCTGCCATTGCGCCAGGGTCGGTTCGGGATAACCGGTGGTCACCGCATCGTTGAACGAGGCCGATAAGGAGATGCGGTTGCCCTGCCCCCACTCGTCCATCAGGTTGAAATCCACATGCTGCTTGCTGTCGCGCCCCGGACCGCGCCAGTTATCGGCGCCCATCCGCGAATAGGAGATGAAGGCCCGCACATTGCCGATCCGTCCCGTGTCCATCCTGAGGAAGGCCCGCCGCGCGTCGAAGGAGCCATAGGACAGATCGGTGCGCCCGCCATACCGTTCGGCCGGATCGTCCAGCGTCACCGACAGAAGGCCCCCGGCGCCGTTGATAACGGGGGAATCGAGATCGACCGATCCCGGGGTCAACGTCACCTGCCGGATATTCTCCGGGTCCACGAACTGCGACGGATAGGCGTAGTAGTTGCCGATATCGTTCTGCGGCGCGCCCTGCATCAGAACGCCGATCTCGTCCTGCCCCATGCCGCGCAACGTCAGGCTGGACGCCGTCGAAATCCCGTAGGGATCCGACGTCGCGACATTGGCGCCGGGCAGCGCCGTCACGAGTTGGAAGGCGGTGAGCGTCGGGGCCAGTTGGGCGACAAAGTCGGACGAGACCGCGCTTTCGGCGCGGGCGGCATCCGTCGATCCGATCAGGCCGCCGGCCGTCAGCCGGTGGTCCGTCACCATCACGGTCTGAGGATCGGAACCGGGGGCTCCGGCCGGTGCCGGGGCCGTCTGGGAAAAAGCCACGGAACAAATGGCCGGCGACGCCGCGGAAAGCAGCAGCGCCCGGGAAACCGTTCTCAGCCAGAGGCCTTTCCTGCCCGCACCGACCTGCGCCATCCGATCCGATGTCCCCATGAATCCCCGCCCCCGCATCCTGAACCGAAAATCACCAGGGGCCTGTTGATCAATCGGTCAATCAACCGGCCCTGCCCCCCGTTCGGCGTTTCAGCCCGCCGGAGCGGAGCGGAAGCGCCCGATGAAACCCGGGGACTTGAAGCGATGATGTCGCGACAGGTCCCGCCCCATGCCGGGGGGCGGTTAAAGTACGGAACTTATCGGTTCGGGTCGATTCTTTCCGTGGGGAGCGGTCGTCCGGAGTGTTCAGCGGCGTCCGAACAGCTTTTCGATGTCCGCCAGTTTCAATTCCACATAGGTCGGACGACCGTGATTGCACTGGCCGGAATTCGGCGTGGATTCCATCTGACGCAGCAGCGCGTTCATTTCCTGGACATTGAGGCGGCGCCCGGCCCGGACGCTGGAATGGCAGGCCATGGTGCCGCAGACATGGGCCAGACGGTCCTGAAGGGCCAGGGCTTCCCCCCATTCCGCCAGTTGGTCGGCGAGATCGCGCACCAGCCCCTGCACATCGCAGTCGCCCAGCAACGCGGGAACCTCGCGGACCACCACCGCGCCGGGGCCGAACGGCTCCAGCGTCAGCCCGAGCTCGGCAAGATCGCCGGCCCGCGCCAGCAAACGGTCGCAGGAGTTGTCATCCATCTCCACGACCTCGGGCAGCAGGAGCCCCTGGCGCGCGATGCCGCCGTCCGCCAGCGCCTGTTTCATCCGTTCGTAAACCAGCCGTTCATGCGCCGCATGCTGGTCGACGATGACCAGCCCGTCCGATGTCTGGGCGATGACATAGGTATCGTGGACCTGCCCGCGCGCCACCCCCAACGGATAGTCGGCCAGCGGATCGGCGGTGCCGGCCGCCCCGGTTCCGGGGGAACTGCCGGTTCCCGGCAGTCCGCCTCCGTCCGGGGCATCGGAGGCGGGCCATTCCGTCGCCACCGGTCCGGGAGCGTCCTCCCGGAAGGCGCGCCCCTGCGGCGGCGCATCGGCGAATCCCAGCGGCGCCTGGGCCTGGATGCCCTGATCGTAAAGTGCCTGGGGGGCCCGGGGCGGAGGCTGCCAGCCATAGCCGGCACTGGCGCCGCTATGCTGCGACAACGGCAGGGTGGAGGACCGGAACGCCCCCAGCGCGCCCAGCGAACCGACAGGGGCCGCCGCCCGGTGTCCGGCGCCGGCCAGGGCATGGCGGATGGCGCCGATGATCAGCCCGCGCACCGCGCCCTGATCGCGGAACCGGACCTCCGCCTTGGCCGGATGGACATTGACGTCGACCGCGTCGGGCGGCAGATCGAGAAACAGCGACACCACGGCGTGGCGGTCGTGGGCCAGCACGTCCTGATAGGCCGCCCGCACGGCGCCGCCCAGCAGGCGGTCCCGCACCGGCCGGCCGTTGACGAACAGATACTGGGCCGCCGCCGTCGCCTTGTTGAAGGTCGGCAGACCGACCCGTCCCGACAGCCGGAGCCCCTCGCGCTCGGCATCGAGGGCCAGGGAGGCGGGTCCGAACTCGCGGCCCAGGATGGCGATCAGCCGTTCCAGCCGCGCGGTCTCGTCATCGCCCGAACAGGACGGCAGCTTCAGCACCTGCCGTCCGTCGGCGGTCAGCGAAAAGGCCACGCGGGGATGTGCCATGGCCAGACGCTCCAGCACCTCGCGCACATGGATCAGTTCGGTCCTGGGGTGTTTCAGGAATTTGAGGCGGGCCGGGGTCGCAAAAAACAAATCCCGCACCTCGACCCGGGTCCCCGGCGGATGCGCGGCCGGTTCGGGCGCCTCCTTGCGCCCGCCCTCCACCAGCAGAGTCCAGGCGCTGTCGGCGCCCCGCACCCGGCTGGTCAGCCGCAGCCTGGCCACCGATCCGATGGAGGGCAGCGCCTCGCCCCGGAATCCCAGATGCGCGATATGGGCCAGATCGTCATCGGGCAGTTTCGAGGTCGCATGCCGCTCCACGGCCAGTTCCAGTTCGTCCGCGGTCATGCCGCAGCCGTCGTCGACGACCGAAATCAGGGATTGCCCGCCTTCGGTCAGAACCACCTCGATCCGGCCCGCGCCGGCGTCGATGGCGTTCTCCACGATTTCCTTGACCGCCGAGGCGGGCCGCTCGACGACCTCGCCCGCGGCGATCTGGTTGACAAGGTTGGACGGCAGCAGACGGATGGGCATCAGGCGAGAACCGCCTTGTAATGGTTGATCAGGCCGTTGGTCGAGGAATCGTGGCTGGCGACCTCGTCGGGGCCGGACAGCTCCGGCAGGATCGCCTTGGCAAGCTGCTTGCCAAGCTCGACGCCCCACTGATCGAAACTGTTGATGCCCCAGATCGCGCCCTGAACGAAAATCTTATGCTCGTAAAGCGCAATCAGCCGTCCCAGGGTCCGGGGATCGAGGTCCCGGTACAGAATCGAGTTCGTCGGATGATTGCCGGCGAACACCTTGTGCGGCACCAGCGCCTCCAGGGCCTCGCCGGTGAGGCCCTGCGCCGACAGATCCGCGCGCACCTCGGCGGCGGTCTTGCCGGTCATCAGCGCCTCGGTCTGGGCAAAGAAGTTCGACAGCAACAGGGTCTGGTGGTCGCCCACCGGATTCTGGCTGCGCGCCGCGGCCAGGAAATCGGCCGGGATCAGTCGGGTTCCCTGATGGATGAGCTGATAGAAGGCGTGCTGGCCGTTGGTGCCGGGCTCGCCGAACAGGACCGGACCGGTCGCATGGTCGACCGGCCGGCCATCAAGGCCGACACTCTTGCCGTTGCTTTCCATGTCCGCCTGCTGGAGATAGGCGGCGAAGCGGCTGAGATACTGGTCATAGGGCAGCACGGCATGGGCCTCGGCGCCCATAAAATTGATATAGAGGACGCCCAGCAGCCCCATGATCACCGGCATATTGGCGTTGAGAGGCGCGGTGCGGAAATGCTCGTCCATCTCGAAGGCGCCGGTCAACATCTCCTGGAACCGGTCGAACCCGACCGCGATGGCGATGGAAAGCCCGATCGCCGACCACAGGGAGTAACGTCCGCCCACCCAGTCCCAGAAGGCGAACATATTGTCGGTGTCGATGCCGAACGCGGAGACGGCCTCGGCATTGGTCGACAGGGCGACGAAATGACGCGCCACCGCCGCCTCTCCCAGCGCCGCCACCGTCCAGGCCCGGGCGCTCCGGGCGTTGGCTAACGTTTCCTGCGTGGTGAAGGTCTTGGAGGCCACGATGAAAAGGGTGGTTTCCGGATCGCAGCGCTTCAGAACCTGATAAAGATGGCTGCCGTCGACATTGGAGACGAAATGGCTTCTGAGATCGTCGCGGCAGAACGGCTTCAAGGCCTCGGTCGCCATGAAGGGGCCAAGATCCGAACCGCCGATGCCGATATTGACCACGTCGCGGATCGCCTTGCCGGTGTCGCCCACCCAGGCGCCGGTGCGGACATTTTCCGAAAAGGTCTGCATCTGCGCCAGGACGCGCCGGACCTCCGGCATCACATCGACGCCATCGACCAGGATCGGCCGGTTGCTCCGGTTGCGCAGGGCGACATGCAATACCGCCCGGTTCTCCGTCACATTGATCCGTCCGCCTGAGAACATCTCGTCGCGGCGCTCCTCCACTCCGGCCTCGCGGGCCAGATCCAGCAACAGCCGGAGCGTCTCGTCGGTAATCCGGTTCTTCGAATAATCGAACAGCAGATCGTCGAGGCGAAGCGAATAGCGCCGGAAGCGGGCGGGATCGGCGGCGAACAGATCGCGCATGTGAAGATCGCGCAGGGTCTCGACATGTTTGGAAAGAGCGTGCCAGGCCGGCAGGGATGTGAGAGCGGGCATCTTCGTTTCCGTATCGTCAAAGGGGACCGGCAGCGCCGTCCCGGAGGCGGTCTCCCGGTCGCAAGGAGGGAGGCGGGGGGGGGCGCGCCGGACTGCGGATCGAATCGCCGGAGGCCTGCGGATCAGGCAACCGGATCGATCCTCGAAAGGACGGACAGAGCCTAGCAGAGGAGACACCCCGCCGCCATCCCCCCGGCAAGCTCCTGGAAAGGGGCTCCGGCGCTCCCGCCCGGGTCTGTCCCCACAAGGCGCGGAGGCCCGTGCTACTGATGTCCGGAGGCTCCGGCGTCCCTGCCGGAGTCGGCCGCCGGGTTCAAGGGCGGATAAACGACACCGGTCAGATAGAGCCCGGAGGGCGGCGCCGTCGGCCCGCCCTGCCGCCGGTCGCAGGCGGCCAGGGCGCGCGCCACACGGTCGGCCGTCCAGCGGCCATCGCCGACCAGACGCAGCGTCCCCACCATATTGCGCACCTGATGGTGCAGGAAGGACCGCGCCGCCGCCAGCACATGCACCTCGTCCCCGACCCGCAGGACATCCAGGCGGTCGAGCGTTTTGACCGGCGAGGAGGCCTGGCATTCGGCGGCCCGGAACGTCGAAAAATCATGCCGGCCGATCAGCAGTTGGGCGGCGGCGTGCATGGCCCCGACATCCAGGCGCCGGGGTGTCCACATGACCCGGTCGCGCTCCAGGACCGGAGGCGGACGGCGGTCGACGATCCTGAACAGATAGCGCCGGCCGATCGCCGAAAAGCGCGCGTGAAAATCGTCGGGAACGGGGGCCGCCGACAACACGACGACCGGAGCGGCGGCATCGCGCAGCCAGAAATTCAGTCCGTCGCGGATCTGGTCGGTCCGCCACTCGCGGTTCAGGTCGACATGCCCCACCTGCCCCGTGGCATGAACGCCGGAATCGGTCCGGCCGGCGCCGACCACTTCGCGCTCCTCGCCTGAGAGGCGGCGTACCGCCTCTTCGAGATGGGCCTGGACCGAGGGGCCGTTGTCCTGGCGCTGCCAGCCGACAAGCCCGGTCCCGTCATATTCGATGGTCAGTTTGTAGCGGGGCATTCCGCGTCCGGGATCACTTGGGAGTCGGGACGGGAGTCGCGGCGTCGGGCTCCGGAAGGGCAAGGCGCGTCCCGGCCGGCATCGGACAGCCGCGCAGGAAGGCGCCGGCATCCATGGCCGACTTTCCTGGGCGCTGAAGACGCAGAATGCGAAGCGCGTCCCCGCCGCAGGCCACCGTCAGATGCCCGTCGACCAGGGTTCCCGGGACGGCGGCCTGTCCGGCCGTCCGCTCCGCCACCAACACCTTGAAGCGTTCCCCCCCATACTCGAACCAGGCGCCCGGCCAGGGAGTGAAGGCGCGCACCGCGCGCTCCAGGTCCCGTGCGGGGCGCCGCCAGTCCAGCCGGCCCTCATCACGGGCCAGCTTGGCCGCGTAGGTCACCCCCTCCGACGGCTGCGGAGTCTCCACCAGCGTTCCCGCCGGCAGTTTTTCCAACGCCTCCACGATCAGGCGGGCACCCTCGGCGGACAGGGCATCGTGAAGCACCGAGGCATCGGTGTCCGGGCCGATCGGCACCTCGGCCCGCAGCAGCATGGGTCCGGTATCCAGCCCCTCCTCCATCTGCATGATGGTCACGCCGCTTTTGTCGTCTCCGGCCTCAATGGCGCGCTGGATCGGCGCGGCGCCGCGCCAGCGCGGCAGCAGCGACGCATGCACATTGATGCAACCGAACCGGGGCGCCTCCAGAATCGGCCGGGGCAGGATCAGGCCATAGGCCGCGACGACGGCCACGTCCGCGCCAAGGTCGCGGAATTCCGCCTGGGACGCCGGATCGCGGAGGCTGCGGGGTGTCCGTACCGGGATCCCGTTGGTATCGGCGAAGGCATGGACCGGCGACAGCCGGGGCTGCTGGCCCCGCCCCGCCGGACGGGGAGGCTGGCTGTAGACGGCCACGATATCGTGCCCGGCCGCCGCCAGGGCCCGGACGATGGGAACCGAAAAATCCGGGGTTCCCATGAAGATGACGCGAAGAGTCAAAGCGCGGGATCCGTCGCCGCTTTTCGCGACTTGGACAGTTTGCGCAAAATCATATTGCGCTTCAGATTGCTGAGATGATCGATGAACAGGATGCCGTCGAGATGGTCCATCTCATGCTGGACCACGGTTGCCAGCAGGCCGTCGGCATCCAGTTCGCGGGTGATCCCGTCCCGGTCCAGGAACCGCACGGTCACGCGGGCGGGCCGCACCACCTCGGCGTAATGCTCCGGCACCGACAGGCACCCCTCCTCATAGACGGCGTCATCGTCCGACACGCTGACAAGTTCGGGATTGGCCATGCAGAGCGGCGCTTTGGGCTCCCCCTCCTTGGCGATGTCGATCACCAGGACACGCCTGGACACGCCGACCTGCGGCGCGGCCAACCCGATCCCCGGCGCGACATACATGGTCTCCAGCATATCGTCCATGAGACGGCGGAGCGCGTCATCGACGCCGTCGACCGGCTTCGCCTTCAGTTTGAGACGCGGATCGGGGGCGACGAGAATGGGAAGCTGGGCCATGAAAACAATCCGCTCGCTGGACAAAAGGACAGGCGGTAACGCCGACGGCTGACATAGGCCGTCCGGAGTTCCCCGTCAAGCGGGCGGCGGCGTCCTCACACGGCAATCGCCTGAACGCGCGCCGGTTGCCCCGGTCAAAATGGTGACGGGCCGCGTTCGGGCATTG
>WASQ01000135.1:9382-13642 GCA_009712185.1 Telmatospirillum sp. | reverse complement strand
CCCGGGCGCCGGCGCCCGGCTGGGCGATAGTCGGCATGGCCGCGCGCCTGCCGCAATCGGCCGATCTTGACAGTTTCTGGCGGCATCTCGCGAACGGCGACGATCTGATCGAGGAAATCCCCGGTACCCGCTGGGACTGGCGGGCCTATTGGGGGGACTGGCGGCAGGGGCAGAACGCCCGGTCCCGCTGGGGCGGGTTCCTCCAAGATGTTGACCGCTTCGATGCCGCCTTCTTCGGAATTTCCCCACGCGAGGCGGCCCTGATGGATCCCCAGCAGCGGCTGTTGCTGGAGGTTGTCTGGGCGGCGCTGGAGGAGTCGGGTCATGCGCCGGGGACGCTGGCCGGCAAAAAAGTCGGCGTGTTCATCGGTGTCACCAACTCCGACTATCTCGACGTCCAGAGGGCCGCCGGGCAGGCGATCGAACCGCACACCATCACCGGCGCGGCGCTCTCCATCATTCCGAACCGGGTCTCCTATCTCCTGGATTTCAGGGGGCCCAGCGTCGCGGTCGATACGGCCTGCTCCAGCGCCCTGACCGCCGTCCATCAGGCGGTGACGGCGCTCGCCAGCGGCGATTGCGATCTGGCGGTTGCGGGCGCGGTCAATCTCATGCTGATGCCGACGCTTCATGTCGCCCTCAGCAAGAGCGAGATGTTGTCCGAGGACGGCCGCTGCAAGCCCTTCGACAGCCGCGCCAACGGTTATGTCCGGGGTGAGGGGGTGGGGGCGGTGGTCCTCCAGGATGTGGCGGCGGCGCTCCGGGACGGTCATCCGATCCACGCCGTCATCCGCGGCTCGGCGATCAATCACGGCGGCCGCAGCGCGTCGCTGACCGCGCCCAACCCGAATGCCCAGGCCGAGGTGATCGTGGCCGCGCATCGGGCCGCCGGGATCGATCCGGACACCGTCGGCTATGTCGAAACCCATGGCACCGGCACCGCGCTTGGCGATCCGATCGAGGTCGAGGGGCTGCGCATGGCGCGGGCGCAACGATATGCCGATTGGGGCCGCGACGCCGGATCCGGCGGCGGCAGGGCGGTCGTCTGGCCCATCGGGTCGGTCAAGAGCAATGTCGGTCATCTGGAGGCGGCCGCGGGTCTGGCCGGCCTGTTCAAGGTGGTCCTGGCCCTGAAACATGGCGTTATCCCGGGGACGCTGCATCTTGAGACGCCGAACCCGCTGCTGCCGCTTGCCGGAAGCGGGCTGGATCTGGTCGATGCGCCCCGCGACTGGCGGCCGCTTCGCGATGGCGCCGGGAGAACGCTGCCGCGCCGCGCCGGCCTCAGCTCCTTCGGGTTCGGGGGGGCTGGCGCCCATCTGGTCATCGAGGAGGGGCCCCGGACGGGACAGGAGCCCCCGGACTGGGCGGAGCCGCCGGAGCCGGTCCTGGTGCCCCTGTCGGCGCGCAGTCACCCGGCCCTGGTCCGCTATGCCGCGAGGCTGGCCGCATTTTTTGACAAGGAGGAGGGGAACCGTCTGCCGCTCTCCGCCATCGCCCGCACTTTGCAATTGGGACGCGACGCGATGGCCCATCGGCTTGCGCTGGTGGTCCGTGACAAGAGGACTCTGGTGGAGGGATTGCGGCGGTTCGCCGACGGCGACGGCAAGGCGGACATGCCGGGCCTGTTCGCCGGTGCCCCGGATGGCGGGAAAGCGGCGTGGACCGGCCGCACCCGTGGTCCCGCCTGGAACCGGCTGGCCGGGGCGATGATCGCTGACCGGGACGTCGAGGGTCTGGCCGACCTGTGGACGCAGGGCGCGACGATCGACTGGCCGGCCCTCTGGCCGGACGGGACGCCCCGCCTTGTCCATTTGCCGACCTATCCCTTCGAACCCGTGCGTCACTGGGTGAGGGAGGTGCGTCCTTTGGAGAAGGCCGGCGCGGAGGACGGCGCAGGGCCGATGTCCCACGGGGAGACAAAGGGAGAGGCGGCGGCATCCGCCACGCGGCCCGACGCACCTGTGCTGTTTCCGTTGCGGCCGGACGCGTCCTATCTTCGCGACCATGTCGTGGCCGGCCGCATGGTGCTGCCCGGCGTGGCGTCGCTGGCCCTGGCGCTGGCCGCCCGCGGGATCGGCCGGGAGGACGATCGCTCGCCGGTCCGGATGGAACGGATTTTCTGGGCGCAGCCCGCGGTCGCGGCGCGGGACGGTCACCCTGGCGCCACGGCGGTCGCCGTCCGGTTCCAGGATCAGGACGACGGCGTCGATTTCGAAATTCTGGGGGTCGGCGACGGCGCTCCGGCGGCGCCGCTCTCCGGCGGGTCCCTCACCGGGACGCCGCTGACCGGGACGGAAGGGCCGGCCGTCGGGGAGCCGCCCGACGTCGTCCGCGCCCGCTGCCCCCGGTTGCTGACGGGGACGGACTGCTATGACCGTTTCGAAGCGCTTGGCGTCCATTATGGCCCCGCCTTCCGGACGATCCGGTCGCTGGCACTCGGGACCGACGAGGCGGTGGCCTTGCTGGAGGTGCCGGGCGACGGAGCCGTTCCGGAGGGGCTTGCCTTCGATCCGGCCATCCTGGACGCGCCGCTTCAGGTCGCCGGACTGATGCTGTCGGGCGTCAGCGGCGAGGTGCTGGCCGCCAGCGTGCCCTTTGCGCTGGATCGCATCGACCTTGTTCCAGCCGATCTGCGGCGCGCCCGTCATCTGGTGGTGACGCGCGTGGGGACGGGGCTGTTCGATGCCGGCCTGTTCGACGGGGACGGCCGGACGCTGGCCCGCCTGGAGCGGATCGCGCTGCGGCCCCATTCCCCGTCAGGGCAGGAGGGACGCCGCATCCGGTCCGCCGCCGCCGGGCCCGGCGCCCTTCAGGGGGCTCCGCGCGTCCCGGTGGGCGCGTCGCAGGCGCCGGCTGCCCCGACGGCGGCCCCGACGGCGGCCCCGGCGATCCCGGTGAATCCCGCCGACGAGCAGGTCTTCGCCTTCCGGCCGTTGTGGCGGCCCGCCCCCTGGCGGGCGTCCGGGGATGGCGCGCCCGCCCGGGTGATCGTGCTGGATGGCGAGGGACTGGCCGCGGTTTCGCGGCAATGGCCGGACGTCATTCCGCTTCAGGACGCGGGATCCCGGGATCCCGGGTCCCGGCTCCGTGACCTGTTGCGCGCCGACGCCGGACCGCTTTGCATCCTCCATCTGCCGTCATCGCGCCAGGATCCGGTGGCGGCGACCGCCACCGGTTTCGACGCCGCCCTGGCGACGGTCCGGGCGCTGATCTCGTCGCATGCCGGTCCGGTCCGCTATCTCTATCTCTACCCGGAAACCGCGGGCTGCGACGCCGCCCATGCCGCCATGGCCGGGCTGGCCCGCACGGTCCGGGCCGAATATCCCGCGATCCGCTTCACCGTGCTGGGCTGCCGTCCGCCCTTCGATCCGGTCGAGGTGGCGGCTCGCGAGTTCGCCGCCGCGGACGATGGCGCGGAACTCCGGCTGGCCGGGCATGACCGCCGGGCACGCGCCTGGGAACCCGCCGCGGATGTCCCGCCGGCCGCGCCCCGGGGCGGCTTTTTGTCCGGTCCGGCGACCGGCGGCGCCCACATCATCACGGGGGGAACCGGGGCGATCGGGCTCCATCTGGCCCGCTGGCTCGCCGGTCGGGCGCCCGGCGCCGCCATCGTGCTGGCCGGCCGCCGGCCGCCGCACGGACAGGCCGGGGAGGTCATCGCCCGTCTGTCCGCCGACGGGACCCGCATTGTCGCCCGGTCGGCGGATGTCACGCGTGGCGAGGAGGTGGAGCGCCTCCTGCGGGACACCCGGTCGCAATTCGGCCGGATCGCGGGCATCTGGCACGCCGCCGGTGTCGCCAGGGATGCCTTTCTGTTGAACAAGACGCCGGACCAGGCGGCGGAGGTGCTGGGCGCCAAGGTGACGGGACTGCGTCTGCTCGATCAGGCCACGGCTCAGGACCGGTTGGACTATTTCGTCGCCTTTTCCTCCACGGCGGCGGCGTTCGGCAATGTCGGACAGGCGGACTATGCCTACGCCAATGCCTTCATGGACCATTTCATGGAGCAGCGGGACGAGGAGTGCCGCCAGGGCCGCCGGTTCGGCCGGAGCCTCGCCATCGACTGGCCCCTGTGGCGGGAGGGCGCCTTCCGCCTCGGCGCCGCCGATGAGGATGCCATGCGACGGTTGTTCGGTCTGGCGCCGCTGCCCACCCGGGCCGCCCTGGACGGATTGGCGCGCGCCCTGGCCGGCAGTTCGTCCCGGCTGCTGCTGGGGAGCGGCGATGCGTCGGTCGCCGGACGTGCCCTCAACGGCG
>WASQ01000135.1:5033-9282 GCA_009712185.1 Telmatospirillum sp. | reverse complement strand
GCGCGGCGTGATCGCCGATGAGCTGCGGATGGAACCCGGTGAGATCGATCCGGCGGAGCCGCTGGATGGTTATGGGGTCGATTCCCTGATCGCCCTGTCGCTGACCCGCCGGCTGGAGGAGGTGTTCGGAAAGCTCTCGAAGACCCTGTTGTTCGAATATGTGACCCTGGACGCCTTGACCGCGCATTTCCTGGAGGCGCATCCCGCGGACGCGGCCCGTGTGGCCGGGCCGGCCGCCCCGCAGGATGGTGTTCCGGGCGGGACCGCTTCTCCGGACGCCGACCCGCCGGCTCCTCCGGTTCCGGCGCCGGGACTGACGCTGGCGGCCCGGTCTGCCGCAACGCCGGTCCGGAAAGGGGACGCCGGTTTCCCGTCCGGCCAGGAGGCCGGCGACGATATCGTCATCGTCGGTGTCGCCGGCCGTTATCCGCAGGCGGAGGATCTGTGGCAGTTCTGGCGCAATCTGGAAAGCGGTCTGGACTGCATCGAGGAAATTCCGGCGGATCGGTGGGCCCATGGGCGCTTCTTCGATCCCGACCCGGCGGCGGTCGGCAAAAGCTATTCGAAATGGGGCGGCTTCCTCCGCGACATCGACAAATTCGATCCGCTGTTCTTCCGCATGTCCCAGGTCGAGGCCGAACATATCGATCCGCAGGAGCGGATCTTCCTGGAAACCGTCTGGCATCTGCTGGAGGACGCGGCCATTCCGCGCGCCGCCCTGGCCGCGCCGGCATCGCGCACCGGGGTGTTTGTCGGCCTGATGTACGGTCACTATCAGCTTTATGGCGTCGATGAGACCCTGCGGGGTGTCGGCGCCGCGACCTCCTCCTCCTATGCATCGGTCGCCAACAGGGTGTCCTACGTCTTCAATTTCGACGGTCCCAGCGTGGCGCTCGACACCATGTGCTCGTCGTCGCTGGCGGCACTGCATCTGGCGTGCCTGTCGATCCGGAACGGCGACTGCGACGTCGCCATTGCCGGCGGCGTCAACATTTCCAGTCATCCGCTGAAGTATCTTCAGTTGAGCCGGGGCGGCTTCCTGTCGCGGGACGGGCGGTGCCGTTCATTCGGCGACGGAGGGACCGGTTATGTCCCGGCCGAGGGGTCGGGCGCCGTCCTCCTGAAGCGGCGATCCGCCGCGCTGGCCGATGGCGATCGCATCCTGGCGATCGTCAAGGCCAGCGCGGTCAATCATGGCGGGACCGGCAAGGGCTACAGCGTTCCCAACCCGCGCGCCCAGGGCGACCTGATCGCCCTGGCCATGCGCCGCGCCGGACTGACGCCCGACGATATCGACTATGTCGAGGCGCATGGGACCGGCACCGCGCTTGGCGATCCGATCGAGATCGCGGGCCTGCAACGGGCGTTTTCCGGCTATGCGCCGCCGTCGCGGCGGATTCCCATCGGATCGGTGAAATCGAACATCGGCCACGCCGAATCGGCGGCCGGCGTCGCCGCCATTGCCAAGGTGCTGTTGCAGATGCGGCACCGACGGCTGGCTCCCTCGCTGCATGCCGATGTTCTGAACGGCAATATCGACTTCGCGGCAACCCCCTTCACGCTTCAGCGCGAAGCGGCCGACTGGCCTCAACCGGTGACAGCCGATGGCCGGGCGCGTCCCCGGCGCGTGGCGATCAGCGCCTTCGGAGCCGGTGGCGCCAACGCCCATGTCATCCTGGAGGAGCCACCGGCCGCGCCGCCGCCGGTGGCGGTCGCGGGGCCGTTCGTTTTCGTGCTGTCGGCGAAGGAGCCGGCGTCGCTCGAGGCCGCCCGCACCCGCATGGCGGCGTTCCTGGCCGCCGACGGAGCCGACGCCGACCCGGCGTCGCTGGCCTTCACCCTGCAAACCGGACGTGAGGCTTTCGCCCATCGTCTGGCGATCCTGTTCGACGATATCGCCGGTCTGCGGCGCCGGCTTGCGGCCCGGGATCCGGGCGCCGGCAACGGCGCCGGTCCGGCGCCGGAGGGTCCCGGGGTGGAGGGTCCCGGGGCGGAAGGTCTGGCCGCGAGGCTGGCCGCGGACTGGGTGGACGGCAAGGCCGTCGACTGGTCCGTCCTTTACGGCGGCGTCCGGCCGGCGCGCCTGCCGCTTCCCGGCTATGTCTTCCGCCGCGACCGCTGCTGGGTCCCGGCCGCCGACGCCGTGACGGCCGCCGGGGGCGGTGAAACAAAGAGATTTCGGAGCGGGGCGGGCATCCGGCCCGCCGTCCGGCGGAGCCGGACATTCAGTCATGTCCGCCGGGTGGAGGAGGCGCCGAGGGCGATGCCCGACCGCCTCGACCTCGACCTGTCCCGGGCGACACCGGTGATGGCCGGGCATCTTGTCGACGGCCGGCCGACCTTTCCGGCGGTCGCCTATGTGGATCTGATCCTGCGCCGGTTCGAGGCGGCCGGTTATCCGCCCGGATCGCTCGGGATCCATGGGTTGACGGCGGTTCGTCCGCTGGTGGCGGACGATTCCGGCCCCGTCCGCGTCACCCTGCGCGCCGATGTCCTGGAGGAGGGGGGATGGAGTGTCACCGTCGGCGACCGCGACCATCCGGCCGATCCGCCCTTCGCGACCTGCCAGGTCTTCCCGGCCGGGACGGCCGGTCCCTCCCTGCCGCCGATGGCGCTGTCCCTGTCACCGGCCGATCTTTCCCTGGCTCTCGGCTCCGGGGATGGCATCCCTGCGGTTTCGCTGGACGCAATCTATGACCGCGACCAGCGGCGGGGACAGACCTACAGCGGGCGGGCGCGGGCGACCGGGACCGTGCACGAGACCGGGGCGGCCTTCCTTGCCACCCTGGACCTGCCGCCGGCGGCACGCGATGACGACAGTCACGCCCATCCGGCTTTGCTGCTGGCCGGCGCGGTTGCGGCCGGACTGGCCGATTTCGGCGATCCGGACGCGCAGGACCGCGCCTATCTGCCGCTGCATGTCGAGCATGTTCATTTTCAGGAGCCGCTGCGGGGTGCCTGCGTGGCCCGGATCGACAAATCGGAAATCCGCCGGATCGGGGAACTGGCGCGGCTCAGTGTCGATTTCTTCGGCCTGGACGGACGCCCGTTGGGCCGGCTGGGCGGACTCGCCAGCAAATGGATGCGACGGGGCGGATCGCCCGACGGGGCGGACGACAGCCTCCGTCACAGGGCGGACCGGCCCATGCCGCCCCCGTCCAAGGACGCGCCAGCCGCGCCGGCGGACGTTTCTTCCCCCGGGGCTCCCCCGGGGACTCCGGCCGTCGCCACCGCGCAAGGCCGGGTGCGACATCTGTTCGCCCGTCATCTTGGCCGGGCGGAGGCGACGCTCGACCTCGATCGCGGCTATTACGAGATGGGCATCGATTCGGTGCAGGTTCTGGCCCTGACCAAGGCGCTGGAGAATGAGGTCGGCCAGTCCCTGCCGCCGACCATCTGCTTCGAATACACGACCATCCGCGATCTCGCGGCCCATCTCGCCCTGGAATTTCCGTCCGTTTTCGCGCCGCCGCCCACTGACGGCGGCCCCTTGGGGCCATCGCGCATGCTTGATGTTCTGATGACCGGCGGGCCATTGCCACCCGCGCCGCAGACCGTTTCCTCCGAAGAGGTCGATCGCTGGATCGCCCGCAGCCTGGTCCGGAGCGTGGTTACCGGCCAGGGACTTCGACGAGGGGATGTCCAGGCGAAATATCAGCGCTGGCTCGACGAGGCGGCGGACCTGATGGAGGTCGCCGGACTGGCGTACAGGACCGCTGACGGTGTCATGCCGTCCGAGGCCGGGTTCCACGCCATCGCCGGGGACGACGACGCCCGGGCCCAGGCGGACCGGCTGCGGTTCCTGGCCGACCCCAACTGGTCGCGGCAGATCTCGGTGGTGGAACATTGCCTTCAGTTCCTGCCCGAGGTCCTGGCCGGCCGGATGCCGGCGACGGATCTGCTGTTTCCCAGGGGGCGCCAGGATCAGGTGATGGCGTTGCTGCGGGACAATCCGCTGGCCGAACGGCTGAACGACACGCTGGCCGACATTGTCGGCCGGGCCGCGCGCTGGCGGTTGATCGACGATCCGGCCGGCCGTCTCCGGCTGGCCGAGGTCGGGGCCGGGACCGGCAGCACCACTGTGACCGTACTTCCCGGCCTGGATCCGTTCGCCGACCGCCTGGAGTACTGGTTCACCGACATTTCCCCGGCGTTCCTGACGGCGGCGGAGCAGGGGATCGGCACCGGCCGCGACTATCTGCGCTACGCCCTTTGGAATGTGGAGCGGCCGGAGCCGTCGGGCCGGAGG
>WASQ01000135.1:0-5023 GCA_009712185.1 Telmatospirillum sp. | reverse complement strand
GCCTTTTGTATTGGGGCCCGGCGGGCGCCGTCGGCCGTGCTGCGCGACGGGCCGGTCGACATCCTGATCGCCGCCAATGTTCTGCATGCCACCCGTGATGTCGGGGTCTCGCTCGCCCATCTGGCGGAGGCCGTGCGGCCGGGCGGGCTGCTGATCCTGAACGAGGTGACGCGAAAGTCGGCGATGCTTTTGTGTACGTTCGCGCTGCTGGACGGCTGGTGGATCTATGAGGACGGCCACCGTCGTATGCCGGGCACGCCGATGCTGAACGGGCATCAGTGGGAGGATGCCCTGCGCGCCGCCGGATTTGCGCGGGTCTGGCGCCCCATGGGCGCGGCCGACGCCTTCGCCGAGATCATCGTCGCCGAACGGACGACCACCCCTCCGTCACCCGACCAGCCCGAACCCGACGGCGACGCGTCCCGCCGGCTTCTGGTGAAGTCCTGGACGCCCGCTCCCATCCGGGGAGCGGGATCGCCCGGCGCGGGGGATGCCGGTTCGGGCAGCCCCGTCGCCGTTCTGGCCGGTCCGGCAGACCGGACGCTGGCCGGCCGGCTGGCGGAACGTCTGCCGGGAGCCGTCGTCCTTGACGCCTTTTCCCCGGCGGCCGGGTCTCCCGCCTTCCCGACCGGCGGTCGCCGCTTTGCCGCGATCGTCGATCTGGCGGCGTGCTCCGGCAACCCGGCCCAGGCCGATCCGGCCGGATGGCTGGCCTGGATGCAAAACGAGATTGCGGCGACCCGCGACCCGCTGCTGATTTTGGGCGTGACCCGCGGCCTGGAGCCGGTCGGCCCCTGCCCGGCAACGGACGACGGTCCCGGGGGAGAGCGTCGCGCGGCGGGCAACCGGGCCGGTCTTTACCGCGTCCTGCAAAGCGAGATGTCGCGCCTGCGGTCCCGGCATGTCGACCTCGACCCGGGGGAGGGGATCGACGCCTGGGTGGACACTCTTCTGGCCGAGATGGCCGACCCCGGCGACGAGCCGGAGGTCGCCTATCGGCGCGGCGAGCGGCTGCGTCCGGTTCTGGTGGAGGCGGCCGCCCCGGCCTCTGCCGCTTCCTTCGCTGCCCCCTCTTTCTCAGGCGACGAGGTCCTCTTGATCACCGGTGGAACGCGGGGCCTTGGCCTCGCGGTGGCGCGTCATGCCGTCGCCCGCTGGGGGGTCCGCCGCCTTCTCCTGACCGGCCGCGACGTTCTGCCCCCCCGGTCGGAATGGCGGCGTATCATCGAGACCGCCTCCCCGGACGGAGGGGGGGACATCGCCGGACTGGCCGCCAAGCTGCGTGACATCGAGGCGCTGGAGCGATCCGGCGCGCAGGTCCTGGCGTTGTCCATGCCGTTCGACGGTGTCTCCGACGACGAGCGGATCCGCCTCGTCCTGGACGAGGGGCGTCGCGAACTGGGGCCGATCCGGGGGGTGATCCATGCCGCCGGTGTGGTGGATCGGGATCATCTGGCTTTCGCCGGGAAGCCGGCGGACGCCCTGCGGTCGGTGCTGGCGCCGAAAACCGGCGGGCTCGACGCCTTGCTTGACGCCCTGGAGGCGGACCGGCCGACGTTCGTGGTCCTGTTCTCGTCGGTGGCGGCGGCGGTGCCGGCCCTGGCCGTCGGCCAGTGCGACTACGCCATGGCCAATGCCGCGATGGATTATGTCGCCGCCAGGGGGCGGGGCGGCCTGCCCCTGATCAGCATTCAATGGCCGGGCTGGTCGCTGGGCATGGGCCGGAGCCGGCCGGGGCCGGTCTACGATGCCGCCGGTCTTGCCATTCTGTCGGAGACGGACGGTCTGGCGCTCCTCGATCGCGTGCTGGCCGGTCCCCCCGCAGCGGTCGTGATGCCGGTTGTCGTCGCGGCGCCGGATCGCTGGCGGCCGGCGGCTCTGACCGGACGGCGGCTCGACGTTGACGGAACCCGGCCCACCCAGGCCGTGCGCACCCCGGTCGCCCTCAGCCAGTTCACGCCCGTTCAGTCCGGGCCCCTCCCGTCCGCGCCTATTCCGTCCGGCCCCATTGCGTCTGGCCCCATTGCGTCTGGAGGAGAGGCTGCGTCCGGCGACCGGACAGAGCGCGTCGCCGATTGGGTGATCGGCATCCTGGCCGACGTTCTTCATTTCGACCGGGACCGCTTCTCCCTTGAACAGGCGGTTGAGGATTATGGCGTCGATTCCATCATGACGGTCCAGATCCTTCAGACGATCGGCCGGTCCCTCAAGGTGGAGATCGATCCGTCGGCGCTGGTCGAACACCGGACCATCGGCGACTTCGTGCGCTGGCTGTGCGATACCCATGGCGCCGCCCTGTCCGATGTGCCGGGCCTTGCGCCCGTTCCGCCGACGGCGACGATCCCGTCCTCCTCCTCCTTCCCGTCCTCCTCCCCGGTCCCGTCCTCCTCCCCGGGGATTGCCCGGACGGAACGATCCGAAGCGGAGATCCCGGGAGCCGCTTCGCCCGGGGCCGCCGCCCCGGCCGACGGCGGCCTCGACATCGCCGTGATCGGGCTGTCCTGCCGCCTGCCCGGCGCGCCGACGCCGGCGGACTACTGGCGTCTGGTCAGCGAAGGGAAAAAGGCCATCACTCCCGTTCCGCCGGAACGCTGGGGCTATGAATCAGGTTTCTTCGCCGGCCTGATCGACGATTACGACGCCTTCGATCCGGATTATTTCCTGCTGTCCGACAGCGATGTGGCGGCCATGGACCCGCAGGCGCTGCTGGTGATGGAGGAGGCGGTTCATGCCTGCTGCGACGCCGGCTATGCTCCGGCCGACCTGAAAGGGCGCGGTATCGGCGTCTATGTCGGTGCGCGCACGCGCCATGCGCCGCCTCCCGGCGTGCTGGCGCAGGCGCGCAACCCGGTTCTGGCCGTGGGTCAGAACTATCTGGCGACCAATGTGTCGCAGTTCCTGGATCTCAAGGGCCCCAGCCTTGTGGTCGACAGTGCCTGCTCCTCGGCGCTGACCGCCATGTCGCTGGCCATTGCCCAGTTGCGCGCCGGTGATATCGAGGCGGCCATCGTCGCGGGCGTCAGCCTTCTCGCCACCGACGAGGGTCATCGCATCTTCGGTCAGCGCGGAATTCTGTCGACCCGTCCGGAATTTCACGCCTTCGACCGTCGTGCCAGCGGGTTCGTGCCCGCCGAGGGGGCGGGGGTCCTGATCCTGAAACCTCTGGCGCGGGCGCGGGCCGACGGAGACCGCATCCGCGCGGTGATCAAGGGTGTGGCGGTCAACAATGACGGTCGCACCGCCGGTCCCGCCTCGCCCAGCCTGATCCAGCAAAAGGAGGTCATGGCCAGGGCCCTGGCGCAAAGCGGCCTTCCCGCCGACGCCGTGGCCTATATCGAGACCAACGCCAGCGGGTCGGAAATGACCGATCTGGTCGAGTTGAAGGCCATTCGCGACGTCTACCGCGCCCAATCCGCCGCTCCCTGCCTGCTGGGATCGGTCAAGCCCAACATCGGCCACACTTTGTGCGCCGAAGCCGTGGCGGCGGTGATCAAGGTGGTCCTGATGCTGGAGAACCGGGCCATCGGCCCGTTCCTGAGCGGCGACCAGCCTTTGGCGCATTTCGATTTCGCCCGGACGCCGATTCGCTTCGCCCGGGGGCTTGTTCCCTGGCCCGCCGGCCCGGCGGTGGCGGCGGTCAGTTCGTTCGCCGATGGCGGCACCAACGCCCATGCGGTGATCGCGGCGGCTGGCGATGCCGACCGGTCGGGTGCGCGCCGACAGCCCCTGGCGCGGCCGGTCTTCGCGCGCCGCCGGCCGGTCGCCGACGGGCACCGGCCGCCCCCGGTCTCCGCTTCCGCTCCCGCAACGACCCGCGACCCCGACCGCGCCGTTCCGGAACCGATCGCGATCGTCGGCATGGCCGGCCGCTATCCGGGGGCGTCGACCGTCACGGAGTTCTGGGAGACTTTGTGCCGGGGCGTCGATTGCGTGACCGAGATTCCGCCGTCGCGCTGGCGCGTCCGGCCGCCGGCGGACGGATCCGGTCGCCGGCCGATGTCGCGGTGGGGGGGATTTATCGACGGCGTCGACCGGTTCGATTGCGATTTCTTCCATGTGTCGCGGCCCGAGGCCGACATCATGGATCCCCAGGAGCGCCTGTTTCTGGAGACCTGCTGGCAGGCCATCGAGGACGCCGGCTATACGCCGGCGACGCTGGCGCCGACCGGTACGGAGCCCGTCCGCAACGCGGTCGGGGGGTTCGTGGGCGTGATGCACAAGGACTACACCCTGATCGGGGCGGAGGCGGCCGGCGGTCCGGTGCCGATCAGCCTGAACCAGGGACAGATCGCCAACCGGGTCTCGTTCTGCTGTGATTTCCATGGCCCCAGCATGGCGGTGGACACCCTGTGCTCCTCCTCGCTGACCGCCATCCATCTGGGATGCGAAAGCCTGCGTCGCGGGGAAAGCGGCGCGGTCATCGCGGGCGGCGTCAATCTGTCGCTGCATCCCGCGAAATATCAGACGTATGGCATGGTCAACATGCATTCGTCCGACGGCCGGTGCCGGGCTTTCGGCACCGGAGGCGATGGCTATGTCTCGGCCGAGGGGGTCGGCGCCCTGGTCCTGAAGCGTCTTGGCGACGCCGTCCGGGACGGCGACCATATCTATGCCGTCATCCGGTCGGCGGCGGCCAATCACATCGGCCGGTCGAGCGGTTTCAGTGTGCCCAACCCGGTCGGGCAGGCGGTCGCCATCGCCAGCGCGCTGGATCGGGCGGGCATCGACGCCCGCAGCCTGGGATATGTCGAGGCGCATGGGACCGGCACCATGCTGGGCGATCCCGTCGAGGTCGAGGGGCTGACCCGGGCGTTCCGGCGCCACACGTCCGATAAGGGCTTCTGCGCCCTGGGGTCGGTCAAGTCGAACGTCGGCCATGCCGAGGCGGCGGCCGGCGTCTGCGCGCTGACCAAGGTCGCGTTGCAACTCCATCACCGGGTTCTGGTACCGTCGCTGCATGCGGATCCGGAAAATCCGCTTCTGCATCTCGCCGAAACGCCGTTCCGCGTCCAGCGGAGCCTCG
>WASQ01000057.1:10192-13660 GCA_009712185.1 Telmatospirillum sp. | reverse complement strand
TCCACGGCGCTGGTGCTGCTGATGACCATTCCCGGTCTGGCGCTGTTCTATGCCGGCATGGTGCGCAAGAAGAACATCCTGGCGACCATGCTGCAAAGCTTCACCATCACCGCCCTGGTCACCGTGCTGTGGGCGATCGTCGCCTACAGTCTGGCCTTCACCGAGGGCAACGCCTATGTCGGGGACCTCGGCCGGCTGTTCCTCTCGGGCATCACCACCGCCAAGGATAATCTGTTCCCGGGATCCTCCATCCCCGAAAGCGTCGGCATGATGTTCCAGATGACCTTCGCCATCATCACGCCGGCCCTGATCACCGGCGCCTTCGCCGACCGCTTCAAGTTCTCCGCCCTGCTGCTGTTCGTCACCGGATGGCTGATCCTGGTCTATGCCCCGATCGCCCACTGGGTCTGGGCCAGCACCGGCTTTCTCAACAAGGCCGGCGTCCTCGACTTCGCCGGCGGCACCGTCGTTCACATCAATGCCGGCGTCGCCGGGCTGGTCGGCGCCCTGGTGGTCGGCAAGCGCAAGGGCTTCGGCACCGAGAATTTCGCGCCCCACAACCTGACCTACGCCCTGATCGGCGCCTCGCTGCTGTGGGTCGGCTGGTTCGGCTTCAATGCCGGCTCGGCGCTGACCTCGGATCACCGCGCCGGCATGGCCATGCTGGTCACGCAGCTCGCCACCGGCGCCGCCACCCTGTCCTGGATGGCGGTGGAATGGATCATCCGCAAGAAGCCCTCGGCCCTCGGCGCCGCCGCGGGCGCGGGGGCGGGACTGGTGGCGATCACCCCGGCCTCCGGCTTCGGCGCCCCCGGCGGCGCGCTGGTGATCGGCCTGATCGCCGGCGTCGTCTGCTTCTGGGGCGCGACCTGGCTCAAGCACACGCTCGGCTATGACGACAGCCTGGACGCGTTCGGCGTCCATGGCGTCGGCGGCATCACCGGCGCCCTGCTGACCGGCGTCTTCGCCGTCAAGGACATCGGCGGAACCGCCGGCCTGCTCGAAGGAAACTCCTCCCAGGTGCTGTTGCAGGCCGAAGGCGTTGCCGCCACCATCGTCTGGTGCGGCGTGGTGTCCTTCATCCTCTACAAGGTGATCGACGTCGTCGTCGGGCTGCGCGTCACCAGGGAGGAGGAGGTCGAGGGGCTCGACATCACCCTCCATGGCGAGGTCGTGCACTGAACGGTCATCCCGCCGCTCGCCGCCGGGGGACGGCCGGAGCGACGGAAAAAGGGGGCGCCTCCGGGCGCCCCCTTTTTTTCGCCCGGTGCGCACGGGCGCATACCACGCTCCTCACGAGGCCGATCCCCCCTGCCCTTCCGGGATTTGGCGGGGCGCCGGCCGGCGGCAAACCGCAAAAAATAAAAAACTGTGGCGTCGCCCGGGTTTTGGGTAGATTCCCCCCATCATGACGACGATCCGGCAAACCTCCATGGTCAATCCCAGACTGGCATTGCTCACCGACTATCCGTTCCAGCGGCTGCAAGCCCTGCTGGCCGATCCGCCCGGCCAGGATCCGATCAATCTGTCGATCGGCGAGCCTCAACACCGGCCACCCGCGATGGTTGCCGAACGGCTGGCCGCCGGTGTCGGCGATTGGGGAAAATATCCGCCGGTCGCCGGTTCCCCGGCTTTCCGGGCCGCCGTGGCCGGCTGGCTGGCCCGCCGGTTCCATCTTCCCGACGGCATGATCGATCCGGAAACACAGGTTCTGCCCCTGGCGGGCAGCCGCGAGGGATTGTTCCAGGTGGTGCAGGTGGTTTGCTCTGCGGAGACCATCGACGGACGTCCGCCCGTGGTTCTGCTGCCCAATCCCTTCTATCAGGTCTATGCCGGCGCCCTGCTGCTGGCGGGCGCCGAGCCGGTGTTCGTCCCGGCGACGCGCGACAGCGGCTTTCTGCCCGACTTCGCCGCCCTGCCCGACGATATCCTGAGCCGCGCGCGGCTGGCCTATCTCTGCAGCCCGGCCAATCCTCAGGGCGCGGTGGCGGGCCTCGACCGGCTTCAGGGCCTCATCGCCCTGGCACGGCATCATGGATTCGTCCTGGCGTCCGACGAATGCTATTCCGAGATCTATGACGCGACCCCGCCGGTCGGCGCGCTGGAGGCCTGCGCGCGAAGCGGCGGCGACTGCGCCAATGTCCTGATTTTCCATTCGCTGTCGAAACGGTCCAGCGTCCCAGGCCTGCGGTCGGGCTTCGTTGCCGGCGACCGGACGCTGATCGACGCCTTCCGGCGTTATCGGTCCTATAGCGGGACGGCCCTGCCCCTGCCCGTGCTGTCGGCGTCGACCGCCCTCTGGAGCGACGAGTCCCATGTCGAGGACAATCGTGCCCTTTACCGCGCCAAAATGGATCTGGCGGAGGAACGGCTGGGCAACCGCTTCGGATTCTACCGTCCGGCCGGCGGATTTTACCTCTGGCTCGATGTCGGCGACGGCGCGCGGGCGGCGCAGAGACTGTGGCGGGAAGCCGGCCTGCGGGGTCTGCCCGGCGCCTATCTGGGTCGCCCCGATGCCGACGGCGTCAACCCCGGTTCCCCCTTTGTGCGCATCGCGCTGGTGCAGGACCTGGACACCACCAGACGGGCCCTGGACCGGATCGCCGATGTCCTGATGGAAGACTGATGGCAGAGAAAGCGGTCAATCGTCGCCGGGGCGCCGGCCGGTTCCTTCCCGCCGGCGCCGCCGACATGCTGAAACAGTGGTCCATTCAGGCCGGCGGCCTGGCGGTGGTGGCCCTCGCCCTGGCGCTGGCGGCCGCGCTCGCCACCTATGACCGCGCGGATCCCAGCCTCGACACCGCGGCGGCGCCGGCCGGGGCGGTCAACAATATGCTGGGAACGGCCGGAGCCGTCTTCTCCGATCTTCTGCTTCAACTGTTCGGGGTGGCCGCCTGGTTTCCGGTCCTGGCCCTGGTGATCTGGGGGGGGCGCCTTCTTGTCACCGGACGGCCGCTGGAACGGATGTGGCTGCGCGGTCTGTTGCTTCTGTGCGGCCTTCTGCTGGCGGCCATCGCACTGTCCTCCATCCCCATCCCCTGGCATCTGCCGGGGGTGATCGGCGGATCCGCCGACGCCCTTGGCGGATCCGCCGGCAAACTGCTGTTCAGCGGCCTAGCCGAGGCGGGACGGCTGTTCGGCGGCAGTCTGATGGATGGCCTGCTGGCGGTGTTCAGCGCCGTTCTCGGCACGATCTGCATCATTTACGCCTTCGGCCTGTCCTGGGAGGAATGGCGGGCCTTGTGGCGGGCCCTGCGCACCGGCATCCGGACCGTCCGCCAATATCGCGACCGGATCAGTGGTCTTGCCTGGCGCCGGACGGACCGGGATGCCCGGGACGACCGCGAGATCCCCGCCTATGACGATCGCGAGGTGCGGATGGCCGGCGGACCGGCCTCCGAGCCTCGGCGGGGCGCCTCTCCGCCCGCCGCGGGTCCGTCCGCCGGGCCCGCGGCCGGCCGCGGGTGG
>WASQ01000057.1:4944-10182 GCA_009712185.1 Telmatospirillum sp. | reverse complement strand
CGCGCCCCCCCCCCCCCCCCCCCCGGCCCCGGAGCGCCGGCCGACGCCCCTGTCATCACACAGCGCCCGGCAGAGCCGCTGGTCGCCCCGCGCGCGCCGCGCGCCCAACCCGGACGCAAGTCCGAGGATTCGCGCCAGGGCCGCCTGGACCTGCCGCCGGTTGACGGATACCGGTTGCCGCCGCTGGCGTTGCTGGCCGAGCCGCCGACCGAAAGCGTGAACGGCGCCGTCAATCAGGACGGGCTGGAACAGAATGCGAAACTTCTGGAGACCGTTCTCGACGATTTCGGCGTCAATGGCGAGATCGTGAAGGTCCGGCCGGGCCCCGTCGTGACCCTTTACGAGCTGGAACCGGCGCCCGGCACCAAGACATCGCGCGTGATCGGGCTGGCCGACGACATCGCCCGCTCGATGAGCGCCCTGTCGGTTCGCATCGCGACCGTTCCCGGCCGCTCCGTGATCGGCATCGAACTTCCCAACAGCCGCCGTGAAACCGTGTTCCTGCGCGAGCTCCTGGCGTCGGAGGCGTTCGAACGGGCCCCCGCCCGCCTCACCCTGGTTCTCGGCAAGGACATCAGCGGCCAGCCGATCATGGTGGATCTGGCCCGCATGCCCCATCTGCTGATCGCCGGCACCACCGGTTCGGGCAAATCCGTCGCCATCAACACCATGATCCTGTCCCTGCTCTACCGGCTGCGGCCGGACGAGTGCCGGATGATCATGATCGATCCCAAAATGCTGGAGCTGTCGGTCTATGACGGCATTCCCCATCTGCTGGCTCCGGTGGTGACGGAGCCCGGCAAGGCGGTGGTGGCGCTGAAATGGGCGGTCCGCGAGATGGAGGACCGCTACCGGGCGATGAGCCAGTTGGGCGTTCGCAACATCACCGGCTACAACCAGCGTCTGGCGGAAGCCCGCCAAAGGGGCGAGAGCCTGTCGCGCACGGTTCAGACCGGCTTCGACCCCGATACCGGCAAGCCGGTGTACGAGGACCAGGAACTGGATCTGAAGCCCCTGCCCTTCATCGTCGTGGTGGTCGACGAAATGGCCGACCTGATGCTGGTCGCGGGCAAGGATATCGAGGCCGCGATCCAGCGTCTGGCCCAGATGGCCCGCGCCGCCGGCATCCATGTGATCATGGCGACCCAGCGTCCGTCGGTGGATGTCATCACCGGCACCATCAAGGCCAACTTCCCGACACGCATCAGCTTCCAGGTCTCGTCGCGCATCGACAGCCGCACCATTCTGGGAGAGCAGGGCGCCGAACAGCTTCTGGGCCAGGGCGACATGCTCTATATGGCCGCCGGCGGCCGGATCACCCGCGTCCATGGCCCGTTCGTCAGCGACCAGGAGGTCGAGGCGGTGGTCGAGCACTTGCGCAACCAGGGCGAACCCCAGTATGTGGACGGTGTCACCGAGGAGGAGGACATGTCCGCCGACGACGGCGCCGGTCGCGGAGAATCGGGGGATACCCTCTATGACCAGGCGGTCGCCCTGGTCGCGCGGGAGGGCAAGGCCTCGACCAGCTTCATCCAGCGCCATCTGCAGATCGGCTACAACCGCGCCGCCCGCATCATCGAAAAGATGGAGGCCGAGGGGGTTGTCAGCCGGGCCAACCATGTGGGCAAGCGCGAGGTTCTGGTTCACAGCCACGGCGACTGAGCGAGGGTCCCTCCCCGTCCATTTTTGCAAAGTCACGATTGCCGGCCCCATGCCGGAAAGCGACGTTAGGAAAGACACGACGATGTCCATCGGTTCAGCACTGGTAAGGCGCGGCTTCCGGCTTGTCGCGCTGGCGGGTTGGTTGGCCGTGGCCGGGACCGGATACGCCCTGGCCGCGGAAAAGAGCGACGCCGACAAGGCCGAGATCGGCCGGGCGGAGAGCTATCTCAACGCTGTGACCACCTTGAAGGCGCGCTTCATGCAGGTGGCGCCGGACGGCGGCACCTCGGAGGGGACCGTCCTGTTGTCCCGCCCGGGAAAGATGAGGCTCGATTACGATCCGCCGAGCCCGGTTCAGGTCGTGGCCGACGGAACCTATCTGATCTATTTCGACAAGCAGTTGAAGCAGGTGAGCTATGTCGGCCTGGAGACGACGCCGGCCGGCATCCTGGTCCGCGCGAAGGTGCATCTCGACGCCGACGACCTGAAAGTGACGAAGGTGACGCGCCAGCCCGGCGTGGTGAATATCACCGTAACCAAGGCGCAGGATCCCGGTCAGGGCCATATCACCCTGGTGTTCACCGACCAGCCCTACCAATTGCGGCAATGGCAGGTTACGGATCCGCAGGGACAGGTGACCACGGTCTCGCTCTTCGATGCTGAATCAGGGGTATCGATCGATAAGAGCTTGTTCTACTTCAAGGATCCAACCGTCGACCAGGGACCGGATTTGTCCGCGCCTGACAAATGAGAATGTTTTAATGCAGATATGCATAAATTGCATGTCTGCCATGTTTTCGCGGGAATTGAGGATGAGCACCGGCGCAACCACCTCTTGTTCTGTGAGATGGTTGCGGTCGCAACGACCGTGATCGGTGGGAACGGTCTCCCCTGCTGTTCCCACGCTCCGCAAAGGAGCATCGGGCGCCCGGTTACCCCCCTGACCGGGCGCCTTCTTTTGTGCCATGATAAGTCCCCGCGGCTTCGCAACCGGAGGCCGACCCGACCACATCATTTCTGAGGCGAAATAATCATGACTTACTTCGTCTTCCCACCGTCCGCGCCGACGGTGCTGCCGGTATCCGGCGGCGGTTTGCTCCCGGTTCGCCGCGTCTTCTGCGTCGGGCGCAACTATCCCGACCATGTCCGCGAGATGGGGAACGACCCCGCGCGGGAGCCTCCGGTGTTCTTCACCAAGCCGGCCGACGCCGTGACGACCCGTCCCACCATTCCCTTTCCGCCGGCCACCGACAATCTGCACTATGAGGGGGAACTGGTCGTGGTGATCGGCCGGGACGGCCGCTCAGTGCCCGAGGCCGCCGCCAAAGACATCATTTTCGGCTACACCGTCGGCTGTGACCTGACCCGCCGCGACCTGCAAACGGCCGCCAAAAAGGCCGGACAGCCCTGGGACATGGGAAAGGCCTTCGATTTCTCCGCCCCGGTCGGCGTCGTCCATCCGGCCGACGAGATCGGTCATCCCGCGAAGGGTACCATCCGGCTGTCCGTGAATGGCGCGGAAAAGCAGCGCGGCGACATCGCCGACATGATCTGGTCGGTTCCGGAGATCGTGTCCTGCCTGTCCGGCCTTGTTCATCTCGCGCCGGGGGATCTCATCTTCACCGGAACGCCGGCCGGCGTCGGGCGCCTGTTCAAGGGCGACCGGGTGGAGATCGCGGTCGAGGGCGTGACCAGCCACGTCTTCACGGTGGTCTGAGCCGATGCGCCTTGCCACCTGGAACGTGAATTCCGTGCGTCTGCGGCTGGACCAGCTCGGCCGTATCGACCAGGACCTTCGCCCCGATGTCCTTTGTCTCCAGGAGACCAAGGTCACCGACGAGTTGTTTCCCCGGGATGCTTTCGCCAGCCTGGGATTCATCCACCAGGCCCTGTTGGGCCAGAAGAGCTACAACGGCGTCGCGATCCTGTCGCGGCGCCCCCTGGCCGCCGTCACCGTCCGGAACTGGTGCGGCCGCGAGGACTGCCGCCATCTGGTCGCCACTGTCGACGGGCTTGAGGTCCACTGCCTCTATATCCCCGCCGGTGGAGACATTCCCGATCCCGCCCAGAACGAGAAATTCGCGCACAAACTCGACTTTCTCGAGTCCGTGACCGCCTGGTTTGCCGGACTTGGCAATGACCGGCCGCGTGCGGTTCTGGGTGATTTCAACATCGCGCCGCTCGAAAGCGACGTCTGGTCGCATCGCCAGATGCTGAAAGTGGTCAGCCACACCCCCGTCGAAATCGCGAAGGCCGCGGAGCTTCAAAAGTCGCTCTCCTTCGTCGATGCCGTGCGCCATTTCGTTCCGGAAACCCAACGTCTGTCCACCTGGTGGAGCTACCGCGCGGCGGATTGGACGAAAAGCGACCGCGGCCGCCGTCTGGATCACATCTGGGTGACCCCGGATCTGAAACCCAGGCTCGCCGTGGCCCGCATCCTGACCGACAGCCGCGGCTGGACACCACCGTCGGATCATGTCCCGGTGATGGTTGAACTGGCCTGAAAAACCGGGGCGGCGGCCCGCCTTTGTCAGGCCGCCGGAGGGATGCCGGCCTCAAGCCGATAGCCTCCGGCCTCCGTCGACAACAGGGGCGCCCGGCCGTCCTCTCCGTCGATTTTTCGCCGCAGGCGGTAAATGTGGGTCTCCACCGTATGAGTGGAGACCCCGCCGGAATATCCCCAGACCTCGCCCAGCAGTTCCTCCCGCGGGACCACCCTGGCGCCGGCCCGGTAGAGATAGACGAGGATCGCCGTTTCCTTTTCCGTGAGGCGGATCTGGCGGCCGGCCCCGTCCACCAGATGGCGCGTCAGCGGAAAAAGCTGATAATCTCCAAACGTCAGGGACTGATCGACCGCCGGGTCGCGAAGCTGGTCGCGCAGGACCGTCAGAAGACCGGCGAGACGAAACGGCTTGGCAAGGCAGTCGTCGGCGCCGGCCGCGCGCGCAGCGCCCTCCTCGGCGGGGCTGGCGCCGAGAACGACAATCGGCCCCGCCACTCCGGCATCGCGCAGCGCCAGACAGGCCTCGGCGGGCCGCCCGCCCAGCGATGGCGCGTCCAGCAGGACGAGATCGGCCAGGGACGCCTGGGTCTCGGGCAGAAGCATGTCCCCGGGCGGCACCGACCGGACCGGAAATCCCTGTCCGGTCAACTGTTCCGCAAGGGTCCGGGCGGGCACGCCCGGAATATGAACCAGCAGAATGCTTTTCGTCATGGAAGCCATGCGTCCGGGGTCTATTCCGATATGCTATCCTATCGGCCTTCTGGGTAACACAATGCGCCCCTTTTGTGGCCGGGAAAAAACGGCTATTGTGCCGCCCCTCAAGGGCCTGTTCATAAGTGCCGGCGCCGCGTCCCGGGGGCTTCCGGTTTAATGGCCCCTTTGGAGTCCCGGCGCCCAGGATGGCGGGTGCGCCGCCCGGGTTTGACGTTTGTCCCGGGGCGGCGGTTCTGAAGATCCGAATAAACGTCTTGGTCCGAAAGCGGAGTTCAATGAGCCGGTCCCTGATCGTCAAGCCAGTCCCCCTTCCCCTTCCTCCGAACGCGCTGGTCGCCGGGGGGCGCCCGGGGGGCGCG
>WASQ01000057.1:0-4934 GCA_009712185.1 Telmatospirillum sp. | reverse complement strand
CGCCCCCCCCGCCCCCCCTCCCCGCCCGCCCACCGCGCGGGGCGCCGGCGCCCGCGCGGTCGCCGAGATCCGGCGCGGGGGCGCCGTGGTCGTTCAGGCGGACGACGGTGCAAAAGCCCTGATGATGGCGGCCGAAGGCATTTCCGCCGAGGCGTTGAC
Organism: Telmatospirillum sp.; assembly: GCA_009712185.1. Classification (GTDB taxonomy): domain Bacteria; phylum Pseudomonadota; class Alphaproteobacteria; order Rhodospirillales; family Magnetospirillaceae; genus Telmatospirillum. The sequence goes on along the minus strand of WASQ01000057.1, from coordinate 4,775 downwards.
GCGGATGGCGCGACTGTCCGGAACCGACCCCGTCGTCGTCCTCAGCGGCCAGCGGGCGGAAGTCCTGGGCATGACCCCCGATGCCCGGTCGGTCGTGCTGATTTCCGCGGCGGAGCCCCTCTCGGTCAACCACATCACCCGGCTCTCCGATCCCCTGAACCCTGAAAAGCCCGATGCCGGCCTGACCGTGCGGTCGACCGATATTCCCGACTGGGCGCAGGGCGCGGTCGCCTTAGCCAAGCTGTCCCGTCTGCTGCCGGCCGCGGTGGTGGCGCCGACCACTGCCGAGATGGCCGACTGCTTCCATGTCTCGGCGGCCGACGTCCTGTCCTACCGTCCGATCGCCGCCCGCAGCCTGAAGCGCGTTGCCGAGGCGCGGGTGCCGCTGGCCGACGCCGAGGATGCGCGGGTGGTCGCCTTCCGTCCCACCGACGGCGGGATCGAGCATCTGGCCATCATCGTCGGCCATCCGGATCGCGATCACCCGGTTCTGACCCGTCTGCATTCCGAATGCTTTACCGGCGACCTGCTGGGAAGCCTGCGTTGCGACTGCGGCGACCAGTTGCGGGGCGCCATCTCCCAACTGTCGAAGAGCGGTGGCGGCGTCGTTCTCTATCTGGCGCAGGAAGGCCGCGGAATCGGATTGATCAACAAGCTGCGCGCCTATGAATTGCAGGACGCCGGATTCGACACCCTGGACGCCAATCACCAGCTCGGGTTCGACGATGACGAGCGGACCTATCTGCCGGCGGCGGAAATGCTGCGCCTGCTGGGAATTTCCCAGGTCCGCCTGCTGACCAACAACCCGGCCAAGGTCGAGGGCCTGGCCCGGCATGGTGTTCAGGTGACGGAACGGGTCCCCCATGTCTTCCCGTCCAATGGCCACAACGCCCGCTATCTGCGCACCAAGGCCACCCGCAGCGGCCATTTGTTTTAGGACGTATCGTCGGGTCTCCAGGACGGCCCGATAAATTGAGCGCGCGGCAGCGGCGGAAATGCTGGCTTTTCGGCTTCCGCCGAACGGCGGACGGGACGTCCGCCCCACTCCTGATTCGGGAACTCATCGGTTGGTTTTTGACCGCCAGGGCGTGTCGTCAGCGGTCCAGGATGACCCGATGAACAGCGGCGATCCATTCAGAGTCCTGGAATGAAATCGCTCTCGCCGGGCGGCAGAAGCTGCCCGGCAAGGGCTGACCAGGGCGGCCGGAAACACCCCCCTACAGGACGGCAAGGCGGCGGTTTTCCTCAATATCCGCCCCTCTCAGAGCTGGCATGCGGTTTGCTTGATCGTCTGGGCATGCTGACCCTGGGAACCTTCGCGCCATGACCGTCGACTCACTCGGCCAATCTTCGCCTCCCGTCTCCGGTGATACCGACACCGTGGCGGTGGCCGCGTCGAAGACCACCGTGAAGAACTTCGACAAGGACGACGGCCCCAGCTTCTCGGACATCATCGACGTCCTCAATCCGCTTCAGCATATTCCGGTCATCAACACGATCTACCAGCACATCACCGGCGACAAGGAAGGGGCCGTCGCCGATCTGGTCGGTGGCATGATCTGGGGTGGTCCCATCGGGCTTGGCGCCGCGATGGCGAATCTGGTGGTCGAGGACAACACCGGAAAGTCGATCAGCGACAACGTGATCGGGATTTTTTCGGACGAGCCCCAAGGCGCGGTCGCGGTGAACGGAACCGCGAGGCCGGTGACGACCGCCAGCCGGACCGACGCGCCGGAGACGACGACGGCCGCTGTCCTGCCGGAGCCGGTGGAAACCCTTCCGGTGGACGGCACCGCCACGACGCCCGCAACCGGAGCAACGACAGCCTCCCCGGCCCCCGTATCCGCCGGTGGCTTCATGATTTTTGGCGCGTCTCAACCGGGCAGCCAGACGGCCCCCCAGGCGGCGACACGGACCCTGGGCGGCACCGATCCGGCCGCGCAGGCGGCCGTAACCGGCATCCCGGGCGTTCCCGCCGGGCAAACGACGGCCATGGCGCAGCAGGGAGCCCCCGTCACGACGGCGTCGACCCGGGCGCGGACCCCCGCCGCATCGCGGGGGCTGGACGTCGCCAATGCCGAGACCACCGGCACGACACCGGCGGTGGCGGGAAGCGACAATGGCGCGCCGACCCGCGCCGGCGATTTCCTGGTTTTCGGCGGCCGCACCGCCGCCGTGCAAGGATCGGCCAATCAGGCGACACCCTCCCAGGCGGCGATGTCCCTCTCCCAACCCCAGCAAGCTCAATCGGGGCAAGCTCAATCGGGGCAAGCTCAATCGGGACAGGCTCAGCCCCAGCAAAACGGCGGACCCCGGCCCGGATCCCAGCAAATGGCCTCCCTGCCCGCCGACACCCAGCCGGTTCCGCTGACCCCCTCAACCGCCCCGGCGCTGGCCGCGCAGCAGGCCGCGCAGGCGAATGCGCAACAGGCGACCGGAGGCCGGCGCTTCGCGACTCCGCCCCGGACCGGGCCGTCCGCCCCGCCGCAGACGCTGCCGCTGCCGACCACCGGTCCGGCCGCCGTTCCGGGAAATGCCCGGGCCGCCGCCGCCAACCGGGGTGGTGATAACGGCTGGTTCATCGCGTCCTTCAATCAGGCAATGGACAAATATGACCGCGCGGCCAAGCTGGGAACTGAAAGTGGAACCGGTTCCCAGGAAACCGGCGCGACTCCGGCCGCTCCGGTCAAATAATAAGGGATACAGATCATCCCGAAGTTAAGATAACAGTGGGTTTTCCTGACCCCGGCAGGCGCTCGCGATCACTTTTAAAAGTACGGAAAGGCGCAGAAATCCGCTGGATTTGGGCACGCCTTCCCGTATCATCTCCAGGACCAGTGTGTCTCTTGGGGGGCCTGATGACCGTGTCCGCAAAAGCACTTGCCGCGGTGGCAATCGTCTCCGTGGCGGGATGGGTTGCGCCGGCATTTGCCGAGGATCCGTCCTATCTCGTGCTCGGCGCGGGAAAATGGGAGATCTTTCGCAATGTCGACCATGCCGCAGAGTTCGACGTCGCCTACCGCCCCGACTGGACCTGGTGGATTTTGCGACCCCAGGTCGGTATGGTCGCCGTCACCGACGGCGACTATTACGGTTATGTCGGCGCGGTCGCCGAGGTCGCCTTGACCGACCACGTCATCCTGTCCCCCAATGTTTCCATCGGCGGCTATGGCGGCCACGGCTTCCGCCTGGGATCCCATATCGAATTCCGTTCCGGCGGCGATCTGTTCTGGCGCTTCGCCGACGCCTCGCGGCTCGGGCTGGGCATGTACCATATTTCGAACGCCGGAATCACCCGGCGCAATCCGGGATCGGAATCCCTGATCCTGCAATACGCGCTTCCTCTCGGACGCGGCGCCTGACCCGGCCGGTCAGGCGCCCTGCGTCCCGATCGGCGGCCGCTTTCCGAAGATCGCCGTGCCCACGCGGACATGGGTGGCGCCGGCTGCGACCGCCTGCCGGTAGTCGCCGCTCATCCCCATGCTTCGCACCGGAAGGCCATGCCGATCCGCCAGATCCGACAGGCAGGCGAAGTGCCGCACCGGATCCTCGTCCACCGGGGGGATGCACATCAGCCCCTCGATCCGAAGACCGAGCTCGTCGCGACAGTCGCGGATGAAGGCGTCCGCCTCTTCGGGAAGAATCCCGGCCTTCTGCGGTTCCGCACCGGTGTTGACCTGAATCAGGCAGCGCAGATGCCGGCCCGTGCGATCCATCTCCGCCTTGAGCGCGCGGGCCAGTTTCGGCCGGTCGACGGTTTCGATCACATCGAACAGCGCGACCGCGTCACGGACCTTGTTGGTTTGCAAAGGCCCGATCAGGTGAAGCTCCAGCGCCGGAAAAGCCTCCCGCAGGGCCGGCCATTTCTGCTGGGCCTCCTGAACGCGGTTTTCACCGAACAGGAGATGACCGGCCTCGAGAAGCGGGCGGATGCGCTCGGCCGGATGGGTTTTCGACACGGCGACCAGATGGACGGTTTCCGCCGCCCTGCCGGCCGCGTTCGCCGCCGTGGCCAGATCGCTGACGACGGCCCGGAACTGGGCCAGGACGTCATCGTGAGAATCTTCGATCAACGGAACATGTCCTGTTAAAATAGTCCTATGCCGACCCTAACAGACTTGGCGTGTCACCTCAAATTCGGGGGACGCACCCCCCCGTCCGGGCCGGCCGGACGGCGTCTCGCTCCGCTGATCCTTGTGACCGATGAGCGGCGGCTGCCCGATCCGGTGGCCGCGGCCGCCGCCCTTCCCGCAGGCTCCCTGGTGATTTTACGCCATTATGACGACCCCGGCAGGAAAACTCTGGCCCGGCGGCTGGCGGTGCTTTGCCGGGCACGACGCCTGACGCTTCTGATTGCCGGGGATCTCGATCTGGCTGTCGCGACCGGCACCGGCCTCCACCTTCCCGAAGGGCTGGCACGGGCCGCCTCTCCCAGGGTCCGCCTGTGGCATCGCCAGGGCCGGCATCCGCTGACCGTGGCCGCGCATGGCCGCACCGGGCTGGTCGTCGCCGGGACCCTGGCGGCGGACGCAGCCCTCCTGTCGCCGGTTTTTCCGACGCGAAGCCACCCGGGGCAGCCGGGCCTGGGATTGGTGCGGTTCCGCCGGCTGGTCCGGGAGGCCGGTGTCGACATCTACGCTCTGGGAGGGGTGACGGCCGCCACTGCCCGCGCCTTGCGCGGCAGCGGGATCGCCGGACTGGCGGCGATCGGCGGCCTGGCCGGGGGGGGGGGGGGGGGGGGGGGGGGGGGGGGGGGGGGGGGGGGGGGGGCGGGG
>WASQ01000085.1 GCA_009712185.1 Telmatospirillum sp. | reverse complement strand
GCGCCCTGATTCTCGCCGCAGGCGCGGCGCCCTGATTCTCGCCGCAGGCGCGGCGTTGGCGTCATCCCGTCGGACCGCATCGCATCCCGACCCGTCCCGACCGTCAGGATGCGATCTTAAAGGCCGTTTCCGGCGTCGTGTGATGCCGGCGTCCTGGCGCGAAATCCCATGGCGATCACATAGGTCTCCGCCGATTCCGGCCGGCTGGCCGGTGGCTTGGCATGGCGGACCTGCTCGAAGCTCTTCTTCAGGAGGTCGAGCAGCGCCCGCTCGGTGCCGCCCTTGAACACCTTGGCGACGAAAGCACCGCCGGGGGCCAGAACCTCCAGCGCGAAGTCGAGGGCGATCTCGCAGAGATGGATGATCCGGGCATGATCGGTCGGCGGATGGCCGGTCGTCGGCGCCGCCATGTCCGACAACACGACATCCGCAGGCCCGCCCAGAGCCTCCTTCAGGATGGCGGGGGCCGCGTCGTCCAGGAAATCATGGGTCAGAACCGTGGCCCCGGCGACGGGCGCCCACTCCAGGATGTCGCTGCCCACCACCTTGCCGCCATTGGGCGCCAGGGCCTTGACCCGTTCGACCGCCCCCTGGGTCCAGCCGCCCGGCGCGGCGCCCAGATCGCCGCCCCGGCGCCCGGGACGCAGGACGTGAAAGCGGTCATCGAGCTGGATCAGCTTGAAGGCCGCCCGCGACCGGTAGCCCAGGCGTTTGGCTTCGATCACGAAGGGATCGTTCAACTGCCGCTCCAGCCAGCGGGTGGACGACACCGTGCGACGACGGGCCGTCTTCACCCGCTCGTTCAGCATATGGCTGCCGGTTTTCCGGGTACCGCCCGCCGATTTCTTTCCGTGGCTCATGCTTTCCCCGCCATTCGATCCGCCTGCATCATGGACAACAAAACGCCTTCCCGCACGCCGCGGTCGGCCACCGTCAGACGCCCCGCCGGCCACAGATGGCAAATGGCCTCCAGGATCGCGCAGCCGGCCACCACCAGATCGGCGCGCCCGTCGCCGACGCAGGGGATGGCCGCCCGCTCGGTGTGAGTCGCCCGGGCGAGACGCCGGCTGATCGCCGCGATGTCGTCGAAATCGAGCACCAGTCCGTCGACCTGTGACCGGTCATAGCGCAGGAGGTCGAGATGGACGCCGGCCAGCGTCGTCACCGTGCCCGATGTGCCCAGAAGATGCAGGCCGCCGCCGGCCGCCACCGGCTCGAGCCCGGCTTGCCGTTCGAAGGGGCGAAACGTTTCCACCAGACGTCCGGTGATGGCGGCATAGCCCTCCGGCGTCTCAAGGCGCGATCCCTCGCTTTCCGCCAGGGTCACGACCCCGACCGGCAGCGAGGCCAGGGCCTCGACCGTGTCGGCGGTTCCCGTCCCGTTGCCGCCGCTCCCGAGGCGGACCTTGACCAGTTCGGTGCTGCCGCCCCCGATATCGAACACCAGGGCGTAGGGCCGGCTGCGGTCCAGCAGCGGGGCGCAGCCGGTCAAGGCCAGCCGCGCCTCGTCCTCGGCCGAGATCGTCTCCAGCCTGATCCCCGTCTCCCTATGGACGCGGTGCAGAAAGGCCTCGCCATTGCTGGCGCGCCGGCAGGCTTCCGTCGCCACCGCCCGGACGCGCCGCACGCCACGGCGTTGAAGTCTCTGCGCGCATTGGCGCAAGGCATCGAGAGAGCGGTCGATCGCATCGGGAGACAGGACGCCGGTTGCGGCCAGTCCCTCGCCCAGGCGGGTCACGCGCGAGAATGCCTCGATGACCCTGATGCCGTCCGCGGCCGGCGTGGCCAGCAGCAGCCGGCAGTTGTTGGTTCCAAGGTCCAGGGCGCCATAAAGGGGCGCCTCGCCATGCTCTCGCGGGGCTTGAGGCCGATCAGCGGCAGAGTGTTCCAAAATATCCAGTCTTTCATCGCCCGCCAGGCGGGCGGCCTTTCATAGGTCGATCGTAACGGACTGCGTCAACCACCGGAAGCGTCTCGTCAGCGGAAATCCGGGACGGGGCGCGGCCATCGATAATCGGAGGATCGGGGCTGGCAATCGCCGGCGGGATATGATAGAAGGACCGCCTTTCGTCAAGGCCGAATGGCTGCGAAGTCTCCGCATTCCTCAGGAAATGACGAAAGAAACCGCGTCAAAGAGAGCGTGGTTGACAGTTCGGTGAAAACTGTTTAAACACGCCTCCGCCCGCTGATGGGGGCTCGTCTAGCGGTAGGACAGCAGACTCTGACTCTGCTTACCGTGGTTCGAATCCACGGCCCCCAGCCAATAGCCGGGCGGGTTTCCGGAAAATCCCGAAACCCGCCCGGCGGCACCCTTCAGAAAAATATTTGATCCATGACGCGGCCGTGATCGCATCGGCGGTCAATCTGCGGCGTCTCCTTCGGTCGAAGGGGGGGCGTTGTCCGGACTGTCAGCCCGCCCGAAAGGCGATCCCCAGGTTCGGGCGAGTTATCCCGGGATCGCGGTCCGGCAAATGTGCCTCACGACGGCTTTCTCTGGTGGCGTTTTCTCCTCGGGCGAGCGCCGCCTGATCCCATCGCCTCCCGGAGTTCGTCCGTTCTCCGAACGCTGTCTTGTAAAACAAGTAAATTTTTTAAATTAAAGCGATGTTTGATTTTCTTGTTATTTCATAATTTTGATTTTTATTTGTCAAGCCATGAGTCGATTAAACTGGGAGCGAACGGTATTTCGCTATTCACCATTTCTTCACACACATCGGGTCGGCCGAAGGCTCTGGCTACAGACCAGAAACGGCAGGCAATGTCAAAGGGCAAACCCGTCAGATAGGAATCAATGTCAGCAGCATATGGATAAATCACTAACTTTTTTACCTGAGCATGAGCGATAAGATCGCACAGTCCGCTTCGCATCCCCAAAAAATAACCACATAATTCCGTAAAAGGAATGATGTCGCTCAGCGAGACATTTACTGGCAATGTGCCGGGAATTGCGCCCAGAAGCGCTCCGTCTTTTGTCGTGTCGCAACGACCGGAGTTGCCGACATTGCTGACGACGGTGAATCCTCGTTGATTGAGGGTTCGGACGGCCTCGGTCCACCATGACAAAGGCAGGGGGCATCGCCAGGACAGAGCCCAGGGGGCAAGTAAAACTGTCCGGCCCACGGGCAGAGACCACTCGCGCATATAGTTGGCGGCATTTCGACGGGCTTGGTCCGGAATATTGGGAAGCGCGACAGGAGCGTCCGGTGCGATATCCAGGATCAGCCGTACTAAATCCGCGATTCCGATCGAAAAACGCCCGATCAGGTCGTAGCGCTCACGCTCGTCATAGAAGATGTGGGAAGCCCGGACGATTCGTTGAGGCTGGAAATGAGAAGTGGTTGGAGGCATGCCGGAAAGGTTGGGTTGTTCGAATACCTCAAGTCGGTCATAGGCGCGTCCGCTGAACAGGTCCGCGATCTGGCGAGAGCTGGATCGGTTGGTCACGGCGACAACGGGCTGTCTCGATTGCCGGCGGAATTCTGGCAAAAGCGACAGCCAGAGAAACTGGTCGCCGATGCCGCCGAAAAGGAAAACCAGGCGTGCGGCGTCGCTATTCATATCGAGGACCACTCGGCACACTCCCTTGAAGTCGTGATCTCCGATCCTAGACCGGGGTTGGTTTTTCGATTCTTAATGTTTTTCAGGACCTGGCGATAGGTGCGAGAAAAGACTTATGTTCTTGATCTGGATCAAGGTGAATTTTACTTAAGGCTCAATATTAGAGGACAACCAAGGCGTGCCATCCCCGGCGCCCAACGGCGGCGTGGCCGGGATCGGTGGGAGAGGCAATGTCCGGGAAACGGTCCCGACTGAGGTTAGCGATTACAGCGTTCCGGCACCGCGCCGGTGCCGGACGGATGCTGACGGCCTGGCTGGGGGTCGTTCTTCTCTCCATCAATCTGTTCGGCTGGATGCTGGCGGTGCCGGGCGGCCCGTCCTCCGTCCCGCCGGATCCATCCGGCCGGTTGGCGGCCACGGTGGCCGCTCAGGCCGCCGGGATGCTGGCCGGCATGCCGCTTTGCCATATGGATGGTGCCGGTCTGCCGGAGCCGGGAGGCGCCCCCCGGGAGGCGCCACGCCGGGATGGTGACGATCGCCGGCCGGTCTGCCCGGCCTGTTTCCCGTTCGGTAATGCCGCCACCGGCGCCCTGATGGCCGCGCCACCGGTGGAGATCGCCCTGTCTGTATCACGGGTGATCGAACACCGTCGGCCCGACGACCGCCGGGCGCCGTCCTCGCCGGTTCCTCTCCGCTATCACGCCAGGGCCCCTCCGATTCCCCTCTGAGGGATTCCGCCGCGCTCCAGCCGCCTTCCTTGTAAGCGGTGGACGGCGCCGCGGTTCCTGATTTGCCCGCTCATTCCGATCGATCCGCCGGCCGGCCGGGCCGGACCGGCGGCACCTTGAGTTTTGGGGAACCGACCATGATGATATCATCTGTCTTGCCGGGGCGCCGTCGCGCCTCGGCGGGCGGCGTGCTGGGCACGCTGCCGCTTCTGGTCCCGGGTCTGGTGGCGGTTTCGCTGCTGCCGCAGGCGGGGGCCGTCCGGGCCGAAACGCCATTGGTGCCCATTTCCGTCGACAGTGCTCCGGACATGACCTGCCCGCTCGACAGCGGCAGCCTCGACAAGCGCCAGATTGCCGCGCAGGCCCTTGTCGGCGCCAGCGATACCGCGCGTCTGCTGGCGGGACAGCCGGGAGTTGCGGTCGCCACGGGAGGAGGCCTGTCGGGCCTGCCCATCGTGCATGGGCTGGCCGACGACCGGCTTCGGACCACCGTCGGCGGCGTGCCGATCACCTCGGCCTGCCCGAACCATATGAATCCCGCGCTGTCCTACATTGCCCCGTCCGCCAGCGGTCATCTCAATGTGGTCGCCGGCATCACGCCGGTCAGTGCCGGCGGCGACAGCATCGGCGGAACCGTCGCAGCCGATCCCGAGGATCCCGTCTTCGCGGCTCCCGACGAACAGGTGGCGCTGCATGGCCGGATCTCGACCACCTTCCGCAGCGTTAACCGGCAGATCGGCACCAGCGGCGCGGCATCGGCCGCCACGGATGCGATCGCCATCGGCTATGACGGATCCTGGACCCGGGCACGGGAGTCCCATGACGGCGCCGGTGACCGGATCGCCGCCAGCCGCTTCGAGACGCAAAGTCATAATGGCGTTTTCTCGGTCAGGGGAGATGCCGGGCAACTGACGATACGCGGCGGACATCAGATCACGCCCTATGAGGGGTTCCCCAACGCCCGCATGGATCTGACCGGCAATACCAGCAACTATCTCAACGCCCGCTACACCGGCGACTATGGTTGGGGTCGGCTGGATGCCCTGGCCTACTGGCAGAACGCCCGTCATGCGATGGACTTCCTGTCCGGCCGGAATACCACGGGCCATATGCCGATGAACACCAACGGTACCGACGCGGGCTATTCCCTGAAGGCCGAGATTCCGCTGTCGCACGAGGATCTGCTCCGTCTGGGCAACGAGTATCATGGCTACCGGCTGAGCGATTGGTGGCCGCCGATCAGCGGCGTGCCGCATGGCATGATGAGTCCCTATCCCTTCATCAATCTGAACGAGGCTACACGCCGTCAGTTCGGCTCTTTCGCCGAGTGGGAACACCGCTGGGACGCGCGCTGGACGTCGCTTCTGGGCGTGCGCAACGACGTCATCACCATGAATACCGGGGCGGCGTCCGGCTATTCCGACAATATGATGGCGGGATATGCGGCCGATGCCGCCGCCTTCAATTCCCAATCGCATGGAAAGACCGACGTCAACGAGGACCTGACCGCGACCGTTCGTTATGAGGCGTCGGCGATCAGCACCGGGGAACTCGGAATTGCGCGCAAGACCCGCGCCCCCAATCTTTATGAGCGCTACGCCTGGTCGACCGGCAATATGGCCGCCAGCATGATCGGCTGGTTCGGCAATGGCACCGAATATGTCGGCAATCTTCATCTGAAGCCGGAGACCGCCAATACCGTCAGCATCAGTTCCGGCTGGCATGACACGGCGCGGGCCGACTGGTCGATCACGGTGACGCCCTACTACACCTATGTCCAGGATTACATCAGCGCGGACCCGGTGCGGGGCACGTCGACGCCCGGTATCTCGCTGTTGCAGTTTGCCAACCACGACGCTCAACTGTTCGGTTTCGACCTTGCCGGCAGCAAGGCGTTGATTCGCAACAGCCGGTTCGGCGATCTCGATGTCGACGGTACCGTCGGATGGGTCAAGGGGATGCGGACCGATGGCGGTGGCCGGCTTTACCGGATGCAGCCGCTGAACGCGTTGTTGTCCCTTCGTCACAGCCTCGGAAGCTGGAATACGACCGCCGAGGTCCGGATGGTCAACGACAAATCCGTCGTCAATCCGGTCCAGAACGAACAGACGACCCCGGGTTTCGCCATCGTCAACTGGCGGACGTCCTACAGCCTGGGTCCGGTCACGGTGGCCGCGGGGATCGATAACCTGCTCAATAAACAATATTACGATCCCAATGGCGGGGCCTATGTGTCCTATTGGCGGGCAACCAACACGCGGGCGCCGATGGGGCCGTTGCCGGGAGCCGGCCGGTCCTTCAATGCGGGCGTGAGCGTCGCCTTCTGATGGGGGCGGGGCCGGACGTTATGCCAGGTCTCGATGAGGATGGCTCATCGAGACCTGGCTGGCCCGATGCGGGCCCGCGAGCTGGTGCGAGCGAAGCCAGGGGGTTTGGAGAAACCCGCCCGGCGTCTGCGGGGGTCGGTGATCGGTCCCGATCACCGGGATATGGTCTGACAAGGGATGCCCGGGGTCTTGTGTCCGGCCCCCTGCTGTCGCTTTGCCTGCATGGCGGGGCGCTGGCGTGGGTTCTTTTCGGCGCCGGACTGCCGGGCGCGGCCGGGCGCGGGCCCACCCTTGAGGTGGCGCTCGTGCTGGGGACGTCCATCCCTCTGCCGGAGCCGGAGAGGTCGCGACCCGCCGAACCGGCGCCGTCGCCTGCGGCTCCTCTCCGGTCGGTAACGGTTCCGGCCCGGCCCCCCACGGCCCCGCCCGCGGGGTCTCTCCGGCCCCGCGGTCCCGTCCCGTCCCCTTCGCAGGCGTTGCCGGACCCGGCGGCCGGCGCCACAGCTCCCGTTGCCACGGAGCCGGTGGCGGCCGTCGCGGACGGCCCGCCGTCCGGGGGCGGCCTGTTATCCGCGCCACCCCGGGACAATGGGCAGAAAGAGGACGCATTGGCCCTTTACGCCGGTCAGGTCCGCGCCCGAATCCTGCTGCATACGCCGTCCGGGATCCGGGGGCGGGGAACCGTGATCCTCGCTTTTTCGCTGGCCCCGGACGGACGTCTGATCGAGGCCGGGATCCGGCGGTCCAGCGGACGGGAGACACTGGACCATGCCGCGCGCGAGGCGCTGGCGGCGGCGGCGCCCTTTCCGTCGGCCCCGGCCGGCGCGACGGCGGAGGATCTCTGTTTCCTTCTTCCTGTCGAGTTCCATTGACCCAGCGGCCGGTCTCCGCGGGACCGTCACGCGGGAAGAGTGTCCTCGCCTCCGGCCGGCGAGGCCTCCACCGATGGCGGAGCCGCCACCCCGGGCTTCAGGGCGCTCAGCAGCATGACGATGTCGCCCAGACGGACGGAATAGCGCAGGATCAATCCCTGGAGCGAGTGCCACACCGCCGGCGGTGGTGTCCATTCATTCGCTTTGCAGGCCGTTTCGAGAAGGCGCGTTGCGGCTTTCAGTTCGCGGACCACGTCATCGAAGGGACTGCCGTCGCCGCCACCGTCAGCACGTCCGATGTCCGGAAAGGTCGCCTCAAAAATGGCGCTGGCTAACGCGCGCTCGCTGTCGGAAAGGCCGGGCGCGGCGATCAGGGCGCCAAGATCCCGTCCCGTTTTCACGTCGGCCGTGAGGACGCCCCGTTGCAGCGCCCTCTGGATTTCGGCCAGCCGCCGCGATGAGCGGCCATCGGGACCCTCCTCCTCCGATCGCTCTCGGGCCGGTCCTTCGTCGTCCGTCCGGTGTTCCCGGATGGTCTGGTCCTCCCGGTTTTCTCCGCCACTCCCCGGCGTGGCCTCCCTTCCGTCCGGTCCTTCCTTTTCCGGAGGGCCTTTCGGACGGTGCATGGAACCGACGCCGGTCAGCAACCAGTCGGAGGAGAACCCCATGGCCACCAGTTGTCCCAGGGTTTCGCCCTTGGGAATGCGGTTGGACCGCTCCAGGTCCTGCCAGCCGTTGATGCCCAGATCGAAGCGCTTCGACATCCCCCGTTGCGTTTCACGCAGCGCGGTACGGATCGCCCGCAGGCGGCTTCCGATCGTCGTCATAACGCCGTCCGTCCCGGGCGGCAGACAGACAGGAGGGCGGTCGGACGCGGACGCGATTCAAAGGGGGAGCGGGCTGTCGAACAGTTGAGCGAATGGCGGCGGCCATCCATGGAAGCGGGCGGGTTTACACGAAAAATCGTGTTGTGGTCACACGAAAAAACGTGTATTTCTATTGTCATGTCGTGAACCGCCGTTCGTCTAATACCCCTGAATGCCGGCCTGTCCGGGCCCAAGGAGCTGAGGGAAATCGAGATGCCGAAACTGCCTGCCGGCGGGTGCGGGATATGCGCCGGGATTGCCGTGACCGTTTTGGCGATTCTCTCCGAAACGCCGCCGCCGGTCGCCGGTTGTCGCCGAAAGGCCTGGGTCAGCCCAGGAGACGCCCCTTCTCCCGAAATGAACTGGTGATTGCCGAAATCCAGGTTCGTCACCTCGCCAACCCAGCTTCTGGCGTCACGGCGCCCTCGGCGCATATTCGCCCCCACACGTTAAAACCTATCATATCCGGCGCTTTCCTGCCGGGGAACGTCAAATCGGAGGCGCGGCATGGGAAGCCCGTGCCGTCCCCCAGCACCTTTCGGGGAGGGTGACCCACCGCGTTTCCGGCGCCGGGTCTGGGGCGCGGCAATCCTTATCAATCTTCTGACTGTTGTCGCCATCGTGGTGCAGCTCTCCCATTCATGGGGGCAGGAGCGCCGTCATGCGGACGCGGTGATCGAAGGGATCTCCGGCGCGTTGGGGCAGGCGCTTCAGGCCACGGTTGAGAAGCTCGACCTCGCATTGCTGGCGGCCCAGGACGGGATCGAGCGCGGCAACGGCACCCCGGAAGCGGTACAGGCGCTGTTGCGGCGGATCGGAGAGCGGTATCCCGATGCCGGCATGGTCCATGTCTTCGATCCCGGGGGGCGGCCGGTCGGGTCTCCGCCCCAGGCCGCGCCTTACGCCCCGGCGATCGGTGGCCGGGACTATTTCCAGAGGCTGCGTGACGATCCGCATGCCGGGCTCGTGGTCTCCGGCATGGTCCGCCAGGGAGGGGGTCCCTGGGACCTGATCCTGGCGCGGCGATTGTCCGATTCCGCCGGGTCTTTCCGGGGGCTTGTCCTGATCCCGGTTCCGGCGTCCGACCTCGAACCCCTGATCGCGCGCGTCGACGTCGGCAGAGATGGCTCGGTGGCGGTATTCGGGGACATGCCGGGTGTCCTGATCCGGCACCCCGGGCCGGTCGAGGCCGCGGCCAGCGTGGTGCTGTCGCCGGAGGTCCGCGGTCTGGTCCGGGCGGGTGTGGAGTCCGCGTTTTACCAGGCCCGCTCAGGGGTCGATGGTGTCGAACGGCGATTTCATTTCCGCAGGGTCGGCCCTTTCCCGCTCTATCTGACCGTCGGCGTGGCGGGTGCAGACTATCTCGCCGGGTGGTGGCGCGACCTGGTCCGGGCCGGCACGTTCGTCGTGGCGATCGGCCTGTCCTCTGCGATGATCGCCTGGCTTCTGATCGCGCGGCGCGAGGACGGTGCCCGCGCCTCCCATCGGATCCAGGGGCAGGAGGAACGGTTCCGGGCGATTGCCGACCACTCTCCCTGCTGGGAGGACTGGATCACCGTCGATGGCCGGCTTCTCTGGGTCAATCCGGCGGTCCACGATCTGACCGGCCGGTCGGTGGCCGACTGCATGGCGATGCCGGACTATCCTCTGCCCATCCTGCACCCAGACGACCATGACCCCTGGAAAGGGATTGCGGAGGCCGTCGCCTCCGGAGTCCGGTCCGGTTCGCTGGAGATCCGTCTCAGGCACAGCGATGGCCGGATGCGGTGGGCGGAGCTGACTTGGCGCGCCGTGCTGGGGGATGACGGCCGTCCCGCCGGGTGGCGGGGAGCCACCCGCGACGTGACCGACCGGAAGACCGAGAGCCGTTCTCTTGAGGCCAGCGAGGCCCGGTATCGCGCGCTGTTCGACGATATGCTGACCGCCGTCGCCCTTTTCGAGGTGGTGGCCGGCGCGGATGGGCGGCCGGCCGATTTCCGGTTTCATACCGTCAATCGCGCGTTTCTCGGCCTTCTCGAACGGCGGGCGGAGGATTTCCTCGGACGGTCGGTGCGCGAGGCTCTTCCCGCCCTGGCGACCGACCGGACCGACTGGGGCGGGCTTCTGGCGCAGGTCGCCGCCACCGGCCAGCCCATGAACTTCCAGGGCTACTCCGAAGTATTCGGCCGATGGATGGATGCGGTGGTCAGCCGGCCGGCGCCGGGACAGGTGGCGGTCCTGCTGGCCGACATCAGCCATGTGAAGGAATATGAGGCGCGGCTGGACCAGCTCGCCCATCATGACAGCCTGACCGGCCTGCCCAACCGGCTGACCTTGTCGCTGCGGCTTCAGCGGGCGATCGAACGCGGTCGCCATGACCGCTCGGCCGGCGCCGTTCTGATCCTCGATATCGATCATTTCAAGACCGTCAACGACAGTATCGGCACCACGGCGGGGGACGAACTGCTGCGCATGGTGGCAAGGCGTTACGCCAACCGCCTGCGCGACAGCGATACGCTCGCCCGTCTCGGCGGCGACGAATTCGCCGTCCTGCTGGAGCGGTTGCGGACCCCGCAGGATGCGGCGGTGGTGGCCCAGTCATTGATCGATGCCCTGCGCGATCCGTTCCAGCTTGCCGGCGGGCGGGACGTCTTCGTCGGCGCCAGCGTCGGAATCAGTGTCTTTCCCGATGACGGCGGCGTTGCCGAGCAACTGATCGGAAAGGCCGACGCCGCCCTCCATCAGGCAAAGGGGGCGGGCCGCAATTCCTGCCGCTTTTACACGGAATCGATGACGGCGGCGGCCAGCGCCCGGGTCGAGCTGGAGGTGGCCCTGCGCCATGGTCTGTCGCGGCAGGAGTTCCTTCTCCATTATCAGCCGCTGGTCGCGCTCGCCGACGGCCGCATTACCGGGGTCGAGGCCCTGGTGCGCTGGCAGCGTCCCGGCCACGGCCTGATCCCGCCGGTCCGCTTCATCGGCCTGGCCGAGGAGACCGGGCTGATCATTCCCTTGGGGGCCGACATCCTGGCGGACGCCTGCCGGCAGATGAGCGGCTGGCGCAACGCCGGACTTCCTCTCGACACCCTTGCCGTCAATCTGTCGGCGCGGCAGATCCAGCGTCCCGACCTGCCCGATCAGGTGCGCGCCATTCTCGATGAGACCGGTCTGCCGGCGGGGACCCTGGAACTGGAGATCACCGAAAGCGTTCTGATGGAGTTCGGCGGCGAGGTCGAGCGTCGTCTCTGGGCGCTCAAGGATCTTGGTGTCCGGCTCGCGATCGATGATTTCGGCACCGGCTATTCGTCGCTCGCCTATCTGAAGCGGTTCCCGATCGACACGCTGAAGGTCGACCAGAGTTTCGTCCGGGATATCCCGGGTGACAGCGCCGACATGGAAATCGTCGGCGCCATCGTCGGTCTGGCCCGGACCCTAAACCTCGAGGTGGTCGCGGAAGGGATCGAAACCGAGGGACAGCTTGAGTTCCTTCGCGGCCTCGGCTGCCGGACCGGACAGGGCTACCTGTTCAGCCGGCCCCGGCCCGCCGCCGAAATCGGCCGTCTGCTTGCCGCCGTCGGGGACTATGGCGTCCGGGTGGCCGGCGCCTGACGGCGCCCCGCCCCGTCCGGCAGGTCCCTCCGGCGGTGCCATCAGATCTCGATCTGGTCTCCCAGTTCGACGACCCGGTTGACCGGCAGGGAAAAGAACTCCATGGCCGAGGCGGCGCTGCGCGACATCCAGGCGAACAGGGCATGGCGCAGCGGGTCCATGCCCGGAGGATCCGCCGTGATGATCGTTTCCCGGCTTAGAAAATAGCTGATTCCCATGGGCTCGTAGAAGAAGCCGAGCTGTTGCTGGCTCGCGTTGGCGAGCGCGCGGGGAACATTGGTCTCATCCATGAAGCCAAAGCGGAGAACGACCCGGTAGATGCCGTCGCTGACATGGGCGCTGGTAAGGCGCTCGGTGGGATCGACATGGGGAATATCCTCGACGACGATGGTGAGCAGCACCGTGTGTTCATGCAGAACCTGATTGTGCTTCAGGTTGTGCATCAGCGACGGAGGGATCGATCCGGCAAGGCTGCTGGTGAGAAAGATGGCGGTTCCCTTCGGACGCCAGACCTTGGAACTGCCGATCACCGAACGGACGAAGACATCCATGGGCATGCCTCCATCCTCACGCCGGGCGAACACCAGGGAGCGGCCCCGCTTCCAGGTCATCAGCAGCATGAAGACCACCACGCCCATGGCTAACGGGAACCAGCCGCCATTGATGATCTTTGTGGTATTGGCCGAGAAGAAGGACAGGTCGACCACCAGGAAAAGAGCCAGCAGGCCGTAGAGAAACCGGCTGCGCCATCCCCAGATATAGGCGGCCACCAGTCCCACCATGATGGTGGTGATTCCCATGGTGCCCGTCACCGCAATGCCATAGGCGCCGGCCAGATTGCTGGAGGTGCGGAACCCGAGGACGAGCAGGATCACGAACAGCGCCAGGACATTGTTGAGGAACGGGATATAGATCTGCCCCTTTTCCTTGGCCGATGTATGCAGCACGCGCATGCGGGGCAGATAGCCAAGCTGCATCGCCTGGGCGGTCACGGAAAAGGCGCCGGAAATGACCGCCTGCGAGGCAATCACGGTGGCAAGCCCCGCCAGGATGACAAGGGGGACCAGCGCCCAGGAGGGAGCCAGGAGGAAGAAGGGGCTCTCAAGCGACTTGGCGTCGGTCAGCAGCAGGGCGCCCTGTCCGAAATAGTTCAGCACCAGCGCCGGCAGGACGAGAAAATACCAGGAAAGAGCGATGGGCGTCCGGCCGAAATGCCCCATGTCCGCATAGAGCGCCTCGCCGCCCGTCACCGACAGGACGACGGCGCCCAGCGACAGAAATCCGACCAGACCATGATTGTAGAGGAACAGGGCCGCATAATGCGGACTCATGGCCGCCAGGACGCCCGGAGCGTGGGCGATGTTTTTGACGCCGAGGATGGCGAGGACGACAAACCAGATGATCATCACCGGTCCGAACAGGGATCCCACCATGGCGGTTCCCTTGCGCTGGATCGCAAACAGCACAACCAGAATCGCCACGGTGATCGGCAGCACATAGTCTTCGAGCGCCGGCGCGGCCACCTGCAACCCCTCCATCGCCGACAGAACGGAAACGGCGGGGGTGATGGTGGAGTCCCCGTAGAACAACGCGGCGGCGGCGATGCCCATGGTCGAGACCAGCGGCGGCAACCAGGGGTGGCGGTCGGCGGTCTGATGCAGCAGCGCCAGCAGCGCGAGACTTCCCCCTTCGCCGCGATTGCTGGCGCGCATGGTGACGAGGACGTATTTGATCGAGACGATAAGATTAATCGACCAGAATATCAGCGAAAGAATGCCAAGGATGTTGCCCTTGTCGACTGTCAGGGGGTGATCCCCGGCAAAACATTCGTGAAGTGTGTAAAGAGGACTGGTTCCGATATCGCCGTAGACAACGCCGAGTGCTCCCACCACCAATGCGCCGAAGGAAGATTTGTGACAGCCGTCGGCTTTGGTTATTTGCGACATTGTCTTTTCATTCACCCATGTTGAAACAGATCGCGCTTGATCAAGAGACCTTCTCCGGAAACAAAAATAACGACGCTATCATCACTGATCCGGCCGGGCCGGTATCCAACGCCGGTGCGGGTATCGCCTCTAGGTGTTTAAGGCTTTATCCGCTCTTAGCGACTTTCGCAAGACTTCGGTCGATAGTGGTGAAAATCGGACAGATTCTGTCCATGCCATCTGTCAGATTCTCAGCGCAATTCAGAGAGTTGGTGATCCAACTCCAACAGACGAGTCCCTGAATCAGGAGTGGGGCCAAATGTTGGATTCCGACCAATAGGATGTTGAACCTCAAAGGGAAGACGCCATCTGCTGGATATCGCCGAGCCTTTCCCGGCCCTCATTTTCCGGGGAGTCCGGCCCGGGCGGCGCCCTGGAGGGAGATGATCGCCATGCCTCGAGACAATGACGGGAAGGGGGACGGGAAGGGGGACGGAAAAGGAGGAGGGCGGCCTGCCCGAAATGTTCTTGGCGGGCGGCT
>WASQ01000097.1 GCA_009712185.1 Telmatospirillum sp. | reverse complement strand
CGAACGGCGGGCGGGACGCTTGGCCCCACTCCTGAGTCAGGGACTCGTCTGTTGGATTTTGACCACTAAGGATCTTTTTGTCCCTCTCCGGCGGCCCGCCGGAGCCGGCCTACCAGATCAGGACGCGGTTCTTGCGTTTCAAATTCTCAAGCTTCTCGGCATGGATCTGAAGCTTCGTCATCAGGACCCAGTCATCGACCTTCATGAAACGCGGGGCCAGAAACCGGTAGAACTGGGCGATCAGATTATTGATCTTGTAGGAGACACAGATTTCGATGTCATCCCAGTCGCGGATGACGTCGTCCCATGCCATCAGGCGGATGTGCAGATCATCGCGGCGATCGCGGATGAACAGCACCTGATTTTCCAGATTTTTGAGGACGGATAAGATCTCCCCGGTCTGTCCGTCCAGCTCGAGGAAGCGTCCGGAGAAGTCGGCCACCGCCAGTTCGAGCAGCTTCACGACCTGATCGATGATGTCGGCCACCGACCGTTCGCGGCTATAGATCCGCCGCAACTGATGAACCTTGTCCTGAACCCCGCCGATGTCGCCGAACTTGTCGCGAAGCGCCTCCACGAAGGCAAGCTCATGGGATAGTTTGCAGACATAGTCCAGCATGGCCTGGCGGTTGTCCCGGCCGATCCCAAGACGTTCCGCCGCCTCGCCGAATGCCTCGTTCACACGTTTTTTGGTGGCCGGATCCTCGGCCAGTTGCAACAACTCGTCCGGATCCGTGATCAGGTCACCGGAACCACTCATCCAGCTCACAAGCTGCATGGTGATGCGCTGGTGGGCGATCATCTCATGGCGCTTCGACGGGCTCCAGGACGCCTCGCCGGTCAATATCTCCTTGGGAAGCGGATCGCCGATCCTGAGCCCGTTCACATATCTGAGACCGCCCTCCAGCACATCCAGCATCTCGCGGTCATGCTCGCAAAGATTGAATTCCCGCTTCAGGCCGGCAAACGGAAGCAGCGCCTCGTTATTGGCGATCTGCACCGACATCACCGGTTCGCCGGTGCGGGGATGGATATGGAAAAAGCTTCGCCCCACACGGGAGAAGAAGGGATGCTCGAAAACAACCCGATCAGGCTGAAAACCCGACTTTTCAATCGACGGTTTACGACTTTCCGGCAAAGCGCTGCCTTCCACCCTGCCCCTCCCCTTCGCCTATTTTTCCAAAATGCAATAGCGCGGTGATGATTATTATATCCGGAGTGCAAATACCATGTCCATCAACAGAATTGATATCGATAAAATTGCGATGAATTAACAATCTTAAGTAGAATATTCCATTATTATCGGCGCATCAGAGAATCTATTCCGATATCACTGAAGATCTATTCCGGCCTCTTCCCGTCCACCTTGCCCTCCCGCATCTGATCCCTCCCGGCAGGGTGACGCGGAGTGATATTTTGAAAATCCGGACTGGTGCGGCGAGTCGATCAGGAGGTAGAGTCTGAGCCGGATCTCGTCATTTCCGCTAAAAGCGGGGATCCATTGTGCCGGCCGGAGTCCCCCGCGCCCACGGGTCATGACGAGGCCGATGGCTCTTCCGTTAGTGTCAATGCTCCAGGCGGCGCCGATCACCGACGCAACTTTCCACCCCCTCGGACGCCGGCAACATGGGATATATCGCGTGAAACATTGGCTGGCCGCCGTTTTGGCCGTTTTCATTTTCCTTGGCATCGCCAACGCGAAGGCCGATCAGCTTTCCGCCGACGACGAGAAAATCTACCGCCAGGCGTTCATTGCCGCCGGGAAGGGCCGATATGACCTGGCACTGGCAACGGCAGGCCAGGCCCGCGACCGGCTTCCCGCGAAGGTCCTGCAGTGGCAGGCCTTCCTCCAGCCGAACTCGGGAGCGTCCTTCACCGACATCACAGCCTTCATGGCCGCCAATCCGGACTGGCCTCTCCTGTCGGTGCTGGAACGCCGGGCCGAAGAGGCTCTCGCGGGGACGCCGGACACGGTCCTGATATCCTGGTTCGCCCAGCATCCTCCGATGACGACCGACGGAGTGATCGCCTATGCCAAGGCGCTGCAGGCCGGCGGCGATCCGGAAAAAACCGCCAGGGTGGTGCGGGCGGCCTGGGCCGGCGTCAGTTTCACCCAAACTCAGGAACAGGACTTCCTGACGGCCTTTCAAACCCTGCTGACCGATGCCGACGAGGCCCGCCGCCTCGATCGCCTGCTGTGGGAGCATCAGGACGAGGCGGCAGGCCGCCAGATCCAGCGCGTGCCCGCCGATCTTCAGCGGCTGGCCGAGGCGCGGCTGGCATTGGCGGCCGATACCCCGGCTGCAGAGGCGGCTCTGGAACGCGTGCCGTCAGCCCTGGCTGGCGATCCCGGACTGACATTGGAACGGATCCGTTACCTGCGCAGGCATGACCGGGAGGACGAGGCGCTGGCCCTTCTGGCCGCCGCTGCCCAGGGCGCCGCCGGCGAACCGGGGCGACCGGACCAGTGGTGGACGGAACGCGCGATCCTGGTGCGGCGCCTGTTGCAAAAAAACAGGAATGCCGAGGCTTATGACGCCGCCCGCGCCCACGGACTGACATCGGGGACGGCTTTCGCCGACGCTGAATGGCTTTCGGGATGGATCGCGCTGCGCTTCCTGGGCGACGATGTGGCGGCGATGGCTCATTTCAGCCGCATGTATGATCGTGTCGGTACGCCGCAAAGCCGCTCCCGCGCGGCCTATTGGGCCGGGCGCGCCGCCGACGCCATGGGCCATGACGGTGAATCGACGCACTGGTACGCCCTTGCCGCCGGTCATGTGACCACCTTTTACGGCCAGCTCGCGGCCTGGCGGCTCAACCCCGGCCAGCTCTGGCCGCTGCCGCCCCCCCCTACCCCGACCGCGGAAGACACCGACCGTTTCGAGCAGCAGGAGCTGGTCCGGGCGGCCCGCCTGCTGGGACAGCTTCAGCAGGGCGATCTGATCCGCCCCCTTCTGCTCCGTGTCGGCGATACCGCCGGAACGCCCGGCCTGCGGACGCTGACGGCCGGTCTGGCCGCCTCCCTCGGCCGCCCCGACGTGGCCGTTGCGATCGCAAAGCGCCTGGAGCGCGACGGAACGCCCCTGATCACGGCCGGCTACCCCATCCCCCGGGTCAAGGCGCCCGACGCGCCCGAACGCGCTCTCGTCATGGGGGTGATTCGTCAGGAAAGCGCCTTTCAGGAGGACGTGATCAGCCCGGTAGGCGCGCGCGGCCTGATGCAGCTCATGCCGGCCACCGCGCAGCGGGTCGCCAAGGGACTTAATCTGCCGTCCGCCCGCAAGGACACCCTGACCGATGCGCTGACCACCAATCCCGGACTGAACGTCACCCTGGGATCGGCCTATCTGAACGGCCTGCTGTCCGACTTCGACGGATCCTATATCCTGGCGGTGGCGTCCTATAACGCCGGACCGAACCGGGTCCGCAAATGGATCCGCGACATGGGTGATCCCCGCGGGAAGGATGCCGATCCCATCGACTGGATCGAGAGCATTCCCTACCCGGAAACAAGAAATTACGTGCAAAGAGTTCTCGAGGGGGCGCAGATCTACCGGCGCCGCCTTGGCGTGGATGACGTCGACCTTTCCCTGGCCTCCGATCTCAAGCGCTGACAGGATGGGAATGTGACGGTCGTCAAACGACATCAACGCCCCCCGGAAAAAGAAGGGGAGTGACGTCGCGGCCGATCCCCGGCCGAGGAGAAAAGGGATGAACGCCACAATCGAACCCCAAGGAGAGTCCCGATGCCCGTACCCCTGTCCGGAATTTCCGTCTGTGTTTTCGACGCCTATGGCACTCTGTTCGACGTCAAGGGCGTGGTCGAAACCGGCCGCGCCCGGCTTGGCGATCGCGCCGCCCCCCTGGCCGACCTTTGGCGGCGCAAACAGCTCGAATACAGCTGGCTGCGCAGCCTGATGGGACGCCATTCCGATTTCTGGCATGTCACCGGCGAAAGCCTTGATTTTGCCATGGAGGCTCTGGGAATCGATGACCCTGGCCTGCGCGCCAGCCTCATGGAGGCCTATCTCAGCCCGGCGGCCTATGCCGATGTCAGGGAAACCCTTGACAGGTTGCGCGGCGCGGACCGGCGGCTCGCCATCCTGTCCAACGGCTCGCCCACCATGCTGACGGCCGCCACCAAGGCAGCCGGCCTCGGCGGCTATTTCGACGCCATCCTGTCGGTGGAGCAGGTCGGCATCTTCAAGCCGCATCCGACGACCTACCGCCTGGTCCCTGATCATTTCGACTGCACCAGCGCCGAGATCGCCTTCATGTCATCGAACGGCTGGGACGTGGCCGGAGCCTCCGCCTTCGGATTCCAGGTCGTCTGGGTGAACCGGTCCGGCCAGCCGCGCGAGGTGCTGCCGGCCCATCCCCATGCCGAGATCGCCTCGCTGGCGGACCTGCCCGGCCTGCTGTCGTAGCACAGGCTTCGGCAACGGACTCCGGCGGGAACGCCGGAGCCGCTGTCTCAATCTCAGTCGCACAGGACTCCGCACCTTTGGGAGCCGACTCCGGCAGGTCCGCCGGAGTCACCGGGTCACTGGGGCATCCCCGGGAACCGTGTCAACCTGACTTCGGAGCCCTGAGGACGCGTCCATCCGCCTTGTCACCATCAATCTGTGCTGCTAGGATACCAGCACTTGTATCCTAGTACCCTTGTTGAGGTGAATGACATGAGCAATTCGGCAGACCGGACCGATGGCGCCCAGCGCCTGTGCATGGCCGGTCTCGGGGCTCTTCCGGCGGCCGTCCGGCGCCCGCGCTATGACCGGACGGCGATTTCGGCAGGCATCCTGCATATCGGTCTTGGCGCCTTCTGTCGTGGCCATCTGGCGACTTATACGGATGAAGTGCTGGAGACCGGCGCGCGGGACTGGGGGATCGTGGGCGTCGATCTGCTGTCGCCTGCGATCCGTGACGCCCTGAAGCCGCAAGACTGTCTCTATACCGTCCTGACCCGCGAGAATGGGGAGGACCATTTGCGGGTGGTCGGATCGATGATCGATGCGATGGTCACGTCGGACCAGTTGCGCGATGTCCTCGCGCTGGCGGTCAACCCCGATATCCGCATCATCACTTTGACGGTCACCGAAAAGGGCTATTGCCAGGACGCGGCGACCGGCACCCTTGACGAGAACCATCCGATGATCAGGGCCGATCTCGCCGACCCGACCGCGCCCCGGAGCGTCCCGGGACTGCTGACCGAGGCGATCCGTCTGCGCCGCGAGGCCGGAGTGGCACCCTTCACGGTTCTGGTCTGCGACAATCTGGCCGAGAACGGGATCAAGGTCCGCCGCATCGTGACCCGCTTCGCCACCTTGCGCGATCCTGACCTCGGGCATTTCATCGAAGACACGATCTCCTTTCCCTGCACCATGGTCGATCGCATCACGCCGGCCACCCAGGATGCGGACCGCGAGGCAGTGGCGCGCGGCCTGGGAGTGACCGATGCCTGGCCGGTGGTCTGCGAACCGTTCCGCCAATGGGTGATCGAAGATCGTTTCCCCCTCGGCCGCCCGTCCTGGGAAGCGGCCGGAGCGATCATGGTGGAGGACGTCCACCCCTTCGAACTGATGAAACTGCGTTGTCTGAACGGCGCCCATTCGACGCTGGCCTATCTGTCCGTCGTTTCGGGAATCGAGACCATCGCCGATGCGATGGCCGACCCCCTGCTGCCGAAGGTAATCCGTCGCCTCTGGGACCAGGATCTGATCCCGACATTGCCGCCGGTTCCCGGCACCGACGTGGTCGCCTACACGGCCGCCCTGGAAGGCCGCTTCCGCAATCCCGGGGTCCGGCACAAGACGATCCAGATCTCGTCGGACGGATCCCAGAAGCTGCCTCCCCGGCTGCTGGAACCGGCGCTTGACCGCCTGAAGGCGGGGTCGCGCGCCAAAGTGGTGCCCTTGGCCGTGGCCGCCTGGATCCGCTTCCTGCTGGGAAAGGATGAGAAGGGCGTTTCCTATACGATCGCCGATCCCCTGTCCGCCCGTCTTGCCCAGGTCGTCGCGGATTGCGGCGCCGACGCCGGACGACTGGTCGACGCCCTGTTCGCGATTGAGGACATCTTTTTCCCCGAATTGGCGGCCGACGCCGAATTCCGGGCGGATGTCCTCGGCCATCTGCGCTCTCTCCTCGAAAGGGGCGTCCGGACGACCCTGGAGGATTTCCTCAAAACCGCGTGATATGCCGCCGGGAACGGCGGAAGACCAAATTCATTGACGATCGAGACAACAGGAAACAGAACGATGGAACAGACATGGCGATGGTTCGGGCCCGATGACCCGGTCAGCCTCGAAAAAGCCAGACAGGCCGGAGCAACCGGGATCGTCACGGCGCTGCATCATATGAACCAGGGCGGCGTCTGGCCGACCGACGAAATCCAGAAGCGCAAGGCGATGATCGAAGACGCCGGATTGGTCTGGTCGGTCGTCGAAAGCATTGGTGTCGGTGAGGAGATCAAGACCCGGACCGGCAATTTCCGGGAGAAGATCGACAATTACAAACAGTCGATCCGCAATGTGGCGCGCGCCGGGATCAAGGTGATCTGCTACAATTTCATGGTCATTACCGACTGGAGCCGCACCAACCTGATGTACCGGCTGCCGACCGGCGGTTATGCGTTGCGGTACGACAGCATCGATTTCGCGGCCTACGACCTTTGCGTCCTCAAACGTAAAGGCGCCGAGAAGGACTATGCCCCCGCCCGGCTCAAGGCCGCCGAGGACCGGTTCCGCGGCATGACGGATGACCAGATCGCCGAACTGGAGCGGGTTCTGATCGACTGGCTGCCGGCCCGCGACTTCGCTTATACGCGCAACAGCTTCAAGGATATGCTGGAACTCTATCAGCAGATCCGGACCGAGGACCTGCGTGCCAATCTGATCGAGTTCCTGAGAGAGATCACCCCGGTTGCCGAGGAGGAAGGTGCGCGCCTGTGCATTCATCCCGACGACCCGTCCTTCCCGATCTTCGGATTGCCGCGCGTCATGTCGACCGCCGAGGATGTCCGGGCGATGTTCGCGGGCGTCCCCTCGACAGCCTGCGGACTGACGCTGTGTGCGGGCTCGTTCGGATCCAATCCGAAGAACGATCTGGTGGCCATGGCGAAGGAATTCGCGCCGCGCATCCATTTTGTCCATCTGCGCAACACGCGCCATGAGGCGGACGGATCGTTCTACGAGGCCGACCATCTCGACGGCGATACCGATCTGATCGGCGTCGCCGCCGCGATCATGTCGGAAGAAGGCCGGCGGGCCCGGGAGGGCCGGGCCGACGCCCGGATTCCGATGCGGCCGGACCACGGCCATCTTCTGGGCGACGACATCGGACAGAAGATGAATCCGGGATATTCCTTCGTCGGACGCCTGAAGGGGCTGGCGGAACTGCGGGGCGTCATGCAGACCATCGATGCCTTCCGGTCCGGACGGATCGCCTGACAGGAAGACGACCGGAACCGCCCCCGCCAGGACCGGTTCTCCACCTTTGGGGGCGGGCAAGTGTTAGCGCTTTGCCCGCCCCTGTGGTAGGGATAGGAAAAGTCCGATTTGGCTTCGAAACGTTCCGGGACGAAAACAGACAAACATGACAACAATCGACAGGGACCGCCGTAATTCCCGTCTTGCCAGCCAGGTGTTCGACAGTCTGCGCGAGGACATTGTCCGCGGGGTTCTGCCACCCAATGCCCCTTTGTCCGAGTTGGACCTGTGCGATCGCCTCCATGTCAGCCGGACCCCGGTCCGCGAGGCTCTGATCAAGCTGGCCGAAGAGGGATTGGTCAAGATCTACCCGCAGTTCGGCTCCTTCGTCGCGCCGATCTCGCTTGAGGCGGTCAAGGTCGGTCAATATATCCGCGAGCATCTCGAATGCGCCCTCATCGCCGATGCGGCCCGGCGGATGGATGCCGAGGCGGCCCGGCGTATCCGCGAGAACATCGACATGCAGACCGCGGCGGTCGCGAAGGGCGACATCGAAGAGTTCTACAGTCTCGACAACCGTTTCCACGCCCTGATCACCGAACTCAGCGGCAATCCGGGCGTGTGGAGCGTGATTCTTCAGGCGAAAACCCAGTTCGACCGTGTGCGTTACCAAAATATTCATGAGCCCGGCCGCATCGCCCGCCTGCTCGAACAGCACAGGGATATCGCCGACAATGTGATCAGCGGCGATATCACCAAGGCTAAAGGCGCCTTGCGTCGCCACCTGCGCGAGGTGTTCATCGCGGTCGAACGCCTGGATCTCAGCGATGCCGCGAGCCCGCCGCCGCAACGCCGCCGGCGCCAGCCGCCAACGGGCCACGACTGACCCCGGGACTAAGGATGACCGTCCATCCCGGCATCCCGGTCACGCCCGCCCGTCCCTCTTCCGAAATCGGCGGACGATCGGCCATAGGCCGGGAGCAGGGGCACAGGTTGCCCGACCGGCGATTGGCAGGCCTTGGTTCACCTGATAAAGTGCCTTGCGTCGGGCGCCCGGGTTGTCCCGGCACCATCTATTCCCGTTTCAACCTAAGACTGAGCCGGCCGGCTCCGGTCGGACTCATCCGGCCCTGGCAGCGCCCGGCACCGGGTTCCCCGTCATGACGCAATCCCCTGCCTTTTCCTTCAAGGATCTGTCTCTCAGGACGCCGGCTCCGCTCCTCGCCACATGGTTCGGCGCCGGTTTGATGCCCAAGGCTCCCGGGACCTGGGGGTCCCTGGCGGCCCTCCCGTTCGCCTGGGTCATTACTGCGCTCTGGGGACGGCCGGGACTTTTCGTCGCCACCGTGATCGTGTTTTTGGTCGGCTGGTGGGCCGCGGACCGGATGGCGAAGACCCTGGGCCTCGACGATCCCGGCTGTGTGGTCATCGACGAGGTGGCGGGACAATGGCTGGTCCTGCTGGCGGCGCCGCCCGGCCTCACCGTCTATCTGGCCGGGTTCCTGTTGTTCCGCCTGTTCGACATCCTGAAGCCGTTCCCCGTGAGCTGGGCCGACCGAGACGTCAAAGGCGGTCTTGGCATCATGCTCGATGACATCCTGGCCGGCATTTATGGCGGCCTGATCCTTCTGATTCTGACCGCCCTGTGGAGTTTATGATGCCAAGCCTGTCCGACGAGCTGCTGCAAAAGGCGGAAGAGGTCCTGGATCTGTGCGCAAAGACCATCACTCCGCTGACCGTCGCCGAATCCTGTACCGGGGGCCTCGTCGCCGCCTCGCTGACCGCCATTCCGGGCAGCTCCGCCTGGATTGACCGGGGATTCATCACCTACTCCAACCAGGCCAAAATCGATCTGCTTGGTGTCGATCCCGTTCTGATCGAACGGTTCGGGGTCGTCAGCGAGGAAGTTGCCCGCGCGATGGCCGACGGCGCCCTGTCCCATTCCCAGGCACCCGCCAGCGCGGCCATCACGGGCATCGCCGGACCGTCGGGCGGAAGCGCTGAGAAGCCGGTCGGGCTGGTTCATATCGCCAGCGCCCATCATGGCCGCCCCACCCTGCACAGGCGCCTGTTGCTTGCCGGGGACCGGGACGCGGTCCGCCGCGCCGCGGCGCTGGCCGCCATGGACCTTCTGATGCAGCGGCTGCGGTCCTGAGACAAGCCGCCCCGGAGCCCGCGCCATTCGAATCCCTGTCGGCAGAACGCAGTTTTTCCAATAGGATCGCTGTTCGGGGGTGTCCTTCGTTCCGACTGCCTGCGGGCAGATCCGGCGGTGTCGGTGAGCCATGGCGACCCGACACCGGCACCCTCTGCTGTGAGGATGTCCGCGATGAAGGTCCTGTCCATCGTTGTTCTGTGTCTGGCCCTGTCGGCCGGTCTGTCACCGGCCCGGGCCATCGACCTTGTGATCTACCCCGCGCCGGAACAAACCGATGATGTCCGGTTTCGCGACCTCATCGAAATCCTGGGAGAATCGCTGGAAAAAACCAGGGCGGACTACGGCCCCTACCGGCTGATGCCAGCGGACGCGGTCATGACCGAACAACGTCAACTGACAAGCCTGGAACACCGGACCGGAGACCTGACGGTGGTCTGGAGTTCGACATCGGAGGAAAAGGAAAGGATCCTGCGCCCCATCCGCATCCCCCTGCGTAAGGGAATGCTGGGCCTCAGGATCGCGCTGATCCGGTCGGACAGCCAATCCCGCGTCGACGCCATACGGAGCATCGAAGACCTGCGCGGCCTCCACGTCGGACAGGGAATCGGCTGGGGAGACATCCAGATCTATCAGGCCAACGGAATTCCGGTCCAGGAAGCCCCCTACCCGTCCCTGTTCCAGATGACGGAACGCGGCCGATTCGACCTGTTTCCCCGCGGCATCAATGAAATATTCGATGAATATGAGGCGAACCGGACCGCTTTGCCGGATCTGGCGATCGAACGCGGTCTGCTGATCGCCTATGACTGGCCCTATTATTTTTTTCTGAACCGGGCGGACGAACGATTGGCCAAACGCATCGAAACGGGGCTCTGGCTGATGATAGAAGACGGCAGTTTCGACCGCATCTTCTGGAAGCATCATGCGGCCGCCATCAGAAAAGCCAATCTCAAGGCACGCCGGGTCATCCGCCTCAACAACCCGTTTCTACCGGCGGCGACGCCGCGTTCAGACCGCCGTCTCTGGTTGGATATCGATCACCTGCCCTGACCCGGCAGCCGGAGCCCCGGCCGACCGGCCGTCACCGGCCTTGATGACTGAGCATCGGATGGCCCCCCGCGTACAATTCGCGGGCGCGCCGCTCGAAGGCCGCGACCATCACGTGAACGGCCTCCCCGAACAGGGCGCCGATCAGGGTGCTTAGAACCTTGGAATGAAACTCGAAGTCGACAAAAAAATCGACATTGGTTCCGCCGTCGTCAGCCCGTTCGAAGATCCAGTAATTATTCAGATATTTGAACGGGCCTTCCGTATAGACCACGTCGATTCTGCCGTTGCCGAGCGTCACCTTCGACGTGAACCGCTCCCGCACCATCTTGAAGCCGATCATGAGATCGGCGAACAGAACATTGCCTTCGCGCCGCCGGATCCGGGCCGCGACGCACCAGGGCAGGAAACGCGGATAGCGCTCAATGTCCACGACCAGATCGAAAAGCTGCTCCGGCGTGTAAGGCAGATGTCGCTTTTCGGCATGGACAGGCATGATCAGACCCGCTGACGCTGCCGGGCGCGCGCGTCCCGCAGTTCCTGAAAATCGCGATCGGCATGGTGGGAGGATCGGGTCAGGGGCGACGCCGAAACCATCAGGAACCCCTTGGCCCGCGCCAGAGTCTTGTATTCCTCGAATTCGGCGGGAGTGACGAAGCGCTGGACCGCCGCGTGCTTCGGGGTCGGCTGCAAATACTGGCCGATGGTCAGGAAGTCGACGCCGGCCGAACGCAGATCGTCCATGACCTGCAAGACCTCGATCCGCTCTTCCCCCAGGCCAACCATGATTCCCGACTTCGTGAAGATCTCAGGCTCCACCTCCTTGGCGCGCTGAAGCAGACGCAACGATTCGAAATAGCGCGCGCCCGGCCGGATGGACGGATAAAGCCGGGGCGCGGTCTCCAGATTGTGATTGAACACGTCCGGCCGTGCCCGCGCCACCCGGTCGAGCGATCCGGGCTTGTCGCGGAAATCGGGGGTCAGGATCTCGAGCGTGGGCGCGGGCGCCAGGGCGCGGATCCGCTCGATACAGGCCACGAACTGGAAGGCGCCGCCGTCCTCCAGGTCGTCACGGTCGACCGAGGTGATCACCACATGCGCCAATCCCATGGACTTGACCGACTGGGCGAGATTTTCGGGCTCCGCCATGTCGACGGCGCCGGGCTTGCCGGTCCGGACATTGCAGAAGGCGCAGGCCCGGGTACAGGTGTCGCCCAGGATCATGAAACTGGCATGCCGGTGTTTCCAACATTCGCCGATGTTGGGGCAGGCCGCCTCCTCGCACACCGTATGCAGGTTCTTGGACCGCATCAATTGGCGGACTTCGGCCGCCTCGGACGAGGTCGGGGCCTTGACCCTGATCCATTCGGGCTTGCGCGGCGACGGATTGTCAGGGCGGTGGATCTTCTCCGGATGCCGGATTTGTGTGGTCTCGCTCATGTCTTCGATATTGGAGAGGCAGACGGAGAGGTCAAGAAAATCCTGTCGCCGCCGGCCAGGTTGAGGAAGCCGGAGTGGCCGCTCCGGCCCCGTTGACAGAGGGGGCCGGGGCGAACACCGCACGGGATCAGAAGTTGAGGGCGCGACCGTAGGCGTCGAGGACCGACTCATGCATCATTTCCGACAATGTCGGATGCGGGAACACCGCATGCATCAGATCGGCCTCGGTGGTTTCGAGGGCGCGGGCAACCATGAAACCCTGGATCTGCTCAGTGACCTCGGCCCCCACCATATGCGCCCCCAGCAGTTCGCCGGTCCGCGCGTCGAACACGGTTTTCACCATGCCATCGGTTTCGCCGAGGGCGATGGCCTTGCCATTGCCGATAAAGGGGTAGCGCCCGACCTTGACCTCGTGTCCCAGTTCGCGGGCCCGCGCCTCCGTCAACCCCACGCTGGCGACCTGGGGATGACAATAAGTGCAGCCCGGAATGTTCCGGGTATCAAGGGGATGAACATCCTTCACGCCGGCGATCTTCTCGACGCAGATCACCCCTTCATGGCTCGCCTTGTGGGCAAGCCAGGGCGGACCGGCCAGATCGCCGATGGCATAGAGCCCCGGCTCGGCCGTCTGGGTCCATTCATTGATGACCACATGGGTCTTTTCGACCACCGCCTTCGTGTTCTCAAGACCGATGTTCTCGACATTGCCGACGATGCCGACGGCCAGGATCACGCGGTCGACCGTGACGGTCTCGGTCTTGCCGCCGGCCTCGATGGTGACCGCGACCTCGTTCGCCGACTTCTGAAGCGCCTTCACGGTGGCACCCGTGCGGATCCGCATTCCCTGTTTCTCGAAGGATTTGCGGGCAAAGGCCGAAATCTCGGCATCCTCGACCGGCAGGACCCGGTCCATCACCTCGACGACCGTCACCTCGGATCCCAGGGTATGATAGAAGCTCGCGAATTCGATGCCGATCGCGCCCGAACCGACGACCAGGAGCCGCTTTGGCAGGGCATCGGGAACCATCGCCTCGCGATAGGTCCAGACCAGCCTGCCGTCGGGCTCCAGCCCCGGAAGCGACCGGGCGCGGGCACCGGTGGCTAAAATGATATGCGGCGCCGACAGAGCCGCCACCGGCTTGCCATCGCGGGTGACGGACACGCGCCCCTTCCCCTCCAGCTTTCCGTGACCGTCGAAAACGGTGATCTTGTTCTTTTTCATCAGATGCTTGACGCCGGCCTGCAACTGGCCGGATACCGCGCGCGACCGGGCCACGACCTTGCCGAGATCGAAGCCGATGCCGTCCGCGGACAGGCCGAAAGACGCGGCATGCTGCATATTGCGATAGACCTCGGCGGACCGCAGCAGCGCCTTGGTCGGAATGCAGCCCCAGTTGAGGCAGATGCCCCCCAGATGCTCGCGTTCCACCACCGCCGCCCGCATCCCGAGCTGGGCGGCGCGGATCGCCGCCACGTAACCACCGGGACCGCCCCCGATGACGATGATGTCAAATGAAGTGTCGGACATGACTGTCGCCTCTTTCGTGCGGGATCGTCCGGCTGCCGCCGGGGATCGAGTCAGATGGGAAGAACCGGAGCGCCGTCGGACGCCGGGGGCGTCCCCGGCGTCGATGGCCCTAAAGCAGCATGGTCAGCGGTTCCTCAATCAGCTTTTTGAAGGCCGCCAGGAACTCGGCGCCGATGGCGCCGTCGACGACCCGGTGATCGACAGACAGGGTGCAGCTCATCACCGTCGCGATCGCCAGGGCGCCGTCCTTCACCACGGGGCGTTGTTCTCCGGCGCCAACGGCCAGAATACAGCCCTGGGGCGGGTTGATGATGGCGGCGAACTCTTTCACGCCGTACATCCCGAGGTTTGAAATGCTGAAGCCGCCGCCCTGGAATTCCTCGGGCTTCAGCTTGCCATCGCGGGCCTTGCCGGCCAGCGTCTTCATCTCGTTGGAAATCGCCGACAGCCCCTTATGGTCGGCATGGCGGATGATCGGCGTGATCAGGCCGGCGGGCGTTGCCACGGCGACCGAGATATCGACATCCGTGTAGCGGCGGATCGCCGTCTCCGTGAAGGAGGCATTGGCCGCCGGGACTTTGCGCAGGGCCAGCGCGACCGCACGGATCACGAAGTCATTCACCGACAGCTTATAGTCGTCGGAGCGGGCATTGAGGTCGGAGCGAAGCGCCAGCAGCTTGTCGACCTGGCAGTCGACGGTCAGATAGAAATGCGGAACGGTCTGCTTGGCCTCCGACAGGCGCCGCGCGATCACCTTGCGCATCGAGGTCAGCGGGATCTCCTCATAGGCCGGCCCGAAGTCTGGAACCGGCGCAGGCGCGGCGGCCGCGGCCGGGGCAACCGATGCCGGGGCGACCGGTGCCGGGGCGGCGACCGGTGGCCGGCCGACCCCGCCCGCGATGGCGCGATCGACGTCGGCGCGAATGATCCGTCCATGCGGACCGGAACCGGCCAGACCGCCAAGGTCGAGGCCGGCGTCCCGGGCAATCCGCCGGGCGAGCGGGGTCGGCCGGCC